>JBOHRL010000055.1:0-54098 GCA_050732695.1 Longimicrobiales bacterium | reverse complement strand
AGCGTCGAGGTCGAGGCAGAAGGCCCCGCGTCAGCGCTGGACGGGTTTGCAGCTGCTCTCCGGCAAGGCCCGCGGTACGCGCGGGTCGATACCATCGAAGAACTCCGTCCGCATAACACGCCGTTATCGCCCGGGTTTCGTATCATCGGATGACCCCCATGCGTTCGACGCCTCCGCCCACCGCGCGGTAAACGGCGCTACCAGGTCGACGCTACGGTGGTCGACGCTACGGTTGGTCGACGCTACGGTGGTCGACGCTACGGTTGGTCGACTATACGGTGAGTGACAGTACGGTGAGTGTCGGAACGTGTTGAATCCCCACCCGACTCACCCGAAGTATCCCCACCCCCACCTTGTACCACCCTCACCCACACCCGCCGTCTAGCCGTTAAACCATTCATCCACCTTGTACCACCCTCACCCACACCCGCCGTCTAGCCGTTGAACCATTCATCCTCGTCTTGCTTCCAAAACTCGCTTCCTTTCCTTCATGATCTGAAGTTGCTGCGGCACGGATGCGACGTTCTGGGATGCATAGTAGAGGTTGAGGCCGGAGGCGAAATTGAGGAAGAGGATGGTGAGGAACACGGGCATGATGTAGGTCATCATCTTCATCTGCGGCGGGATGTCCTTTGACGTGCGCGTATTGAGCCACTGCTGGATGAACATGCTGAGACCGAGAGCGACGGGCAGGATGTAGAGCGGATCGGCGCGTGACAGGTCCGGGAGCCAGAGGAATTCGACGCCACGGAACGCGATCGTACTCTGGAATACGAAGAACAGAGTGATGAGCACGGGCAATGGGAGCAGCATGGGCAGGCAACCGCCCATCGGATTGAAGCCTTCCTCCTTATAGAGTCGAAGCATTTCCTTCTGGAGTTTCTCGGGCTCTTTCTTGTAGCGAGCCTGGAGTTCCTTGATGCGCGGTTGGAACTCCATGTTCTTCATCTGCGATCGCATCGCCTTGGCGTTGAGGGGCCACAGCACGATGCGGATGAGGACGCCGAACAGGACGAGGACCCAGCCGTAGCCGAGGCCGAGAGCGCTGTGCATCTGGAGCAGGAGCCAGGTAATGGCGTGGCCGAGCGGGCGCAGCACGGGCTGGAGGAATCGCCAGCCGAAAACGCTCACGTCCTGGAGCTGGTTGTTGAAAGCGGCGAGTCGTTCGAAGTCCTGCGGGCCGAGATAGACGCGGTACGTGAACGAACCGTCCTCGCCCGGGAGCAATGTAGCGGTGAGGTCGACGTCATACTCCTGTGTGCCAGGTCGTGCGATGACGCCACCGAACGGCATGTTCCCGTTGCTCGCCTGCATGATGGCGGCGAGGAAGTATTTGTTCTTGAGAGCGATCCACGTGAGCGGCCCGTTCTCGAGCTGTTCGCCGCGGACGCGGTTGAGGGCAGAGCTTGCAATGCCGGTGTTGGGATTGTTGACGACATAGGCGAGGGCTCGCTCGTCCTCGACCTGGTGGGCCTCGTTCAGGGCGATGCGGGGGCCGAGATCGATCAGGAGTTGCGGTGTGGCGTTGCCCGCGCCGGTGACACGGAGTTGGACGTCGATCGCGTACTTGTCGGGAACGAACGTATACATCGTTTCGAACCCGACGCCGGAAGCCGGGTCGCGGTGTGTGAAGCGCAGGACGTGCGATGCACCGTTGGCGGAGTCGGCCGCGGCCTGGTCCGACTGGAAGGAAAGGGCGGAAAGGTCCATGACGCGTTCACCGAACTGGAGTCGGTGCCGGATCAGCGCGGCACCGGCTGGCACGAGTTCGACGGGCTGGTTCTCCGAGCCTTGAGCATACGATTCGTGGTCGAGGAGCCGAGCGGAAACGAGAGACGCCCCTCGCGTCGAGAAGCCGTATGAGTAGAGATCGGATTCGACGCGGATGGTGTCGGCGCTGCCCGCGACGGGTGGCTCCGGGTCTGGGAGCGTCAGTTCCGGAGCAGCCGTGTCCGGGCGCACGGCCGGGATCGTCGTAGTGTCGCTCGCGATCCCTGCCGGATCCGTTATCGGCGCCGGTTGAAAAACCAGGTTCGTCACGACAACGACGGCGATCATGAGAGCGATCGCCAGAAGCAGTCTTCCGCCTTCCATCAGGTCATGGTCTCCAGAGACGCGTTCACGGCTCTCGCCCTACGGGACGGGGTCATAACCGGTTCCGCCCCACGGGTGGCAGCGCAGCAACCGTCTCGCCGCCAGCCAGCCGCCACGTGCTACGCCATGGCGGCGGACCGCCTCTTCCGCGTACGCCGAACACGTCGGCGTGAAGCGGCAGGCCGGCGCCAGGTAAGGCGAGATTCCGCCGCGGTAGAACCGGATCAGGCGGAGGAGGAGCCGCGTGGCCATTCGTCTTCCATCCAACCCGCCAACTCGTGCTTCAATTCGTCGAACGTCGCTTCATACGCCTCGCGCCTTGCCCGCGCCAGCACATCGACGCACAGACCCGCCGCATCCAGGCGCGGCAGCACATGCAGCCGCAAAATCTCGCGAAGCCGGCGCTTGAGACGATTCCGGTCGACGATGCGCCGGCCATGCCGCGGGACGACGACGCCGGCCCTCGCGTGCAAAACGGGGGAAGCGGAGACGAAGACGTCCAGGTGGGCCGTCCTGCTCCGCTTCCCCCGACCGACAATCGCCCGGATCTCGATGCCACGCGTCAGCCGACGCGAGCGCGGGAACCCGGATCGTTCCCCGCCACCCACCGGCACGACCCGACCCGGATCTACTTCCGGCCGATCGCGACCGTCAGGCGTTTGCGACCCTTCCTGCGCCGACGGTTCAGCGTCTCGCGACCCGCCCGCGTCTTCATCCGCGCCCGGAATCCGTGCTTGTTCTTCCGCTTGCGATTGCGCGGATTGTACGTCGGCTTTCCCATGGAACTCCCACCTGCGAAAGTGCCTGCCGCCAGCCAAAGCTAGGAAGTATAGTCGTGTTTCGCGGGCATGGTCAACCGTGCGCGGGATCCGTTGACTTATCCACAACGCGCCAATACGTTCTCTCGCCTTGGCCGCGCGACTCGCATCTCCCCGACGAGAACCATGGAGCTGACCGCTTCGGAAGCGTGGGCCCGTATCCTCGAACGGGCCAGGCAACGAATTCCCGACCAGATCTTCCGGATGTGGCTGGACCAGACCGAGCCGCTCGCCCTGAGCGACGATCTCCTCGCCGTGAACGCCGGCAGCGACTTCGCCGCGGAGTGGATCGGTGGCCAGTACGGCAAGGTTCTGCACGATGTGGCGGAGCGCGCGATCGGCCGGCGTCTCAGGATATCGTTCCGCTACGATCCGGTCGATGGTGCAGCCGTGGTACGCCGCTCGGCGATCCCGCCGACCTCCACAGTGCCAGCGGAACCGCGGGCTCAGCACGCCACCGTCATCAAGGTTGGTGCGCCGCTCAACGAGCGATACTCCTTCGACCGATTTGTCGTCGGGCAGAACAACCAGCTTTCCGCTGCCGCGTGCATCGCGGTGGCGGACTTGCCGGGCCGGTCGTACAATCCGCTCTTCATCTACGGGGGCGTCGGTCTCGGCAAGACGCACCTGATGCACGCGATTGGACACGCGATCGGCGCTCGCGACCCGATGAAGCGGATCGCCTACGTCTCGAGCGAGCGGTTTACGAACGATCTGATCGCATCGATCCAGGAAGGACGCATGGCAGAGTTCCGCCGGCGTTACAGGGAGATCGATCTGCTGCTCGTCGATGACGTGCATTTCCTGGCCGAGAAGGAACGAACGCAGGAGGAATTCTTCCACACGTTCAACGCGCTCCACGACGCGAAGCGGCAGATCGTGATGACGAGCGACCGACCGCCGAAGGAGA
Organism: Longimicrobiales bacterium; assembly: GCA_050732695.1. Classification (GTDB taxonomy): domain Bacteria; phylum Gemmatimonadota; class Gemmatimonadetes; order Longimicrobiales; family RSA9; genus JBFFZF01. The sequence continues at coordinate 50,276 of JBOHRL010000055.1, read as the reverse complement.
TCGCCGGACTCGAGGAACGCCTCGTCTCACGCTTCGAGTGGGGGCTCGTCACCGACATCAAGCCGCCCGACCTCGAGACACGTGTCGCCATCCTCAAGAAGAAGGCCGAAGGCGACAACATCGCCCTCACCGATGACGTGGTCGACTTCATCGCCCGCAACTGCCGCTCGAACGTGCGCGAACTCGAGGGCGCCGTCATCAAGCTGCTTGCCTACTCGTCACTGACGCGGCGGGAAGTTACCATTGAGCTGGCCCGCGAGGCGCTGGGCAGCGTCCTCTCCGCGCCGGAGTCGCCACCGCCACTCACACCCGAGCGCATTCGCCTCCGGGTCGCTGTCGCGTGGAGCGTCTCCGTCGACGGACTGACGTCCAAGAAACGAACCAAGGAGCTGACCGTACCGCGCCAGGTCGCCATGTTCCTCATTCGAGAACTGCTCGACGTGCCGCTCGTCGAGATCGGGAAGCTCTTCGGCGGCCGCGACCACTCGACCGTCATTCATTCGATCAACAAGATCGAGGCAGATCTTTCGCGTGATTCGGAATTCTGTGCTCGGGTCGATACCCTGCGGTCGGCCCTGCACGAATGAACATCGCCCTGTGGAAGCGCTGTGGTGAAGTCGGCGGTTCTGCACATCGTTCATGTGGGTGTGGGACAACGGTGATCTTTTCCCCACGAACCCACAACGCTTTCCATACGGCGATGAGACACGGACGTTACAGCGTGGGACGCGGTTACAGGTTGTCACAACGGGTTATCCACGGATCCACAACACCTATTACGATTACGGTTTGAATGAATAGGATAGGAACAGCAGGAAACCGGATGTTGGGAACGCGATCGAGCGTGCGAGGCGGGGCCGTGCGAGGCGAGGGTTGCAAGATCAGGACCAACGTGAGGGTTTCATGAGACTGAAGATCACGAGGGACAATCTGCAGCAGGGGCTTGCTTCGGTTGCCGCGAGCATCCCGACGCGGACGACTCTACCCGTGCTCTCGAACATTCTGCTCGAAGCGACGGCGGACACCGTAGTGATGAGCGGAACGGATCTGGACATATCGGTGAGTGTCCAGGTCCCGGCGGAGGTGGAGGAAGAAGGGGCGTTGACGGTGCCGGCGAAGAAGCTTCAGGAGTTGGCGCGTGAGCTGCCGGAGCATCCGGTGCGGATCCAGTCGAAGGGTGATCGATTGGAGCTGACGTGCGGGCGTGCAGCGTTCAAGCTGAACGGGATGGCGCGCGACGAGTTTCCGACATTTCCGGCGGTGGACTTTGGTTCGAGCTGGAGGGTGAAGGGGAAAGTCCTTCACGAGTTGATCCGGCAGACTTCCTTTGCGGTGTCGACGGAGGAGAGCCGGCCGATTCTGAACGGAGTGCTGTGGCAGTTGGAATCGGAGTCGATGCGGATGGTCGCGACGAACGGACATCGGCTGGCGAGGATGTCGGTACCGGCGCAGGGTTCGGGTGCGCCGCGGGAGGACATCATCGTACCGCCGAAAGCACTGCAACAGGTCGAGCGTCTGTTCGGCGGGGAAGATGATGTCGAAGTCGCGCGCAGTGAGAATCATCTGGGATTCCGTCGCGACGGCACGCAGGTGTTCACGCGGTTGATCGAAGGTCCGTATCCGAATTACGAGCAGGTGATCCCGAAGGACAACGACAAGATCGCGATCGTCGACCGGAACCTTCTTGCGCAGGCATTGCGTCGCATGGCAGTCGTGGCGAGCGACCAGACGCATCGTGTGCGACTTGGCTTCATGTCGGGCAACGTGAGGTTCTCGGTCGAGACGCCGGACCTCGGCGAGGCGCATGAGGAACTCGAGATCGATTACGATGCGGAAGCCCTGGAGATAGGCTTCAACGCGAGTTACTTGCTGGAGGTTCTGAAGTACATGCCGACGGAGGACGTCAAGCTGACGTTCAAGGCGCCCGAGCGTGCGGCGACCATCGAGCCGGTTTCGAAGAATGACGATGCGGCGCCGCAGTACTTCTGTCTCGTCATGCCGCTGCGACTGCTCGAGTAGCCGTCAGGTCGAGGACGGCTCAGGCTCTCTGTGCGAGAAGTTCCTCGATCGTGAAGAGTGTTTTCACATCGAGGCCGCTGGCTCGGATGCGATCGACGCCGCCCTCCATTCGATCGACCAGTGCGAAGACCCCGAGAATTCGCGCGTTGCTCTCGCGGACAGCGGCAATCGCCTGAAGCGCGCTTTCGCCGCTCGTGATGACATCCTCGATGACCACGACATCGCTATCCGCTGAGAAGGCGCCTTCGATGCGTCTCGCCGTACCATGCTGTTTTGGCTGTTTGCGGACCGAGAACGCGTCGATTGCAAGCCCGCGGCGGGCCGCGGTGTGCGCGATGGCATACGCGATGGGATCGGCACCGAGTGTGAGACCGCCGACGCAGCGCGGTTTCCAGGCGAGGCGTTCGAAAGCATCGAGCGCGGCAGCACCGATCAACGTCTGGCCTTCTCCCGACATCGTCGTGACGCGCGCGTCGATGTAGTACGATGCGTGTGCGCCGCTTGAAAGAACGAAGTCGCCATGGCGAAGGGACCGCTCGCGGATCAACTCGAGCAACCGGGCCCGTGACTCTGCTGGCGACGGTGGAGGAGATGCATCGGCCCAGACGCCGGACTCGCCCGGGCCGAAGGAACCGAGGTCCGTGTGAAGATGCTCGATCGCATCGGGCAGCGCGACGGGATCGCCATCCGGGCCGGGTTGCCATTCAATGAATTCGATGAATGTGTCTGCGCGATCGATCGCCTGGTAGCGCCAGACCCGGGCGCCGGCGGCAGAGGCCATGTCGGCCACGTGCCGCCAGGCTGCATCGTACTCCGACACGAGGCCGGCCGAGACGTGGCGGTAGGTGATGCCAAGCCGCCGATTCATGCCCGCTCCCGTTCGTCGTCTCTGATCGTCAATGACTCACGCCTCACGTTCGATGCGGCCGTGCTGCGGTGGAATAGCGTCGTTGCTGCGTCGAGCGTCAAGCGGCCCGGGTGCAGTCGAACGTCAACCGACGTCGATACTTATCACGGGGGGACGGATTCCGTGATCACGGGTTTGGTTTGAACGCAGGGCTTGCACGATCCGTCGATCGTAGACATCGTTCGAGTCCTGCCGGATACTCCGGCAATTGGCCCGGACCGGTCACTACGCGCAGTTCTCCGAAGGAGCAAGAATGCCCGGCTTCGCCGTTCTCGCCGAGCCCTGGTGGGTTCCCATCCTCTGGGTCATGGTATTCGGTCACATCACGAATCTCTGCGTGACCCTCTACCTGCACCGCTCAGCGACACACGAAGGCGTGGTCTTCCACCCGGCGGTCCGGAACGTCATGCGATTCTGGTTGTGGCTGACGACGGGCATGATCACGAAGCAGTGGGTGGCGTGCCATCGCAAGCACCATGCGTTCTCGGATCGCGAAGGGGATCCGCACTCGCCGGCCGTCGAGGGGCTCCTCGAAGTCGTGTTCGGTGGCGTGTTCTTCTACAAGAACGCTGTGAGTGACCGGGATATGGTCGAGAAATACGGAAAGGGCTGTCCGGAGGACTGGATCGAGCACAATCTCTTCCAGAAGTTCACGTTCGGCGGGCTGGCGTCGATGATGCTGGTCGATACCTATCTCTTCGGCCTGCCCATTGGCCTCGTCGTGTGGGTCTGCATGGCGGTGTGGATCCCGATCATGGGCAACATCATCAACGGCATCGGCCACGCCATCGGCTACCGGAACTTCGCGACGAAGGACGAGAGCCGGAACATCGTGCCGCTCGGCCTCATCATCGTGGGTGAGGAGTTGCACAACAATCACCACGCGGACCCGCGTTCGGCGAAGTTCAAGGCGAAGTGGTACGAGTTCGACGCCGGCTGGCTCTACATCCGGCTGCTCTCGGCCATGCGGCTCGCAAAGGTGATCTACGCCCGCAGTGTTACCGCGAAGGAGTTCGCCGAGAAGTATTACCACACCGCGTCCGAGAAGGCCGCAAATGCTTCGGCCGCAGCGCGCGAAGCGGCGGCAGTCGCGAGTGTCCGTGCGAAGGAAGCCGCTGGTATGGCCGGCGCAAAGGCGAAGGAAGCGGCCGAAGCGGCGAGCGCGCGAGCAAAGGAAGCCGCAGAAGCGGTCAGCGCCCGGGCCCGTGAAGCCGCGCGCGCCGCGCTGCCCGAAGACAGGCCCCTCACTGCGTCAGACTGACATCGGGAAGGTCCGTCCGCTCCGTTGCATCGGAGGCGGTGGCGGAGGCAAGAGGCGGTGAGCGCGGCGGGGTGATGGCCGCGCGAACAGCTGCGGTCGACTCTCCACGCGGCGTGAGCTCGACACCGGCCGTCGGGGATCTGCCGCGAATAGCGCGGTCAAACCCCAACGCGGCGTGAGCTCGACACCGGCCGTCGGGAATCTGCCGCGAATAGCGCGGTCAATCCCCAACGCGGCGTGGGCTCGACACCGGCCATGGCGGGTCTGCCGCGAATCGCGCGGCTCGTCGTGTTTCCGATCCTCGTACTCGACATCGCGAGCAGTCCGGGTTCGGGCCATGCGACGCACCGATGCCGCGCCAACCCGCCTCGATGTATCCGCCACCGCCCACCGCCTCCGCCTCCGCCACCGATGCACGCCGTGCCAACCCGCCTTCACGTTGTTCATGTGTGCTATGGCTTTGGCTGTGTCAGTTTCTCGATTCTCGCGAGTGCCGCGTCGACGATCAGGGCCAGCAGCGCGGCCGGGATCGCGCCGGACAGGATCATGCGCGTATCGGATAGCGCGAGCCCGGCGACGATCGGATCGCCGAGACCGCCCGCGCCGATGAAGGCCGCGAGAGTGGCCGTGCCTACGCTGATCACGGCTGCGGTCCGGATGCCCGCCATGATGACGGGGGCAGCGAGTGGGAGCCGGACCTGGCGGAGCACCTGACCGGGTGTCATGCCGAGGGCTTCGGCAGCGAGGACGGCATCCTGACTCGCGTTGCTGACTCCGCTGTAGGTGTTGCGAATGATCGGATACAGGGCGTACAGGAAGAGGGCTATGAGGGCCGGCGTGATGCCGATGCCGAAGAGCGGGATCATGAATGCGAGCAGCGCAATGGATGGCACGACCTGAAGCAGGCCGACGGAGCGGATCGCTGTCTCGGCGCCGCGGCCGAGGCGTTCGAGGGCGAGGCCGAAGGGCACGCCGGCGGCGATCGCCACAGCGAGCGCAACCGCAACGAGCAGCAGGTGACGGAGTGTGAGGCGGAGCGTTTCTGCGCGCCGGTCCCAGAGGTATGGCAGAAGTGAAGCCGGGTCGCGGCCGCGCGTCGGCCGGGCGGTGCCGGCCGGATCGTTGAGGCCGAGCGAGTCGAGTGCCAGTGCCGCGACATCGGCAACGGCCTCGCCGCCGACCTCGATCCGCTGATTGAGGCGCCGCATGAACGGTTCGTCGAGGCGGCCGGCGAGTTCCGTGAGCGCCGCGATCGCCGCGGGCCGGTCGGCGAGCGCGCGGGATGTCAGGGGCGCGGCCTCGTAGGCGGGGAAGAAGCCGCGATCGTCCTCGAGCACGACGAGGTCGTACCGGGTGATGAAGCCGTCCGTCGAGTAGCCATCGATGACATCCACACTCTGTTCGGCGAGGGCCTGGTACTTCACGGCTTGAAGCAGGGAGCGCACGTCGCGGAACCGGAGGTCGTAGGCCTGGCGCAGGCCCGGGAGTCCATCATCGCGCCCGATGAAGTCGGGAGTAAACCCTGCGACGAGCCGGTCCGCGATACGCGCGAGATCGGACAGGGAGCGCAGGCCGAGGCTGTCCGCGGTCTCTCGCCGGACAGCAATGGCGTACGTGTTCTGGAAACCGAGTGGCGGCAACCAGCGAATGCCCCAGCGGTCACGAAACGTGCGCGCGACGAGCGAGAAGACTTCGCGAGGGTCCGTGCGCGGCGATTCGCCGAGGATCGCAACGAGACCGGTCCCGGTGTACTCGGGGTAGACGTCGATCGCGCCGTTGCGCAGTGCCTCGAACGCGATTTCGGTGGCGCCGAGCCCGAGTCTGCGGTCGACGACGAAGCCACGCGCCTCGAGCAGTTGCGCGAACATCTCGGCGAGCAGGAACGACTCGCCGAACGGCTTGGACGCGACGACGACCGGACGCGCTGCCTCGTCCTGCCGAGCCGCGGTGCCTGCGATCGGGTCCTGAGGTCGCGCCGTGAGGCCACCTCGCGCGCCGGGCAACCACGACGAGACGGCGAGTACCATGCCTACAAGGAGTGCCATCACGGCAGCAGCCGAGCCCGTTCGAGAAGCGTCCTGACGTACGGCGAAGCGGGCGCCCGTCGCAGTTCTGCCGCGGAAGCGCACTGCTCGAGCCGGCCAGTGCGCAACACCGCGATCCGATCGCCCAGCAGCGTTGCCTCGTGAAGATCGTGCGTTACGAGGAGCGCCGTGATGGCGATTTCGGCCCGCACCTCAAGGAATGCGTCCTGGAGCTCGGCTCGGGTGATCGCGTCGAGCGCGCCGAACGGTTCATCGAGGAGCAGGATCGCGGACTGCGCCGCGAGCGCGCGGGCAATCGCCACGCGTTGCCGCTGGCCGCCCGAAAGTTGTCGTGGCCAGCGGTCGGCGAAGGAGCCGGGCGAGAGCCCGACGAGGTCCAGCGCGGTGTCGGCGCGCGCGTCCGCGTCCGGCCAGCCGAGCAGCCGTGGCACGAGCGCGATGTTCTTCCGCACTCGCCAGTGCGGCAGCAGACCGCCGTCCTGAGGCACGTAGCCGATGCCGCGACGAAGCCGCGTCGGATCCGACTGCCTCACGTCCGTGCCCGAAACCATGACGGTCCCGGAATCCGGTTCGACCAGTCGATTGAAGCAGCGCAGCAGGGTCGACTTGCCGGACCCGCTCTCGCCCACGAGCGCAACACATTCGCCGGCGTCCACGGCGAGCGAGACCCGGTCGAGCGCGAGGACCGGCCCGAAGCGCTTGCTGACGCTGGCCGCGGCGAGGACCGGGGACTGGGCGGTTCCGGGCATGGCTGACGAATCTAACGCCGGCCCATCATCCCGCCGAACACGCGGGCACCGCCAGCCGCGCTCCCGGATTCGATGCGGGCACCAAACTGGCGTGGCCCGAATTCCAGATAGACGGCACGAATTCAAACCAGGCGGTAAGGCAATGCAGGAGCGGTTGACTCGCGAAGGGATCGCAACTCGCCTCGCGGAGGCGAGGGCCCGCACGCTGTTGCTGATCGGTCCGTTGACCGAGGCCGATCTGCTCCGGCAGCACGATCCGCTCATGGGCCCGATCCTCTGGGATCTCGGTCACATCGCGCACTTCGAGGAGCTGTGGTTGCTCGACAATACACGCGGTGAGATCCGCTTCGTCGAGATGCCGGGAATGTTCAATCCGTTCGAGCACCCGCGCTCCGTCCGCGGCAAACTGGCACTGCCTTCACTGTGCGCGACGCTCGATGTCATGGCGTCGATTCGTGAACGCGTGTTCGCTGCGCTCGAGGCCGTCGATCTCGACTCGCCATCGCCGCTTCTCCATGATGGATTCGTGTATGCGATGGTGCTCCAGCACGAGTACCAGCACAACGAGACGATGCTGCAAACGATGCAGCTCAAGCAGGGCGAGCCGTACGCGGCGCCACGTGCGACGCCGGTCCCGCAGGTCCGGCTCAGCATCGAGCCGGGCGCGATGGTCCGCTTCCCCGGCGGCGAGGTCACGCTCGGCACCGATGATCGAAGCGAAGCCTACGACAATGAGCGGCCGGCGCACATGCTCGAGCTGGCGCCGTACTGGATTGATATCGCACCCGTCACGAACATCGAATACCTTGGCTTCATGGAGGCCGGCGGCTACACGACACGTGCCCTGTGGAGCGATGCCGGCTGGTCGTGGCTCCAGGACGCTGGTGTCACAGCACCGAAGTACTGGAAGAAGGAAGGCGCCTGGACTGCGCGATCGATGGATCGGACGATGAATGCCGAATCGACAATGCCGGTCTGCCACGTGTGCTGGTACGAGGCGGAGGCGTATGCGCGATGGGCCGGCAAGCGGCTGCCGACGGAAATCGAGTGGGAAGCCGCGGCCTCATGGGATCCGGCCACAGGGTCGAAGCGAAAGTACCCGTGGGGCGATGACACGCCCTCGCCGCTGCACGCGAATCTCGATCAGCTCGCGTTCGGGACTGCGCCGATCGGGTCGTATCCGCGCAATCTCTCGCCCATCGGTTGCCATGGCATGATCGGCGATGTCTGGGAGTGGACCTCCAGCGACTTCCACGGACATCCCGGCTTCGAGGTGTTCCCGTATCGCGAGTACTCGGAATCGTTCTTCGGCAACGAGTACAAGGTGTTGCGCGGCGGGTCGTGGGCGACACGAACGGATGCTGTGCGGAACACTTTCCGGAACTGGGACTATCCGATTCGACGGCAGATCTTCAGCGGGTTCAGGTGCGCACGTGATGTATGAAGACGGAGTTCTGACCCCCAAGGTGGGCGGTGACATGCTCACCGAGGTGCGCGACGGCCTGTCGCGCGCCCAGAAACAGCTCTCGCCCAAGTTCTTCTACGACGAACGTGGATCCGAGCTGTTCGACGAGATCACGACGTTGCCAGAATATTATCCAACGCGCATCGAACGGATGCTGCTGGCACGGCACGCGCGTGAGTTGCTCACCGCCTATCGGCCGCGCGCGCTCATCGAGCTGGGTGCGGGCAGCGCCGACAAGACAGGCATCCTGCTGGATGCGATGACCGGCGATGACCGCTGGTACATCCCGATCGACATCAGCGTGACATACCTCTCGGAAGTCGTGGCGAGGATCGGTGCAGAGTACCCGCACCTGCGCATCCTGCCGGTCGAAGCGGATCTCTCGCAGGGGCCGGTCGTTCCGCCCGACATGCCGAAGCCCGCACTGATCGCGTTCCTCGGCAGCACGATCGGCAATTTCGAGCGAGCCGCAGCGACACGACTGCTGGAGGCCGTCCGCCGCGCCATGAGTCCCGACGACCGGCTTCTGCTGGGCGTCGATCTGCGCAAGGATGTCGCCGTTCTCGAGGCGGCGTACAACGATTCGCGCGGTGTGACCGCAGCGTTCAACCGGAACGTGCTGCACGTGCTGAACCGCGAACTGGGCGCCGACTTCGATGTGGACGCGTTCGATCACGTCGCGTTCTACAACCGGGACCGGCACCGCATCGAGATGCACCTGCGTTCGGTCGTGGATCAGTCCGTGACGATTCCGGATGCGGGTGTGTTCGAGTTCAGACGGGGCGAGACGATTCGCACGGAAATCAGCTGCAAGTACGATCGCGAGACGATCGAGACTCTCTTCGAACGGGCGGGGCTGGACATCGAGGTCTGGCAGACCGACCCTGAGAATCTGTACGCACTCGTGATCGGCCGGGTGAAGCGTTGAGCACGATCCTCGACGCGGTTCGGCGGCGGATCGCCGGAGCGACGTTCGGCGCGCCAGCGCCGCGCACGCCTCGCCTCGGCGTCGAGGCCGAGTTCCTCGCGCTGGACGCCGCGACGCACGCCGTCGTGCCACTCGAGCACCGACTCGTCCCATCGTTGCAACCGCTGGCTCGCGAGAGGAACTGGATCCTGGAGCGAGCGTCGAAGGGCGCGCCGCGTTACGCACTGCCGGCAGGCGGCTCGGTTTCGTTCGAGCCCGGTGGCCAACTCGAGTATGCATCGCCACCCGCCGCCACACCGGCCGAGCTGCTCGCTGATTTGCGAGACGTCATTCCTGCGATTCTGTGCGCGGCCGCACAGGCGGGTATCACGCTCGTCGGCGCAGGCATCGATCCGTGCAACGCGATCGCGGCAGTGCCTCGCCAGATCCATGCGGATCGCTATCGTCTGATGAATGAGTACTTCGATGCGATCGGGCCGGCGGGCGCGCGGATGATGCGCCAGACCGCATCGATTCAGATCAACGTCGATGCAACGGGTGATCGCCTGCAAACCTGGTCCGTTCTCAATGCCATGGCACCGTACCTCGTCGCGGCGTTCGCGAACTCGAGGGTCTACGCGGGCGAAGACACTGGCCGGGCAAGTTACCGCGCTGTGACGTGGCAGGCCCTCGATTCGACACGGACCGGCATCGTCCACGATGCGGCGGATCCGATTGGCGCCTACGTACAGTTCGCGCTCGACGCACCTGCGATGCTGGTCAAAGCCGAAGGCGATGCCTACCTTCCGCTCCGTGAGTGGGTGGCGCGTGACGCAGCTCCGGACGATCTCATCACGACGCACCTGACGACACTGTTTCCGGAGATCCGGCCTCGCGCTCATTTCGAGGTGCGATCCGTCGATGCGCTTCCACCTGCGTGGCTGCCGGCGCCGGTGCTCCTCGTTGCCGGCATCGTGATGGATGAAATGGCGCTTGCGGACGCAGCGGCCCTGCTCGGCCAACCGAGGCCTGAACTGTTGGCCCGCGCGGCGGCGTCAGGCCTTCAGGATCCCGGGATCGCCAGCATCGCAGGTGATCTTGCAGACATCGCGCTGGCCGGGTGTGCCCGCCTTGGCGCCGCCGTTGCACCGGCCGATTGTGAACTCGCGCGCGACTACTTCGGGCGGACGATCCGACAGGGGCGGAATCTCGATGCGTCCACCGTTTCGCCCGCCGTCGCGACCGCAGCCTAGCAAAGACACACCCCTTTGGCCGAACTCCTGAAGGCGATCTTCCTCGGAGTGGTCGAAGGCGCGACCGAGTTCATACCGGTCTCGTCCACCGGCCACCTCATTCTCGCCGCCGAATGGGTCGGCTTCGAAGGCCCGTTCGCCGACACGTTCGAGATCGTCATCCAACTCGGAGCCATTCTCGCCATCGTCTGGATCTACCGCACGAAAGTGCTGGGCTCAGTGGCAAGGATCCGACGCGACCCGGCAGCCCGCAGATTGTGGACGAACCTGCTGCTGGCCTTCGCACCCGCTGGTATCGTCGGGTTCATCTCCTACGAAACCATCAAGACAGCGCTGTTCTCGCCAGTCGTCGTAGCGGCTGCGCTGGTCGTTGGCGGGATCGCAATCCTGTTGATCGAGTGGTGGAATCCACCTGCGCGAGTTACGGACGTCGATCGCATCGGCGCCCGCACAGCCGTGGGCGTGGGTGTCGCGCAGATCCTGTCCCTCATCCCCGGCGTGTCCCGCTCCGGCGCCACCATCATGGGCGGCCTCGCGCTCGGGCTGTCACGCCAGGCCGCTGCCGAGTTCTCCTTCTTCGTCGCCATCCCGACGATGATCATCGCGACCGGCTACGAGCTGCTCGTCAACTTCGACGCACTCACCGCGCGCAACGTGCCGATCCTGGCAGCGGGCTTCATGACGGCATTCGTTTCGGCGCTCGTCATCGTGCGCGCGTTCGTTCGCTTCATTTCGACGCACACGTTTGTGGTTTTTGCGTGGTACAGGATTGTCTTTGGAGCTGGGTTGCTGTGGTACTACCTCGGGTAAGAGTGGATCAAAGTCGGACTCCACGACGATTCTGATGGCTTGCGACCATTCCCGCTCATCCCCTGCTTCCCCGCCGTGTCCACACCACAATCGCTCCACAGTCCGTCATCGCCTTGTACTGGATCGGCAGGTTTGCGCCGATGTAGATCTCGATGCCTTCGATGGTCGCGGGGCGGGCGACGTCGAAGTCGCGGTTGTCGTGGCGGACGCCGTCAATGTACAGCATGGGTGTGCAGCCCTGGTTCCGCGGCACCCAGACCCTGCGCACCCCGGTCGTGACGTGATCGACACGGATACCGGGCTGGTTGTAAAGCAGGTCCGTCATCGTCTGCGGGTTCCTGCGCTCGATCACGTCGCGCGTGATGAAGCGGCCCTGAGAGCCGAACTCGTCACGACGCTGGTAGAACCCGACGTCCTCGAGGCGGGGCGAGCGGATCGACACTTCGAGCGGCGGCAGCTCGATGGGTCGAGTCGACATGCGGATCTCGGCCTCGAGGGTCTGCGCGGGCAGGACACGGAGCGGCGCGCTGCGCGTTTCGTAGCCGATGAGTTCGACATCGATGCCGTGCAGGCCTGGTGGGATGTCATTGATCTGGAAGAACCCCTGGTTGTCGGAAACGGCCTCGAGTTCGCTGTCGCGCAGCCCGACGCGAGCGCCGGCGAGCGGTCTGCCGTTCTCATGATCGACGACGTGGCCGACCAGTCTGCCGGGACGTTCCTGCGCCTGGAGCGGGAACGCGAATGCGAGTGCTGCTCCGCCGGCGAGGACGAGACGGCTGACGCGGCCGGTCATGGATCAGGCCGCAGTCGTGAGGAGTCGAACGAGTTCGTCGTTCGTGGTCGCGCGCTTCATCATGGCGAGCAGCCGGTTCATCGCTTCAGCGGAAGGCAACCCCGAGAGATCGCGGCGCAGGCGGTGCGAAGCGCGAAGTGCGGAATCGGCAAGGAGCAGTTCCTCGCGGCGAGTCGCGCTCGCGTTCAGGTCGATGGCGGGCCAGATGCGACGATCGGCCAGCTCCCGGCTCAATACGAGTTCGCTGTTCCCGGTGCCCTTGAACTCCTCGAAGATCACGTCATCCATGCGCGAGCCCGTCTCGATCAGCGCCGTCGCGATGATGGTGAGTGAGCCGCCACCCTGTCCCGGATCGATGCGGCGGGCACTGCCGAGGAATCGTTTCGGTTTGTCGAGCGAGCCTGCATCGAGTCCACCGGTCAGCGTCTTGCCCGTGCCTCGTTCCACGGTGTTATAGGCGCGGGCCAGGCGAGTGATCGAATCGAGGATGATCACCGCGTCTTCACCCATCTCGACGCGGCGGCGGGCGCGGTCCAGCGTTATTTCGGCAACATTGATATGGCGCTCGGCGGGGTGGTCGAAGCTGGAGGCGATCACTTCGCCATAGCCGCAGATCTCCATCTCGGTGACTTCCTCGGGCCGTTCATCGACGAGCAGGATGTAGAGTGTTGCGTGGGGGTAGTTCTTGACGACGCCTTCCGCGATGGCTTGCAGGACCATTGTCTTCCCAGCCTTGGACGGAGCGACGATCATGGCGCGTTGCCCCTTGCCGAGCGGACAGATCAGGTCGATGATCCGGTTCGTCGCGTCCGGCTGTCCTCGCCGGACCATGCCGCATTCGAGGACGATCTGCTCGTTCGGGTGCTGCGCGCTCAGCCGCTGGAAATCCGGCCGCTGGCGCATCGTCTCCGGGTCATTGCCGTTGATCGAAACGACCGTCGCCAGCGGCGGGCTCTTGCCTCGGCCCGGCGGCGTTCCGGCCTCACCCTCGACGAGATCGCCCGCGCGCAGACCGTAGCGCTGGATGACTTTCGGTGCGACGTACAGATCGTCGTCGGCCGGCAGGTAACTCGCTTGCCGCGTGCGCAGGAAGCCTGCGCCGTTCGAGGTCAGGTCGAGAACGCCGGATGTAACACGGCTATCCACGATGGTTTCCGCTTTTGTGGGGAGCTGTCTTTCGCCGCAGCCGGAATCCGCTGCACGCGAGGTTGGCCTGGACACCCTGATGGTAGATCCAGCGCCGAATCAACACATTTCGAGTCGTGTTTGTTCCGTTCACCGTCGAGTTTCGACCTCGTGAAGCCGCTTCAGGAGTCCGATCTGGCCCGCATGGTACACGTCGTGGAGGGCGATCCCTCGCACGGTCTCCTCGACGGTCCACTCGCCGCTGGCCCCCAGCCGCCGATCCGGATCGGCCGGCGACATGGCGGCCACGACTGCCCGCAACCGCGCATGCTCGGAACGGAGCAACTCGACGTCGCGGTCCCAGGCTTCGGAGTCGGCTGGATCTGGCACGACCGGGAAGTTCGCGCCCCGCCGGGCGAAGCGCCCCTGAACGGCGCCCATTCGCCTCACCGCGGTCCATTTCCAGTACGCGGCGTGCAGCGTGAGTTCCCAGATCGAATGGCGACCTTCACCGGGCCGCCACACTGCGAGCTCGGGGCCGACGCCACGCAAGGCACTGGCAAGGTTCGGTCCATGCCATGCGCGGCCGTCGAATCCCTCATCCAGAACGCACAAGAGGGCGCGGACGTTGGGATCCGCGCTTCCAGGCTTCCGTTTCACGGGGCACCTGTGGCTGGAGTCGTCCCGGTATCCCTGCGGCTCATCACGCAGCCTGTCCGTTCGCGGATGCGGGGTTGAGGACTGCCTTGTCCGAAACGATGTTGGACGCGACGGATCGCACTGCGGTTCGTCGTCCCTTCACGCCGCCGCAGCCTCTTGCGCACGATGGACCCCCGGCTGCGGCGGCGTCCTTCCCTCCGGTTCGGATCCGTCCCAGGTTCCGGAACCGCGCCGATCCCGCGCAATGGCGTCAGACCGTCACGTACTCCTCGATGGGCGGGCAGGCGCAAACGAGATTGCGATCGCCTGCCGCATTGTCGACGACGCCGACCGCAGGCCAGAATTTGTGCTCGCGCGTCCACGGCGCGGGGAACGCCGCACGTTCGCGCGAGTACGGCCGGTCCCACGCATCCGAGATCACGACATCAGCCGTGTGTGGCGCATTCTTCAGGAGGTTGTTCCTGCGGTCAGCCTCGCCATTCTCGATCTCGCGGATCTCATCGCGAATCGAGATGAGCGCATCGCAGAACCGGTCCAGCTCTTCCTTCGATTCGCTCTCGGTCGGCTCGATCATGAGTGTGCCGGCAACCGGGAACGAGACCGTCGGCGCATGGAAACCGTAATCCATGAGCCGCTTCGCAATGTCGGTTGCTTCGACGCCAGCACTGTTCTTGAGTGGCCGCGGATCGATGATGCACTCGTGTGCGACGGTCCCGTTCCGACCCGTGTACAGGACCGGGAAATGGTCGGCCAGCCGGCGCGCGATGTAATTCGCGTTGAGGATGGCGACCTGCGTCGCGCGCGTGAGGCCATCGCCACCCATCATCCGGATGTACGCCCAGGAAATCGGCAGGATCATGGGACTGCCCCATGGCGCTGCCGAGACGGCGCCGATCGCGCTGTCGCCGCCCGTGCGAATGACCGGATGGCCGGGCAGGAACGGCGCAAGGTGCGGTGCGACGCCGATCGGGCCCATGCCCGGGCCGCCGCCGCCATGCGGGATGCAGAACGTCTTGTGCAGATTCAGGTGGCAGACGTCGGCGCCAATGTCGCCCGGCCGGCACAGCCCGACCATCGCGTTCATGTTGGCGCCATCCATGTAGACCTGGCCGCCGTGCTCGTGCACGATCTGGCAGATCGTGCGAATGCCTTCCTCGAAGATGCCGTGCGTCGACGGATAGGTCACCATGAGTGCTGCAAGGCGATCCGCGTGTGCCGCCGCCCTCGCGCGCAGATCGTTGATGTCGATGTTGCCCTCCTCATCCGAGCGCACGACAACGACGCGCAACCCCGCCATCACGGCACTGGCCGGGTTCGTACCGTGCGCCGATTGCGGGATCAGACAGACATCGCGGTGCGCCTGACCGCGTGCTTCATGGAAGGCGCGAATCACGAGAAGGCCCGTCAGCTCACCCTGCGAGCCAGCGTTCGGTTGCAACGATACGGCCGTGAACCCCGTGATACGAGCGAGCCACGCCTCGAGCTGCGCGAAGAGTTTCGCATATCCCGCTGCCTGCTCGGGCGGGGCGAACGGGTGCAGCTTCGCAAACCCCGGCCACGTGACAGGCAACATCTCGGCCGCTGCGTTCAGTTTCATCGTACACGAACCGAGCGGAATCATCGATGTGGTGAGCGAAAGATCCCGCGCTTCGAGCCGCTGGATGTAGCGCAGCAGCTCCGTCTCCGACCGGTAACGGTGGAAGATCGGGTGCTCCATGAACTCGCTCGACCGGCGCACATCGGCATCGACATCGGGGTCCACACTCTCGAGGAGCGATGCGACGGCCGGCGGCGCAGACTTCCGGGCGAATACAGCGAGCACGCCGGCCACATCATCCTCGCTCACGGTCTCATCGAGTGCGATGACGATGCCGGTCTCGCCCCACGCGCGCAGGTTGATGCCGCGTCCGCGCGCTGCGTCGATGACCGCATCCCGTGCGGCCGAACTGCCGAGCCGGACGTGTATCGTGTCGAAGAACGGAACGTCCTCGGGCGTTGCGCCGAGCCGGCGGATCCCGCTGGCCAGAGCGCGGGCGAGGTGGTGAACGCGACGGGCGATGCGGGTGAGGCCGTCCGGGCCGTGGTACACTGCGTAGAAGCTGGCGATCACGGCGAGCAGCACCTGTGCGGTGCACACGTTCGACGTCGCCTTCTCGCGCCGGATGTGCTGCTCGCGCGTTTGCAGCGCCATGCGCAGGGCGGGCTTGCCGCGCGCGTCATGCGAGAGACCGATGATGCGGCCCGGGATCTGTCGCTTGTACTCATCACGCGTGGCGAAGAAGGCGGCGTGCGGGCCGCCGTATCCCATGGGCACGCCGAATCGCTGCGAGCTGCCTACGGCCACGTCCGCGCCCCATTCGCCCGGCGGGCGCACGAGCGTAAGGGCGAGGAGGTCCGTCGCGACGCACACGAGCGCATCGGCATCGTGCGCGCGATCGACAAGCGACGTGTAGTCGTGGACACCCCCATCCGTGGCCGGATACTGAAGGAGTACGCCGAATACGGACGCTTCGGGTTCGAACTCGCGATGATCGCCGACCACGACGTGGTAGCCGCGCGCGCGGGCCCGGGTCTGGACGACATCGATCGTCTGCGGGTGACAGAGCGCCGAGACGAGGAACGTGTTGCGTGTCGCGCTGCCCTTGATCGAGTGGAACATCGCCATGGCCTCCGCCGCGGCCGTCGCTTCGTCGAGAAGCGATGCGTTCGCGATCGGCAGCGCCGTCAGGTCGATGACCGCCGTCTGGAAATTGAGCAACGCCTCGAGCCGGCCCTGCGCGATTTCCGCCTGGTACGGCGTGTACGCCGTATACCAGCCGGGGTTTTCGAGGACCTTCCGTTGGATGACCGGCGGCGTGACGCAATCGTAGTAGCCCATCCCGAGGTACGATCGGAACACCTGGTTCGCGCCGGCCAGTTCCGCGAGTTCACCCAGCGCCTCGTGTTCCGTGCACGCCGCGCCCGTTTCCAGACGGCCACGGAACCGGATCACCTCCGGGATCGTCGCGTCCGTCAGTGCATCGAGCGAGTCGTAACCCAGCGCCACGAGCATCGCATCGATCTCGTCGCTGCCGGGTCCAATGTGTCTGCGTTCGAACGGGTGGGCCGATGCGGGGGCCTTGCTCAACGCACGTTTTCCAGTCGGGGTGAACGGATCCGCCACGGCATAATCTTACCGCGCCGGTCAAGGAAGCAAAAGCACGGATCCAACCAACTGCAAATGGGCTTCCCGAACGGAGTTGAGCGGGGCCAGCCGGCAGCCCGGGAGGGCGCCCGGCGCTGACGTGGTCGGTGCGGACGTGGCACGGGTACTTCTTCCTCATGCGGTGTGGCGATGCCCGGAGCCGCCTCGCCGGTGAGCATCCCTGATCGCGGCCGATGTACAACCAGTCCCGGGGCCGGACGGCGGGTCCGCCGGAATGCATCCACGCCACGATCGGTGGTGTCCGATGCTCGGCTGCGTCGGACGGCATGTTCCACCTCCCCGCGCGCAGGGACGTCGTCGCGGTTGACCGGAGACATCGGAAAGCGTTACCGTTTGCTCCGCTCCCAGTCCCGCGTAGCTCAGTGGTAGAGCAGCCGGCTGTTAACCGGCGGGTCGTAGGTTCGAGTCCTACCGCGGGAGCTGAACGGCCGCGAGAACGTGGCGCGCTTCCGCCACAATCCGCGGTCGTTGCGTTTCGTTGCGATTGTCATCGCGGCTTTCCTCGACTCCACCTCGTGCGCGTGTCGACCTGACCGCGCTATTCGCGGCAAGCTCCCCACAGCCGGTGTCGAACTCGCAGCGCCTTGGGAATTGACCGCGTTATTCGCGGCAAACTCCCAACGGCCGGTGTCGAACTCGCAGCGCCTTGGGAATTGACCGCGTTATTCGCGGCAAACTCCCAACGGGCGGTGTCGAATTCGCAGCGCCTGGCAGAGTTGACTGCGCTCTTCGCGGCGAACTCGACCTGATGTACACGGTGCAGGGATTGTCGACGATCAGGCGGCGGCGGGCTCGTGGACCGGGGGCCTGCCCAGCGCCTTCAGCATGCGCAGGTGAGAAGCGATCGACTCGCGCAGGGTCGCGTGGCTGTGATACGGGATGTTGTGCTCGCGCGCGACCGCTTCGATGATCGGGCTGATGGCGGGGTAGTGGATGCTACAGATTCTGGGGAACAGGTGGTGCTCGATCTGGAAATTGAGGCCGCCGACGTACCAGCACAGGAGGCGGTTGCGGCGGCCGAAATCCGCTGTCGTCTTCATTTCGTGGACGAGCCAGCTATCCTCCATGACCTGCCCTTCGGCCTTGAAGTGTTCGGGCCCTTCGACGATGTGAGCGAGCTGGAACACGACGCCGAGGATCGTGCCGGCGGTGAGGTGCACCGCAAGGAACCCGATGGCGAACTGCCAGATTGCGATGTCGAGCACGAGCAGGGGAAACACGATCATGTACATGTAGTACACAAGCTTCATGGCCAGGAGCTTCGCGACTTCGTGGCGAGGATGACGGATGTCCCTGTAAGGCCCGAGATCACGCTGGAGCAGATACTTGTAATCCTTGGCGAAGACCCAGAAGAGAGTGGACAGGCTGTACGTCGCGAGCCCGTAAATATGCTGGTAGCGGTGGAACGGTCTGTGTTTCGACTCGGGCGAGAGGCGCAGCAGCGGTGAGACTTCGAGATCCTCGTCGATGCCCTGGATGTTTGTGTACGTGTGGTGAATGACGTTGTGTGTGATCTTCCAGAGGTACCCGCTCGCGCCCATGAGATCGAAGCTGAGGCCGAGGAGAGCGTTGACGCGGCGATTGGCGGAGTACGCGCCGTGCAGTGCATCGTGTGCGATCGAGAACCCGCAACCGGCGACGCCGACTCCCATGATTACGGCGAGGCCGAGCATGGCGAGCGGCGGGAACCAGCCGGAGAGGATCAGCGCGTAGGGGACGAAGGTCATCCCGAGGACAGCGACGGCCTTCGCGGCCATTCGTCCGTCCGCCTTGTCGGAAATACCTTGTTCTGCGAAGTATGCGCCGACGCGATCCTTCAGATCGCGCATGAACCTCAGTTCGCGATCATTTGTAAACCGGACCCGGCAGTCGGGCGCTGTTGGAGCGACCTCGGTCACGTCGTCGATTTGGCTGGTCTGGGTTCTGATTCACTCAATGGTACGACACCAGAGGCCGATCCGGCAAATCCGGCCGCCCGTATTGCAGATTCAGGGAGTCAGAGTGGCACTGCACGAATCATCGACGGAGGCCGGTGATGCCGGCCCCGGGGGCGCTGCGCACGGTGGACGGTTGTTCCTGTTCGGGCATGCCCCACAGCCAGCGGTTCTGGTCGTCGAGCGGCGACCGGAAGGGCAGCGGCTGAAGCGGGCCGCAGTTCGCCTGGTCCTGTGCTGGCTGGCGATCCCCGTGGTCGGCCTGGTCCCGCCGCACATCCCGTGGGTGCTGATTGCGTTGGTGGCCGGGCCGTACCTCGCGCGGCGTGAATGGATCGGCGACTACGTTGTCCAGCGTTTCGACGGCCGGTGCCCGAGCTGCCACGCGCCGCTCGAGCTGGCCGCCGGGAGCAATGTCCGGCTCCCGACCGCGTTGCACTGCCCCGGCTGCCGGCGTCAGGTACGGCTCGAAGCGACCGATCAGGGCAACTGATCAGAGATCGAGCGGCTCAGGAAATCGAGCGACTCAGAGATCGAGCGGCTCGGGAGATCGAGCCGCTCGGGAAACGAGCGACCCAGACGTCGAGCGACCCAGAGATCGAGCGACTCGAGAATCCATCTGCTCGAACGGGCCGGGGGGCTCGTCAGCTCGCCCGGCCCGTTCTGGACAGATCCGAAGGTCAGTTCACGCAGAGCCCGGTCTTGACGGCATTGATCCGGCCGACGCCATACCTCGAATCGCGCGCGCCGGATGGTGTACGGATGAAATCAGCGTTGCGGAGCACGCAGTGATCGAGAGCGGCGGCCGACTGATTGCCGGGCAGTTTCGACTCCGCCAGCGCAGCAATCGCGGCGACATGCGGGGCTGCGAAGCTCGTCCCGCTGCCGAGCAGGTAGACGGCGTCGGCCCCGCAGACGAAGCGGCTGCACGGGCTGATGACGAGGTCGAACTGGTTGCCGCCCGGAAGGAAATCGCCGCCCGGCGCAGTTATGTCGACGCCGCCCCTGACGCCACCGAAATTGGAGTAGCTCGCCAGGGCGTCGAAGTTCATCTGGTTGAAGGGTGCGTTCGCGGCGACCGAGATGACGCGCTGCGTCTCGGCCGGGATCACGATGTTGTCGCCATCAGCGTCGAGATCGATGGCGAGGTTACCGGCAGCGGCAATGACCTGAACGCCAAGTTCATGCACGTGCGCGACCGTGGAGCGGAACGCATCGAGCAGGACATCCACACCAGGCAGGGTCTTCGGGACGTATGCCGAGAGGCTCATGTTTGCGACATCGGCCCCAACGGCAGCCGAGTGGAACAGGCCGAGCAGTACGCCGGAGAACGGGCCGGACCCGTTGGCGGCCACGACCTTCACAGCACACAACCTCGCATTGGGCGCCACGGACGCGGTCCCGAATCCGTTGGACGTGATGATCCCGCTGACGAAGGTACCGTGCGCATTGAGGTCCTCGATGAATGGCTCGGCCGGGATGAACGATACACTTTTCGACAGGTCGACTTTGCCGACGAGGTCGATCTGGCCGGGGTCGATGCCGGTGTCGAGAACACACACCAGAGCGCCCGTCCCGGCGGGTGTTTCGCGCCACGCGGCCGGGCTTCGGATGTTCTGGAGATTCCACTGGACGGGGAAGAAGAAGGCGCTACTCTGGTCCGCCGTCAGTCGGTTTGACCGGGCCGGCGCCTTGAGGCGCCTCGCCGAGTTGAGCGCCGGTACCCACTTCAGCACGTAGTCCGGCGCAACGCCGAGAATCTCTGGACGGGCGTCGAGCCGCCGAGCGGCGGCCCTCGTAAGGCCCCGGACGACGACAAAGCCGATGTCGCCGAAATCATGGACCACGGAGCCACCCGCCTGTGCGATGGTGGATCCAAGTGTCCGGGGTCGCCTCGCCGCGTCGAACTTGATGAAGTACCGGCCATCCGGATTCTGCGGCACGACAGCGGCGAAAGGGGTCTCGGCCGGAGGTTCGACCGGGTCATCGCTACAGGCCGTAACAGCGGCCATCAGCGTGAGGGCGATGATCGAGGGGCGCACGGAAACCGTCATTGAGACCTCCCGGATGGAGAGCGGAAGCACCACACCCCGCGGATCCCAGTGAACGGATCCCCTGGCGAACCGTCGGCTGCCCACGGGATGCTCAGGCACCTGAGCGGACGACAACGTCGCTCCATTTGATGCAGCGATCCCGCGCTCGTGTCAATCATCACGTAACAGGATCACGAGCAACACGTGACAGGATCACGAGCAACGGAACGCGGCACATCGAGTTACATCGAGCAGGTCCGTGGTCGCGAAGTCATCGAGGAGCGACCTGAAGCACCACGCGCTGCTCGGCGCGCCCGCCGGGTTGGCCAGCGGTGCCGCCTGCGGAATGATCTTCCCGCGGTTCTTCGTCGCGCACGGTGCGCAGTGGAGGATCCATTCGGAGCAGGGTAGGAGCCCGGGTCCGGGAGACGGAAGGAAGCAAGCTCCACGACCGCCGCGCATTCCCGGACCCGGGGAGGGTCACATCTGGTATGAACAGACCACCAATCGTTCGCGACTCAGTTTCGTCCATCCGTGCGCAGCCCATTACGCACGGTTCGTACGAGCAACGTCAGAGTCGTCAGCATCCCGATTCCGATGACCGCAAACAGTGCAACGGCATTCCAGCTGTTCATGCTACGGCTCCCCATCTTCCATCGCGCATCGTGCGCGCCCTTTTTCGACATGGCCCCTTACGCATCCGCTGCGTCACCGGTTTCACCGGGGCCACCGCACAGGTCATGCGGTTTTGCGTAGGAGTTGGACGCATCGAGTTGCGCAATGGTTGCCATGCCTTCCGGCAGACGGACCGCTCGTTGCCGGGTACTCGACGAACCAACCCTTTCGCTAGTGAATAAGGCGCGGAAAATGGCTCGAGGGGGTCAGCGAGATGGCGGTGGCGGAACAGAAGTGGGTGGTGGCGAAGTCCTGGAGAGCGGGTGCAGGGCGACCTGCCCCTGCGGGATCAGCAGCAGGGACAGGTCGCGTCTGGACCGGTACGGCGGTTGCGGTCGCGCAGCGCGCCGACAAGGGTGTGGACCAGCAGCCCGACCGACGTCGTCATGCCGAAACCGACGACACCGAGCAGAGCCAGTGTATTCCAATCGTACAAGGACACCTCCCGGATTCGAGTAGCCTTCGCCGTGCCATTCGAAAGGGCTCTTCCCCACTGCCGCGTCCCGGGCCGGGGTTCACGTTCGGCTGGCACGTCAGAACAACGACTGAGACGGGCAGGAAGTTTCAATTTTCGCAGGGTGCCGAACCAATGGCGGCCATCGTTCCCTGACTTTGGATCGGGTCCGGGCGATCTCAGAACGAGACGGTCAGGCCGTCGCTGGCCAGCTCGGCCGCGCCATCCGCGCGGATGCGTTCCCCGGCCGCGAGAACGTCCGGTCCCATGTGCGTGAGGATCAGATTCCGGCACCGGAGGGCGCCGCGGTTTCGCCGCACCGTCGCGTAGTCGACGTGATTGGGGATGCGCTTGTCGAGCGTGCCGGCCTCGCAGACGAAGAGGTCAGCATCCCGCGCAGCATCCAGAAGGGCATCCGTCCACTCCGTATCGCCGGAATATGCAACGATGCTGTCACCGGCCTCGACGCGAACGGCGTGCGGCAATGTTTCAGGAGTATGGCGGACCGGAAACGCGCGGACCTGAAGCGGACCGATCTCGAGCGGCATATCCGGCCGGTACTCGAGGTAGTCGATGGGAAAACCGAATTCGTTGCCCGACCCGGGGAACAACGCGCGGAGCGCGGCATCCAGAAAGCGTTCGATGCCGGGCGGCCCTGCCAGCGTGAGTGGGGTGGTGCGCTGCCGCACCTTCGATTCGAGCAGGAGGAACGGCAGGCCGCAGAAGTGGTCGGCGTGGAAGTGTGAGACGATCACGGTCTCGATGGACAACGGGTCCACGCCGAATCGCTTCATTCCGACCAGGGCGGTCGCGCCGCAGTCGAGAAGAAAGCGCGATTCGCCGATCGCGACATGAAAGCACGTGTGCAGCCGGCCGCCGCTGCTGAAGGCATCGCCGCAGCCGAGAAACGTCAGTGCCGCCCGAGCCGGTTCAGGCATCTCGCCGCGGCCGCCCGACGTGACGACCCGCGCGCCGATCGACTCGTTCCCTTAGACCAGACATTCGACCGGACCCGGGCGATGCGTCGGCCGGACGGACGGACGTCGCGTTCAATCGTCGCCGCCGCCCTGAAGTTCGCGGGCTACACGCTCATTCGCGCGCCAGACACGAAGCAGGTTCCCGCTCCACAGTTTCGCGATCTGTTCCTCGGTATAGCCACGCCGAACGAGTTCGCGTGTGACGTTGAACGTTTCAGCCGCGTTGTCCCAGCCGGCGACGCCGCCGCCGCCATCGAAATCCGAGCTGATGCCGACGTGATCGATGCCGATGAGTTGTACGGCGTGGTCGATGTGATCGACGAAGTCGCTGACGGTTGCAGCCGGCCAGCGTTGCTCGATCTCAGCCATGCGCCGGTCATGGGTCGCGCGGGCTTCCGCCGACAGCTGGTCGAGCCCGCCCCGTCCGCCGCCGCGGCCGCCACGGCCACTGATGCCGAGTTCCTGGCGAAGCGCCTGAATCGCCTCCTGCCTCGCCGGTGGCTGGACCTTGACGTAATTCGCGAAAGCGACGGTCTGCATGACGCCACCGTTCTCGCGGAGTGCACGCAACGTCTCGTCGTCCAGATTGCGTGGATGATCCGCAACGGCGCGCGTGCTCGAGTGCGATGCAATGACGGGCGCCCTCGAAAGACGCATCGCATCGAGAGCGGCCGCCTTCGAGATGTGCGATACATCGACCATGATGCCGAGTCGATTCATCTCGGCGACGACACGTTCACCGAATGCGGACAGCCCATCGTGCTCCGAAGCCGGCTCGCCGTCACGGGGCGTTGCCGAATCCGCAATATCGTTGTGACCACCGTGCGCGAGCGTAATGTAACGCGCCCCCAACTCGTGATATCGAGCGAGAAGCGTGAGGTCGCTGCCGATGACGTATCCGTTCTCGATGCCGATGGCGGCCACAAGCTTGCCACTGCGTGCGATGCGTTCGACATCATCCGCCGTGTATGCGATCTCGATCTGGTCGGGGCACTGTCGTTCCGCCATGCGATGAATGCCCTCGAACTTGCGCATGGCTTGCGCCCTCGCCTCTTCGTTTCCTTGCGCCGTGCGCTCGCCCTGGCCGACATAGACGATGAAGAACGCGACGTCCAGACCGCCCCGGCGCATCTTCGGAACATCGACCTGCCGCTCCAGTTCCATGCATGCGTTCACCTCGTCACTGCCGAAGTTGAACGGAATGTCATCGTGCGTGTCGATGGTGAGGACGCGCTGGTGGATCGCGCGGGCCCGCTCGACGTTATTCTGAGCGGCTGCCGGTCCCGCAACGACGAAGGCCAGCACGAGACTGAGGCGAGGTTGAAAGAACATGGGAGGTCTCCGGCCGAAGGCGGTTTTGCGGTCCGGGGTAGAATCGGTTGGCGCACGGGCAGGGGCAAGTCAGACGGAACGGCGGAGGGCGGCTTTCATCTCATCACAACCGTGGTAACATGATCGTCCAGAATGGATGAACGATTCGAACGCTTCGAGCAGATCCGCGCGTCAGGGCAACGGGCTGCGCTCGCGACGCTGGTGGCCACGCGTGGCACATCGCCGCGGAAGGAAGGCGCGCGCATGTGGGTCGACGCGAGCGGGCGGATCGTCGGATCGGTTACGATCGGGGGTTGTGTCGACGCGGAGGTCGTGCGGACAGCCGAACGCGTTCTGCGTGAAGGCGAGCCGGAACTGCTTTCGATCGAACTCGGCGATGAGGACGCGCACGCGCTCGGCCTGACCTGCGCCGGCGCGGTTGACGTGCTCGTTCAGCCGGTCGGAACCGGGACGCTCGATGCCGCGACCGCGGCGCAGCTCCGGCAGCACGTGGCCGGCGGCGGCCGCGCCGTGATGGTCACGCCTCTGCCGGGGAACGACCCTGTCGAAACCGGGCACCCTCCATTCGTCGTCCTCGATGATGGCAGATTCCTCGGTTCGCTGGGTGGTGCGGCCGTGAACGCGGAAGCGACGGATCAGGCACGCGAGCGGTTGCGAGTCGGCGGATCCCGAACCCATACGCTCACGGCGGGCGACCAGCCATTCGCGGCTTTTTTCGAGGTGTTCGGCCCCGGGGCCTTGCTTGCCATCGTCGGGGCGGGCACGATCGCAGAGGCGCTCTCTCACCTGGGCCGCGTCCTCGGGATGCGCGTCGTCATGATCGACGCGCGTGAACGGTTCGCGACACGGGAACGCTTTCGCGATGTGGACGAGATCCGGATCGGCATGCCGTCCGTGGAAATCGCAGCGCTCACACACGGCCCGGACTCCGCTATCGTCGTCGTAGCGCACGATTACAAGTTCGATGTGCCCGTGCTCAAGGCCGCCCTCGCGACCGATGCCGGATACATTGGCATGCTGGGCAGCCGGCGCCGTGGCGGTGCGATTCTCGACATGCTCGAAGCGGACGGCGTGAGCCGGACCACTCTGTCGCGCGTCCACACGCCGATCGGCCTCGACATAGGCGCCCAGACAGCGGAAGAGATCGCGCTGGCCATCCTGGCTGAAATCGTGGCGGCGCGAACCGGCCGGCCTGGTAGCAGCCTGACTTCCCGCGAATGAGGGAACCGGCCGACGCCCCGGCACAGACATACGGGCCCGTCATTCTCGAGCACTACCGCCGGCCACACAACCGCGGTCCACTGGCCGGTGCCACTGGGCACGGGGACGCTGACAATCCGCTCTGCGGTGATCGGGTCCGGTTCGCGATCCGCACCGAGAACGGGCGCATCACCGGGGCAGCATTCGAGGCCGAAGCGTGTGCGGTCTGCACAGCCGCGGCATCGGTCCTGACCGATCTCGTGACCGGCATTTCGCCAGCAGACGTCATCGCAATGCCGGATTCGCACCTCGAGGCGACGCTGGGAACGAGGATCCGGCCGGAGCGGCAGCGATGTGTGAGCCTGCCGCTCTCGGCGGCGAGAACGGCGGCGAGAACGGCGGCGAGAGGCACGGCGACGGCGGCGTCGGAGGCGGTGGCGACGGCGGAAGCGGAAACGGCGGCGAGAGGCACGGCGACCGTGGCGTCGGAGGCGGAGGCGGAGGCGACGGCGGAATCGGAGACGGCGAGAGGCACGGCGACCGCGGAGGCGGAGGCGGAATCGGAGGCGGAGGCGGAATCGGAGGCGACGCCGGAGGCGCAGGGCGGGAGATAAAAGAGAGGGACGGCGTTCGTGGAAGAGAAGGAAAGGAGGACGGGGGGCCGGGGCGGAAGGCAGGAAAGATCATCCACGATTACTTCGCACCAGAGGGAGGTTTCATGTCTGATCCAGAAGGCCGTTTTGTCTGGTACGACCTCGTGACCACGGATCCCGAAGCGGCAGTGCCGTTCTATGAGGACGTGGTGGGCTGGGGCACGACGGAATGGAGGAACCCGGAGGGTGGCTCGTCGTACCGGATGTGGGCGAACGGGCAGGAAACCGTCGGCGGCGTGATGGCGCTTCCTGAGCAGGCGAGAAGTTCCGGTGCGCCGCCGCACTGGATGCTGTACATCGCTTCGCCGGAGATTGACGAGACGGTGGCGCGCGCTCAGGAACTGGGCGGTTCGGTCATTGTGCCGGTGTCACGGATTCCGTCGATCGGGCGGTTTGCGGTGCTCCTCGATCCGCAGGGCGCGATGTTCGCCGTGTTCGCGTCCGATGGCGATTTCCCGGGCCACGAGGGTCCCCCGAACACGGGCGAGTTCTCGTGGCACGAGCTGGCAACGACCGACCCGGTAGCCGCGTTCGCCTTTTACAGCGAACTCTTCGGCTGGGTCAAGACCACTGAAATGGACATGGGCCCGGACGGCATCTACCAGATGTTCGGGCAAACGTCGGATATCCCCTCAGGTGGCATCTACCGGAAGAATGACCAGATGCCCGTTTCGGCATGGCTTCCCTACGCGCTGGTCGACAACGTCCGCACGGCAGCCGAGCGCACCACGGGCGGCGGCGGCCAGATCCTGAACGGGCCCATGGAAGTGCCCGGCGGCGAATGGATCGTTCAGTGTCAGGATCCGCAGGGTGCGATGTTCGCGTTGCACTCGCGCACCGCGAACTGAGGCTGGCCTTCTGGCCCGGCGCCCGGCCCGACTCCTCGAGGTGGAGTCGAGCCGGGCGTTGAAGTATTCCTGACACGGGTGTCAGGAAACCTCCCATACCAGATCGGGAGGAATCCGGCTTTGTCACATCGTTTACTGAGATAGCGTTGAGGCACTCACACAAATCGGGAGGGACCTCGTGCTATCTACGACCGGGGAGTACGCGCTACGCGCGGTGCTGTACCTTGCGCAGCGATCGAACGGCAAGCCGACGCCGGCGAACGTGGTTGCTGATGCGCTCTCGCTGCCCCGCAACTACCTGTCGAAGACGCTCAATCGGCTGGCAAAGGATGGGATCCTCGAGTCGCAGCGTGGGCCGCGCGGTGGTTTTCGCCTGGCGAGATCGCCAGCGGCGATCGAAGTCAGGGCCATCGTGGGCAGCTCGGAGGAACGGGATTCGTTGCAGTGCCTGCTGGCTGGCAGGCCATGCGATGTGGCCCAACCGTGCGCGGCGCACCACTACTGGGTGGCGTGGACGAATGCGGAGACGGCAACCATGCAGGGCACGACGGTCGCGGATCTACTTCACGCCAACGGCTCGTGAGAGACCGACGGCGTTCTCGATGAGGCCGATGTGTGAGAAGGCCTGCGGCGTGTTTCCGAGGGCCCGTTCCGTGTGGGCGCCGTACTGCTCGGACAGCAGACCAGTCGGGCCGGCCAGCGCAGCCATGCGATCGAAAAGCGATCGCGCTTCGGCCGGCCGGCCAGTGAGCAGATACGCTTCGACGAGCCATGATGTGCAGAGGTGGAAGCCGCCCTCGAATCCCGGCAAGCCGTCGTCGGCAAGGTATCGGTAGACGACGGGGCCGTATAACAGAGTATTCTCGATCGCGGCAACGGTGCCGGTGAAGCGGGGATCGTCGCCGGGCAGCAACCCGCTCAAGCCGACGTGGAGCGCGGCGGCATCGAGGTCCGTGCCGTCGTACGCGGCCTTGAACGCGCCGGTCGTAGCATCGAAGCCGTTCTGAAGCACATCGTCTGCAATCTGCTGCCGCAAGGTTCGCCAATCCGGCACATCGAGATCGAGGAACCGGTCGGCAATCGCGAGTCCTCGATCGACGGTCTTCCAGCACATGACTTTCGAGTGAACGTGATGGCGGCGAGGCTTGCGGATCTCCCAGATGCCGTGGTCGGGCTCCTGCCAGCGGACGGCGACGGCAGTCACCATGGCCTGAACGAGTCGCCAGTGGGTGGCAGAGAGAGGCGCACCGCGTTCCGCGAGCTGCGCGACGAGATCGACAATGGGACCGAAGACGTCGAGCTGGACCTGGTGCGCGGCGAGGTTGCCGATGCGAACGGGCCGGCTGCCTCTGTAGCCGGCGAGCTGCGAGAGTTCGGCTTCCGCGCCGACGTGTTCGCCCCGAAGCGTGTACAGCGGGCGAAGTCGTTCGGGTGATTCGCAGGTATCGATGACATGGAGGACCCAGTCGAGGTACTGCATCGCCTCGATGGTCGACCCCAGTTTGACGAGCGCGGCCGCTGCCATGGCCGCATCGCGGAGCCAGCAGTAGCGGTAGTCCCAGTTGCGAACGCCTCCAACATGTTCGGGCAGACTCGTCGTCGCGGCCGCGGCAATACCGCCGGTCGGACCGTAACACAGCGCTTTCAACGTCAATGCGCTGCGGCGGACGAGGTCCGTCTCGACGTCGGGGAGTTCAAGGCCGCCAGCCCACGCTTCCCACCATGACTGCGCCTGGCTGAGCCGGTGCGCCGCGTTCGAGTGCTGGGGCCGAAGCGATGCAGAGCCATGGACGAGTTCGAGGATCACCGGTTGATCACCGAGTTCGATGTCGGCGACCGCGCTCTGGTGCTGGCCTTCCTGTTCGATCTGCCAAGTCACGCCGGGCGCCCGCAGCACGATCGGATCGGGCGATCCGTCCACGACGAGCCCGCCCTCACGCGCCACGAGAAGCGTTGGTGCCCGACCGTAGTCCAGCCTGGGCGCGAACTCGATATGAGCCTGGCCACTGCCATGGAGGACGCGCACGAGATCGGTTCGGCCCGCTCGCTGTACGGTGCGGCCGCCGGAGACGTCGAGAAAATCCGTTACCGCGAAGGTGTCAAAGACCGTCTCGAGAACCAGCGAGTCGCCTAGGTAGCGCTGCGTTCGAGCAGGACTGCCGTCCGCAGGCGAAATCGCGAAGAACCCTGCGGCCGGCCCGCCCACCAGTTCCGCGAAGATGGCCGGTGAATCAAGGCGGGGAATGCACAGCCATGCGACGCGCGCGCCCGGCGTGAGGAGGGCGCACGTGCGGAGATCCGAAAGGACGGAGTGTCGCTCAATGGGCACGGCGTCGGCGCCCGCAAGCCAGTTCTCGCGGCGCAGCGCGAGGCGGGCGAGCACGCGCGCGACCTGCACCGGATTCGCCAGTCGAAGCGGCGCAACCGTCTCACCCTCACCGACCTTCACACCGACATCGGGACCCGTCAGTGTCGCGAACGCATCTTCATCGGTGCGGTCATCGCCGAAATAGATGACCGCGGCTGCGCCCACGCGGCTGCGAATCGTCTCGAGGGCGTCACCCTTGTCCGTGGCGCTGACGCCAAGCTCGACGACCTTCTTGCCATGTTTGGTAACGACACCCTCGATCGCCGCCGGTCCGGCCAGTACCGCTTCGATGGCGCGTGCGGCGACATCGTCTGCCGCGCTCCGGTAATGGAACGCGATACTCGCAGGCTTGACCTCGAGGGCGAACCCGTTGCCGAGCCGGGCAATTTCCTCGAGTTCGGACCGGACACGGTCACGCAGTCGTTTCGCATCATCATGAAGTGAGTCAGCGAAATCGAGGTCGAATTCGTTCCCGTGACTGCCCACGAGGTGGACCTCGTCCGGAAGACCGGCCAACGTGGCCAGATCGCGCAGAGCGCGGCCGGAAATGATCGCGACGTGCGTGTTGGGCAGTGCCGCGAGCGCGCGCAACGCGACGATGGCTTCTCTGTGCGGCTTCGCCTGCATCGGATCGTCGACAATGGCGGCCAGCGTGCCGTCATAATCGCTGGCCACGAGCAGGACGGGTGCATGCGCAAGCCGGTCGATGTGCGCTTCGAGATCGTGCCCGTCCTGGATCTCCTGTCGCCCGCCTGACGGTGGCTGGTCATGCGCGAGATCGATGCTTGCTTCAAGCTTCTTCATGCCGTGAGTTCCGAGAGAAAATCGTCCGCCCAGTCGAAGACGGTGTTCCGCTCGAGCGCCCGGCGCATGCGACGCATGCGGCTCGACTGTTCCCGTGAAGACATCATCAGGGCCGTGTGCATGGCGGAAGATACGCCTTCGAGGTCGTGCGGGTTCACGAGCAGGGCGCCGGTGAGTTCGCGGGCGGCGCCACTGAATTCGCTGAGGAGCAGCACACCGCGATCGTCCGTGCGACTTGCGACGTACTCCTTGGCGACAAGGTTCATGCCATCCCGGAACGGTGTCACGGCCATGACGTCCGCCGCGAGGTAGAGGGCGACGAGCCGGTCGGCGGGGTAGGACCTGCGCAGATAGTGAACGACGGGCCTGCTTATTTCGCTGTACGCGCCGTTGATCTCGCCCACGAGTTGTTCGATCCTCGCCTTGAGGTCGCGGTACTCAGTCACCCGTTCGCGACTGGGGACGGCGACCTGAACGAACACAGCATCCGCCGGCTTGATGCGACCCGACCTGAGCAATGCCGCGAATGCGCGGAGCCGCGTGTCGATGCCTTTCGTGTAATCGAGCCGATCGACGCCGAGAATGATGCGCCGCCCGCCCATGTTGCGACGGAACTCGTCGGCCCGGGCCTTCACATCGTCACGCGCTGCCAGCGCACGATGAGACTCGACGTCGATCGAGATCGGGAACGCGCGCGAGACGACACTCCGCCCGTTGTAATCGAGTCTGCCCAGTCGCCGGCGTGCGGCTGTAAAGCGCCTGCTGAGCTGGCCAAAGTTCGACGCGCCAAGCGGTGTCTGGAAGCCGACGACGTCCGCGCCGAGCAGACCAAGCAGCAGATCGCGCCGCCACGGAATCGTCGAGAACAGCTCCTGCGGCGGAAACGGGATGTGCAGGAAGAATCCGATGCGCACGTCAGGCCGGATTCTGCGCAGCAGAGCCGGAACCAGCTGAAGATGATAATCGTGCACCCAGATGATGCTATGCGGCGGTGCCGCTTCCGCGGCCGCGTTCGCGAAGCGCTCGTTTACCGTGAGGTAGGCACGCCACCAGCCGCGGTGATATCGAGGTGTTCGCAACGCCACATGGTAGAGAGGCCACAGCGTGCGGTTGCAGAATCCATCGTAGAAGGTGCGCTGCTCGGACCGGGACAGCGGGACCGGGTGATTGCGGATCCCATCGTGTTCGAAGGGCGGCAGGTCATCGTCGGCCCGGCCGGTCCAGCCGACCCAGTAACTCGGCCGGCCCTGGAGAATCGGGCGCAGCGCGCTGACAAGGCCGCCCGGACTCGATTTCCACTCGCCGCCACTCTGTGCTTGCGTATGGTGAACGGGCAGCCGGTTTGCGACAACGACGAAGCCCTGCTCTTCGTTCATGCCCCGTGTATTCAACAGGCGGTGCCGGAATCCGATTCGACGAGTTCGATGCGATCGGGCCGGTTCGGCACGACGCAGAGGAACACGAACGGCTCGTCACCCTCGGCCTGGTACCAGTGCGGTACGCCGGCCGGGATGTAGACAACATCGTCCGATTTGACCTCGAACACACGGTCGCCAATCCCCACGCGGGCGCGGCCGCGCAGCACGTACTGCTCGTGCTCGACGGCGTTGGTGTGTGCGGGCATTCCGCCGCCCGGTTCCATGGTGAACCGGCGCATGGCGAAGTTCGGCCCTTCCTCCGGTCCGATCAGGATCTGGAACCGGGCGCTCTGCCCGGCTTTGACGGTCCGGGTCGGAACGCTCGATGCGGGCTTGACGATCATGGGACGCACTCCGGATGTCGCGGTTGGAGGGGCCGGTCATGCTGCGCGGCCGACGTCATCGAACGACCTCGCAGCGGGAACGGACGGCCAATGTAGCGAAAGACCGGGGCTGACGCATGGGACTGTCGAAGCGGACGGCGGGCGGCGGCGGCCGTCGGCGGCGGAAGGGACAGCAGCATATCTTGGCAGCACGTCCGGAATGAGCACCCATCCGCATGGCGGAGGCCCTCTGGAAACCATCCGCATCACCGTCAACGGGAAGCGGCTCGAGAGTCGAGTCGAGCCACGGCTCCTGTTGGTACAATACCTTCGCGACGTTCTCGATCTCACCGGCGCGCACGTCGGTTGTGACTCCAGTCAGTGTGGCGCGTGCACGGTGATTCTGGACGGAGATGCGGTCAAAAGCTGCACGCTGTTCGCCGTTCAGGCGGATGGCTCCAACGTCGAGACGATCGAGGGTCTGGGCGGGGATGATGCGATGCACCCGCTGCAACGCGCGTTCCTCGATGAGTCCGCCACCCAGTGCGGCTTCTGCACGCCAGGCATGATCATGGCCGCGGAAGCGCTGCTCCGCCGGACCCCGGACCCGACCGAATCGGAAATCCGCCGGGGCCTCGAGGGCAATCTGTGCCGGTGCACGGGCTATCGCAGCATCATCGCAGCGGTTCAGCGCGCAGCACAGCGTCCGCGCACAGTCGGCGACACGCATGGCGAGTTCAGCCGCGCCACGCGGTTCGTCACCGGGCGTGGCGCGTTTGCAGATGATGACCGATCCACGCGCCGCGTTTTCGCCGCATTCGTGCGCAGTCCGCATGCACACGCAAGGATCCTCGCGATTGACGTGCGGCAGGCACTTGCGATTCCCGGCGTCGCCGGTGCGTGGACCGGTCGTGACCTCGAACAGGCTGGTATACGGCCGATCCCGGCGGCTTCCTTCGTGCAGTTCGCACAAGTCGGCCATTCCTTGCAAGGCCTGCACGCGCCGGACCGCATGCCGCTGGCGACGGACAAGGTACGTCACGTCGGTGAGCCGGTCGCCATCGTCGTCGCCGAGAACGAGCACGTCGCCCGTGACGCGGCCGACCGGATCGAAGTCGAGTACTCTGCGCTGCCGGCTGTCGGCGATGCCATGGCCGCGCTGCTGCCGGGGGCGCCCGTCATCCACGATGCGGCAGAGAACAACATCGCCGTGGAATGGGCCACAGGAGATGCCGGTGCCGTGGCGGCCGCGTTCGCGTCGGCGGCGCACGTCGTGGAGCAGCACATCACGATCCCGCGCACGGCAGCGGTTCCGCTCGAACCCCGTGCGTGCACCGCGAACTATGATCCCGCCACCCGCTCCCTGACGCTGCGATCGCCGACACAGGTGCCCCACGTGCAGCGGATGATCCAGTCGGCCGTGCTTGGCATTCCCGAATCGCACGTTCGCATCATCGCAGGCGACATGGGCGGTGCCTTCGGATCGCGTATCTCACCGGCGCCGGAAGACCTTGCCGTGTGCTTCGCCTCGATGCAGCTCGGCCGGCCGGTCCACTGGGCCGGCAACCGGCGCGAGGCGTTCCACACCGATGGCCAGGGTCGCGACCACGTGTTGGATGTCGTGATGGCCCTTGATTCGACTCATCATATCATGGCGTTACGATTGCGCTCGGTTGCTAACCTCGGCGCATGGGCGGGCCTGCTCGCACCCGCACTGCCGACCATCGTGCTCGGCGAGGCGCTGGCGGGTCCGTATGCGGTGCCGGCTGTCGATGCTCGCGTGACCGCCGTTTTCACGAATACTGCGCCCGTCGATGCCGTGCGCGGCGCGGGCCGGCAGGAAGCGTGTTTTGCGCTGGAACGGCTGCTGGACACCGCCGCCCGCCAACTCGGAATCGAACCCGAGGCACTGAGACGGCGAGCATTGGAGAATGGCACGTCTGCCGGGCGAGGGCGGGCCGCGCGCGGTGGCGCGACCTCGTCATCGGGCAATGCGAGTTCGGCCGCGGCCAGAGCTGCACTCGAGCGAGCGCTCGAAGTGGCCGGCGTACCACGGTTGCGCAGCGAGCAGCAGAAGCTGCGCGAGCAAGGCCGGTACATGGGTATTGGCATCGCCGTGTACACGGATGCGCACGCGCCCGGGCCCGGATACGCAATCGCCATGGCTGGCGCGGCAATCGGACTGTTCGGACGGGCGGTCGTCCGCGTGCACCCGACGGGTTCCGTCACGGTCCATTCGGACGCGCCCGGCCAGGGCCAGGACCACGAAACGACGTTCGCACGCATCGTGACCGATGTACTCGGTGTCGATGCGGGACAGGTCGCGGTGTTGAGCGGGGACACGGCAGCCGCGGCGGCGAGTGCAGGCACGTTCCTCGGCCGTGGCGCGGGCGTGAGTGCACGGGCCGTGCGCCTCGCCGCCGGCGCCGTGCGCACGCGCGCGGTGCAGATTGCAGCACACCAGTTCGGCGTTGATGACAGCCAGATCGAACAGAAGGGTACGACGTTTCGAGTGCGCGGCAGGTCTGACTGTCAGATGCGCATCGATGAGATAGCGCGCCTCGCGCAGGCGGGGGCCGGGTTGCCGGACGGTGTCGAACATGACCTCGAAGCAGCAGCATCGTTCGACGCGGCCGAATGGTCTCGCACGACGGGCGTGCACATCGCGATCGCCGAAGTCGATGCGGAAACGGGGAACGCTGCGCTGCTGCGCTACGTTGCCGTCGACGATGCCGGCCATGTTCTGGAACCACAGATCGTGCGCGGCATGCTCGAAGGCGGTATCGCCCACGGCATTGGCCAGGCGCTGATGGAGCAGATCGTGTACGACGAGAATGGCCAGTTGCTCACTGCATCGCTCATGGATTACGCACTGCCACGGGCTCACGACATGCCGGCGTTCGACATCAGACCGCAGACAGGCGACCGGGATGATGTGAGCGAACGAGACGCGGGTGCACGGAGCGCTACGGGCGCGAAGGCGGCCACAGCCGCTTCACCGGTCACGGCTCATGCTGTACGGACCGGCGCGAATCCGGCTGTGCGAAGTGCGGGCAGTGCCGGCACGATCGCGGCCCCGGCCGCCGTTGCCAATGCGGTCCTCGATGCGCTCGCACCCATCGGTGTCACGAGCATCGATCTGCCACTGACGCCGGCCCGCATCTGGGAAGCGATCCGGCTCGCACGCGGGGGAGACTGACGTGCACGCCGCCCCGTTCGAGTATCACCGGCCGACCAATCTCCAGGAAGCCATTGCGCTGCTGGGAGAACTCGGCGACGAGGCGATGCTGATCGCCGGCGGCCACAGTCTGGTCCCATTGCTGCGCATGCGATTCGCGCAGCCGCAGCATCTCATCGACATCCGCCGCATCGCCTCGATCGGCCGCTTCCGGGAGGAAAGGGAAGCCCTCATCGTCGGCGCCGTCGTCACACACACCGCGATCGAACGATCCGCCCTCGTCCGCGCGAAGATGCCGATTCTCGCCGAGGTTGCCGGGCTGATCGGCGAACCCGGAGTTCGGAACATGGGCACGATCGGCGGCAACCTGGCCCACGCCGATCCAGCGTCCGATTGGCCGGCCGTGACGCTCGCGCTGGGTGCCGATGTCGCGCTGGCTGGCGCACAGGGCGAGAGGCGCGTGGCGGCAGGCGCCTTCTCACGAGGCCTGCTCGCAACCGCGCTCGAACCCACCGAGATGATCACGTCGATCCGTTTTCCGGTGCCGCCGCCACGAACCGGCAGTGCGTACGCGAAGCACCCGCTTCCCGCGTCCCGCTTCGCCCTGTGCGGGGTCGCAGCACTGATCACGCTCGACGAGGCAGGTCTCATCAGCCGCGCCCGCATCGCCATCACGGGCCTTGGCCAGACGACCGCACGAGCAACCACAGCCGAAGCCGCGCTCCTGAACCAGCGACCCGAGGCAGCCACGATCGAACGAGCGAGCGCTCATGCCCCGGACGGTCTCGACCTCATCGCCGATGCGAACGGGAGTCGTGCCTGGAAAGCACAGCTCGCACGGGTCTACACCCGCCGGGCCGTCGCCCGAGCGCTCGAGCGCGTACCCTGATGGCCTCGCAGCGCACGCCCGGCCTCACGCCCGAACCGCCAACGGCACAGCAACGAGGCGAGGCGAAGACATCCGCGAGTCGCACGAGCCGATCACGTGACGACTCGCTCGCCGCCATCATCCTTGCTGCCGGTCGATCGACTCGATTCGGATCGCCCAAGATGCTCGCCCGCCTCGCCGGGCGACCCGTCCTGCGTCACACTGCCGAGCACGTCATTGACGCAGGCATCGACAACGTCATCGTCGTGGTGCCACCCGAGGCCGCCGCATTTGCAGAAGCTCTCGACGGTCTCGATGTCCGCTCCATCGCCAACCCGGATCCGGGCCGCGGCCTCTCGAGTTCGATTCGGACAGGGATCGATGCACTGCCTCCATCGGTCCGCGAAGTCCTTCTCGTCCTCGGCGACCAGCCGACGATCGCGAGCGACATTCTCCGCGCCCTTTTCGCGACGCACCGCGCGTCCAGACACCCTGTCACTATCGCCGATTACGGCGGAGTGCTCGCCCCGCCCGCAATCTTCGACCGATCGATCTTCGCGGACCTTCTGGCGCTCGAGGGAGATCACGGCGCACGTCGTGTCGTCGCGAAGTATTCGGATCGCGCGACGCGTGTTCCGTTCGATTCGATGCCCCCTGACATCGACACGCCAGAGGACCTCGTCCGTCTTCAGGCCGGGTTTGTTGATGGATGATTACGAGGCGGCGGGGCATCAAACTGCGCCGCCGCCTCGTACTCGATTCCGGCAGGTCAGGATTCGTCGTCCCTGCGACGCCGGCGGCGAACGGCCTGCGCACCACCCATTCCCGCCAGCCCGGTCGCGAGCAGAAGCATGCTCATCGGTTCCGGCGTGACCGTCGTCCCGCCCCCACTCGTCCAGTCCGGCGGCGGAGCTGAGTCATCCCAGTCGTTGTCAGGGATGTCATTGCCACCCGTGTCGCCGGGTCCGCCCGTGTCGCCGGGTCCGCCCGTATCTGTGGGTCCGCCCGTGTCGCCGGGTCCGCCGGTGTCGCCGGGTCCGCCGGTGTCGCCGGGCTGGTACGGATCGCCGGAGCCGCCGTCGTCTCCCTCGTCCCCCTCCACAACCGGCGGCGTCCAACCCACGCACTGTGGGAAGTGGCTGTAAAGGATTGACAACGGGAACGAGCCGCGGGAGCCGATCGTCACGAAGTAGTAGAACTCGCACATATCGGTCATGCCGAGCGACTGCATCAGGCTCGTACCCGAGCCGCTACCATAGAAGGCGGTGCTACCGCCGCTAATGGTCTGGGCGCCAGCGGCGCCAGGTGCTCCAGCAACCGCGATAAGAACGGCGGTTGCAGCGGTCATGGACTTCCAGGTCATCTTTGCCTCCAGCGTCGGCGGCACATCCGTCAGCGAACGGGTCCGGGTAACATGGGCGGGCTCATGCGAGGGCCATGCCGCGGGCCGGAACGGATGGTATCAAGCGCATGTTGTTATCGGATTTGCATTTGATCCCGATCACGAGGCCTCGTCACGGGGCGAACATGTGTCGTTTGTGCGACGGAACTGTTGAGCCGCGGCGACAGGCTGGATAGAGACAAGGTGGTTCCGGACCGGATGTTAGAAAGAATTCAGCCAGACGGTGGCCGGCAGTCGGGCGGACCGGTCCGGTCCAGCGTATGGCGGGATCAGGATTGGCTGTTTCCCAGTTCCGCGAACGGGCTCCGGTCGTCGGGCTTTCGGTCCAGCATATGGCGGGATCAGGATTGGTTGTGGCGGTACAGCGGAATCACTCGTTGATCGTGTTCCGGCTTGATGTTACGCAGGTCTGGCCGAGCTGCGGCGGCCCAGCCCCGGCCACCGAGAACGACGAGGACGGGGATGGCGAGCGTTGCGTAGAGGCTCGCCCGGAATGCGTTGGCATCGAAGCTCGCTACGTCGGCGGCCGGCAGAAACGCGCGAAGGTCACCGAAATCGAGGAGGAATCGCACCATGGCCGCGCAGACGAGGAAGGCGGTGGCCAGTGAGAAACCCGCGAGAAGCCGAAGCACGCGACGATGCCCGAGGACGGCGGCGAGCCCCATTCCGAGAGAGAGTCCAATGACCTGAATGAACGCCTTCTCGAACCCGAGTCCGATCGAGCCGAAGCGCCAGCCCGCATCGAAGGATCGAACCGGCCAGGTCAATCCGAGCAGGTCCGTGAACGGTGCAACCAGCAGAAGCGCTGACACGGCGTACAACGCCGAAAGGAAGGACCGGGTCCCCGATGGTTCGTGATTCATCTGCCGCTCGGCTGAAACAGGGTGATGCCGGCGACATGCGCGAGAGACGTGCCCACACCGGATCGATCCGATCATCTCGTGCAAGTAGAAGAGATGTCAGGAGATGTGCAGGATCGCCGGCCGGGTGGGGCGCAGCGGCCACATCACAGAGTTGTGGCTGTCGGTCGACAGTCCGCAGCGGACGCGAAGGCCGGGCCGCCGCGATGGGCGGCGGCGAGCAGCAACATCGAGCGAGGGCGGCAAACCGCATCGTGAAGGCGCTTTGCGCAGCATGCATCGTCACGGAGGCGGTAGAGGTGGCGCATACATCGTGAGGCGGGTTGGAGTAGCGTGCGCCGGTGCATCGCAAGGAACCCCCGCCCGCGGACCGCAGCCGGTGTCGCGCTTGCGGCGCGCTGGGATTTGACGCGTTTTTCGCGGCAGATTCACGACGGCCAGTGTCGAGTGTGCGGCGCGCTGGGATTTGACCGCGTTTTTCGCGGCAGATTCACGACGGCCGGTGTCGCGCTGTGCAGCGCGCGGGGGATCTGACTGTGGCTGTTCGATCTGACGCGGTGAGCGGCCTGCCGGTTGCGTTCAGCCGATCCAGGTGACGTCTCGAAACAGCCGGTCCAGAGGCGGGACAGGTGGTTGACCCTCGTCACCGTCCGGCGAATCGGCATCAGGATGGGCCGCCTCATCCTGCTGGTCATGATCGCGTGACCCGGTGCCGGCCCCAGTGGAATCGTCCGAAAGCTTCTGGTCGGGGTCGGGGCTGGTCTCCGGGACGGACGCGTCCGGGTCGAGGTACTTGTTGACGAGTCGGGTGTCCGCTTCCGGGTCTGTGAAATGGAAGCTCTTGTTCCAATAGCCTGCGGGAGCCCATTCGACTTTGCCACCCGCCACCACGCGACGGCACATCTTGCCCTCCGCCACCGCGACATCGTTCCAGAATGTTCCCGACGCTTCGTCGGCCGAGGACCACTCTGCCGCGGTTTCACCACCCTTCCAGACGCCATTGTCGATCAGCCGTCGGGCGCAGCGCGCGACGAAGCCGCGGTCGAGCCCTGTACGCCGGCTGAGGACGTCGATGTTCTGACCAAACTCGAGGGCCGAAAGGAGCAAGCAGGCCGCACGGAACGTGTCACTCGACGGACTGATGTCAGAGTTGTAACGCCTGATCCGGTCGGCGATTGCCTCCATGGTCATACGGGGCGAACGGGTCTGACTCGGGAGGGCTTCGGGTTCGTGAGCGTTCTGTTGGTCCACCGGTCCCGGCATCAGCGAGGTGCAGGCTTCGAATGGCATCATTGGCGAGTCGAGGGGCGAGAGGCGTGCCGGCGCAGGCCGAAGTCGTCAGATGGCTATAGAAGTCGTGGTCCGACAACCAATTGAGACAATCCTTCAGATCTGCCGGAGACCCTGTCCAGGTCGAGATCCGTGCATGATTTGCACGGAATATTGCAACCTGCACTGACGCAAAATGGCACGGCAAATCGCACGTTCGGGGCGGGAATGCCGCCGGGGCCAACTGGAACCATGGCGCCGAAGTCGGCTGATCGTCATCCACCACAGGGGCGGGAATGCCGCCGGGACGAACGGGAACCATGGCGCCGGAGCGGCTGATCGTCATCCACCACAGGGGCGGGAAGCCACCGGGGCGAACATGAACCCCGGTGGCCGGCACTCAGTCGACGAAGGCCCAGAGCAGGGTGCGGCTGCGCCGATCGAGAGCCTGCGGATCGAGGAGGCGATAGAGGTCGCCGCCGACGTCACGGATCAGCAGGCCGCCGCCTGGCA
Organism: Longimicrobiales bacterium; assembly: GCA_050732695.1. GTDB lineage: Bacteria > Gemmatimonadota > Gemmatimonadetes > Longimicrobiales > RSA9 > JBFFZF01. The sequence continues at coordinate 9,968 of JBOHRL010000055.1, read as the reverse complement.
GGGCACGAGGCCAATCGTCGAGCCGCGTCTGGAACGAACGCGGTCCCTGCGCCGTCCTGACTCGCCAGTCCCGGAGCTCGACCTCCTCCTCGATCTCCATCACCTCGAGCAGGTCGAAGACGAAGCCGGCGTCGACGAGCACATCTTCGAGGGCTTGTCGCGAATCGGCGTCGAGCCGTGCGGGGTCGGCGACGAAGGCGACTTCTTCGTCGTCCGCATCGCGCAGCGAGAGAAAGCGAACGGGCTCCGACCATGGGAAACATCGTCGCACATGAACGGGGTGGCTCTGCCCATCGCCCACGACCCAGAGCCGACCATCGGTCCGACGCTCGAGGCGCAGGCCCGAATCGGTCGCGAAAGGGGGCCGGTGATGGTCGTCGGCCCGCTCAAGCGGGTTCGAAGCGGCGCGGCCGTGGCCGAGGCGACGTGTTGCAGTATCCATCTCACACCTCCTATTGCAGTTGCAGCTGGAGTTCGTGCAGCCGCCGGTACGTGCCATCCGGGATGGCGAGCAATTCGTTGTGCGTGCCGGCCTCGGCGAGCCGGCCATCGTCGATGACGAAGAGCCGGGACGCTCGCCGCAGAGTGGAGAGCCGGTGCGCGATGGCGAACACGGTCCGGCCCCGCACCAGCCGTTCGAGCGCTTCCTGGATCTCGCGCTCGGTCTCCGTGTCGACCGCGCTCGTGGCCTCATCGAGGATGAGGATGCGCGGGTCGTGCAGGATCGCGCGCGCGATCGAGACGCGCTGGCGCTCACCGCCCGACAACGTGTGGCCCCGCTCGCCCACCACGGTGTCGTAACCGTGTGTCAGCTTGCAGATGAAGTCGTGCGCATTCGCCGCGCGTGCGGCGGCGATCACGGCGTCGAGCGGCGCGCTTGGCAGACCGTAGCGGATGTTCTCAACCACCGTACCGTGAAACAGGTACGGGTCCTGGAGCACCATGCCGATCTGCCGACGGTAATGACCGGCATCGAGTTCGCGCACGTCGACGCCATCGATGCGGATCGTGCCGCCGGTCACGTCATAGAACCGGGCAATCAGGTTCACGATGGTCGACTTGCCGCCGCCGGACGGGCCGACGAGTCCGATCAGCTCGCCCGGCTCGACGGCGAAGCTCATGCCGCGGATGACCTGACGCACGCCATCGTAACCGAACGTTACGTGCTCGAACGTGACACGGCCGTGAACCGGTTCGAGGCGAACGGGCTCGGTTATGTCGCGCACATCCGGCTCCGTGTCGAGCACTTCGAAGACGCGGTGCGCCGACGACGTCGCCCGGTTCATCGTCCTTGCCATCTGGCCAATGATCTCGATCGGCGAGATGAACATCGTCGTGTAGAGCAGGAAGGCGACGAACGTGCCGGTCGAGAGAGTCGCGCCATCGCCCAGCAACCGCGGCACGGCGAGCGCCCACACCAGCACGGTCGTGCCCTGCACGCCGAGCATGAGCAGCGGCCAGAACGACGTCCACAGGCGGTGGATGCGATTGAACTCGAGGGTCACGTCCTCGTTGCGTTCCGCGAACCGTTCGATTTCTGCCGTCTCCTGGTTGAATGCCTTGACGACGCGAATCCCGGGGATCGTGTCGGATAACACGTCGGTCACGCGCGACCATTTGCGCCATGCGCGCAGGAACAGCCGGTTGATGGCTTCGCCGTAGCGGAAGATCATCCAGCAGAACAGCGGCACGGGCGCGGTCATGGCGAGGCCGAGACGCCAGTCGAGCGAGAGCAGGACCGCGCCGAGGCCGGCGAGCATGACGAGCGAGAGCGACACATCGACGATGCCGAACGCGAGGAAGTCCCAGAGCCGGTCGGTATCGGACGACACACGCGTGATCAGGCTACCCGTCTTCTTGCGCGAGAAGAACGCGAGAGAGAGGCGCTGGATGTGCTCGTACAGCGCGGCTCGCAGATCGCGCGCGACCCACTCGCCGAGGATCGACATGAGCCTCAGCCGGACGAGCGCCGCTGCCTCGCGAACGAGGTAGACCAGCGCCATCGCGGCGACAGCCAGCCACGCGATCGTGGTGGCCCGGCTCAGCGGCAGCGTGCCTTCCTGCGCCGGCCGGATCACGCGATCGATCAGCGCGCCCGCGATGTAGGGGGGCGCGATGCTCACCAGTGTGATCACTGCGGCCGCGGCCATGCCGAGCGAAAGCTGCCGGCGGTACGGCTTCAGGTAACCGAGCAGGCGCCGGATCACCGCACCCCGCTTCCCGGCGACGAGCGCCTGCGTCTCGCGGATCGGCCGGGCGACGCCATCGGCGTACTCGAGATCGGCGTCTGCGGCCGGCACGGTCCGGCCCTCGAGCTGTTCCTCGAGCACGTAGCGCAGGTTCTCGAAGGCCCGGCGCTGCCGGTTCGAGTAGCGGAGCACCGCGAGCGGCGGTTCGCCGGGCGAGGCGAGGACGGTCAGCGTCGTCGCGCTGAGTCCGGGCTCTTCGTGAAGTCCGCGCACGCGGCCGCGCTCGAAGACGTCGATCCGCATATCAAGCCGGGCGACGGCAACATGCACGGGACCGAGTGCGACCCACGCTTCGCTGAGCCGGTGTGCCTGGTCGAGGTCCGCCAGGGCGTACAACTGCACCGGCCTCCCGCCACACGCACTCTCGATGCGCGAACGCAGCTCGGCCGGAAGCCGGCCGGGCTGGTCCGTGTATCGGTCTATGATCCGCTGATCGAGTTCGTTGGGTGTCATCCGCATCGTCGTGATCTCGTTCGGGTCAACGAAAAGGCCTTCCGGGTCGCTCCTGAGAGCACCCGAAAGGCCGGATCACGCGCATGCGGTCGTCGAACCTAGGGTGCTCTTCGTCTCCGAGCGAAGTCGATGGACACACTTCGCCCGCTGACGCCCTGCATCGGCTCGTTCCGGCGCGCGTAACCGTGCGCCAGCCGACTCGGGAGTCGCGTGGTCGAAGTGATCGTCTTGCGGTTCATCATCAGAAGCTGTCCGCTGTCCCCGTTCTGCTGTCCAATGCCGAAGAACGATCTCAAGGTAAGAACTGTGACGGGCGGGCGCAACGATCCTGTCCCGGCGGCAAGAATGCGCACCTGGCCAGGGTCACGCCGCGCGCACACGCGCGCATGCACGCGACGGGCATTGCGGCAACGTTCGAGTCGTGAGACACGACGCACGCAGGGTATCCAGGGCACTCGAATAACCGAGCCTGTTGATTCCACGTGCGAATCGCTGCTCGTCGTTCCTCTGCTTTAGAGAGAAGCTGCCGACATGAGGTGAGATCCCGGTTCACCGATCAAGGAGTCGGCCGGAGCGTACGGCACCGGGGCCAAAGCGCTCGCGAAGCGTGTCGGCAGCGCGGGCGAGCCGGCGATCGCGTTCGGTCTCGGGCGAACGAGAGTCTTCGACGAGCGGCAGTTGTGCGAGAGACCCGGTGTCCAGCAATCCGGTTGCTGCGACGCCGATGAGACGGGCGGGCGTGTGGCGATCGCGACGCAGGCGAGCGAGCAGTTCGCGCGCGAGTTGGAACAGGGCACGGTCGGATTCGATGGGCTCGTCAATGGTTCGCGAGGCGCGCCGCGTGCGGAAATCGTGATCGCGTAACTTGACGGTAACGGTGCGTGTGCGGAGGCCGTGGTGGCGCAGGTCGGCACCGAGCCGGACGGCGAGGGCGAGGAGTTCGGTCTCGATCGAATCGTCATCGTCGATGTCTATGGCGAACGTTTCCTCGCGCGACATCGAACGTGCGGCGCGATCAGGGAGGACCGTGCCGCCATCGATGCCTTGACAACGGAGGTCGAGCCATCTGCCGCGCGTGGTGCCGAACCAGCGTTCGAGCGTTGCGGCGCCGGCCGCCAGCGCATCGTCCACCTTCACGAGGCCGTGGCGCGCGAGCTGGGCGGCGAACACGGGTCCTACGCCGGGGATATCGTCGAGGCGGAACGATCGCATGAACGGGATCTCGTCACCGGCGTCGACAACGCGGACGCCGGCGGGTTTGGCGTTGCCGGCTGCGAGTTTCGCGATCGTGCGAGACGTGCCGCCGCCGATCGATACGGTAATGCCGGCATCGGACTGCACTGCCGCCTGCATGCGACGGGCCGTGTCTGCGAGCGGTTCCTTGCGATACAACGCTTCGGTGCCGCTCATATCGATGTATGCTTCGTCAATGGACGCGGGCTCGACGATGGGACTGAATCGTTCGAGTACGACGCGCACGGCGCGGCTCTTGTCGAGGCAGAGGCCGCGCGGGACGGGAACGACGTTCGCTCTGGGGCACAAGCGGAGCGCGCGGGCGGTGGGCATACCGGAACGCACACCGAACGCGCGCGTCTCATAGGAAGCGGACGTGACGACACCACGGTGCGAGGCGCTGCCGCCAACGAGCAGCAACGGTTCGCGGCCCGCGCCTTCGGGGTCGGCAAGTCGTGCGCACTGCACGAAGAACTGATCGCAATCGACGTGGAGAATGCGGCGGTCCGGCCGAGTGGCGCCGTCCGTCACCGGCGTTGCCTCTAGTGGCCGGGGATCCCGTCGATCCCGGGACGGAAGCGGTAAATGGAGTAAGGCGCACTGAACACGATGTGCGCTTTCGAACGCAGCATCTGGTCGGGGATGGCGCTGTCGGTGAGGTAGAGCCAGCCGTCGGGACCGTAGCTCAGACCATCCGCCCAGCGGATGCGAGTGGAACGGATCAACGTTTCGAGCTGGCCGGACGGGCTGAGTCTGTGCACGGCGCCGTGCTCGACATCGGTGATGAGCAGGTTGCCATTGAGGTCCGTGGTGAGGCCATCGCTCAGCGGCTTCCGGCCGAACGCTTCGGCGTTCGCGGCGAGCCCGGGCGCGTTCAGCACGTCGCTCTTCACATCCGCGACACGCAGCCGGAACGCATGAGAATGGTTCATGGCTGCATAGAATAACCACTCGCCATCGCGACTCAAAGCGATGCCATCGACGCCAGCCTCGAGGGTCAGGAGGCCGCCCAGCCAGGCCATGGGCCGTTCCGGCGTCTCGATCAGCCAGTCCTGGGCCTTGACCGAGCGATGCTTCTCGAGGATGCGTCGCGTTCCGCCACTCGCCACATCGAGGACCACGATCGCCGGGCTTTTCCGCAGGAAGCTGACATCGGCGATGTAGATCGTCTCGCCCGCAGGATCGATCGCGAGGTCATTCAGGAACGAGCCGATGGGTGCGGCATCACGGTCGATAACAAGGTCGTGGACCGTTTCGCCGGTCGCGAGATCGAACGCGAACAGGCGCGGCTGACCGATGCCGTGGTGCGCGTGATCGAGAACCCAGATCCGGTTCTGGCGATCGATCCGCACGCCCAGCGGCGTATCGAAGAGCGACTGCCGCTCGAGATCCGGGTACGGCACGGCCTTGCCATCCACCCATTCGACCAGCTTGAGCGAATCGGGCCGGCTCTCCGGGTGGATCGTGAAGAAGAGACGACCGTCCGGAGCGACGGCGAGGTTGCCGGGCGGCTGACTGGTCGAGGCGACGAGTTCGAGCGCCGTCTCGGCGAGCAGCGGCGGGCCCGTCAGGTCTTCGTAGGCTTCGCCCTTCCCGCCGTAAAGAACCCGCACGGCGAGCGCAATGGCCACGACGAGACCGAGAACAACACCGAAGAAGCGACGGAAGAAGCGGCGCATTCTGCCAACGAGCATCGGTTCCGGCGCACGAAAAGTTGAACCTCCGGCCGGTTACCTGCCCGGAGGAGCCGGCGGTGGGCGGGAGTCCGACCGACCGCTTCCTCCGGACGCCGCCGATGCTCAGCGGCGAGGATCACCGTGCGTCGACGCGATGCCAATGGCGAGGTCACGGTAGCGTTCGACGATGCGAACGAACCCGCCGCGATAGCCACCCTCGTCCTCGCCCATCCCAGCATGGGCGAGGGCGAGGACCTGGTCGAGCGTTGCGCTGCCGCGGTGCTCGGACTCGCGGAGGATCATGCCAAAGCTGGCGACTGCGCTGGCAAACGTGAGATCGATCGTCGGCTCCGCCACACGATTGGCAATGGCCTGTGACATGAGCTGACTGATTTCGCCGGATGGCGTTTTGTAACGCAGCTTTACGAAACCGAGTTCGTTCGCGCCCTGCGGCCCAGCGTTCCTGCTGACGGCGTTCTCCGCGTTCGCGCGGGCGGCAGGCCGCGAGTAGCGGAGCGAATCGACCCCGCGTATCATGGCATTACTCTCGAGACCGGCAGGCACGATCTCGTACAGTGCTGTTATGGTATGGCCGGCGCCCAGTTCGCCCGCGTCCTTCCGGTCATCATTGAAGTCCTGCACGGCAAGGAGCCGGTTCTCGTAACCGATCAGGCGGTACGCCTGCACGTGTGCAGGATTGAACTCGACCTGGAGCTTGACGTCTTTCGCAACGGCGAGCAGCGTGCCGCCCATTTCGTGGACGAGGACCTTGCGTGCTTCGGGAAGGCCGTCAATGTAAGCGTAGTTGCCGTTTCCGCGGTCGGCGATCGCTTCCATCTTCGAGTCCTTGAGGTTGCCGGTGCCGAAGCCGAGCACGGTGAGGAAGATCCCATCGCCGCGCTCCTCTTCGATGAGACGGATCATGGCGGCATCGCTCGATTCACCGACGTTGAAGTCGCCATCTGTCGCGAGGATGACGCGGTTGTTGCCGCCAGCGCGGAAGTTTTCTCGTGCGATGCGATAAGCGAGACGGAGACCTTCACCGCCTGCGGTCGAACCACCGGCTTCGAGCGCGTGGATCGCATGCATGATCACGTCCTTGCGGTCCCCGCTCGTGGACGGCAACACCAGCCCGGCCGCGCCGGCGTACACGACCATGGCAACACGATCGTCCTCGCGTAGTGCATCGACAAGAAGCCCGAGTGCCTGCTTGAGCAATGGCAGTTTGTCGGACGACTGCATCGAACCGGACACATCGATCAGCAGCACGAGATTGCTGGGCGGCAGCGATTCGGTGGCGATGCGCTCGGCCTGCAATCCGATGCGAAGCAGGTAGTGTCGAGGTTCCCATGGCGCGCGCGCCAGTTCGGTCGTGACGGCGAAAGGCTGTCCATTGCGCGGTTCGTCGTATGCGTACGGGAAATAGTTGATCAGTTCCTCGATACGGACGGCATCCATGGGCGGGCGCGAACCCTGTTCGATGAAGCGCCGCACGTTGGCGTACGAGGCGCGATCGACGTCGATCGAGAACGTGGACAGCGGATCCGAGTCCGGTGACAGAAACGTGTTCTCGACGAAGTAGCCGTAGGATTCGGTATTGAAGCCCGGGTCGGCGTGACGGCCGAGCGCAGCAGGCGCGATCGCGGCGTTCGCGTACTTGCGTGCGATGGCGTTCGACGTCCGCGACTCGGCGTCCGCGCTACGGGTCTGCCCGGCCTGGTTTCGCGTGGTCCGAGGGGGCACTGTCTGGTTGCGCGCGGTCTCGCTGCGCATGGAATCGTTGCGCGCGCCTTCGTCCTGCGCGACGTCGTTGCGATCGAGTTCGGTCGGCTTCTTCTCTGTCGTGGCACAACCGGCCAAGGCGAGCAGGACAGTGGCGCAGCCGAGCCGGATTTTCGTGCCATGGAACGTACGGCGCATGGGATCCTCCGTCATCGTCGGGACGACCCGCGAATCGCATCACGGGTTCACGAAGAGGAGGACGCGCGAATGGCCGGGACTTTCACAACGCGGGCCGACCTGCGCCATTAAGGCCTCCGCACGCGCGCCTTTACCGTCAAGTTGGAGGATGGGAATTCGCACGGGGTTTCCGCGGTGGGCGGGGCCGTGTGACAACGGATCGTCATGGTCCGTCACCCACAGATCGGGTCTCATCGAGGCGGGACAGGTACACACGGAAAACGAGGCCGCCCTCGGGCGCCGCATCGGCGGTCAGGAATCCATGATTCTGAGTCACGAGAGCGTGCGCGACAGGCAGGCGGAGTCCGCCCGCATCGCCGGCACCGGGGAACGGTTCGAAGATCGTGTCGAGCGCCTCGGGCGATGGGGTCGGCCGGCTGTCCCTCATTTCGAGGACGACGTAGCGGCCGGGCGGCAGCGGTGCGCTGCCCGGACGGGACCAGGTCAGCTCGGCATCGGCGGTACGGACGACGAGGCGCCCCTGCCCGCGCATCGCGTTGCACGCGTTCGCTGCCAGATTGAGCAATACCTGCGTGATATGGCGAGGATCGGCCTCCACAAGGGCCGCACCGCGATCGAGAGCCGTGTGCAGGTTGACGCGCTCGCCGCAGATCACGCGCAACAGGGGGAGCGCGGCGGTCACGACATCATTCACGTCCGTTGACAGCACGTCGCGCGGCCGTGCGCGTGCGGTGGACAGCAGCTCGCTGGCCAGCGAGGCGAGCGCGTCCGCGCTACGATGCACGTCTTCGGCATCCGCATGAGCGCGATCGGCTTCCGGGATGATCGCAATGAGGCGCCTGGCGGCACGATCGATGCGGTCGCGGGCGCGATCGATCTCGGCGGCGAGGCCGCCAGCCATCCTGGCCACGACATCCATGACATGCTGCCGTCTCGCCCTGGCTTCTGATGAACGAACTCGCCGCAGATCGGCAACGACGGCTACGACGCCGGCCGGCACGCCATCCTCGGTCCTTACCGGACCGACGGTCATCAGGACGGGGATGATGACCCCGTGACGCGTGCGGACTTCGACCTCGGCGGCCCATGGGCGGCCGTGCACGAGGCCCGCGATGATGGCCGCGTTCTGATCGCGGCCCGGTCGGGCGGGTAACAACTCGATATCGGGCCGGCCGATCGCTTCTTCCGCGCTCCAGCCGAGCAGTGTTTCTGCGGCGCGGTTCCAGTAGATGATGCGATGGTCCAGGTCGCTCGCGATCACCGCTTCGCCGAGCCCGTCGAGCAGGCCGGCGCGGAGCGCGATCTGGTTGGTCCGGGCTGCCGGTTCGACGTCCGGTTCGGGCAACGGATCGGTACGGCGGCGAGGCCGATCGCGACCGGAAGGAGCATGAGTGCCGGGCAGTGCGCCCGGATCGCTCAGGTCGAGGCTGGCAGCGCGCAGGAAGCGAGCGCGACCCGTCTCGTCCGCAATGGTCTTGACGCGATCGCGCATGCGCAGCACCCGCCCGTCGGTGGCGATCGCGCGGTACTCGACCTCGCAGGTCCCCGGCTGGCGGACGAGGGTATGGACGGCGTGCGCGATCCGCTCGCGGTCATCCGGATGGAGGACACCGATCCAGAAGCCGGGCTGGTCTCGCCACGAATTCGCTGGGTAGCCCAGAGCGGTAGCCACTCGTCCACTCAGATGAGTGAAGCGGCGTGTCTCGAGGTCCAGCTCCCAACCAATCAAGCCGCGCTCCCCGGACGCGGCATCGCCGCACACGTCCGATCAACGCGTTTGGTGCGCTTCATCGCGCTTCCACGAATCTCCCTGAGACGGCCGTAATCCGGACCGGACGACACCCCCGTTGGCGCCGCCAGGCCGACCCCGGCCATTTCGAGTATTCCTCGCTTATCGCGCCCCGGGGGGCAAAAGCCGGACCCGCTCCCGCCCGTTTCGCGCGCGCCGGCAGCGAGGACAGGTCGATTACGGAACTATCACCGTTGACAAGGAGATACGCCGCCGAAAGCGCGCAAGATGGCGATTCGGGCCCGGCCGCCCATGACCCGGCCGGCGACCGTTCCGCGACCGCCAGGTGTTGCACGGCGCCACCAGCCCCGGGCACGGGTGCAACGACCGCGCGCCTCGGCCCGACCCGCGCGTTCCGGCCAGCTTGAGCCCTCGAAACTGGATCGCTACGAGCCGCAACGAGGATCCGATGGGCTGTCGGTTCGACCCATGGTGGCGCCATCATCCATATGATCGAGTGCGCGGCCGGGTGGGAAAGGGCGGACCAACCGCGGCAACGCGACACGAGCTGGTCCGATCAGGGGGTGGGCGTCGAATTGACCGCGCTATTCGCGGCAAACGCAACACGAGCTGGTCCGATCAGGGGGTGAGCGGCGAGTTGACCGCGCTATTCGCGGCAAACGCGACACGGGCGGCCCGAGGCACGGC
>JBOHRL010000054.1:0-17595 GCA_050732695.1 Longimicrobiales bacterium | reverse complement strand
CTTCCCCAGGGTCGATGCCGCGTCGCAACAGGCGCGGCTGGCTTATTGGACGAAAACGCTGGCGACGCTCGACAGCATCCCGTTCGACGGGCTCTCGCCCGAAGAGAAGGTGAACGCGCAGGTCTTCCGCGCTTCCATTCGCGCGCTGACCAACGACCTGAGGTTCCGTGCCTACGAAGCGCCTTTTAACAGCGACACGTTCTTCTGGACCGAGTTCACGCCGCGTCAGGGTTTCGGCAACATCGATGCGTATCGCAACTATCTGACTCGCCTGCGCGACATCCCGCGTTATTTCGACGAGCAGTTGACGAACATGCGCGCGGGTCTCGCGCGCGGGTTCACCGTTCCTCGCGTATCCGTGGTCGGCCGTGACCGCACGATCGAGCCGTACCTGCGCGCCGACACGACCAATCCGCTCTACACGCCGTTCCGTCAGATGCCGGCGACCATCCCTGCGGCGGAGCAGGCCGCGCTGCGCGCGCAGACTCTTCCGCTGCTGCGCGATATCGTCGTGCCCGAGTACACGAAACTGCTGGCGTTCATGCGCAATGAGTATCTGCCTCGCGCACGAACCACGCTCGCGGCCACGGCGATGCCCGACGGCGAGGCTTATTATCAGGCGATGATCGTGAAGTTCACCACGCTCACGCCTACGCCGCGGCAGATCCATGACATCGGACTATCCGAAGTCGCGCGCATCCGCGCCGAGATGGAGGCTACGAAGCAGCGCGCGGGTTTCACGGGGACACTGGACGAGTTCATGACGTTCCTCCGCACGGACCCGCAATTCTACGCAAAGACGCCGCGCGAGCTGCTCTCGTACTCCGCCTACGTTTCGAAGAAGGCGGACTGGAAGCTGCGTGAAACGATCGGCTTCCTGCCGCGCTTCCGTCATGGCATCCTGCCCGTCCCCGAAGCGCTCGCCCCCATCTATACAGGCGGCCGCGGCGGCCTCGAGGCCTGCCTCATGAACACGTACAACCTGCCGGCGCGGCCGTTGTACACGCTCGCCGCGCTCACGCTGCACGAGTGTACGCCCGGCCACAGCTTCCAAGCCGCGCTCTCGTTGGAAAGTCCGGACCGTCCGCCGTTCCGGCGTGCCACGTCATTCTCCGGTTACGGCGAAGGCTGGGGACTGTACACGGAATGGCTGGGCACAGTCATGGGCATCTATGAGACGCCGTACGAAGACTTCGGCCGCCTGACCTACGAGATGTGGCGCGCCTGCCGGCTCGTCATCGACACCGGCATCCATCAGTTTGGCTGGACCCGCGAGCAGGCCATGGACTACCTGCGCCAACACGCCGCGCTCTCCGAACACGAGATCACTACGGAGGTCGAGCGATACATTGCGTGGCCCGGCCAGGCATTGGCCTACAAGCTGGGTGAACTCCAGATCCGACGGCATCGCAGGGAAGCCCAGGAGAAGCTGGGCGCCGCATTCGATCAACGGAAGTTCCATGACGCGATCCTCGCGCTCGGCTCCGTGCCGCTCCCTACGCTCGAGGAGCGCATGGCAAAGTTCATTGCCGATAGGGGTGAGAACCCGTCATTCGACCGTTGAAGGGCTGCACCTCATCCAGGCCTCCATGCGTTGCCGGCGTGCGAATTCATGGATGCCACGCGCGGCGCAATCCCCGCGATGGACAGCAACGCCATAGCTCCGTGGGACACTCCGCTCGTCGAATGGCTCTCGTCACCGGCCGCTTAGCGCCCGATAGCAAGGAATGCAGTAGGGCGGGCTGCCATGGCTCCCGGCCACGAAGTAATAGCGCGCGTCCTTCTGCTGGATGAGGCGCCCACGGCGAGCAGCGTTGCGGCGGATGCCAGGGTCAGCACGACGGCGACGAGGGCGAGGGCAGCCGGATCGAGCGGCGAGATCTCGAACACGAGGCCGGCGATGAAGCGAGCGAGCGCGGCGGCGCCAGCGATGCCCGGGACGAGTCCTGCGGCGGAGATGAGGAGGCCGCCGGCGAGGACTCGCCTCACGCCTGACCGCGGGTTGCGCCAATGGCGATGCGGATGCCGATCTCGCGCGCTCCGAAGGGTCTCCTCAGCGCTCACGAGCCGACCTCCACGAGATCCGAGTACTTCGCCAACATGCGATCGACGGTGAGTAACCGAGCAGGCTCGTGCATGGCCTGCGCAATGAGCATTCGATCGAAGGGATCACGATGGTGGAGGGGCAATCTGCGAACTCCCGCGGCATGCACGGCCGTGACGGGAAGCTCGTCGAAACCGCGTTCGGCGGCCGTCCTGGCGATCTCCTCGGGCGCGACCGCGAGCGCCAGCCGCCCGATCTGCATCTTGATCGCCAGTTCCCAGATGCTCGCGGCCGAGAACAGCACTTCGCTCTCCGGGGACTCCAGCTGTTCGCGGAACGAGGGAGGCAGCCGCTCGGGTTCCGCCGCCGCCCAGAGCAACACGTGTGTGTCAACGAGAAGCCGCATCACGTTCGCTGCCTTCGAATTCCGCGATCACCTCTTCCGGCAAAGGCGCGTCGAAGTCTTTAGGTATCTCGAGCTTTCCCTTGAGCCAGCCCAGCTTCCGGCGCTTGCGCACCGGCCGGATGGGCACCAGTCGAGCGACGGGCTTGCCCGCCTTCGCGATCACGATCTCCTCGCCTTCGCTGGCATCCTCGACCAGGCGCGAGAGGTGCGTCTTGGCCTCGTGTATGTTGACGGTTCGCATCGCCGCTCCTTCGCCAGTGAAACTAAGTCTAGTCTAGTCGAATCGTTGAGCGACGGAAAGGGGTGCTTGGCCGGTGCTCCGCCAGACCGCTCGAAGCGGATCTCGCCGCGTTGCGCGAGTCCGGCCAGCGCGTGGGAGACGTCCGGCGTGTCCCTGGAAAAAGGACGACCGCAGGCGACACAACTGGCCGCTGCAACGCCCGTACGGCGGCGGACGTGCTGCGCGCGGCCGGCGCAGTTATGGACGCGGACTCTGGCCTGGACGATGTTCGTCGTGATGCTCCCGGACACCTGGCTCTCGCGGTCGCGGTAGGGCCGGCAGCCCTCGGTGGCAGGTGCTTCGCCCCTCGCCTCCCGAACCGCGTAACGGACGCCCTCCCGCGAATCGCGCGGCCGCGTCACCCGCCGTACACTGCGGGTCGCTGAAGTACGTGCCGGAGACGCTATCGCCATGATGGATGATCGCAGGTACGCATCGAGGGATTACGCCGGCACTGCTTCGCGGCGCGCCGTTATCGCGAAGACGAGTCATCGCGGCCTGTCTGATAACTCTGTCGCGTCGCCGTTGATGCGAAATCGTGAGTGTCTCGCGACGTAGTGCGCCTTGCCGCGCATGATGCGCTTGCTGAACAATCGCCGCCGGTGATTGTCTGATCAGGCAGCTCCGTGCGTAGCCGTTTCGCGCGATGCTCGGCCCGGTTGTTTACCGGCGAGTTGATGCAAAGAGCAACCGTGGCAGGCACAACGACTTACTTCCTCGTGTTTCTCGTGCCCGGGATCATTACGCTGTTGTGTGCGGTCGAATTTGCGGCGAACGCGCGACCGGAGCAGGAGATGGTATCGCCATGATGGATAATCGCAGGCACGCATCGAGGTATTACGCCGGCACAGCATCCCGGCGCCGCGCCGTTGGCGCGAGGACGAGTCATCGCGGCCATGTCTGATGACCTGGTCGCGTCGCCGCCGACAGTGTCAGTGTGGTCACGGATCCGAACGGGCTGAGGCCGGCTACCGAACGATTACCGCGGCCGGACGGTCTCCAAATCGCAATGGGTATGGCAAGCCGCGGCGCCTGACGGTGGCGAATGGGACGATCGAAGTGAGGCGGCCGCGGGTGCGGGGCATGGTTTGCTATACAGAAGTATCTCTGCGGACGACCTCTCTTCGAATATACGCACGCTCTTGGAGAGCAATAGAGCGCGATGATGTGGCTTGGAACGCGGCTTCGGCATATGAGCAGGTGCAACTCAGTCAGTAAGAATGCTTGGCACGCCCCCGGAGCCCGGCTGTTGTCGCGGTCCAAATGGACGTGGATCGTGCTCACTTTGGCAGCCTGCAATGATGCGGAACTGCGCAGCGCGTCGTACGAGACCGCGCCGTCGCTCGACAGGCCAATAATCGGGTGGTTGAGTAGAACACCATTTTCACGATCGGGCAGGAGGACAGCGGAACAGCCTACCAGTTCCATAACATCCGCCGCGTCGTAGCACTGTCAACGGGAAGCATACTCGATGCGACGTCTGACCCACCATCGATCAGAATCTTTACCGCCGCGGGCGGCCTGATTCGCGGTTTTGGCGAGAGAGGAAGTGGCCCGGGGGAGTTCCAAAGGTTCGTAGACGTCTGGTTTTTGCCGCCCGACACGATCGTTGCCTTGGATAGGCAGCTCCTCCGTGCGACGTGGTTCAGCTTGGATGGGAAAGTGCTGGGCACCGTCAGCACGGCGCCTGTCGCGAGTCACGGCGTGATCATGGGGCGTTTCGAGGATGGAAACTTCCTCGTGGTGGAGCAGGTTCCGACGTACGTCGAGCGCGACGGCTACAGACTGGCAAACAGACTTACCAAGCGGGTGTCCATTGACGCGGTCGTCGTGGATACGCTCGGATCCTTTGAGGAGGCTCGAGCCTATCCGATACGTCGGGAGTATGAGATCCCGTTTCTCTTCCCGTCTGTTGGTGTGTATGTGGCCGCAGGTATGCGGCTGTATGCCCGATACCCCAGTACGTTCACGATTCACGTCGTTCCCGCGGACTCAATCGCTGAACCCCGCCTTCTCATAGGCGCTCCCACACGCCAAGCGCAGAGAAGTGTCGTTGACCGAGCCATCGATGAAAAGCGAGCCGATGCCCGCGGACCCGGCAGGAAGATGCGGCTGCGAATTGACGTTCAGCGCAAGGTTGGGATTCTGCCTCAGTTTGGCAACAGCATTGTAGTCGGACCCGAGGCGACAGTGTGGGTGCCGGATTACGACGGTGCTCATCCAGGTAGTCACGTCGAGTGGACGGTGTTTGCCGAGAATGGGGCTGTTCTTGGATCCGTTCGCATGCATGAGGCATTCCTTCCCTCGCAGATCAGCTCCGGACGAATAGTGGGTGTATGGAGGGACGGTCTTGGTGTGGAAACGGTGCGCGGCTATGACCTGGTGATGGATAACAGGAATGCGGCGCCCGCCGCTGATTCGGTAGGCCGGTGAAGGACGCGCTGTTCAAGTCAGTCAAGCCGCGTCGCGCAGACCACATCACGCCAGAGAACGAAGGCGCGCTTCGACAAGAAACGTCCTGGGCAGACCAGCAATGACGAGTGGCAGAACGCGGCGGTGGATGATCCGCCTTCATTCCGACCGCTCGGAACGGCCGGCCGTCGACACAATCTGCCCTGACCCTCCCGCGGGTGCGCCGGCGACCGTATCGTTACACGTGGTCGATGGCAACATACTCCACCGATTCTCAGACACACTGCCGGAGGAAGAATGGAGAAGTCGCGGACGGCGCCGCCAGCGGGGTCGCCCGAAGTCGCACAGCATGAGAAACACGATCCGCCGCACGATCCATCCATGATGTCATCGTCCGCACGCGCGCTGGCTCTGCCGTTCGCCTGCGCGAGTGCGCTCATCCTGTTCGGCCTGCTGCTGCCACAACGGCCCGCACTGTTCTGGACATTCGTGGGCGCGGGCGGCGCTCTGCTGGCGTGGATCGCGGTGCTGTTTCTGATGGCCCGCCGCACCGGCCGGTCGCTGATCCTGAACGTCATGGTACGCAGGCCCCACTGGATCCAGGCGTGCGCACAGGGCTCGGTTCTGCTGTACTGGGGGTGGCACGTCCGCTTCGTCTATGCATTCCTGCCCCTCATCGCCGCACAGCTGATCTTCGCCTACGCCGTCGACAGCCTGCTCAACTGGTCGCGTCGCAACACGTACGCGATCGGATTCGGGCCGTTCCCCATCATTTTCAGTATCAACCTGTTCCTCTGGTTCAGGCCCGAATGGTTCTACTGGCAGTTCGCCATGATCCTCGTCGGCTTCGCCGCGAAGGAGTTCATTCGCTGGAATCTCGAGGGCAGATCCGCGCACATCTTCAACCCGTCCTCATTTCCGCTCGCCGTCGCATCCGTTGCCCTGATCGTGACCGCGACCTCGGACATCACGCTGGGAACCGCCATTGCCACGACTCAGTTCTACCCGCCGCACATGTACCTCTTCATTTTTCTCATCTCCCTGCCCGGACAACTCCTGTTCGGTGTGGCGAGGATGACGATGTCCGCGGTCATCTCGCTGTATCTGATCAGTCTCATCCACCTCCAGATAACCGGGACGTACCTTTTCTACGATTCACACATCCCGCTCCCGGTTTTTCTGGGCATGCACCTTCTGTTTACCGATCCGTCCACGTCGCCACGCAGCGGGTCTGGACGCGTCCTCTTCGGGGCACTGTATGCGATGGGCACCGCAGTGTGCTACGTGCTGTTGAGTGCAGCGAATATTCCCACCTTCTACGACAAGCTGCTTCCGGTGCCGCTCATGAATCTGATGGTGCGGGGCATCGACCGGCTCGCGGCGGCGAGGCCGCCGCTGACGCAGCTGGGATCCTCGCTGACGCCGGCGCGCCGGCACGTCGTGTGGACGTCCGTGTGGGCAGGTGCGTTCCTTGTGCTGACCGCTGCTCGTGGAGTCGGCGACCGGCATCGCGGCCAGGCGTTACCGTTCTGGCAGGAAGCCTGTCAGGCCGGGAGCGACCGCGCGTGCAAGTACACGGAATCGATGGTGCTCATCTACTGCAACAACGGGTCGGGCTGGGCGTGCAACGAGTGGGGCGTGATCCAGCGCGACGCGGATCGCTCCGCCGGCAATGCGTTCACACGCGCGTGCGAGATGGGCTTCCAGCCTGCCTGCGACAATGCCGGTCGCAGTTCGGCCGGAGGTGAACCACCTGTGCGTGCCTCGCCGCAGCTGCCCGACCTGCCCATCGTGTTACGAGGCACGAAACCGCCCCTCACCGAACGGGACCCGGCACGGCTCTATGCCATCGCGTGCTCGCAGGGATGGCCCAACACGTGTCGACCGGCCGGCGTCGCGAATCCGTTCTGAAGAGCTACGGAAAACAGCGGGTGGCAACGGAAACGGCGGGTGGGGTCGGGGTGAGACAAGGCGAGGGTGGGGGCTGCGGGTGAGGGCGAGGGACCACCACAACATGCACTCAGGTTCTCTTCATTCTGCTGCGCGGCGCTCCGTGCATATTCCGGTGTTACCTGCTCTTGAAACGGACAGCATGTGGCAGCCCGTAGCTTCCCGGCGGATCAACAGCAGACCACCGCGAGCGGATCCGGCTGACGCCGATCACCAGACCGTCCCGGCTGACCGAGCGGGGATGCCCCTCACCCTCACCCGCAGCCCCTCACCCTCACCCGCAGCCCCCACCCTCACCTTGTCTCACCCCCGACCACACCCGCCGTTTCCGTAGCGTTGTATTTCCGTTCCCACCCGTCGTACTCGCGTACTAATTTATCGTTATCGTAATCGTGGCGTCGCTGGTTCCGGCGCCGTTGGCCAGCCGGTACTGCACGGTGAATGTCGTAACGCCGGCAGGCGGTGTGAACGACATGCTACCGTCGGGGTTGACGCGAATGAATCCGCCGATCCCGAAGGCGAGGTTCGAGCCGGCGGGGAAGCTGCCGGCGGTTCCGGGCAGCGAGCCGCCGCCGATGCTGGCAACGACTGCTGGGGGGAAGCCGAGGTTGTCGTTGGCGCGGAGGCCGGGCCCGGCGACGGTGAGGGTGACGCCGGCGGGCGTTGCGTAGGCGTCGTCGACGGCGAGGGGGCCGATGCCGACATCGATCTTGACGGAAGCATCACGTGCCCCTGCGATGTTCTGCGTGCGGTACTGGAATGTGAAGCTGCCGGTGAATCCGGTGCTCGGCATGAACGTGAGACTGCCGTCTGCGTTCACGGTCAGGGATCCGGCGGTCCCGAACATGGCGGTCGTACCAGCGGGGTACGTGGTGACGGCGCCGCCGAGGCTGCCGGCGCCGAACGATGTGATGGCTCCGGGCGGGATGCCGGCTGTGTCGTTAGCAAGGAGGCCGGGCGATGCGACAACCAGCTGCGTGTTCTGCGCGGCCCCGAGGCTGTCAGCCACGGGTCCGGGCGGTGCATTCAGGCGCACGGTGATCGTAGCGGAATCCGAGACCGTTCCGCTTGCGGCGCGAATGCGTACCACGCCGTTCGCGACGGCCTGCACGAGACCCGTAGGCGATACGGTCGCGATGGCGGCATTGGCGCTCGTCCACGTCACAGCAGGAGCAGGAATCGGCTGATTGTTTACATCCAGCGCAGCCACGACCAGCTGCACGGAAGGCTGGGCAGTGGTGAGTGTATCGGTCTTCGGACTCAGAACGAGGCTGGTGGCGACCTGACTGATCGTCACGTTCGCAATACCGGTCAGGGCGCCGAGGGCTGCCTGGACCTGTGCGATGCCGTTGCCCTGCGACGTTGCCAGCCCGGTCGCGCTCACGGTCAGAATCACGGGATTCGAGGATGACCAGACGAACTGCGCGGCTGGCACGGAGACGGGATTGCCGTTCCGGTCTTCGGCACTTGCAGAGAACTGCTGCATGGCGCCAAGAGCCGCGAGCTGCACAGCGGGTGGGTCTACGAGAACGGCTGCCGGCTGGGGGTCGACCGTCACGTCCGCTTCGCCGGCGATGCCGTCGAGAGTCGCCCGAATCTTTGCGGACCCGGGACTGACGGCGCTGACGAGACCGTTCGCATCGACGGTTGCCACGTCGGTATCCGTCGATTCCCAGGTCGGGCTGCGGCCTTCGATCGGGTTGTCGTGCGCGTCCAGTGCGACGATCTGCGCCTGAACGGTCGCACCAAGCGCATCGAGCAGGATGGGCGATGGAGTGACGCTGACCGATACCGCAGGTCCTGCCACGCCGGTCGCCGTGAACGTTGCTGTCGCAATACCAACCTGTGCGGTCGCGGTCTGTGCGCCGGCCGTCGTGCCCAGCGTCCAGTTCGCGCCGGCACGGCCATCCTCGTCGGTCTCGGTCTCGATCGCGGTCACGGTTCCGCCGCCCGACGCGACGAGCCAGTCGACCCGAGCGCCGCGGACGGGGTTGCCCTGTGCCTCCAGCGCGCGGACGACAATGGGCTGTGGGAGAGCTGCCGCAACGGTACCCTCCTGTTCATTGCCGGCAGCTGCACTGGCCGTTGCTACGCGATCTTCCGGCGGCCCGGCGCTGTCCCCGCATGCAGAAAGGAGCGCGAACGCGAGCAACAGCAGGGCGCTCCGCGGCCGTTCGCGCCATTCCGTGAAAGAACGGCGCCACAGGGGCAGGAGAACGTGATGGACATGTGCAAGGCCGCGGCGCGAGCGGGGTACCGAAATCATCAGCACTCCAGGGTCTCCGTGAACTCCGTTCGACGATAATACGACGTTTCAGCCGCCGCTTCTACAACACCGCCGTGATTGCGAGCTGCGCATGCCGCGCTGCCGCGGCGAGGACGCCTTCTCACGGGCGGGGCGTTGGCGGCCGGGACCCGCTGACCGGGGCACGGCTGGCCGGAACTTCGAGATTTCTGCGCATCACTTCGTGAGCCACAGGTCGGGCGAGGGGAAATGCTCGGGCCATGGCCGTCCAGAAACGAAACGCCAAACGCAGGCGCACGACGACGGGGCTGACGAAGGCGAGGCCGATGAAAGACCTGCGACGTTCGAAGCGTCCCGGTTCGGACGCTGGATCCCACCTCTCGATTGGTTGGAACTCGAGCAAACGAGGGCGGCGGGCCGAACAGCCGGCTCGACCCGGGCCGATGTCTACGAGGTGGCCGGGCGGGCCGGATTCGATCGAGTCCCGCAAGGATTTCCTGGATCTTCTTGGCGCGCCTGCCGTCGGCTACTGGCCGGATCGCTGTCGCACGGAGGATGCATGCGCGTGGGCATCGCACAACAGGGCGCTGTTCGATGCAGAAGCCTCGAGCGGCGTTGTGGCGCGCATCTTCGGGATCGGGCCGGGCGGGCGGCGCATGGTCATCCGCGGTGCAGTCGGCGGATTCACTTCTGACCGTCAGCGCTCTCCCCGCTGATGGCCCGGGCGGCGCGGCGGCGCGTTCGGTAACACGGGCGTGTCGTCGCGCCGTCGCAGTCAGAACGAGATGCGCAAAGCGAGGGCCATTCCGCCTGATGGGTCGGGCGCCAGTTCGAGGCGAATCGCATCCTCTTCGTGAAGCCGGATCACCAGTTGCGCGACCGCCCATCCGTACGCCGCGCCGAGCCAGACATCGGATGCCCAATGCTGCTCGGAACTGATGCGCTGCCACGCGACGGTCCCGGCGAGCCCATACAGTGCGAGCGCGGCCGGCATCCGGTCGATGTGATGCGATAGTACGGCTGCGACCTGGAACACGGTCGAGGCGTGACCGGACGGGAACGACGTGCCGCCGCCTGCCTCGAAATGCGTCGCCCCGAGTCCGTCGTGCGGGCGAGCCCGGCCGACCACACGATTGGTCGCTCCGCGAATCACGGCTGCGATCCAATGTGAGTAGAGCAGTTCGGTGAAGAGCCGTTTCGGCCGATCCCAGCCGAAGGCGTAGGACGTAACGGCCGCCGAGGCGTACCAGATGTTCGTGTTGCCCATGAGCCCGATTGGCTCGAGGAACGTGCCGGTGTCATCGATCTGCTTCACGACCGGTGAGTCGGCGTTCCGAAGCGCGGATCGCGTGATGTGTTCGTCTACGAGGTATAGCAGGCCACCGATAGCAAGGACGCCACCCGTCGCCAGCCAGGCTTCCTGATCCATGCGCACCGGCGCCGAGAACGTCAGCCAGAAATCGCGCCCCAGCGTAAGTGCCGCGCCACCGAGATCCCTGAACGGCCGCACGATACCACCGCTCTGTGCGTCAATCGGAGGGCGGTCCGCGGTTCCGGTCTGCACCGCCGCTGCCGGCTTCGTGATGAGCAAGCAGGCGAACACGGCACACACACGCCCGGGAACTCGTTGGCGCAACCAGACCCGCATGGCGATTGGCGTTGACATCTGTTGAATCGGATGCTCCAGCCGAGGTGTGGTTGCTTCGATCCTGTTCGAGAGCACGGTAGAGGCGTCCGCGGAGCAGGGCAACGCAAGCAGGCTGCAAATCCTGCATCCTCGCCGGGACCGCAGATCGTACGTCGCGACGCAACCGCCCGCCAGCTCCCGACCCGGTTTCCCCTTCCGTTTGATGACCGCGCTTCTCAACCTTATTGTGCCGACCGACCTCAAACGGAAGTGGTCCATCGAATGACCGACAGTCTGGTCCGCGATCTCGCGTATTCCGTTCGAAGCCTGCTCCGCGAACGAGCGTACACGTCTGCGGCCGTGACGTCGCTGGCCCTCGGGATCGGCGCGACGACCGCCATCTTCACGGTGGTGAGCGGCCTGTTGTTGCGGCCGTTGCCGTTCCCGGAGCCGGACCAGCTGGTCCGGATGTACGGGACTTCCGCGCTGGCCCCACAGGGCGATGCCGTGGCAGGGTTGGGCTTGTACCGGGAGGCGAGCCAGTCGTTCGAAGCGCTGGCCGGCTATGAGGTATCTGCCGGTTATCTGCGCGACACCGATCGTGTCGAGCGGGTGATGACGGTGCGAGCTGAAGCCGCGTTCTTTGCGATGCTCGGCGTCGAGCCGGTGCTCGGCCGCGTGTTCGATGCGACGGATCCGGCGACCGTCGCCGTGATCGGGGCAGCATTCGCGCGGCGGCTGGCCGGCTCGAAGGCGGCGGATCGGCTCTCGCCCCTGCCGGCCGAGGAATGGCTTGGCCGCACGATCGTGCTGGATGATCGTGCCTTCACGATCATCGGCGTGATGCCCGAATCGTTCCAGTTCCCATATCGTGCGGCGTCGCTGCTGCCGGGCGTTGCCGCGGAAGCCCGCACCGATCTGTGGCGGCCGCTCGAACTGCCGCCGGGCGGTGCGGGGCGGCTGCGCAATATAGCGGGACGTTTGCGAGCGGGCGTCACCATCGCAGCGGCGGATCGCGAGCTGAAACGCATTGCCGAATCACTGGCGGCCAGCGATGCGGCGCGATTCGAGGGCCGCAGCGTGTACCTCGTGCCGCTGGCCGATGTCGTCGTGTCAGGCGCGGTCCGTCGTGCGGTCCTGCTGCTGCTTGCGGCTGCCGGCCTCGTCCTCGCCATGACGTGCGCGAACCTCACCCATCTGTCACTGGTGCGCACGACTCTGCGCAGCCGAGAAGTCGCGGTTCGCTCGGCCATGGGCGCGACGCGGCTCCGACTGATCCAGCAGTTCCTGACCGAGAGTCTGCTCATCTCTTCAGCGGGCGGCGCGATCGGTCTCGTACTCGCGTGGTGGGGGACAGACCGGGTCATGACGATCGCGGCCGCGCGCCTTCCTCGAGCGCACGAAGTCGGATTCGACTGGCGCGTGTTCGGATTCCTCTTTGCCGCCTGCGTTGTGACGGGTGTCATCCTTGCTCTCGCGCCTGCCTTCTTCGCAGTTCGCACGGATACGCGAACAGTTCTTCAGGAATCGGCTGGCGCGAATACAATGGGTCGAGGGCAGCGCCGGCTGCGAGACAGTCTGATCGTTGCTGAAGTCGCGCTCGCGTTCCTTCTCGCGGTGGGATCTGCTCTTCTGGTGCGAGAACTCGCAAGACTGCGCACAACCGATCCGGGAATGGTGACGCAGAACGTGGCCACGTTCCATCTTGGCCGCCGCATGAACCCGAACGATGACGGGCAACGTTTCTACGAGATCGCAGACCGCGTGGCCGCTCTGCCCGGCGTTTGGGCCGCGGGCTTCACCCAGCTGCTGCCACTTCAGAATTGGGGCTGGACCAGCAACTCGTCAGACTTCACGCGCGCCGGCCAGGCACCCGAGCTGCCGGAGTTCCCCATCGAGTTGCGCTACGTAACACCGGGCTACTTCCCTGCGCTCGGCATCGCGATCCGGAACGGCCGTGGCTTCACGGAAGCCGACGACCGTGCCTCGCCGCCCGTGATCATCGTCAATGAAACGCTCGCCCGCCTGTACTTCGAAGACGGCGATCCGGTCGGAACCGAAATGAATCGCGGCCGGATCGTGGGCGTGGTCGCGGATGTTCACCAGTCGCATCTCGACCGGCCAGTGTCGCCCGAGCTGTATTTCCCCGTGGCGCAGAACTGGTCACAGGTCTCGGAACTCGGGATGACGCTGGTCGTGCGGACGGTCGGACCGCCGGAGGCATCGATCGAGGCCATCCGGTCCGTGATCCGCGAAGCGGACCCGACGCAGGCCATCTTCGGAATCAACCTGATGGATCGCATACTCGACGATTCACTTGCCGATTTCACGCTGTATCTCGTGTTGATGGCGTGTTTCGCGACACTTGCACTGCTCCTTGCGATGACCGGCACGTACGCAGTGATCTCCTCGGTCGCGACTTCGCGCATGAACGAGTTCGCGATCCGTATCGCGGTGGGTGCCGATTCCGCGCGCGTCCTGTGGCTCGTCCTCGGCCATGGCCTGAGCCTCACCGCGCTCGGCCTGATGCTCGGGCTCGTTGCGATATTTGCCGCAGCACCCTTGCTCGACGGCCTGCCTGTTTCGATCCGCCCGCCCGACACACTCACGGCCGCGCCGATCGCCGCGTTCATTGTAGTGGCCGCCACACTCGCAACGTTATTCCCTGCCCGCCGCGCATCTCGTGTGGCACCCGCAACCATGCTGCGAGGGCCTTGACGCAGGACCGAGCCACGGCTTCACGCCCTCGGCCCCGCTTGACGTCTCCCCTCCTGGTCTCAACCCTCTGATCCTTCCCTTGCCCACCTTCACCTGACCCAACAACCTTGTTTTCGCCTGGAGCAGAACCCCGATGACCTTCGACCCTCGAGCCCCCAATGACCCGTCTTCTCAGGATCATACCCGCTCTGCTGTTTCTCTCAGCAGCTCCCGTCATCGCACAGACCGCCGCGCAGAACGACAGTGCCGCAGCGAAGGCCGCCAAGGAGAAATCGCTCCCGCTGATCACGACGCGCACGCTGGAGTTCACAACCGAGGAAGGCTCATGGATCTCACTCGATGTTTCGCCGGATGGCCGAACCATCGTGTTCGAACTGTTGGGCGATCTGTACACGCTGCCCATTGCGGGCGGAACTGCCACGCGCATAACGGATGGCCAGGCCTACGACATGCAGCCGCGTTATTCGCCCGACGGCACGAAGCTCGTGTTCGTAAGCGATCGGAACGGGTCGGAGAACCTGTGGCTTGCGAACGCCGATGGCTCGGAAGCCCGCGCGCTGACCACGACCGAACGCGACAGCTACATGTCGCCCGTCTGGACGCCCGACGGCCAGTACGTGATCGCGCCGAAGGGCACGCAGCTCTGGCTCTACCATCGCGAACGCGGATCCGGCCTTCAGCTGACCGGCCACCGTCCGGAGGGTGCACCCGCCCCGCCCGCCTTGCTCGGGCCCGTGTTCGGCAACGACCCGCGCGTCCTCTGGGTCAATGTGCGTGGCCCCGTCACGGGTGGGTTCGCGGTCGCGCGCGAGCCATGGGAAGATGATTTCGATCCGGCGCACGCACGCAGCTCCGCGCGCATGGTCGGTCCGTACCAGATCGGCCAGCTCGATCGCGAGACGGGCCGGCTTCGCATGCTCACACACGAGATGGAAGGTGCGTTCCGCCCCGTGCCCAGCCCCGACGGACGGTGGCTGGTGTACGCGACGCGGTACGACGCACGTGAGGCGCTCAAGCTCCTCGACCTGACGACCGGCGAAGAGCGCTGGCTCGTGATGGATGTACAGCGTGACGACTCCGAGGGAGGCGGCTCGCGCGATCGCGATGTCTATCCCGGCTCCGCATTCACCCCCGACTCGCGCTCGCTCATCACGAGTCATGGCGGCAGACTCTGGAGTGTCGCGGTTCCGTCCGGCGAGGTGACGGCGATCCCGTTCCACGCGAGGATCGAGCAGCATCTCGGTTCCCTTGCGAAGTTCGATTATCCGATCAACGATTCGATCCTCACGGTTTCGCAGATCCGCGGCGCGCGGCCATCGCCAGACGGCCGACGCGTTGTCTTCGCGGCGCTCGACCGCCTGTGGCTGGCAGATCTGCCGCCGGGCCGAGGCAGCCCTGGCGATACGCCGGCTGACCCGTCGATCGTGGGCAACGCAGTGCGATTGACAACTTCAACCGACGTCGAGCACGCGCCGGTATGGTCGCCGGATGGGCAGTACATCGCATGGGTCACGTGGAACGACTCGACGGGCGGCGAGATCTACCGCATGCGCGCCGACACGCGAGGACAGCTTGAACGCCTCACCCGTACGTCAGCGTTCTATGACAAGATCACGTACTCGCGCGATGGCTCGAGGCTGGTCGCCGTGCGCGGCTCGAAGATGCACCGCATGCGTACGCTCGAGGACTTCGGCTCGCACAGCGGCGCCGCCGAACTCGAGTACGTGTGGCTGCCCGCGGACGGAGGCGAAACAACGCGCATCACGTGGGTCGGCAACGGCGCCACCCAGCAGGGCCGGAATGCGCCGCACATCGGTCCTGATCCGGATCGCATCTACGTGTGGGCAGGCTCCGACGGGCTGTTATCGATGCGTTACGATGGCACGGACATCCGCACGATCGCCAAAGTCACAGCACCCTCACTGCCCGGACCGGGCAGCGCGCCCACACCCGATGAAGTCATTCTCTCGCCGGACGGCACCAAGGCGCTCGTACGCGCAAGCCGCAACGTGTACATGATCACGATCCCGCCTGTCGGAGGCGAACCTCCTGCGCTCTCCGTCGCTGCGTCGTCAGCAATGCCGACGTGGCGACTCACCCGCGTCGGCGGCGACTTCGTCGGCTGGCGAAACGATGGCGCCGTCGCGCACTACTCGATCGGACGCAGCTTCTTCCAGTACGACCTCGCCATGGCAGACTCGCTGCGCGCCGATTCGACCGCGCGTGCACGTGCCGATAGCGCTCGCACGCGCGCCGACACGGCACGTTCGAATCCCGCGGACTCTGCCGCCGCCGCGGCGCAGGACAGCAGTGTCTCGAACGTCGCATACGAACCTCACAGAGTCGACATCGAAATCACTGCACCCAAGGACAAGCCGCGCGGCACCCTCGTTCTGCGCGGAGCCCGGCTCATCACGATGCGCGGTGATGAGGTCATTGCTTCGGGCGACATCGTCATCCACGACAACCGGATCGTCGCGGTCGGTGCGAGCGGAAGCGTTTCATATCCGGCCGGTGCCGAAGTCCACGACATGACGGGCCGGACGATCCTGCCCGGTTTCGTCGATGTTCATGCCCATACATGGGTCGCCTGGGGCGTCCATCGCAGCCAGGTCTCACAGTTCATGGCGCAGCTCGCATACGGCGTGACCACGCAACGCGATCCGCAGACGTCGTCCGAGGACGTGCTCGCCTACGGCGACCTGATGGAACTGGGCCAACTCGTCGGCCCCCGCCTCTACTCGACCGGACCCGGAATCTTCGCCGCGGATGACATTCGCAGTCTGAAGGACGCGCGCGACGTGGTACGCCGTTATGCCGATCACTTCAATACTCAGACGATCAAGCAGTACCTGGCGGGTGACCGGAAGGTCCGCCAGTGGGTGATCATGGCCGCTCGCGAGATGGGGCTCACACCCACGACTGAGGGCGGGTCCAACTTTACCATGAACCTGACGCTCATGCAGGATGGTTACGCCGGCCTCGAGCACTCCCTGCCGATCAGCCCGTTCTACGGCGATGTCGTGGAGCTTGGCCGATTCAGCGGACTCACGTATACTCCGACACTCATCGTCAGTTATGGTGGCCCATCCGGTCGGAGCTACTTCCTGACGCATACCGATGTCGACCAGATGGACCGACTCCGCTATTTCACGCCGCACGACGAACTGGACAAGTGGCAGAATACGGAGTATTACCGAACAGACCAGTACGTGTACCCGCTGCATGCCGCGCAACTGAAGAAATGGGTGGAAGCCGGCGGGCGGGTGGGCCTTGGCTCGCACGGTGAAGTGCAGGGCATCGGGGCACACTGGGAGTTGTGGATGATTGCGGCGGGCGGCATGGACCGGCACGATGCTCTGCGGGCCGCGACGCTTCATGGCGCCGATGCGATTGGCCTGGCGAACGACATCGGCTCGCTCGAGCCCGGCAAACTTGCCGACCTTCAGATCCTGGATGCCAACCCGCTGGACCGGATCGAGAACACCGCGTCGATTCGATACGTCATGAAGAACGGACGTTTGTACGAAGCGGATACGCTGACGGAAGTCTGGCCACGCCAAAGGACCCTGTCTACACAGTGGTGGTGGCGAGTCGAGCCGGCGCCAGCGAGCATGAACGGCCGTTAGAGACGGCCGGATACGGGAATGATCCGAGGCCATTCTTGCGTGGGGGAGGCGTAGTGCGTTCCTGGCGCCATCTTTCGATCGCGACCAGGCTGCCGCTGGCCATTGCCGGTCTGTTGCTGGTGTTTCTCGCCGGCCTCGGGTTCACGGCGTATCTGGAGGTGCGCCGCGGTGCCGAGATCGCTGCGAGTGAACGATTGCAGAGTGTGTCGCGGCAGCTGGGCCAGATGCTGGGCAGCAGTGCGGGGGAGCGGCTGGTCGATCTCGATTCGCTCATGGTCTCGATG
>JBOHRL010000053.1:0-110935 GCA_050732695.1 Longimicrobiales bacterium | reverse complement strand
TTGAAATGATGCAGAAGCGAGCGAGGACGACCTGTCCGCGCTGCGGCTGGTACGATACGTATCCCATTGTGCATGGCCAGCCGCGGCCGGACCTGAAACGCGTGCCGGTCGAGAAGGATCGTGCGCTGCGCGACTGGCTGCGTGGGATGGATGCGAAGGACCGCGTATGCGCGAAGTGTGGTCACCAGTGGGCGACGGGCCCGGGCGGTTGAAACGAAGCCGCCCAGGTCGCAGGCGGGGTCGAGAACCTCCTGCTCGAGGACTTCGACTGGTTCGCAGCAAGGGCTCGCTGGAAGGGCGGCCCTCTACTCGACACGAAGGAGCGCGTTGAAGACCACCCGGAACGTTCCGAAGGTCTGGCCCCGCCACTGTGGGCGGAACCCGATCAGCACCACGGTGCCATCGCCGTATCGGACCTCGAGCGCCGCCGCCCGGCCGGCCAACCGATCCTCGCCGAGGAGGTAGCCGGAGCGGAGCGGCGTCCCGTTTTCCTCATAACGGGCGAGTACGTGGCCCTGGAATCCGTCGACCGTCTCGAACGCGGGGCTGCGGTCGAAGAAGATGCGCGCGCGACCGGGCATGCCGGCCATGACCTGACGGGTGGAATCCGTGACGACTTCGAGAATGGATCCACTGGCAAAGAACTCCTGGCGGTTGAGTCCGTCGAGTGTGTTGCGGACGGGGAGGTGCAGTTGCTCGATGGCAAATTCGGCACATTGGTTGAGGCAGACGAGAGTACCGCCGTAACGCACGAACGTGTCGAGTGCGCGCACGCCGGATTCACCCAGGCCGCCTTCGTAGCGCGGTGGTACGGAGCC
The DNA here is from genome assembly GCA_050732695.1 of Longimicrobiales bacterium. Lineage (GTDB taxonomy): Bacteria > Gemmatimonadota > Gemmatimonadetes > Longimicrobiales > RSA9 > JBFFZF01. The sequence goes on along the minus strand of JBOHRL010000053.1, from coordinate 110,117 downwards.
CTTGTCGTAGCCGTCGAGGATCGTGCCGGCGCCATCGGATGCGATGAGAATTGCATCGAAGCGTTCGCGCAGGCCGCCGGCCTGGATGTCGTCGTTGGTGAGCCGGGTGTAGGGCAGCTCCCAGGAATCGAGGAGCCAGCGCGTCCAACCCTCGTCCATGCTGGCTCGCCAGGGCTGGTAGATGGCGATGCGGCCATGGACGACGCGGCCGGTTGCGGCCGTGCGTTCCGCGTTGATGCCTGTTTCACGCAGCCAGCGATCGATCGAGTCGCCGGGCACGCCGTCGATGATGTATCTGCCGTTCTCGAAGCCAACGGACCCGCCCCGCGTGAGAGTGCGTCCGATGATGCGGAAGCTCTCGTTGTGGGCGGGATTCAACGCGAGTCGCGAACCGGAGCCGGACGCGCGAGCCGGCCGTGGCACGATCGCAGCCGCGACCGGATGAGCAAGGAACGGCGCATCGGCTGGTCTCGCCCAAGCCGGGAGTGGATCATGGTTCTCGGCTACGACTGGTCGTTCGGTGTCGAGGTCACGCAGCGCGGCGAGGAATCGAGCAGACAGAGGTTCGAGCGCTACGACGACGCGGACGTCCATGAGCAGAGGCAGCGTCCAACCTGCGGCGTCATACGGCTGTTCGGGTGGACCGTCCGGGAACTCACGCAGATCCGGGTACACCTGCACGTCGAACAACTGGCGCACGAGTTCGGCGTATTCCTGCTGCATCGGAATGACCCACGTACCTTCCGGCCACGAAATGCCGTCGAGGTCCGAGTCCTGCGCGAGTTGCGAAACGCGGACCCCGAGCCACGCCATGCGGCGCAGCAGTTCGACGGCGGCCATGGGATCGCGCTGGTCCTGCGGGATCATGTACGCGTACGGCGGCGACGACGTATAACGCGCGATCTGGTCACGCCCGGACTGGTATCGGTTGTATAGTACATCCTCGCGGTACTTCGCGGCGTAATCGAGAACGGCGATCGATGCCGTGCGCATGTAGTCGACGGCATCGCGCAGCCGCCACCAGCCGCCCGTCCACGGACTCGAGTAGAGCGAGCCCGGACGCAGGTCGCGCATGTCCTCCGGAAAATCGTCGATCGTGTAGAAGTGTGGTGTTGCGTACCGGTACAGCGCCGTTTCCGTCCAGTATGCCGCGATGTTCTGGAACACGGGCATGTAGTCGACGTAGCCGGGATACCATGCATCGAAGCCAGTACCCATATGTGTAGCGCCCACCTGCCCCCGCGCCTCGAGCATCTGCGCCATCAGCATGCCGATGGCATTGATCTCGCGCGAGATGAGGGCTGGCGCGCGAGAGGCTATCGGCTCCGCAAACGGCGGCACCCAGATGCGTGTCGGGAACGGCGACGACTGGTGATGGACGTGAATGATCTGCGGCTCATAGTGTCGCCACGCCCTTGCAATCACCCGCGACTCCGTCACATTGAGCATGTACGCATCGCGGTTGTTGTCGTGGCCGACGTACTTCTGGTACAGCTCGACCAGCGGTGCCGTCTCGAATGGACTGCCCACGTTCTGCCGGTACCAGTTCACGACGATGTCCTGACCGTCCGGGTTGAGCGATGGCCAGAGCAGAAGAACCACGTTCTCGAGGATGGCATCCATGCGCGCATCGCCCTGGCTCGCGACTACATCATATGCGAGCTGAATCGTGTGCTGCGCGCCGGCAACTTCGGATGCATGCAGGCCGCCACTGATGTCAACGAAGACCTTGCTCTCGCTGGCCAGGCTGCGCGCCTCCGCCTCTGTCAGGCCCGATGGATGAGCAAGGCGCTGTGCCGCCGTGCGCAGACCCTCGATGCGGGCGAGGTTTTCGGCCGATGAGATGAGCGCGAGATGCCACGGCCGGCCCTCGGACGTGGTGCCAACCTGCACGAGTGTGATCCGGTCGCTCGCCGCGTCAAGCCGTTCAAAGTAGGCGATCGATTCCTCGTACGTCGCCAGCTTGAAGTCTGCGCCCGGCTCGAAACCGAGCACGGACGCCGGCGTCGGAAGCGACGCCGGCTGCGCCGCAACGAACGATGCACCACCTGAAGCCGCCGTCCACAGCAATACGACAAACTGAACTCTGGCCACGCCCTGAGAACTGCGCCACGTCATGTTCCTGCCTCCGACCATCAGCTCGGCGCAGGCTCCGAGTAGAACCGTGCACCCAGCGTCGTGGCCAGGATCATCTCGAGCAACCCCCAGATCGCAGTGATCACGAGTCCGCTCATCGGCCAGATTCCCTGCGCAGCGTAATTCATCGTCATGAGCCCATAGTACAGGCCCCAGGCTGCAATGCCCGCTATCATCGCCGTGCGAGCGCCCGGCCCGAATCGCGGCCGGATCGCCGCGTAGGTCCACACCGCCAGACTGCCCAGAATCACCGCCATCACGAAGTAGAACGCAAAGACCGTCGACGGTGGCTGCGGCAAGCCGTACCGCTCCATGATCGCCGCCGACTGACCACCCAGGACCAGCACGTTCAGAATGCCCTGGCTGATGAAGATGATAGCGCCCGCCAGTACGCCGCCGATCATCACCTTGCCAACATTGATCCTGCCCATTTTCGACCCTCCCCGTCGGTGGAGGAACCGCAGTCCCCGGTCTTGAGCAGTCCGGCGTCGCTCCCGGCGATCACCGCGGCTCCACGGTGGTAGCATGGAAAAGCAGGAAGCGCCTGCAAGAAGCGGATTTGCCCCCCGTCTGTCAACTCCGGCTGCAACTTAGAGGATACCGGCGCTCAGCCACTTGCAGTTCCTGGTCCTGCGCCAGGTCATGGACGAGGTGCGGACGGGCCGGAAGATCCGGGCCGGGCTGAAGCCGTACCGCGTGCGACAGAGCGGACCGGCGTTTTACCAGATGATGGCGCGGCTGGAGAAGGGGCTCGTCGGGGGCTCGTATACGCAGGAGGTGGTGGACGGCCAGATCATCAAGGAGCGGACCGGTCGACGGCGGGCGGGAGACGGGCGTGGCGTGAGTCGCTGAAGTTCTACGAGCAGGCAATCGAGGCGGCGGGCGGTACGGGCGAAGGGCTGGCTCATGCGTGAACGACGGGCACGGGTGCCGTCGTGGGTGGAGCGCCGGCTGAGCCGGTCGGTGTGGGAGGAGGTGTTCGAGCCGGCGTACCACGAGTTGCTTGCGGACCATGCGGCGGCCGGTGCGCGGCACAGGTCCGTCTTGAGTCGGGCGCTGGCGGCCGTGGCGTTGTGGGTTCGGATCCGGGTGATCGAATGGCAGAGCCTGCGGTTGCAGGCGATGCGGCGAGCGGACTGGAGAACGGAGCGGCAGGCCATGATGAGTGCGTGGCGGGACCTTCGCGTTGCATGGCGTGGGCTGGTCCGGCGTCCGGCGATCAGCGTTTTCGGTGTCATGTCGCTGCTGGTCGCGACGCAACAACGTGAGATGGGCGTGCGTATGGCAATGGGGGCACGCCCGCTTCAGTTGTTGTCCATGGTGCTCAAGCGGACGCTCGGGCTGGCAGGCGCGGGTGTCGTGATCGGGCTGCTCGCCGCGGCCGGACTGTCGCGGGTCGACCCGATGACGAGTCTTCGCAAGGAAGCCTGATCCGCTGTGACCAGAGGCTGAACAGCGAACTCCCCGTGCCGCGGATCGCGATGCGGTCCGTGGCCGGCTGCGACCACGTCGAGACGCTGGCGTAACTCGAGACGCTCGAGCGTGACATCCGCCTGTACGGCGATGGTGCGCAGCCGATACCAATCGTCGGGCTCGAAGCTGCGAGTGGCTCGTCTCTCGAGGACCGCGAGCAGACCGCGGCCGCCGACACTGATACACGCGATCCGGTCAATCCTGTCATCTTCGAAGATCGAGGCGAGAGCGTGAAGCGGAGGCTCCGCGGAGCGTAGCGCCGATCGCGTGAACAGCGCAGGCGTGAACGCGCCCGCGAGTGCGGCAGCGTCCATCGCGGGAACGGTTGCAGAAGGTTCGAATCGCCGCGCGCCTTCATCGCAGTCCGGCCATGTTGCGTCGTCCGTGCGCAGGTGTAGCACACCGTTGTGGTCGGGGACGAAACACGCTGCCGCCCAACCGCCGACAACGGCGGGTGCGTGACGCGCGAGAGCATCCCAGACACCGGCGGCTGCCTGCTCGCGTGCCAGGTGGTCAGCCAGCAGCACGGTTCGCTCGAGTGCGGACATGCGATTTCGATCGGCAGCATCCTCCACCGGCACTTCGCTGTGCCGCGGATCCGTCATCCTTGCCTGATCCTCCTGTCTTCGAAGCCGCATCGCTCCTCCAGGTTCGAACGGCGGCCCGCCCGGCATCAACCGGACGGGCCGCACGATGGAATCCCTACATTCGCCGCTGGCTCTGTGTCGTGACCTTGCCATCGTGGATCACGATGCTGCCCTCGATGAGGGCGGTCATTGGATCGGGCGAGTTCTGATTGCCGGCACCATTGTCATACACGATATCTCCACTGGCATCGTCCCAGATGCGAACGCGAATCCGGTCGAGGCCGTCTCTGCTCTTGAGATTGCCGTCGGTCGCGTCGATCTCGAATGCGTAGCCGGTGTTGCCGTTGATCTCGCCTCGCCCGCGGAACCTCGCGCGGTCACTGGCCACAACGAGCCAGTCGTAGTCCGTCCCGCGAAACTGAATGCCGGCGGCCTGGAACGTGAACTCGGTGTTACCGCTCGGTGTGGCGGCGTCTTTCTTGTACTTCGAGACGAAACCGAAATGCGCCTTGCCCGTGAGAGCCGGATCGGGCCGGTACGCCCCCGGTTGCGAGTCATACCAGCCGCCGCCGGTCACGAATCCACCTGACGGATCGTACACGACGACGAAGTCCGAGACGAGGTCGCCTGCGCCGCCGTTGTCATCGGCGATCTCGACGCGCACCTGGTAGATGCCGGGCGATGCGAAGGTGCAGGATCCCGCATACGAGCCGGCGGCCGGATCGATCGAGCCCGTTCCCGGGAGCGCTGAGCCGTTGAAATCGCAGTTGATGACCAGTGTGTGGACATCGCCGGTACCCGGATCCGCGAAGCCGCCATTGAAATCGATCGCGCCCAGCTGAACGGGGTCGATGGGCAGGCCAAGCAACGACTGCAACTGTGGTGCGACGTTGTTTACGACGATCGTCACGTTCTGCTGTGCGGATGCCCCGGCCGCATCAGTGACGATCACTGCAAACGTGAACGGGCTGCCGTCATCATCGATGGGTGTCCACGAGAACTCGCCGCTGTTGGGATCGATGCCTGCTCCCGCAGGTGCGCCGCTCAGGCTGAACGTCAACACGTCCGCCGGCAGATCCGGATCCGATGCGTTTGCCGTGAACATCAGCGCAGTGCCCTCATCCACAGTCTGGGGCTGGATCGGATCGAGCACCGGCGGCAGATTGCTCGGTACTTCATACATCGCGAGGTACGTATCCATGCCGGCAGGCACATCCACACAGATCGTGCGATTCGTTGAAACGAAACTGGCCGGCCCCTGCCAGCGATTGAACGGAGTGCCGTCATTGGCGGCTGTCGCCGCTTCGAGCTGCACGGACAGTCGCGTGCCGAAGTCGATCGCGACACCCATGTCGCTCACGCCAAAAACGTTCGTGAACAGGTCCGGGCCACCGGTACAGGCGGCGCCTGTGAAACGCCGGAACCGCAGCGTAAACGAGTAATCCATGGATCCGGCCGCGACGACAATCGAGCCCGCTGAGGCGAGGCTCACATCGAGCGCATGATCGGTCGCCTGCATCGAATCCTCGTACGCGGGCGTTATGCGTTGGCGCAGATCGATCCGCTGCCGGACATCGATCGTCTCCGCATCCGGTGCAACCAGCAGGCCGCTTTCTTCGCTGCAACCGGCCAGAACGACGACCGCGGCGAGTAGTCTGACGAGAGGTCGATTCATCATCGCGTCCTCCTCAAGGGTGCCGGCCCTGGCCGGCGGGCTCGGTGATTCGCCGTGCCGCGTCCCTGCGGAGGGCGCCTGGGAACCGGGTGGCCGGTGCGCCAGGATCGGAAAAACGTCGGCATTCCGGATCGTCGTGCCACTCTGTCGGTGAGACGCCGACCCGTGCCGGTCAGAGCATGAGGGCAGGAGACGTGCCTTCCATCCCCTGATGCCAAGCTGTTCCTGAATCATGAGTTATGCGATGACGACCGGCCCGTGACAGGTGCCTGTTTGGAGACACGTGTCCCCGAATGGGAACACCGGCGGCCGGAGCAGACCCCGGAAGGCCCCGGATTTGCCCCAGCCCGGGTCGTCCTGCGGAAGGCGGGATCCAGTCGATTCAGGGAGGAAAGCGCGTGACGCTGCGTGCGGCCACCAACGTTCTTGTCGTCGAGACCAATCGCCCCGAGGCGCACCTGCTCCGCGTCGACCTCGAGCGGCGGGGCGCCCGCGTGCGCATGGTCGAGACGGTCCCGCATGCGCTCGCGTACGTCGAGGAAGATCCGGGCGACGCGGTCGTCATCGGCGTTGTTGAGCCGGGCCGTGCAGCGGTCGAGCTGGTTCGCAGGCTTCGCGAAACGGATCGTTCGTTGTGCGTCCTCGCGCTCGTGGACGAGTCAACAAGGGACCAGGCGGTGCCGCTGTTCCGGGAAGGCGCAACGGATGTTCTCGACCGGCCGGTCAGCGCCGATGCGATCCTCGCCCGCATCGCGCGCGCGTTCGTCGGCGATGGCCGGACCGGCGATCGAGCGGTGCACAGATCGGCAAGAAGACGTGGCGACGGTCTCGTGGTCGGCGATCATCCGCGGCTCGAACAGGTACGGCGTTTCGCGGCACGTGTCGCAACGGTACCGAACGCTCGGGTTCTGATCACGGGTGAGAGCGGCACAGGAAAGAGCCTGCTCGCGCGTGCGATTCACGAATTATCCAATGCAACGGGCGAATTCGTTGAAGTCAACTGCGCGGCGTTGCCTGCGCATCTGCTCGAGTCCGAACTGTTCGGTCACGAGAAGGGTGCGTTTACGGACGCACGACAGACGAAGCGCGGGCTGCTCGAGACGGCGCACCGCGGTACGTTGTTGCTGGACGAGATTGGAGCGCTGCCGCTCGAGCTTCAGGCGAAGCTGCTGCTGTTCATCGAACGGCAGACGTTCCGGCGGGTGGGCGGCACGGCGCCGATTCGCGCGGAGGCGCGCGTTATCGCTGCGACCAATGATGATCTGAAGGCACGGATACGCGCCCGCGAGTTCAGAATGGATCTGCTCTACCGCCTCGACGTCACGTCTGTCGAGATGCCTGCACTCCGCGCGATGCCGTCGATCATTCCCGAACTTGCACGGCATTTCACGGCGGAGCTGTGCGCCTCGATGCGTCGCGACCCGCCGCCGATCGGGGACGAAACCCTCGCCCGTCTCGGTATGCATCCATGGCCGGGCAACGGACGCGAACTGCGCAACACCATCGAGCGCGCACTGATCTTCCACGATGACGGCGCGCTCGAGTTCAATGCACCACCCGTCGACCTGGCGCCCGGCTCGCCCGGAACGGCCGTTCCCCTCGATCTCACGCTCGACGAAGTCGAACGACGCTACATCGCCCTGATGATCGAAACCAATCCGGGCGTCGAGTTGAACGAGATCGCTCGACGCCTCGGGATCTCCCGCAAGACGCTCTGGAAGAAACGGCGCAGGCACGGGCTCTGAGCGCTGACCGTCCCGGATCATGGAACGTGGCTGAGTCGGGGTCGGCGGCGAGTGGGGTCGGGCAGCTAGCGTGAGGACAGCGGCCGGTGCCTGTCCTCACCCGCTGGCTCGTTCACCACAGTCTCTGGTCGGCAAGGCGAGGAGCGCTTGCGGCGATGCCAATGCCGGGGCACGTTGGTCCGTATCGCTTCGCCAACATGGAGGTTGGTATGGCTGATCGCGTGAAGAAGGTGAGCTACGTGAAGGTGATGGTACCGAATCGCGCCGGGCAGGGCGCGCGTCTATTGGAAGCCCTGCGCGACGGAGGCGTCAATCTCACGGCGTTTCACGCTTTTCCCGCAGGCGGTGGCAAGACACAGGTCGATCTCGTGGCCGAGGACGGGACGGCACTCCGCCGCGCGGCGAAGACGAACGCCTGGAAGCTGTCGAGCCCGAAAAGGGCATTCATCATCGAGGGCGAGGATCGCGCCGGCGCCGTGCAGCGTCAGTTCAAGAAGCTCGCGGACGCCGGCGTGAACGCCATCGCCAGCAGCGCGATTGCTGCGGGCCGCGGGCGCTTTGGCATGATCCTCTGGGTCAGACCGCAGGACTTCACCCGTGCAAGCCGGGCGCTGAGCGCCCGCTGACTGCGGGCCTCAGCCAGGCCATGCCCTGTCGCCACCGCTGCGAGGTGCCCGTTGATCGTGCAATTCACCTCGCAGCGCTGACGAGCACATGTAGAACATGTGTTCGACCTGACATCGCGGTGCAGCCAGAGATCCCGTGCCATGCCGAGCGCATTCGAACATCAGCCTGACAGCGCCCCCGGGCGAGCCCGCCAGATTTTCCGATTCCTGAAGGCGTTCGCCGAGCGCAGCCAGCCGATGCACCGGAGCCTTGCGGAACAGCTCTGGTTTCTGCCACTCCGGGATCTGCCAGAACACGGAAGCATCCAGATCACCGAGGTCCGGATCGCGGGTACCGAAGAACAAGCGGAGGAGCCTGTCGCCGGCGAGCAACCGGACCGATCGTTCCTGATCCGTATCCGGCGCCCGACACTGACGTCCGCACCTCGCCCACCGCGCAGCATCAGCGATTATCTCAGGCCTGGATGGGAGGACCCCGAGCAGTCCGTCGAGCTGCTCGAGGCCGTGAACCTTCGGCGTGGCTTCGAAACGATCATTGAACGGTTCGATAACGATCCGGCACGCGTAGCCGCCCTCGAGCAATGGACGACGGCCCGGGGCGTCTGGGCCGAAGCCGAGAAGCCGGCTCGCCGTGCCATGCGCACGTTCGAACGTTTCTATGAGTTGCACGGTCGGATGGAACTCGACAGTGAACGCGTCGAGCTGATGATCGCCGACGGCCGGTTGCGCTGGAGAACCAACGAGGGTGCCATGGATCACCCCGTTCTCCTGCAACGTGTCGATCTGATCTTCGATGCAGACGTGCCGGAGTTTCGCGTCACTGATGCGGACCGGCCGCCGGAGCTGTACGCCGGCCTGCTCCAGAGCGGCGGAACCATGAGCGCCGAACAGCTGAACCGCCTGCGCCACGAACTCGAAGCGGGAGGTTATCATCCTCTGGCGCTCGCTGGCACGGCGGGTTATCTGCGCCGGCTGGTCCAGCTTCTCGGGCCTCGTGGCAATTTCCTCGACAGGCCGGATGATACTCCGCCCGGACCGGATCCGGTTGTGGCGCGTGATCCGGTTCTCTTCATGCGCACACGCTCGTCCGGATTCGCCGCGGCCTTCGATCGTGTACTCGAGGATCTCGAAACCAGGGAGCAATTACCGATCTCGATCACCCGGCTGACGGGGATCGAACCACCGCCACCGGAGGACTTTCCTGTCGAGGCGACATCGCCATGGAGTGAGCCGCCGGACCTGCTGCTGAGCAAGCCTGCCAACGCGGAGCAGATCCACATTGCACGCGCGCTCGATCGTCACGGTGCTGTGCTGGTGCAGGGCCCGCCCGGCACCGGCAAGAGTCACACGATCGCGAATCTCATCGGCCACCTCGTGGCTCATGGCAAACGCGTCCTCGTCACGAGCCATACGACGAAGGCGCTGCGTGTACTGCGTGACCATGTGGTCGAACCTCTCCGCCCGCTTTGCGTCGCCGTGCTCGAAAACGATCTCGCCGGGCGCACGCTGATGGAGGAATCAGTTCGTACGATCCTGTCCCGGCTCACCGGTTCGACGGAGGAAGGTCTTGAACGAGAGGTCAGTGGCCTGGCGGAAACGCGCTCGCGGCTCAATGCAGAGATCGGCCGCCTGACCTCGGAAATGCAGACGGCGAGGCAGGCCGAGTACGTGCCGATCGTGGTTGCCGGCCAGTCGACGTCGCCTTCCGATGCAGCTCGCTGGGTTCGCGACCACGCCAACGGCAACGATTGGATCCCGCACCATGTTGAACCCGGTGCACCACTCCCGCTCTCGCCACAGGAACTGGACCAGCTCTACCAGTCGAACACCCGGCTCACGCCCGGGGAGGAGTCCGAGATCGCGAGTCGGCTGCCGGACTCTGACCTCTTTCCTGAACAGGATGCATTCGACGGCATCGTGCATTCGCTGGATGCCGTAGAGCCTCCCGAACTCGCCGCCTTCTGGGATCGACACGCGCATGCGAGCATGCTGCCGTGCCTCACGCGCTTCGCCGATCTCATCAACCTCATGTCCACCGATCTCGCCGGTTTCCAGCGCTGGCAACTCGCGATGATTGCGGCTGGCCACGCGAACGGCGCTGACCGTGATCTCTGGCTCCAACTCGACAGGATGGTCGGCGATGCGCTCGACCGCTGGGAGAAAGCAAGAGCGTTGCTGTTGGATTACGAGGTCGAGTTACCGGAGAACCATGACGTTGATGAATTGCTCGGCTGTGTCCGGGAGATCATCGAGCACCTCGAGGCGGGCGGCACATTGGGCGCATGGACCCTGTTCATCCGCAGGAGATGGAAGAATGCGATTCCGACGCTACGTGTAAACGGCGCCCCGCCCTCGTCGCTGACCGAGTTTCGCGCTGTTGGCACGCTCATCACGATCACGGAAGGCCGCCGCAAGCTGGCCGTGCGCTGGCTCCGGCAGGCAGAACCCGTCGGCTTGCCGCCGTTCGCCGATGCGGGCCCGACGCCCGAGCCGGTCATTGCGGAATACGCGGCACAGTTCGAGCCTCTGCTGGACTGGTGGCGAACGCGCTGGGCGGACATCGAAAGCGCAGCGGTCGAAGCCGGCTTCAGATGGAACGAATTCCGGAAACGCGAAGTCGCGCGATCCGCTCCGGTCGCCCCCTTCGACAGGGACGCCGCCATCATCGCGGGTCCGCTGCAAGCCACGGCCAGCGTTCGTCTCGCGATCGCGCACCGGGAACAGGCGAAGCAGCGCCTGGCCGAGCTCGATCGCACGCTTTCGAGCTTCGCAGGGCCAGTGTGCACGACGTTGCGTGCCGCCGCACGTGCCTGTGATGCCGCTGACTACGATGCCGCGCTCACGGCGCTCCATCGTCTCACCGCAAAACAGCCAGTCTGGAAGCGCCGGGCTGAACTGCTCGAGCGCATGGCGCAATCCGCACCCGGTTGGGCGGACGCAATCCGGCGCCGTGAAGATCCTCATCATGCTGGCACGCTGCCGGGTGATGCACCGACTGCCTGGCGTTGGCGTCAGTTGCGCCAGGAAATCGAGCGTCGCGCCGCCCTCGATGAAGTCGAGTTGAGCCGGCAGCTGTACATGCGACGAGAGGAACTCCGCATCGTCACCGCTCAGCTGATCGAGCACCTTGCCTGGCTCGAACAGATGCGCCGTACCGGCCTCGCCGCCCGCCAGGCGCTTCAGGGATGGGCCGATACGCAGAGAAGGATTGGCCGCGGAACGGGCCTGCGCGTACCACAACTCCAGGCAAGGGCGCGCGAACTCCTGTCACAGGCGCGCGATGCCGTGCCTGTGTGGATCATGCCGCTCTCGCGCGTCGCCGAAAGTTTCGATGCAACACGCGGCCGCTTCGATGTCGTGATCGTCGATGAAGCCAGCCAGTCCGACGTCCTCGGTTTGCTGGCATGGTATCTCGGTGACAGGATCGCCGTCGTTGGCGACCATGAACAGGTCAGTCCGCTCGCGGTTGGCCAACAGATGGCCGCCATGCAGGCACTCATCGCTCAGTACCTGGCCGGCATCCCCAACAACCACTTGTATGACGGCCGCATGTCCATTTACGACCTGGCGCGACAGTGCTTCGGCGGCGCCATTGCACTGCGCGAGCATTTCCGCTGCGTGCCCGATATCATCGACTTCTCGAATCACCTTTCATACCATGGTGAAATCCGGCCGCTCCGCGATCCGGGCTCAGCACGACTCCCGCATGTCGTCGAGTTGATGGTCAACCCCGAACTCGGCCCCGGCCGCAATGGCAAGGAAAACATCGCCGAGGCCCGCGTCGTCGCCGCACTCGTCAAGGCGGTTACGGAAATGACCGAATACGACGGAAAAACGCTCGGCGCCATCGCACTCCTCGGCGACGAACAGGCACAGCGTATTCAGGACACCACCATCAGCCTCGTCGGGGCCGTCGAGCTGGAAAGCCGCCGGTTCATAGCCGGCAATCCCGCCCAGTTCCAGGGCGATGAGCGCCACGTGATGTTCCTCTCGATGGTCGATTCGCCCGCGGACCACCCACTCTCCATGAGACAGACAGATCTCTTCAAGCAGCGCTACAACGTCGCCGCCAGCCGCGCCAGAGATCAGCTCTGGCTCATACATTCGCTCGACCCCGGCCGCGACCTCCAGGAACTCGATCTGCGCCGGCTTCTCATCGAGCACGTCCGCGACCCCGGCGCTAAAAGACGACAGCTCCAGCGCGCCGTCGCGCGCGCGGAATCGCCGTTCGAAGCCGCCGTCAGCCGCCATCTCATATTAGCAGGTTATCCGGTCGAACCTCAGGTGTGGGTTGGCAACCACCGCATCGACATCGTTGTCGGCCGGGGCACCAACCGCGTCGCCATCGAGTGCGATGGCGATCGCTACCACGGCTTCGAGCAGATCCCGGCCGACATGGCTCGTCAGGCCGTCCTCGAACGAGTTGGCTGGCGCTTCGTCCGCATCCGCGGCACGCGATTCTTCCGCGACCCCGATGACACCATGGCCCGGGCCTTCGAGCAGCTCGCTCGCCTCGAAGTCAACCCCGCGGCCGACCTGACCGGCGAGCCGGCCCCGGACGCGGAAGCTGCCGCGTTCCGGAAGCGCGTGCTCCGGCGAGCGTGGGAGATCATGCGCGAGCGTGATTGGCTTCCAGAGCCGCCCGGCGAAGGCAGCGAGCCGCTCGGCCAGCCGGGTCCGGCCTGAGCCTGGGATCCGCTGCCGGGCGGTACTTGCACCGGCACCGCGGCGATCGAGCCCGCGAAACTCTGTCCATTTCCATGTTCAAGCCGCCATCTTGCACTGCTTCGAACGATGCGACAACCCCTTCAGGAGAGGCACCATGACTTCGCGGACACTCGGAATCCTCGCCTGTTTCTCACTCATGATCGGACTCGCAAGCGACCTCAACGGTCAGGAACGGCGCTACATCAATGCGAGCCTTGCGACGGACTCGGCCGGGCGGCCGTTCAGCGGTGGTGTCCTCATCGGCAACACGCTCTATCTGTCCGGTACGATCGGTCTGGAGAGCGGTGGTCGCGTCCCCGCCACCGCGGATGCGGAAGCACGACTGGTCCTCGACAACGTGAAAGGCACGCTGGAAGCAGCCGGCATGACGATGGACGATCTGGTGTCGGTCCAGGTTTTCTGCTCCGACGTCGCGCATTACGACGCCTTCAACGCCGTTTACAGAACGTACTTCACCAGAGAGTTCCCTGCGCGGGCGTTCCTCGGGTCCGGCACGCTGCTGTACGGAGCGCGGTTCGAGGTCCAGGCCATTGCAGTGAGACGGTAGTTCGGCTGTCCGGGTTCCGCTTTCACGCCGGTAAAAGCTCTTCGAGTGCAAGCCGCGTCTTGGGCACGATCTGTGACTCGTCGTAGTACCGAGTGACGATGCCGAGGGCTTCGGTTACGTTCGTAATGTTCAGATACCGCAGCAGGAAACGGACATCGTCCAGATCGTGAAACTCTTCGCCGAGCCGCATCGAGACGCATTTCATTGCCAGCAAGTACTCGGGCCGGGCGACGAATACACGCAGATGTGCGAGTTCCAGATACGGATCGAACTCGCGTCGCGAACCAAGGTATCCCTTGACGGCATCGTTCAACCACGTTGCCGGGACACCGGCACGCGCCGCGACTCGCGCCGCCGCTTCCCGGATCGCCTTCGCAGGCTTGAAAAGGGCGTCCACGTCGCGCGTCGCTGGCCGCGCGTCGAACGCCAGACACATCACCGCGCCCCCAACCAGATAGATCTCCCCCTCGACACCCACGCTTTCGAGTTCGGCTTCCAGAAGCTTGAACAGACGCTCGATATCGTTCCGCGTGAGATACCTCGGCGCGCTCACCAGCCAGGCGCTCAGACCCGCGCGCCCAGCGCGCTGTCCACGAAGAGGTTGCGACGCTTGAACGGCACAGGCGATGCCCGTAACAGATGCGGTCGAAGTCCAATCAGCGGTGCTGCGAACCACGGTGTCGCGAGCGGCTCTATATCCGCCACCCAGCCGGGCGGGTCTACGTCCCTTTCGTACGCCGCTTGCTCGACCATCGCGGCAACGTAGTTCTGCACAAACGGCGCAAGCCGACCGACACCGGCGCTCGCTACCGCTTCGATCAACTCGCTCGCGCTCAGTCCCGTCAGAAAATCGTTCAACTCTGCCAATGCGAACCGGCGGCTCCCTTCGTTCTCCAGTGATCGGAGAATCGAGCCGAATTCGACTTGATTGCCCGGCAGCGCCTTTGCCAGAACATACTTCGAGACGTCCTTGCCCGCCGCCGCGGCGAGTCGTTTCAATACCGCCTTCTCTCTCGGTGTCACCCGGATCTGCAACTGCGTGGACCTGATCGTCATGTCTGCAACGGTAGCCAAACCATCAAGAAGTGTCAATACACATGTAATGACATACTTTGCAGTGGGGGCGGTGGCGGACGCCGAGGTGGACGGGCGGGTCTCCGTCCACAACCACGAGGAGACGGCGGCCGACTGCGATGGTCACTCTCCACGCTTACGTTGCACACGTGGGACACAGCGATGGACTGGAGGCGAGAGTGAAGAAGAAGGGACCGGGCCTGAGTATTGTGACGGCGAATCTGAAAGGGGACAGGCCGACCGTTCGAGAGGCCATTGCGCATATGGAGAGCGAGCTGCGGGCAGCACGCCGGCGAGGGGCTCGGCTGGTGCGGCTGATCCACGGGTACGGCTCTTCAGGAACGGGTGGTCAGATTCGCATGCGTTCGCGCGCTCGCCTCGAGCAGATGCTGGCTGACGGTTCGATCCGGGCCTTTCATTGCGGAGAAGACCTGGATGAATTCAGCGTATCGAGCCAGGAACTTCTTACGAGACACCCGGGCCTTCGCTCGACTCTGAAGACGGACTTTCTGAACAAGGGCCTGACGTTCGTGGAGTTATGAGCGGTTTGTCGCCGCTCCGGCAGGTTCGCTTCCTCCATCACGCGGCGTCACGGGCAGCGGAGCCGGGACCGGAGATGCGTGGCCACTCACAGGTAGGGCCAGAAGAGACGTGCGACGCCATCGCGGATGCGCACAGGGATGGATCGTCCATCGACGTCGGCGAGCGTGACCTGTTTGGCGCCCTTCAGCCGCTGCGCGACGACGTGGTTGAGCGCCGCAGCCAGGACTCGATCGTAGCATTCGACGTTGAACTCGAAGTTGAGGCGGAGGCTGCGCGGGTCCCAGTTGGCGGAGCCGAGCAGGGTCCAGACATCGTCGACGAGCATCAGCTTCGTGTGATCGAACGGCGGTGGTGAGAGCCAGACACGGCAGCCGCGCTGGAGGACCTGAAAGAGCATTGCGGTCGAGGCCCACTTGACGAGGGCGAGGTTGTTGGCCTGGGGGAGGATGATGTCGACGTCGACGCCGCGCAGCGCGGCCACGTTCAGGGCTTCAGCCAGGGCATCATCCGGCAGGAAGTACGGCGTCATGATGACGACGCGCGCTCGCGCGCAGGTGATGGCCCCGATGAGCGTGGTTCGCATCTCACCAAGGTCCTCATCGGGACCGTTGGGGATGCCGCGAGCGAAAACAGTGCCTGCCTCATCGAGCTGCGGAAACCACAACTCGCCGGCGAGCACCTCACGCGTCGTGAATGTCCAGTCTTCGACGAACACATCCTGTAGATGTGCAACGACGGGACCGGCAAAGCGGAAATGTGTGTCGTGCAGAGGCGCGCGCGGCGCGAGCGAGAGCATCGCACCTTCACGGATGTTCAAGCCTCCGGTAAAGCCGGTTCGGCCGTCGACAACCAGAATCTTGCGGTGACTGCGCAGATTCGCATACGTGAGGCTGGTCGGGAGCCAGGTGCGCATGAATAGCGCAGTCGGGACGGCGAGGCGCTGAAGCCGTCTGACGATCGACGGGAACGTATAGCGTGAGCCGACGCTGTCAATGAGGACGCGCACAGCCACACCGCGACGAACCGCCTTGCCGAGTGCGTCGGCGAACATGCGTCCGACGCGATCATTGTCGAAGATGTAGCTGCACACGGAGACCGAATGCCGGGCGCCGTCAATGGCGGCGAGCATCTGCGGGAACGCGACGTCGCCGCCGATGAGCGGCTCCACGCGATTGCCGTGGACCAGCGGTCGTTCCGCCAGTTCGCCGACCAGCCTGACAAATGGCAGGAAGCGGTCTGTGTCATCGCAAAGCTTCGCCTCGAACATTGCCTCGGTCACTGTGAAGGGCGATGGCGGCGATACGTGGAATTCCTGGTCGCCCCGAAGTGAGCGAGCCCGCCTGTGGATGCGATTGATGCCAAACAGATAGTACAGCGCAGACCCGATCAACGGTGTGAGCCAGATCACGCCGACCCAGCCAAGGGCCGAGCGTGAATCGCGTTTGTGAAGCACAACGTGCACGGCAGCGACCAACGAAACGACCATGACGGCCACCGCTGTGAAGTGAGGCCAGAAATCGCGGAGGAAGTCACGTACGGTGCCGGTGAAGGCGTCCATTCAGGACCGGTCACCGGTTCGGTTACAGGCGGGGGTCGCGCCAGCCATCGGATCGCCGGGCGTACCCGTTGGAGAGGGAACTGGCGGAACGAGGAAGAAATGTCGCGCGCCGCAACGCCGGCCCGGACTCTGGTCGGGGCGTGACCCGATCCATCCCATTCGGACGCCAGCGCGCAACTGACCACCCTGATCGAGGCCATTACCAGCGGACAGGTGGTTCACGTCGTCGCGACCGTGCGCGGCCCAGCGACATGACGCTGTACATCGACGGCGTAGCAGTGAGTGGGACTTATAGCGTCACGGGCGGGGCGCTGGTGCACTCGAGCGCGCCCGCCCGTCCTGGTTGTTCTCGATCGTGCCGGCCAATCGGCCGTGGCCGGGCAGCCTGGACGGCGTGCGCGCTATGCTGCAGTCTCGACGCAGGCGAAGTTGCTTTACTCTCTGCTCGGCCCTTGGCCGTCCGGTCAGCCGTTCCTGCCTCCATTCGATGCACTGGTTACCGGCAACAGTTCGGTAAAGGCCGTCATGAAGCGATCCATCTCGTCTGCCGTGCCGACGGAGACGCGCAGATGGTCGACCATGGGCGGGAAGGGCCGGCCGACGATCACGCCCTTCTTGCGGAACTCCGTGATGACCGGCTGCACCGGCGTGCGGATGCCGACCATGAAGAAGTTGGTTTCCGACGGGATCACTTCGTAACCCATTGTTTCGAGCTGCTTCGTCGTCTTTGTGCGAAGTTCGATTGCGGTGTCGCGAACCTTGACCTCCGATGCTTTGTCGGCGAGCGCCGCAACGCCGCCCCACTTCACCAGCGCGTTGATGGTTCCCGTGCTGTACGCTTCCATCTGCTGGATCAGCCGCGGTGGCGCGATGGCGTAGCCGAGGCGCATGCCGGCCATGCCATAGATCTTCGAGAACGTGCGTGCGATGATGACGTTCCTGCCTTCCAGCACGTAGGGCAGGGAAGTGGCATACGCGGGGTCCTGCACGTAGTGATGGTACGCTTCATCGACGAGCACCGGCATGTCTTCGGGAATCGCATCGAGCAACTGCCGAACTTCCTGCGCCGTAACGATGACACCGGTCGGGTTGTTCGGGTTGCAAAGGTAGACGAAACCGACGTTGCGATAGTTGCGGTTCGTCGTTTCGATCATCGCCGGGATGTCCTGCCGATAATTGTCGAGCAACGGCAAGGTAATCGCTTCACCGTCGATGCCCGATGCAGTGCGGTACACGGTCGAGTACGTCGGTTCGACGCCGACGACGGCCTTTCCTCCCTTGAGGAACGTGAGGCCGACGACTTCCAGGATTTCGCCGGAACCGGCGCCCAGCAACACGTGGTCCGGATCAACACCGTGGTGTTCGGCGATCTTCTCGGTGATGTCGCCGTCCGGATACCCGTAGCGGTTGGAGTACTTCCACACCCGGTTCATCGCCTCGAGCATGGCTTCCGAAGGGCCGTACGGATTCTCGTTGTTCCCGAGCTTGGCGAGACCGTCGTACTCGTTGGTTTGTTGTCGCGATGGTCGCGCGGCAGGCCGGTCGAGCGCCCAGGCATTCGAGGCCGGTTCAAGCCCGAGGTAGCCAACGGCGGTTGCCAGGCCGCCCACGAATCCGCGTCGCGAAACCGCCAGCCTCACCTGCATCATTGCCTCCCGTTCGAGAACCGGACCGCCGCTCCGAGCGCGGCTCGGGTACCTGCCCGGCCGCTCGCAACGATCCACCATACAGAAGGGTTCGCTATCCGGGCCGAGATGTCAACAGGCAGGCTACTGTCCGGCGTCGGAATGCGGCGCCCTTCCTGGCCCGCTGAATCGTGCGTGGCGGGTTTCCCTGGTGCACGGGTGGGGCTCCTGTTGGTTCGGCGCCCCGTGGGGGCCGTGAGACCGTCGGCTGAGGGCACGGATCGCAGTCGCGTGGAACCGCCTTCCGTGCCCTCGCCCGACAAGGATTCCCGCGTTCTACTTGCCGGGGTGAACGATGATGTTGCCGCCGGCGATCGGCTGGTTCATGGCGTTGTCGTACTGTACGTCTTCGCCGGAACCCGCGTCCTGCCAGATCCTGATCCGGAACGTGTCTTCCCCGTTCGGGCCGTTGCCATCACCGGCCCACAGCATGAAGCGGTAGCCCGGAACGCCGTTGACTGTGGCTTCTCCCTTGAAATGCGCGTTCGACCCTCCCTGATTCACGACCAGCCAGTCGTAGCTGGTGCTGTGCAGGTCGATGCCGCCCGCCTGGAACGTGAACTGGGTGTTACCCTCGGGCATGGACGCACCCTTCTTGTACTTCGCGACAAAGCCGAACTGGGCCTTGCCGCTGGCCGTCGAAGCGACGGGAAAGAAGAGTTGATGGTTGTCGACGCTGATTCCGCTGGCCACCGAGATGAACGTGAACCAGGAATACCGGTTGCCGCCGATCTCCGTCGCGATGATGTCGGCTGCGGTGAATCGGGTTTCCGTGAACAGCACGTTACCCGATGCATCGAGCAGGTTCAGGTCGACGGCGAGCGAGCCGCCCTGATCGCGGAAGACGTGCTGGAACGTGTACCAGCCCGCGCTCGTCACCTCGTAATGAGGGATCGTCTCGAGGTCCTGTCGCGGCGCGAAGTTGGTGTTGTTCGAGCCTGCGACGAAGAGCGCGTTGCTCGACGCGTCCTTGGTGACATGGAAGATGTAGTCACGCTGATGCAGGCCGTCGGAGCCGCTGGCGGCGACGGAGTAGTCGAAGCCCTCGCCAGCCGACCAGGCGGGGTCGAGGAACACGTCGATTTCGGCGGTCCACGTCCCGGTCCACGTGCTGCGATAGCCGTCGAACCGGCTGAACGGGCCGGCAGCTGCGTCGCCAGTCATGTTTGCGATCCCCGGGGAGCCATCCGGGCCCGTGTCGCCCACGTGACTGACTGTGCCCCAGCCGCCCGCGCCTGCACCGAACCAGCCGGCCGCATCCGTCTGGAAGCCCTGATCCCAGACCAGCGTTGTCACCGGCGGGATTGCACCCGCTTGCGAGTTGATGAAGCCGCCACCCGTCACAAAGCCACCCGACGGATCGAATGTGACCAGCGTGGTACACGATGCGTCACCTGTGTTGCCATGGCCGTCCGTGCCGCGCACGCAGAGTGCGTAGAGACCGGCATCGGCTGGTGCCGTGATTCCGGCTGTGACCGATTCGATGACCTCGTCGAACACGCCGTCGGCCGCAGACATCGCATTCCACGTGGCGCCCCCATCGAGACTGTACTCGGCCGAGGCGATGACGGCCTCGCCAGTCGTCGTGTCGTCGATGTCAGCCGTTACGGTCACCGCCGTGGTCGCGGCAGCTGGATTCGGTGTTGCCGCTACATTGACGGCGAGCGGACCATCATCATCCGCGGTGATGCAACCCGACACGATGTTCAATGTATAACTCGCCGTATTCGTATCGGGGAAACGGTCGGCACCGATGTACGCGCCGTTCTGGAACTCGGCATGTGCGTACGCGGTGAACGAATTCGCATCCTTGATCTGACCGTAATCGTCGATGATCGTGGCACTGTTGAAGAGGACCTCGATCTTGCCGTCGGCCCGGATCTTCAACGTAAAGTTGTGAGTGGCACCGGCCACGTACGGGAGGGTGGTAAAGTTCTGCACCAGTTCGCCGCCAAGGAAACCATCCGATGGGCCGGCTACCATGTTCGTGCCGCGGCGCCCGAAGTAGATGTACGCGCCACTGCCCCATTGCGGGTCCGTGCCACTGTCCAGAAACGTCTTGTCAAGCAACCCGACCATCACCGCGCCGTTGTCTTCGAGCGTGAGCTGTACAGTGCCGTTGATCTCGACACCGGCGGTCAGCGGCGAGCATACGAAGGCGCCATGTCGAGTCGAAACCGACGTTACGAGTTCCGGTGGTGCGAAACTGCCGCTGATCGAACTGGCCGTCACGACGCTCGCACGAAAGGTCGTGTGGTCAGGGGCCATGAGGGTGCTCGCGTCGTGACAGGCGCCGAACGCGAAGACAATGAGAAGACCGGCCGTCGCGGTCTTTGCAACGGAAACGCAGCGTCGACACTGCATTCGTCCCTCCTCGAGGAGTGGGTGCCGGCCCGTGCAATCCGAGCATCTCGTGGCACGAGCGGCCTCGCTCGCGCACGGGTTGCGTCGATCGGACAGCGTTTTGACTGGCCGGGCATCAGAACGGTGTGGGCGAGTGACCCGGGTCCGGGGAGATTCTCCTTTCGGTTCGGGTACTTGCGAGCCCTCGACGGTCCCGGGAGGCCGTCGCGAGGAAAGTGGCCAGGAAACACCGAGTTACGCAAGGTATCGCCTCATCCTGGAGCCATCATGGAATCGTGGAAGCTCGCCGTCGCTCCGTACAGCATGATCGAATGACCCGCTGATACGTGCCTCGGGCCGCTCTCTGGAGCCGCGTCGAGCCCGCCCGAACACTTCAGTACGACGGTGGCGGCGAGCGCCGGTGGCGGTCGAGCACACTGATCGAAATCGAGGCCGCCCAAAGAATGGCGAGAAGAACGGCGGCGGCCACGCCCAGGATCACGTACCACTCGCGTATGAGTTTCCACCCATCGGGCCGCAGCCACGCGACCAACCAGGCGAGTACGGTGAGCGGGACGGCCACGACCGCGGCGCCGAGCGCGCAGCCGGCAAGCCCGCCGGCAATCGAGCGGCCGGTGACAGTAGCCAGCGCGGAGGCCATCGCAAGGCGATCTATGCGCGATCGGATCGAACCCTCCGGCGGCCGCACCGCTTCGCCCCGATCAAGGCGCGACTCACCGCGAGGCGCTGCGCCTGGCGCATGCAGGTTTCCGGGCCGATCGGAATCGGACAATGCGTGCCTCGACACGGTCATGGGTTTGCCGGCATGGTGATCGGGCACAACGTACAGGTGGGGTATGACAGCGTGGTCGGACCGGTGGGTGAGGCATCGGCGGCGACAAACTGCCGGGCGCACCTGAGCGCGGCGGCGAGGTCGGTCGAGGTGCTGACCGGGTGGGTGACTCGGAGTGGACGTGGGTCTGAGCGCGGCGGAGAGGACAGGCGAGGTGCTGACCGGGTGGCGGTTCGGAGTGGATCGCTACCTGCGGAGTTGCCGGAACGGGCCGGAACGCGCGCAGGATCTCATGGTGTGACTCGCGCTAACGGACAGATACGAGTGCGGCGTAGCGCACGACTTCGCCGGATCCCGCCGGGCCGATGCTGTTGCGTGCAACATACGCGTCACCGTTGTTCGCGAAGGCGAGCGTGCTGGGAAAAGACAGGCCGGAGAGGATCGTATCGGATACCGGGCCCTCGCGGATGCGCACGATAGCGCCGGTGTTGGCGACCGGGCCGTGCTCCGTGAACAGGCCGACCGACACAGCGTAAAGCTGTCCATCCGGCCCGGTCACGAGGTCCGTCAACGAGGTCAGACCGGTCGCGTAGTCACTGACCCGCCCGTCCTGCGAAACGCGCACGACCCTGCCTGAGCCGGGCAGATACGGAACGCCCGGCATCAAGGACACGTACATGTCACCGTCAGCATCGAACGCAACGGCGGTCGGAACCGCCTGGATCGTCATGTCGGGCTCACGCGAGCCTCGTGGGATCGGGCCGGTCATCGCACTGAAAACGGCGCGCAGCTCGAGCGCTCGGGTGGCGGGGTCGATGCGATAGAGCGTGTTGCCGGCGGCGTCGGTCAGCCACAGCGCACGATCCGGCCCGACCGTGAGGTCGAAGGGGTTCGTCTCGATCGCGGCACCGTCGGGATTGTCTCTTCTCTCGATGTCCCACGTCGTGACGAGTTCGCTCGCGTTACCATGCATCACACGGACGATGGCCGCCATGTTCGACGGCCGGTCGATGCTCATGCCATCCGTCCAGGCGCCACTGGTGACATAGAGTGTGCCGTCCAGCACAACGATCCGGCCAGCGCCATCAGGACCTTCGGGGGTGATCATGGACGGAAGCGAGAGCACGTGCGTTTGCGTGCCGTCCGTGCCGACCCGAATGAGACGCGCCGTGAGACCCCACGGAATGGATCGGACCGGTTCGGAATCCGGTGCTCCGCCTTGCATGACCTGATCGCCACCCGTCCCGCTCTCCGAGATCCACAGCGTGCCGTCCGTTTCGACGAGCACGCCGACGGGCCCGTTCAGGCCTCGAGCGACGATCGTCGGTTTTGCCGTTGTCGCGGTATTATCACCACTTCCGGAGTCCCCATCCTCACGTCTGTCCTGCATGGCACAGGCGAGCGCAGCAGGGAGTGACGCGATCGTGATCGTCACCGCCAGCCTGACGAGGCCTCCGCTCTTCGATCGATCCCTGTTGCGACGCAACGTCCGGCACGCCAATCAGCGTTCTGTCTGAAGAATCGCGGCGATGCTCCGGCCCATGAAGCTGAAGACGGACTCGAACGTGCCACGAACGCGAGTCCGTGCGCCCTCGGGCGGAACGCCCTGGCCGCGTGCAATCACGACGATCGTGCCGGTGCCGTCTTCCATCTCGTACGCGCCGACGCCGAGCACGCCCGCAGCGCGCGTGACCGTTCCTTCCACGCGGACGTCCCGGCCATCGTAGCGCCCGGGTTCCGCGAGCAGCTCGCCAATCGGTGTCGTGGATGCGCAACCGGCGAGCATGAAAAGGGCGAACACTGGACCGATCACCCGCCGGGCAGCGTGTCGTGTGTGCATCGTCATCGATCTCATGGCATTCTCCCTCCGCTGGGGGAATGTAGTCTGCCAGATCGTACCAGACGATTGAGCGCGGGGGTCCATGACGTGTCGCATGGCCGGACCGATGACCCGGCATCCATCTGCCGGCCAGCGCTCGAGGGGAGACCGTGTCCGGCGCCGTCGAGATCGGCGTACCGGGATTCTCGATCCGCGGTGCTGAAGGCCCGCGCCATGGCCAGCCTGTTCGCGATCACATGCACAACGGGCGGTCCGCTGGCAGCGATAAACGGGTCAGGGGCGGACTGTCATCGAATGCTGGAGCGAACCCGGACGCGAGGGCCGGTGTCTCACGAACGTCTGTTTCGCCCGGGAGGTCGCGCTTCGGAACAGCCCGTCGCGCAAAGGCAACCGCGGTCCCGGGATACTTGCCCTGGCCGATGGAGGCTGTGACATGATGCGTTGTCGCACCGGATCCGCGCTTCTCGGACTGCTCGCGGGACTCGTCGCATCGCCTGTCCTTGCGCAGGAACCTGGGCCCACCCGCCTGCGCGTCTTCCTCGACTGTAATGCGTGCGAACGCGACTTCGTGCGTACCGAGATCAACTGGGTCGACTTCATGCTCGACCGCGCTGATGCAGATGTTCACGTGCTGGTCACAGTCCAGATAACCAGTACCGGCGGTCGTGACTTCTCGCTCTTCTTCATCGGTGGACAGAGCTACGCCGGAATCACCGATACGCTTCGCTACGTGGCTTCTCCTGATGCCACACCGGTCATCAGACAGGCAGGTCTGGTTCGCAAAGTGAAAATCGGGCTCATGCCGTTCATCGCCAACCTGCCGCTTGCCGACCGGGTGCAGATCTCGATCGTCGAGCCAGAAGGTCCACAGGCGCAGTTGCGCACGGCCACGACTCAGGATCCATGGAACTATTGGGTCTTCCGCATCAACGGCAACGGCTTCTTGAATGGAGAGAGCCGGCAGAAGTTCAGCAACTTCTCCGTCAGTCTCGAAGCAAACCGTATCACGGAAGCATGGAAGGTCCAGTCCTCCGCACGCGGAAGCTACAGCGAGAACACATTCGAAGTGGACAGCGTCACGACCATCAAATCGATTACGCGCTCCTACACGGGTAGAATTCTGCTCGTGCGCAGCATCGGCGGACATACCTCGCTCGGTGCGCAGGGCGTCGTCGAGTCCAGCACATTCGGCAACACCGAAATCGCCTGGCGGTTGGCCCCTGCCATCGAATACAACTTCTTTCCGTACTCGGAGTCCACGAGACGGGCGTTCACCATCGTTTACTCCGCCGGTATCAACTCCTTCGATTACCGCGAGACTACGATTTTCGACCGCCTCAAGGAGACGCGCCCGGCTCATACCCTGACCGTCGGCTATACCACCCGCCAGACCTGGGGCGCCACAGCGCTGTCGGTCGACTTCTCGCAGTTCCTCGATGACACGCAGAAGTATCGCGCGTCCTTCCAGGCAGGAATGGAACTGCGACTGTTCCGTGGTCTCTCCCTGAATCTCGACGGCGTGTACCGCGTGGTCCGCGACCAGCTCTCGATCGCAAAGGAGGGCGCAACGCGCGACGAGATCCTGCTCAGGCTCCACGAACTGCGGACCGACTACAGCTACTTCATGTTCTTCGGTCTGTCCTACCGATTCGGCTCCAGCTTCGACAACATTGTGAACCCACGCTTCAGCAACGGGATCGGCGGCAACTAGCGGACCACCCTCCATTTCCCAAAGCTTGCCCATCCGCCTATGGAGGTGCCCCGAGGAATCAGCACATTCCCGGACATGGGTCGACTTCACCGTTCCCATCTGCCCGGCGGGACTCTGCACCTGACGACGCGCCTGCTTCGCGGCGAGGCGCTGTTCGAAGCAGAGCTGAAGTACGCGATCATTGCTCTGCTTCGCGATCAGGTTGCCATCGGCGACGTGGAATTGCTCGCCTACGCGATCATGTCCAACCACTTGCATCTCATCGTGCGTCAGGGTAACCAACCGTTATGCGACTTCATGCAGCCCTTGCTCCGGCGCATAGCTCTGCTCGTCCAGCGCAAGCACAACTACGTGGGTTGCATCTTCGAGCGACGCTATCGGGACCGGCCGTGCGCGGATCCGGATTATCTGCGGAACGCCATCGCGTACACGCATCTCAACCCGGTGCGTGCAGGCCTCTGCACACGAGCAGAGGAGTATGAATGGAGTTCGCACAGGGCGTGGTTGGGTGAGACGCTGAGTGCCGACGGCGGCCCCGAGCCGGTGACTCCCGCGAGAGTACTGCCGCTCTTTGCCAGAAGCCCCGAGCGTAGCCGGTCAGAACTGATTGCTGACTATGTCGCCTATCTCGACTGGCGTCTCGCAAGCGACCGGTGGCAGGCTGACGTCGACATGGGCAGGGAAACCGGCTGCTCGCCGCCGCCACCCCCGCTCGCCCAGGGCGATGCCAACTGGAGATCCTTTCTGAGCGTTCACCAACCCGGGTTCGGGTTCAGTCGGCCGCTGGCGTCGGGCGAACCCATCGCCGGTGAGATGGATCCGCGTCGTCTCGATCTCGGCGTGATCGCCGCCAAAGTGCTGAACGAGAGTGAGCCCGGCCTGGATCCGCTGGTCGTGCGCTCACGATGGGGCGGTCGCCCATATGTGCTCGCTCGACATACCATCATTCGCCACGCGGTAAACCAGGGTTATCGGAACACGCAGATCGCCGCGTATCTCCGTGTTTCCGCGAATGCAGTTTCCAACGTGATCGCCGCTGACCGGAAGCGGCTTCTCGTGGCAGGACCGACTCTGGCGGGGCCAGCTTGATGCCTTCCGCGCCTGCCTACCATCTCCGCTGAAGAGCGCGCCAGGCGGCACGGGATAGGTCGATGAGCCAACTTTGGGAAATGGTTCCCGGTCCGATAAGCCGTTCCGGGTCGGGTTTGTCCTCGCCTTCCGGATCGTCGGCGGCGATGAACTGGCTTGCGACGATGTACGCGGCGACGGTGGTCGCGACGCCGACGAGCAGGCCGGTCCGGAGCTTATCGAGGCGACGGGTCTCGACTTCGACAATGGATTGGTGCGGGATGACGACGCGCTGGTAGAGGCGGCGCGAGCTGAGGCCGGCGGTCACGGAAGCGGATGCGACGGACATGGTCAGGCTCCCGTCGCCGAGGGCGACGATCTCTCCTTCGACGAGCCGGTCGTCAACACCCGCAAGGTCGTTCAGGGCGACTGCCTGTTCAGCGGTCACGCGGGTGCGAGCGAGTTTGCCTTCGGCGAGTTCGGTGATCCCGACGGGGGCGTACCGATAACAGGCCGGCAAGGTGAAGCTCGTCACGAGGGTCAAAAGACAGAGCGTACATCGAACGCGATTCATGGGTCCACCGTTCGTCCAGAACGCACTGTGCCCGGGCACGGTATCCCTCGTGCCCGGGCACGTGTGCGCCAGCAGAGCGCGGATCAGCCGCGCAGACTGGGATTCGTGTCCAGTTCTTCCTCACTGATGGGAATGCACTGGTCGCGATCGGCCAGGAAATCGTGGTGCGCGGGACCGGTTTCGGCGAACCAGCGTCGCAGGTCCCAGAAGCGCCGATTCTCGAGCCATGTCGTGGCGCCGCGCTCGGCATGCAGGATATCCCAGGCCTCATCCAGCGAGGCAGGCGTGGGCAGCGAAGCCATGCCGTATTCCGCGCGAGCATCGTTGAGCAGTACGAATGCGCCATCGATGTCGTTCGAGCGGAGCGCGGCCTCGGCGCGGAGCACCAGCATCTCGGTGCCCTTGACGAGAGGAATGTCGTCGCCGGATCCGTTGTATTTCCGCTGCTGATACATCGGGGTCGAGCCGTTCGCACCCGTTGCAACAGACCCGTCCTGGCGGTGAATGATCTCCCATGGCGCGCGAGCATCGCCCGGGAGATTCTCGAATTCCGTACCCCAGACGGTATACTCGAAGCGGTCGTGCGTCTCGTAGGCGATGATGTTGCTCTCGCCGTCGGGAGAGAGGTAGGCGTAGGTAACGAAGCCCGCGGGCACCTGAGAGGCATCGCTGACCGCGCCGGCCCAGTCGTCCTGCCAGGCACGCACGGAGGCGCGCCCGCCGAATGCGGCGAGTACGTACTCCTGTGCCGACGATCCGGCAGCCGAGCCGATCTCGATGGCCTTGTCGAAATGCGCCTGAGCGCGGGCGAAGTGGACGGTGTGCGGTTCACGCGGACCGCCGTCAATGGCGGTCTCGCACAGGTTCTCGCCGAGTGTGCGGTTGGCGATTCCCGCGAACATGTAGGCTCGCGCGACGAACGGGCTCCGGTTGAACTCTTCGGGCTCGAGCAGTTCGCTCAGCCGCGTGATCCCGCTCTCGGCGACCCAGCGGGCCTGCTGCATGGTGGCCCATTCGCCGTTGACATCCTCAGCCAGGATGATGCCGCGCGGGATGTCGCCGAGGTTGTAACTGCCGCCGTGAAAGAGTTCGCCGGCCGCGAGGGAAAGCGTCTCGATCGCGTCGTCGAGGGATTCGGCGACGTCGTACGACATGCCGGTCACGAGAGCCGGAATGGCATCCTTGCTGTTCAGGTCGTCGTCGGCGATGCGTCCTGGCGCCTCGACATCGAGCAGGCCGCACGCACCCAGAGAAAGAGCGGCGATGGCAAGGGCGACGATGCGCGCTGGATAACGTGTCATCATGATGATCATGCCTCCGCTCAGAACGTGATCCGGGTGGTCAGCAGGAACGACCGCGTGGGCGGCAGTTGATAGTAGTCGCGGCGGCCGAAGCTGCCGCTGTTGCCGACCAGGTTGAACTGGTCGGTGCCGTCCATGGACTCCGGATCTGCGCCTGTGTAGTCAGTCAGGGTCAGGAGGTTGCGACCGGCCAAAGTAATGGACGCGCTGTTCGCGAAGCGCGACACAATGCTTTCGGGCAGCTGCCACGTCACGGAAATCTGGCGCAGCTTGAGGAAGTCGCCCTTCTCGGTCCAGAACCCGGTGTCATAACCGATCGTGCTGCCCGGGACCGTCGAGGAGGCGCCCGGCGAGCCGATGGCGCAGCGGGCCCGATCGATGTTCGGGACGCCGTCGAGAGCACTCGAATTGCCGTCAAGGAACGCGATGATCTTCTCCTGCGTCGCATAACACGGGAACCACGAGCCTCGCCGCGCGCTCTGGTAGCCGGTGTAGTTCTGTACGACGTGGCCACCCTGGAACTCGGCGAGCGCGTCAATGGTGAGATTCTGCATCAGCGTGAGGGTCGTACCGAAGCCGAAGATGCGGTTCGGGTAGACGCGACCCAGGGCCGTGTCGGACACGAGTTGTTCGTTGCCGGCCTCGTCCGGGTTGAGCAACCGCGTGCCGAAGTACATCGGGAAGGCGTAACCTTCGCGGATGTAGGAATTGAGGCCGGTCGAGATCGTCGTGGTGTCCGGCTTGCCGCCATCGAGGTCGATCGCCTCGCTGCTGAGGATCGAGCCGCTGAAGCGGAATCGCCAGTCGACGTTGGCAGTGCGAAGCAGGCCGAGTGTGATGGCTGCCTCGAGCCCCTTGTTCTCGAGTTCGCCCACGTTCTCCGTCCGGGCCGCAGTGAACCCGGCGGAGGGCGGATAGTTGACACCGATCAGCGCGTCGATCGTGCGAGCCTGGAACGCCGTGAACTCGATTCCGAGCCGGCCCTGACCGAAGCTGGCATCGAAACCGGCCTCGATCTCGCGGGTGCGCTCCGGGCCGACCTCGTCGTTCCCGATATCGCCCGGCGTGAAGCCCGGCTCACCGTCGTCGCCGGAGACGGGGCTCCACGTGCGAACCTTGTCGAACGCACCCGGCGCCTTGCCCGATTCACCAACGGCCGCACGGATCTTCATCGCGTCCCACCACCCGGTCGGCCAGGCGGCGAGATCCGAGAGCACGTAGGAAGCGCTCACCTTCGGATACGCCTGAAGCCCGAAGTCGTCACCGAACGCGCTGTTCCCGTCGACGCGCAGGCCGGCCGTGATGAAGAGCTGGTCGCTGATCCCGAGCAGTTCCTGCGCGAAGAAACCAGCGTTCGTCTCCGTGAACGGCTGATCCGCGCGGTAGGTCAACTCCGCGCCCGATTCCAGCGTTGGCTCACCCGGGCCGGCGAAACTCTGCACGTCAATCTCCGTCCAGCGGTGGCGGTCCCGGAAAATCTGGCCGCCGAAGGAGAAGTTCGACGCGACGGACGATCCGAACTGGTGCGTGAGTGTGGCTGCGTAGTCGAGCGAGACCTTCGTGTGGTCGGTGTTCTCGTCCCAGTAGTAGCCCTGCGGCAGCGTCAGGTATCCGAAGGGCAGCGTCGTCTCGTTGTTGATGTCCGTGTAGTCGAACCCGACGATCAGCCGGTTCGTGAAGTTGGTGACCGGCGTGTAATTGATCGTCAGACCCGACATGAAGTGGTTCGAGCGCGTGAAGTTCTGGCTGTCGAGGACGTAGCCGTTCGTGGCGCACACGACCTCATCGGGGACGCCCGCACAATCCTCGCCCTTGCCGCCCTTCATGTAGCCGGCAGCGCCGCGGCCGACATTGAGCAGGAAGCCTTCGGCGTTGTTTCCATCGGCGAGCCACCGCGTATCACGCCGCGTGTAGGCGCTGTTGAAGGAAATGTTCAACGGATCGATCGGCGCGAATCCGAAGTTGGCGCGGAAACCGCCATCCTTCGAGTTCATCGTTTCGATATAGCCGTCCTCGTTGTTGTAGTTGCCGGAGATGAAGTACGAGAGACGCTCGGCGCCGCCGCGAACGGACAGCGAGTAGCGTTGCGAGAGCCCGGTCCGCGTCCACTTGCCGCTCGAAGGGCAGGTCGGATCAACGAAGTACACCTTCTCGCCCCGGTCGCTGCCCGCGAGATCCAGACTGTACATCATGTCGGTCAGGCCGCAGTTGACGAACTGCTCCGTCGGATCGTCATCCGCAGACCAGCGGCTGGCCTGGTTGCCGCCGTAGCTCGCCTCGGCCGACCACTGCGTAGGCCCTGCGATGCCCTTCTTGGTGAAAATCTGGATCACACCGTTCGAGGCTTCCGTGCCGTACAGTGTGGTCGCTGCGGCGCCCTTCACGACCTCCACCCTTGCGATGTCGTCGGGTGAGATGTCCTGGAGCGGCGACGTCGTCGTGCGGCCGCCCCAGCCCGCGCGCGTCGATTCGTTGAACACGCGCACGCCATCGATGTACAGAAGCGGTTCAGCGTCCTGAGACGCCGAGTTGATGCCGCGAATCTTGATCGTGCCGCCCGCACCCGGCTGGCCGCTGTTCGCCATGAAGGTGACGCCCGGCGCCCGCCCGGCCAGCACCTCCTGTGCGTTGTTGATCGGCACGTTCTCGATCTCGCGAACGCTGATCGCGGCAATGCTGTTGCCGATCTCTTTCTTGCGGACCTGCGTCGCCGTACCGGTCACGATGATCTCGTCCAGCGCGACGGCCGTTTCCTCGAGCGCAAAATTGGCCGTGGCCGCCTGACCACTTGCGACCGTCACGCTCTGCTGCGCCGACGTGTAGCCCAGGGACTGAACACGCACGACGTGCTCGCCCGCAGGCACATTCGTCAGTGTGAACTGCCCCTCCCGGTTCGTCAGCGAGCCGATCCCCGTTGCCGGGATGTAGACCTGTACCGATCCGAGTGGAAGTTGGGTCGCGGCTGCCGTGACCGTGCCCTGGATCGTGCCGCCCGTTTGCTGGGCCAGCGCCGGGGTCGCGGCGAGCAGCAACGCTAGATACCCACCGAGTGCGTGACTGCGTGAACGCATGTCTTCCTCTCCTGGTGCCGTGGTCGCGAAAACGATGTGAAATCAATGGCCGAGCCGCGGTCCTCGCCGGCCGCGGCAAAACTCGCACAAACGCACAGCGCGCTGAGTACCAGCTCGGGCTGAACTCCGCGCAGTCCATGGACTTTGCCGCTTGCGCTGCGGCCCCGTTCCTTTGCGAACCGTCGGATAATTGGCCGCGATGACCCGGGCGTCAAGCGTGTGCTGTGCCGCCACGACCATCAAACCGAACGGCCATGCGGGGTTCCGGCACGGGTCGCGCCACCCGGCGCACAACGCAGGCGGCACGATTCTGCGGAGCCACAGCCTCGAATCCCCCACGAGACGGACATCCCGCGCGAAATCCCCAGACGAAGAACGCTTCACCACCGCTTCATCGGACAGACAAGGAAACCGGATCGCGCCGTGCCGCGTCACGCTCTACTTTCGTCGACGGGAGTCCGGCGGGGCGACTTCAGACCCTTCCGCAGATGAGGAGGCGCGATGCGGAGAACGATCGTTCGGGTGGCAGTCCTGCTGGCACTGCTTGCCGTGGCCGCGTTTGTGGTCTTCATGGTGGGTGAAACCGCACAGGTGGTCGCGCTCGCGACGCAGGTTCATCCCACCCTTGGCCAGGCCGTGCTCTGGGCGCTGCTCTTCACGTACGCATTCTGTGTGATCGTGCCGTTCTGGCTTCTGATTCGACTGCCGAAGCCGCTCGTGCCACCCGAGAGTGAGGAGGGTCCGGCGTTCGAGAAGCACATCGACCGACTGACGAAGCGACTTCAGGGCCATCCCGTCCTGAAGGGGAATTCCCTTGCCAGTCGCGTGGAACTGGAGAGCGCGATCCGTTCCCTCGATGCCAGAGCCGATGAGCTGACCAAGGCAGCGGCAGCACAGGTCTTCCTCACGACCGCCGTTTCACAGAACGGGAGCCTCGATGCTGTCGTGGTACTCGCTGCCCAATCGCAACTGGTCCTCCGCATCGCGCGGGTTTACTACCAGCGGCCTACGCTGCGCGACCTCATCTACCTCTACGGCAATGTCGCCTCCACCGCCTTCATCTCGAGCGAACTCGAGGATGTCGACCTGGCCGCCCAGATCCAGCCGGTGCTGTCGAGCCTGCTGGGCTCAGCGGCCGGCGCGATTCCCGGCCTTCAGGCCGCGACCGCGCTCGTCGTCAATTCGATCACGACCGGCAGCGCGAATGCTTTCCTCACGCTCCGCGTCGGTACTCTGGCGCGACAGTACTGCGGGGCACTCGTCGCACCCGCCCGTCGCAACGCTCGTCGATCAGCCACGCTCGTCGCAACTCAGCTCCTCGGATCCATCGTCGCCGACGGCGCAGCACGTGTCACGGCCGCAGTCTGGTCCGCTTCGAGGCGCAGGGTCGGCGGCGCCATTGGCGGCGTCGGCGGTTACCTCAAGGAAGCCAGCGAAGCCGTCGCCGAAAAATTCCGCTTCGGCCGACCTGCTTCGGCACCCCCGGGCGGCGACCCGACCCCCTGACATGTTTGAAGGAACTGTTGGGGCCGACCTTCCCAACAGTTCCTTCAAACACACCTGGTAGCCTTCGCCAGCGCACCCGGCCGTCATCAACCCCACGGAATCGATCCATTGCGAGGCGCGCGTGCGTTGTTCGAAACGGCCGTTCCTTCGTGCGCGAAACTCATGTTTACATTGACTCCGCAGTGAGTCCCGCCCGAGACTGGCCCGCCGCCGAAAACCTGGGTGCTGGCCGGTAGCAAGGCAACGGAACCGGCTGTGATGCTGGCTGGAGAAGAGCCGAGCAGGTGCTTTCTCGCCCGGATCCCGGTGAAGTCGTGCATCGCACGAGCGGTGAGTGCCTTCGGGGTCCGCGAAGCTGGGGCTCATGGAGACGCGGGCGAAATCCGTCCGCGAGCGGGGAGCGGTGACCCGGAATCCGGGCGCCGCCGTCTCCGGGACCATTCAAGGGAAGGGGATCCCCGATGAAGCTGGCAAGGATGCGAGGACAGGTTGCTCGCCATGCACTGGAGGTGTTGGCGGTGAGCGTGGTCTTCGCGTGCCAGGAAACACCGATGGGAGTCGACCCGGTAGCCGGGCCGCAGATGGAGGTCACGGCGGCGGCGAGCAACACGATCGACCTGAACGTCGTCCGCTTCAGTGGCGGCAGTAACCAGGTGCTGGTGTCGAGCGGGATTCCGTTGGCGCAGGGGATGCTGACGCCAGGTCAGAGCGATCGTGTCCGGCTGATGATCAACGGGACGGAGAAGCCGATCGACATTCAGGTGCTCCGTGGCAGGCACCGGGACGGCTCGGTCCGATCGGTTCTGGTCCAGTTCCGCCACGCGGTGCCGGCGGGTGGCATGCGTGCGCAGCTGGTCATCGGCCAGAGCCGTACGACGACCGACATCACGGTGGCGCAACCCACGTACACGTACACGCGTCCACTGCCACAGGCCGCCGCGTTGCCCAGCTCACCGGCGTATCTCATCAGTACGGGGATCTTCGGCAAGACGACGACCGCGCCGGATGCATTCAACGCCCGGTACGAGTCGAACTTCTATACGTATGGCGACAACAAGTGGAACCGATTCATCTCGAAGTATGGCTCGAGCCTGACCGTCTGGGACGTGGAGAACGCAAACTACTACGACCGCGCATACATTGACTTTGCGTGGTGGGCGCGCACGGGTGATGAAGCACAATGGCGGCGTGCGATTCACTACTTGATCGCGTACCGCGAACTCTTCCTCAAGCCGCGCGGTTACCGGGTCCCGCCGGCCGAGGTGAACATCGACGGTCTCGAGGCGCACTACCTGCTCACCGGCGATGGGACTTCGCACAACGCAGTGCGCGTGCTTGCGCACGAGTTCTATCGCATATGGCTGCCTGTCATCGGGAGTCTGAGCAGCAAGTATACGGCGAATCGGATCCAGGCCCGGGCGCTGGACGCTTACATGACGGCGAGCCGGCTGGACATCCGGCAGCATGACTACGCGTCGGTCAGCCGGCAGGCGCTGACCAGGATCCTGGGTACACAACGTGCCGATGGTTCGTATCGCTTCAAGAGCAGTTGCCAGCAGCAACTCAACTTCCAGACCGGGCTGTTGAACGATGCTCTCGTCGAGTACTACGAGGTGATCGCCCCGGACTCGCGGATCCCCGGCGCGATCCGGCGCTCGCTCGACTTCCTGTGGAACACGCAGTGGCTGCCGGCTCAGGCAGCGTTCAAGTACATCTCCGGCTACTGTTCGTCCCAGGGTTCGCCGAAGGCGGCGCCCGACCTCAACATGTTGATCGTGAGCCCGTTCGGCTGGTACGCGCAACACAGCGGGCAGACGAAGTACCGGCAACACGGTGATATCGTTTTCAATGGGGGCGTGCAGCGCGCCTGGCTGAACGGTGAGAAGCAGTACAACCAGAACTACCGCTCGTCCTACCGTTACCTCTTCTACCGTCATTGAGGCCAACGGCCGCGCCGTGCTCGCGACGGAGCGAGCCGGCGCTGCCCGCCGGATCGAGGCTGTCACACCCCCCCGCTACACTCTGCCGTCGATGACCTTCAAAAAGGCGGCAAGATGCTCGACATCCGGACCGGCCCACCACAGCGGCACAAGGCACTGACCATCGTTCCCCTCCTCACGTCGGATGATGTCGAACTGCCGTACACTCTGCTTGCCGATGCGCTGGCTGGCGGGCTGGTGCGCATCACGGAGGCTCGAGGTGGTACGGTGCCCCTGCTTTACGCGAAGAACGCGTCTGACCGTGATGTCCTCATCCTGGACGGCGAGCAGCTGATTGGCGCGCTTCAGAACCGTATGACGAGCCGATCGATCCTGCTGGCAAAGCAGTCGGCGACGGAGATCCCCGTGTCGTGCATGGAGCGCGGCCGCTGGCGCTCTGTCTCGGAAGACTTCAAGCCGGCACCGCAGCACTCGCCGGCGAAGGTTCGGCGCAAGACACGGGAAGTCGAGGCGCGCGCGGCCGCAGCGGGCACGAGCGACGCCGAAGGTCTGCTCGCACGGGCGCAGGGCGAGGTCTGGGGCGAGATCCGCGAGCTGTTCGATCACCTGTCCGATCGGTCGCCGACGGACGCACTCGACCAGGCCTTCGACCATGCCTCGAACGATATCGCTGCATTCGTCCGCTCGTTCTCCGTCGTCGATGGCCAGGTCGGCCTCCTCGGTCTCGTCAATGACGAGCCGGTCGGCCTCGATGTGATCGGCGGTCGATCGCTCTACGCGCAGTTGCACGAGCGGCTGCTGCGCGGCTACGTGCTCGATGCGCTCGAAGGCACGCCTGGGATCCCTCGCGATTCTGGCGTGGAAGAGGGCGGGGAACTCGACCCGGACCGAGGCATCCGCGCTGCACAGCCCGCGCATGCTCCGGGCGCAGCCCGCCGCTTTCTCGAATCCGTCCGTGACGCAGAACGTGTGAGTGCGCCATCCGTCGGGTGCGGCACATACTCCATCCTTACGGGTGCGGTCATCGGCGGCGAACTGGTTGACGATGCCATAGCGCCTGCGCGTGTCGTTCATCTGAGCGCGTTTCCGGGTAACGGCCTGGCACGCGACCATGGACGGCGAGGTCTCGCCATCCCAGATTGACAGGCGCGTGAATCTCTCACGAGCGAGAAGAGGGAGCAGGCCTGCCTGCTCCCCCTCCGCTCCGAAGGAACGGGCATGCCGGAACGAATCACGAAATTGCAGCGCTGGATCGACCTGATCGCGTTTCTGGTCTCTCGTCGCTTACCGGTTCCGTTCGAGGATCTGCTCCAACACCTGCCGGCGTACGGCGAGAAGTGGGATCCAGACGACGAAACAGCGCAGGCGACCGTGCGGCGCATGTTCGAGCGCGACAAGGACGAGCTGCGCGACCACGGGATTCCACTCCAGACGGTTCGTTATTCCATCAATTTCGGACTCGAGCAGATCGACGGCTATCGCATCGATCGTCGCGATTTCTATCTGCCATACTTGCGTCTGGTTGAAGAAGCCACGGCGCCGGAGCGCGCTGAAGGCCGGAAGCCACACAGTCGAGCAGATCCGCAGAGTGCGCGGCCCCAGGTCCAGGAAACGGAGATCACCAGGGCCGACGCAAGGCTTGCGCTCGAGGCACTCGCGCGCGTGGCCGATGTGCCGGCTTTTCCGCTGGCAGCCGAGGCGAGGTCTGCCTTTCGCAAACTCGCGTTCGATCTCGATCCGGATGCGTTTCGAGATCATACGCCGGTTCTGTTCGTCGAGCGACCCGAAACCTCGGCTCTGCTCGACCGCCTCCGCTCCCTGTCCGACGCCCTGGTCGCCCGCAAACACGTAACCTTCCGTTATCATGGCATGCACCGTGGCGAGACGACGGACCGGGATGTCGAGCCGTACGGCTTGCTGTTCCACCATGGCCACTGGTATCTCGTCGGTCACGATCGCGGCCGCGCTGCAATTCGCGTGTTCCGTGCCGAGCGAATGGAGGACGTAGTGATCAACACACGTTCGCCCAACACGCCGGATTTCGAGCGACCTGCCGACTTCCGACTGGACGATTTTGCCGGCCGTGAAGCATGGGAGCTTGGCGCGGAGGACGAACCTACCATGCACGCTCGCATCCTCTTCCGTTGGCCTGCTTCGCTGTCCGCGGCCCGCAATCAGATCGGTACACTCATCGAAGAGCGCGCCGGTGGTGACGCAGTGCGCGCATTCGAGGTGCGACAGGTTTCGCCTTTTCTACGCTGGCTGCTCAGCCAGGAAGGCGATGCCGTGGTCCTCGATCCGCCCGAACTCGCGGAAACACTGGCCGCGCTGGCACGGGATGTCGCCGCGGCGCACGGTCCCGTTGATCCGGCCGGTGAGCCCGGCGGGGTGCGAGGCGCCGATGGCTGAATCCGCGTTGGAACGGCTCGACCGCATCCTCTACATCCTGCCGCGGGCGATGCGGCAAGGCGGTGTTACGATCGAGGAGCTGGCGCGCGTTCTCTCGTGTGACCCGGCGCGGATCCTGGGCGATCTCACGGAGATCACTGCTCGTGCGTTCTACCATCCGCCCGGTGTCGCGGATCAGCTCCAGATCATGATCGAGAACGGCCGCGTCGAAATCTGGTCGGTTGGCGATTTCAAGCGGCCGGCAAAGCTGACGCCAAGCGAAGGTCTTGCACTTGGCCTCGGGCTCCGCATGCTCGCGTGCGAGGCGGAGGGCCCGCGCAGATCACAGATCCTCGCCCTCGCGCGCAAGCTCGAGGACGAAGTGGTCATATCGATCGGTGAAGCCGGCGCCCCGACCGAGGTGCGCGCGCCGCACCTTCTGTTGCGGGGGTGGGTATGTGAGGAGCCGCAGGTTGAGTACGGCGACGATTCACCCCGTGTCCGCGAACGTCCGGCCGTCCCGCCGAGCATCGGTCGACCTTCCGAACGAGCGGCCTCGTTCCACGCTCTGGCACCGCGGGCTCGAGATCCGGTGTCCGTCGATGTGGGTGAGGACGGGTTCCGGTCGGAGTTTGCCGATGCCGCCAGAGATCGGTTGCTCTGTCAGGTGACGTACCTGAAGCCAGGTGATGCTGAACCTTCGCTTCGCACCATTGCGCCGTATCAGCTGGTGTACGCGTCCGGCGCGTGGTACGTGCTTGCGCACGATGCGGATCGCGGCGAAGTCCGGGCCTTTCGAATGGATCGCATGATGAAGGTGGACGTGACGGACGAGCCGTTCGATGCGCCGTCCGATTTCGATGCGTCGGATTGGTTAACAGCGGCTGGTAGCGTCTATCGGTCGCCTGACCATGAAGTGATCGCAACCGTACATTATTCCGCGCGCATTGCGCGCTGGATCGAAGAGCGGTTCGATTGCGAGCCGGTGGCGGACGGCGGAGTGCTCGTGAGACATGGTGTTGCGGATCCGAACTGGATCGTGCGCCATGTACTGAAGTACGGCGCCGATGCACGTTTGATCGAGCCCGCAGCACTGCGCGCCCGAGTAGCGAAGTCGGCTCTTCGCCAGACTGCATGAACTCATCGAGCGCACGCCGGGTCATACGGAAGATTGCCGAGGTTGACCGCCCACTGCTCGCGCGAGAGTGGTGCGAGCAGACGTGAGCATGCGGCCGACAGCAGGTCTTCACCCCGCCACAGGCGCAGCACGGCTTCGCCGTTGCTCGCAGCAGTGACCAGGTAGCGATCGTCCTGCGCGAACCGGACATCGGAATAATAGCCCGTTTCGCTTCCCAGCTCGAGGGCGAGGTAGCCGGTCTCGAGTTCCCAGACGCGCACGCGGCCGTCACTGATCGTGGCGACGAAATCGCCGCCTTGCGAGGATCGCACGACATCTACGGTTGCCGGGTGTGCGAGTCTGCTCACGATGCGGCCGGTGTCGCTTTCCCTGACGACGATCTCTTCACCCTGCCAGCGAATGGAGATCAGGAACCGGCCGGATCTTGTGAATGCGATCAGATCCGATGTGTCGGGCTGTTCGATACCGATGGCAACGACACCGGGCTCTGCGCGCCGCCACATGCGCAACGTGTTGTCGATGACAGCGGCGATGAACTGCCCGCCGCTTGCCACGTCGAGCGCATCGACCCGGGGAGCCGCATTGGAGCCGTTCGCTCGTGAAGGGACCGTTTCGTCGCCACCAATGTTCGCGCTCGCCGACTCCGCGCCTGACCCGAGCGTCAAGTGAGTGACATCGCGTCCTGCCGGCAGTTCGAGCACACGAAGCACGCCCGCATCACTTTCGAGTGCGAGATACTGCTCATCATCGCTCAATGATGCGGTCCCTGTGAATGCGGGTGCGTGCACGCGCGTCAACGTATCGCCGCTCAACGTCGAGAACACGACGATCCCGGAGTCGGTCTCCGCGATGACGCGACGCGTTCCGACGATGACGGCCGGCGATGCAGCGCGATCGAGCAGACGGCTGGCCTCGAGAGCGCCGCCAGCAGCGGGTCGAAGGAGGTAGGGATCATCGGAGCGCCATGAGATGAGGTGTTCGTTGTTGGTCGCAGCGAAGGCGACGCGATCGGCGCGCAGGCCCGGCGGGCGTATCGCGGTGAGACGCGCGCCGCCCGTTGCACTCCAGACGCCGATCCATCCTTCGTTGTCGAGTGTCGCGATACGCGAGCCATCTTCGCTCACAGCGACGCTCTCGACCGGTCGCTGGTGGAAGAGAGTCAGAACCTGATCGCCGCCTGTGAGGCCCCAGATGGTCGCCGTGCCATCACGGGATCCTGACGCGAGGCGGCGCCCCGTCCGGTCGAACGCGAGTGTCAACGCGCCGCCTTCGTGTGTTCCGCGCAACCGCTCGATGCCGCGCAGGGGATCCCACACGCGCACTGTCCCATCTTCGGAAGCCGTGGCGAGGCTCGCGCCGTCGGGACTGAAGCGAACGGCATTGACTGCACTGGCGTGCCGCATTCGTGCAATCTCGCGCCCCGTCGCTGCATCCCAGACGCGCGCAGAGAAATCGCGGCCGGCCGTCGCGATCCACCGGCCGTCTGGGCTGAAAGCGGCTTCCCAGAGCCAGCCGAATATCGCAGTTGGCAGATCGCCTGCCGCATCGACGTGTTCGACGCGCGTAATCGGCCCATCTCCCGCGAGCGCCCAGATGCTGGCGACGTTTTCCGCGACGGTCACGACTCGCCGGCCATCCGGGGCCCACGCGAGGTGGAGTCCGATGCCGCCCGTGAAGCGGCACAGAGGGTCACCGGCGTCCAACCCGCGGGCGATGCAGAACACGCCATCTTCATCGATCGACGCGAGCCACTGCCCATCCGGCGAGAACGCAACGACACGCACTGCACGGAAAGATTCGCCGATGTCCTGCGCGACGCGAGACAGCGCTGGCTGGACGGCTTCGTAATCGCGGCCGTGACCGTAGCCGCCAAGCTCGCGGCCGTCCGCGTTGGACCAGAGGCGGACGACTCCGCCGTTGCCTGCGGTTGCGATTCGTGATCCCGCAGGGTGGTAATCTACCGTCAATATGCTGTCTCCGGTCTCGAGGCGCAGAAGTTCATCTCCCGTTTCTGTGCTCCGTACGGTGGCAATCATGCCAGTACCGGCGATGACGCGGTCTCCGCCAGGACTCAAGGCGAGTCCGCGCACCGGAGCGTCGGTCACGATCCTCCACAGCGGCGCCGGGGCGTCCGTTCGCTGTGCCGGCGGAGAGTCGGGTGCCGCAACGGCCCACATCGCAATCTCGCCGGGAAACGCGCTGCCCGTCACGAACCGGCGCCCGTCCGGACTCAGCGCGACGTGATGGACATCGCCATACGAAGCGATTTCGAGCACCGGCTGCGGGCGGAGTGAGAGGAGCGAACGCAGTGCGCGCTCCGTTTCCGCAGCCGGATGAAGTCGGAAAGCTTCGACCGCGAGAGCAAGTCCGAGCGGTAGACGATTGGGTGAGCGGATGACGGTCAGGGTTCCTTCGGCAGCGAGCTGTCGGCTCAGTGCGAGACGCTGTCGTTCGAGGGCCAGGTTGCGCTGCGCGGTCGCGATGACGGTTGCAGTCGCCGCCGCCAGTGTCAGGGTGAGCAGGAGTGCAGCCGCAGTGCGAGCGACGCGCATCGTCCTGCGGTGTTGCCTCACATCCTCACCGACCAGGTCTTCCTTGGCGCGGCCATGCAGCGTGGCGGCGAGCGTGGCCATCGCATCGCGGAACGCCGGCACACGCAGCGAGACATTGTCGCGGTGATTGGCCCAGCGCAGATCCAGGTAGCGCGGTTCATCTCGAAACGCACCATGCAGCACGCCGGGGATCGCACTGGAACGTTCCACATCGAAGTCGGACCGGGCGTCGTCCCATTCGAGATCACCGCCCGTCAGCACGATCAACAGCGTTCCGGCATCACGATCCGTAAGCCACCAATCGATCTCGCGAGCCACCCACTCCGAGCGCGCCGCATCCGGAGACGCGAGATAGACGAAGAAGCGCGCATTGCGCAGGGCCTTCTCGATCGCCGGCCATAACGCAGGCGTAACAGCAAGGCTCGTGCTGTCACGAAAAACGTGCAGCGCCCGTCGCCGGTACCATGGCCGGGCCAGATGGTGCAGCGCGGACTGGACTTCCGGTGCAAGTCGCTGGTCCGCTGCGTGGCTGTAGGAGATGAAGGCGTCGTATCGCAAGGTGATCAACTGCCGTTCAGAGAGGATCCGTCGCCGATCGCCCGGCCGCCGGCACCGTCATCGCTCAGAACCCGCTCGAGATCGGCCCGGCTGTTCAAACCTTCGACCGAAGTTGCATGCTCGAACGCCAGACTGCCAGCCCCGGTCAGGGCAGCTTGCCCGCGTGGGTCCGCTCAGCCGCCCGGACGTGGCATCGGCGTGACAGGTCCCCAAAACTGGCGCCTCGGCGATTCGGATTGTCTCTTTCGACCTCACGGACTCGTTTGATCGACCATCGTCCGAACCGAGCAACGCGAAGAACAAGGAGTCTCGAATCCATGACAGGCTGGCTGGCCATTCTTGCATTCGGCTTTTTCCTTGGCATGCGACACGCGACGGACGCGGACCACGTGCTCGCCGTAACGACGATCGTCGCGCGGCACCGCGCAGTGCGTGATGCCGCCATGGTCGGCGTGTTCTGGGGCGTCGGTCACACGCTTACGATCCTGACCGTCGGCAGCGGGATTGTCCTGTTTGGCTGGGTGATTCCACCTCGTGTTGGCCTGTCCATGGAACTTGCCGTTGGGGCCATGCTCGTTCTGCTCGGCGCCATCACCCTCAGAAGTGTTCTCGAGAACGTCGACGAAACGATTGCCTCAGCGCGCGCAGCGGGCGGGCACGTTCACTCGCACGCACACGCGCACGGTGAGTACATCCACACGCACGCCCACGGCCACGAGCCGGAGGCCCATCCGCATGCGCCGGATCGAACGCCGGTCGCGCGCCTCGATCGCCGCTTCGGTCGCTTCGGCCTGTACTCGGCGATCCGGCCCATCGTCATCGGAATGGTCCACGGCCTGGCCGGCTCCGCCGCCGTCGCACTCCTCGTACTGACGACGATTCGCGAGCCCCGCTGGTCCGTCCTCTATCTGGGCCTGTTCGGGTCTGGCACCATCATCGGGATGATGCTGATCACGATGGCGATCGCCGTCCCGTTCGCTACGACGGCCGGTCGCTTCTCGCAATGGAACCGCCGGCTGCGACTTGCGTCCGGCGCCCTCAGTCTGGGGTTCGGTCTGTTTGTCGCCTGGCGAGTCGGCTTCGTGGAAGGCCTCTTCTGAATCCTCCTGACGATCCGGGCAACGACGGCGCACTCATCGACGATCGATCGGCCGCTTTCTACCACGTTCGATCCGGAAGATTCCTTCGCTTTCCGGCGAGGCGGTTCGGCGCACGACAAAGGAAGCTTCCATCCCGGGCACGAGCGCGGGTGCGCCCAGCGAGTCCGGAAGGATCGGGTGAAGAAACAAACCGCCGGCGTCGATGGTGTCACGAGCAACGATCTCGGCGAGATCGCCGATTTCGGTGATACGCGCGTGCCACGGACCGCCGCTGCCGCCGTCGAAGTTGGCAGCGATGTCGACCGGGGCGAGAGGAAGTCCCCGCAGCACAAGCGTCCCGCCGCGGATGAGCAGATCGTTGACGGAGCGCCCGTTGCCGGGCAATGCCTCATAGAGCGAGACCGGTGAGGCGCGGAATGTGCCCGAGGCAATGGCGTCCAGCGCACTCACCAGTGCGACGAAGTTGACGGCGCGCAGGTACTGCTTCTCGGGGTCCATGTGCCAGCCACCGGACTCGATCAGAACCGTGGTCGTCCCCCACTGCTGCATGAGATCACCGAACGCGCGCGGATTGAACGTGTCGTCATACTGCGTGATGTAGCCGCCGACCAGTGGCTGAATGGCGCGGCGGATCGTGGCAGCGACGTGCTTCGCAGCGATGAAGCCGGGTGTCGCCGTGGCGTTCTCGTCGACGGCGGGTGCAAGGAGGGAGATGGCGGCGAGGCGCTCGCTCGAGCCGACGCGGGTGCGCGGGTTCTGATCGTGCAGATTGAAGCCGAACTGCGGTTGCCACTGATCGCGAACGGATTTCAGCGCCTTGCCTTCGGGTGTGGCGAGGACGCGCGCATCCCGGTTCACATCGACGCCGTACGCGTCCTGCCGCTGAAATCGCTCGGCGCCATCCGGATTGACCATTGGCACCATGAGGAGCGTCAGACGTTCCGCCCACGAGCGTGCTCGCGGATCCTCGGGTGCTGCATCCAGGAAGTGGATGAGATCGGCGATGGCCATGGTTGCGGTGGACTCGTCGCCGTGCATCTGCGACCAGAGCAGTACGCGAGTGGGTCCGTTTCCGTAGCGCAACAGATTGAGTTGCCGTCCTTCTCCGGATTCTCCAATCGGTTCACGCTCGATGCGCCGCCCGAGGAACGGCTCGATGGCCGTCCAGAGCTGGGCGTGGCCGAAATGTCGCTGTGACAGCGAACCGACTCGAAATCGCGCATGCAGTTCGACCAGGTCACGCGCGTGGTCATCAGTGAGACGCGCGATCGAGGCAAAGGCCGGGTCCGTGAGCTGTTCCCAGACCATGCGCGAGATGTCTGCGCCGAGCGCATCCGCCCGGGCGGCATCTTCGAAGCCGCGAGTCAGGACCACGAGCACCCAGGGTGCCCGCGTGCCCGGGAAGATGATGCCGCCATCATGCCGGATGCGGGTGATCCAGCCAGTCTTGTGTGCTACACGCGTGCGCGCGGGCAGGCCGGCCGGGATCATATCATTGAATTCCTGGGCGGCGAGGACATCGGTCATGTCGTTGCAGGCGGTGCGGCGCGTGATCGAACAGCTGGCAATGGCCTCGAGCGCGACGGCAAGGCCGTGTGCGGTCGTCGTGTTGTTGAGACCGGCGTTGAACGCCGGTATGTCCTGCACGCCCCGGCGTACGACCGTTTCTGCGGCGCCGATTTCGGCCATCGTCGTACGCACGCTCGCCGCTCCGACACGGCCGATCAGCAGATTGAGCGCGAGGTTGGATGAGCGCACGATCATGAGCCGGACGAGTTCCCGAATGGGTACGGTCGAGCCAATCCGCGCGTAAAGAGTCGAGTCGCTGTCGGATGCTGCGGTCAAAACGTACGCAGTATCACCGACCATGCTCATGAACTCGTTGGTAACGGCGAGAGGTTCGTCGAGCGAGAGCCGGCCGGCTTCCGCCTGCCGGAATACTTCCAGCATCACCGGCACCTTCATCGTGCTCGCTGCGTGCATGACGATGTCCGCATCGATCTCGAGGCGCAGCCCCGTTCCGAGATCGACCATCGCCACGGATACTTCGGCACTGTCGTCCAGCGCGATCCTGGCGCGGATACGCCTCTCGAGATCCGCCACATCCGGATCCGGCGTGAGCCGGACCACGCCTGATTCAGCTACGGATGGCGCTGCCGCCGGAGCGACCGGTCTGCACGCCGCAAGAACCGGCAGCCATGTAACGAAGATCGCCCACTGCCGCCGGCGCAGTCGCATCGCAGACCTTGCCATGTCTTGCATCGAGCCTGCCATGAGGATGTGCGGATATCGGAGCGTCGAGCCACGCGCAAGGTATTCGAACCGCCAACCACGGGCAACGTTCCGCACGCGCGCTTGCACCGGCCTTCGTTCCGGTCCCGCCAGGCGCGTGTTGGTTACACGGAACGGAACCGCGCCCGCGCTTGACGCCGGTACATCCGTTTCTGTATACCTCCCGCAGCGTTCGACGGAATCACGATCGTTGCGCAAGCGAACTCGCGACCAGCGTCGCGGGAGCGGAGTGGACATGATCTCTGG
This sequence comes from Longimicrobiales bacterium, assembly GCA_050732695.1. Classification (GTDB taxonomy): domain Bacteria; phylum Gemmatimonadota; class Gemmatimonadetes; order Longimicrobiales; family RSA9; genus JBFFZF01. The sequence continues at coordinate 65,319 of JBOHRL010000053.1, read as the reverse complement.
CCGGCGATGCGGCGCCTTTTCCGCGCTCGTTCTGCTGGGCCTGGCGTGCCAGCCGGATGGACCGCCACCGCCTGACATTGTCGTATTTCTGACCGATGACCAGCGAGCCGACCTCTTCCTCGAGTACATGCCGCGGACGAAGGCGCTGCTTGCGGACAGTGGAGTCGTGTTCTCACATGCCTTCGCGAACACGCCGAACTGCTGTCCGAGCCGGGCTACGTTCCTGACCGGCCTCTACCAGCACAACCACGGGGTCCTGAACAACGTGCCGCCGGATGGCGGTGCGATGGAACTCAGCACTCGGGGGACGATTGGTGTCTGGCTCCAGCGAGGCGGCTATCTGACTGCGTACTTCGGTGGCAAGTGGTTGAACGAGTACTCTCGGGTCGAGCCATGGCCGCACGTTCCGCCGGGGTGGGACGAATGGCACGTGCCGGCTCGTTCCGTCTATTACGACTACACGCTTGTCGAGCGGACCTGGCCGGATAGCGTCGTGACGCAGACCGTGCACGGGGGTGCGCCGTCCGACTACGCGACCGATGTCATGACGGGCAAGATCGTCGCGTTTCTGAAGCGGTTGCCGGAGAATCGGCCGGTTTTCCTGGTCGTCGCGACGAGTGCGCCGCACCGCCCGTCACTTCCGGCGCCGCGCGATGTTGACGCATGCCGGCAGCTCGAGCCGCCGCGAAGCGCTTCGTACGACGAAACCGACACGTCGGACAAGCCACAGTTCGTCCGCAGGGTGCAACCGGCAACCGGAGCAATGCATCTTCAGACGGACTCGATCTGGCGTGGCATGTGCGGGTCGTTGCAGGCGGTCGATCGCATGGTGGAAGCGGTGATCAACGGACTCGCGGAGAGAGAACGGCTGGATCGCACGTTCATTCTGTACACGAGCGATAACGGCATAGCTCTCGGCGAGCACCGGTTGTGGTGGCGCAAGGGAACCGCGTATGACCACGATGTTCGCGTTCCTTTCGTCGTCCGTGTGCCGGGCGTCGAGCCACGCCTCGACACGGCGTTCGTTCAGATGGCCGACATCGCGCCGACCCTCCTCGACTGGGCCGGCATCACGCCAACCTCGCCGATGGACGGCCAGAGTCTGCTTCCGCATATCGAGAGATACGGTGCTCTCGCACGCGACGCGATCCTCATCGAGAATCTCTGGACCAGACAGAGGATCAATCCGGCCGTTCGCGCGGTCCGGACGCGCCGCTATCTGTACGCCGAATACGAGTCCGGCGAGCGCGAGTTGTACGATCTCGCGACGGATCCGTACCAGCTCGATAGCCGGCACGCCGATGCGCAGTATGATTCCGTTCGCGTACGCCTTGCGCGGCGCCTTGCTCGCCTCAGTGCCAGCGAAAAGAAGCAGTAAACCTGCGCTCGTCGAACAGGATCGGAGCGGCATCATGCAATCCGGACAATCCAGATGTCAAAGCCCGGCTCGGGACCACGGAAGCCGCCCCTACCGGCGACACGTTCTCTGGCTGTCACTCCTGATTGCGCTGTCAACGGTTGGATGCGATGCGAGCGGCGGCAACGCGACGCTCGAGCAGCCCGATCCGCAACTGGGCACGGTTGACTTTCCGATCTCGTGTTCCGCTGAAGCGCAGCGGTTGTTCAATCGCGGGATCGCATTGCTTCACCATATGACGTACCCGCAGGCAAGGACAGTATTCGAGCAGGTGTCAGCGACAGATCCTGCATGCGCGATGGCGCACTGGGGCATCGCCATGACGTTGTTCCAGCCGCTCTGGCCGACGCGACCGCAACTGCCGGAACGCCGGCGAGGATGGGAGGAAGTGCAGCGAGCCCGGGCGCTTCAACCACCAACCGAACGCGAAGGTCTTTTCGTGTCGGCGGCCGAGGCGTTTTTCCGTGATCCGGAAGCGACGGATTACTGGGCGCGTATTCGCAGGTGGGAGCGGGCGTCGGGCGAAGTACACGATGCGTTCCCCGATGACGCCGAAGCTGCCGTCTTCTTCGCCCTCGCGCAACTGGCCACCGCGCCATCCGACACGGTTTCGCTCGAGCATGCGCAGCGCGCAGCCGAACTTCTACTCGCGGTATACGAACGGAGTCCCGGCCACCCAGGGATGATGCACTACCTGGTTCATGCCAATGACGCACCGGGGCGCGAGCACGAACGACTCGAGATCATTCGCCAGTACGAAACGGTTGCACCGCGCAATCCGCACGCGCTGCACATGCCGACGCACATCTACACACGTCTCGGCGACTGGGGCGAAGTCATACGAGGCAACCTGCAAGCCGCTGATGCGGCACTCGAGACGCCTGCGGGCAGCAACGGCGAGTTCGTGTGGGACGAGTATCCACACGCGCTCGAATACCTCGTGTATGCCTATCTTCAGCAGGGTGCAGACAACGACGCTGTGACGATGATGGAGCGGTTGCGCACAACGGCTCGGCTGGAGCCTACATTCAAGACAGCGTTTCACACGGCGTCCGTCCAGGCGCGGTACGCACTCGAGCGCCACGCGTGGAGCGAGGCGGCCGTACTGGTTCCTCGTGAGCCCGCTGATCTCGATTGGGACCGGTTCCTGTGGCCGGAGGCGATCATCTGGTTCGCCCGTGGCCTTGGCGCTGCACACCAGGCAGAAGTCGAAGCGGCAGGCCGGGCGATCGAGCGTCTCGAGGAACTCGAGACAGCCGCGGCGGGCACGGGCGAAGTTCTGTTCGAACGGAACATCCGAATCCTGCGTCTCGGAGCACGAGCGTGGCTCGAGCACGCAACGGGCAATGAAACCGCGAGTGTGGAACTCCTGCAAGAAGCTGCCGACCTGGAGGAGTCAACTCCCAAGCATGCAGTGACTCCAGCGCCGACTCTGCCCTCATTCGAACTCCTTGGGGATCTCCATCTGGAGCAGAAACGGATGCCGGAGGCACTCGCTGCCTACCAGCGTTCGCTCGAGCTTTATCCGCGTCGCTTCAACAGCCTGATCGGCGCCGCTCGCGCAGCACGCTCAGTCGGTGATGAAGCGCTCGCCCGTCAGTTCTACGGTGAGGTGCTCGACATTGGAGCCGGCGGTACGAGGCAGCGCGAGCTGGCGGAAGCGCAGGCATTCCTTTCCCGCTCGTGACGGACTTCGACGCATCCGCACCGTTCAGAGGAGACGAGGTCGGCGGGTGTGCCAGTCCGTGGCCGTCTGGTATGCGTGCGCGACCGACAGGATCCTGTCGTCCGCGAACAGGCTGCCGATCAGAGTGGTGCATTCCGGCTGCGAATTCTCGCCCTCGCTCATCTGGTACGGCACGACTACGGCCGGGTGGCCGGTCTGATTGGTCAGGCCGACATCGCCTGACCCGCTCACGTACATGTCGAAATCCTGCATGACCTCGGCCATCTGCTCCATCAGGATCAGGCGCCGGCGCTGCGCCTGAAGGAAGTCGAGCGCCAGGACCGTGCGACCACGGGTGAATCGCCCACCCCGTCCACCGCCTTCGCCAGCACGCACGCCACCAGCGCCGGCCGTTGCTTCGCCAGCGCGCCCGCCTCCGCCACCGGCGCCGCGCCCGCCGCGGCCACCGCCGCCTCCGATCGAGTCGGCGCGTTCCGGTGGCAGCGTCGAGATCCAGTAATCGAACGCGGCAGCGGACTCGACGCTGAGCTGACTGATGCCGGAGGTCTCAGGCCTGGCGGGAATGGGTCCGGGGTCCGCACCCAACTCACGCAGCTTGTCGACGAATGCCTGCGGCGCTTCGTCGTCGTAGCCGATGCGAAGCCGGGAGAGATCCGCTTTGCGCTCGAACGCGAACGGTGCCGTTACCGTCGAAGGATCCTTCTCATCGGCGCCGTGCAGCGTGTTGAAGACGAGGGCACAGTCTTCGACCGTCCGACAGATGGGTCCGACCTTGTCCATGCTCCAGGCGAGCACCATGCCGCCGTAGCGGCTGACGCGACCGAACGTCGGGCGGAGGGCGGACAGCCCGCAACGGCGAGTCGGGGAGACGATCGAACCTTGCGTCTCCGTGCCGATCCCGAACGCGACGCAGCCGGCCGCCGTGGCCGATGCGGGTCCGGCCGAGGAGCCGCTCGAACCCTCTTCCAGGTTCCACGGGTTCTTCGTCTGGCCGCGATACCAGTTATCGCCCTGTGCGAAGAGACCTGTGGCCAGCTTGGCAATCATGATGGCGCCGGCGTCGCGCAGCCGGACGAAGACTTCAGAATCGACATCGATGACCTGGTTCTCGAAGTCCCGCGAGCCCCATGCCGTGCGCACACCGCGAACCGCGAACAGATCCTTCAACCCGTACGGAATGCCATGCAGCGGTCCGCGATACTGCCCGTTGCGGATGTCCGTCTCGGCCTGTTGCGCCGCCTCCATCGCCGGTCCGCGCAGGATCGTGACCGCACACAGCAATGTCGGATCGTACCGCTCCAGCCGTGACAGGTAGATCTCCGTCAGCGTGAGGGGCGAAAGCTGTCGCGACGCGATCAGCGCAGACAGCCGGTGCACGGGCAGAAAGGCGAGATCCTCTTCCGCTGACGGTACCTCGCCCGTCCACGGCTCGACCTGGAACGCCGTACGAGCAAACGCACCGTAGCCTCGTTCGCGCGCGAGCTTCTCGAGGTATGCGCCGGTGCCGCCCGGATACGCCTGGAACACCAGCGCCGGGTGCTCGCCCTGACCCAGGGGAATGGGCGGCGTCTGCGGCGCCTGCTGTGACTGTCCGGCGCCACGGCCTCCCTGCGCAGACACGCGTGTGCTCAGGCCACCGGCCGCCGCCGTTGCCACAGCGATCCGCACGAATCCCCGCCGGTCCACACGGCCGGTCGGCGTAACGGCCGTCGCCTCACCGTGATCCTGCACCGGCCCTTCCCGCTGCTCGCTCATCGCCCGGCTCCTGAAGGGGACCTCCCTGTCGCTGCGCGTCCGCTACAATACGGCGCCGGTATCGCGCGATCCAGAGAGCCGGCAAAGGACACCATCGCGATGACGGAGTTCGATGGTTGTTGACGCAATGCAGGCTGTGAATGGACCTGAGCCGGTCCGGCCCAGCGATTTCGCGAACGAGGACAACGGCCAGGGGCAGCGGAACCGTGACGATCGTCACGCTCTCGGCCACCGGCGCAACGGGAACCTTTTCGTTCACGGCGCCGCCCGTGGCCGGAACCGGCGCGACCGGCGACAAGATTGTTAGCGCGGGTGCGTTCAACGTGACGTTCTGAAACGTCGGACCGGAGCGGGACTTCGCGGCTCACGTCTGTGCCGGCGAGTCCTCACTCTCTCCGGGTCGAACTCTGCCGCGCTGAGGCAAGTCGATCGTAGTCGGCCTGCTCGAGGTACGTGACATCGACCCACGCGTGTGCCATCTCGTCGACGGTGCGGTCGCCCCAGCCAACCCACTGCGCCGGGTCCGGATTGCTCGGATTGGCGGCAGTGTTGTCGTGCCATGCAGTGAACACGAGTGTCGTGCCTTTGGGCAGTACGGGTGCCGCGCCGTCCGCGTAGATGTAGTTGACGTGCCAGCGCCACTGGAAATTGCTGACCGTACTGAGCAGCTCGCGCCGGCCGTCCGGGTGGATCGCTTCCATCGACATCGCTTTGCCACGCATGTGCATGTGTGGCTGGAAATTCTCGAGCCGGGCAGGTGCCGGCAGAACGTAGAAGTTCTGCGTGATCGCAAGCTCGCCGGGCGGGATGTCGAGCACGGAACCGGGCGCCGCATTGAACATGCGCAGGATGGTGCGATTCTTCGGTGTGAAACCGCGTGGATAGAACCAGATGCCCAGCTCGACCTGGTCGTCCGGGACTTCCATGCCGATGGCGTAGTAGTGGACTTCCCAGCGAATTCGCGAACCGGGTAACATCAACTTACCCGCATCTTCAGGAAAGATCTCGCCGGTCTTGCCGACGGCCCACTCCATGAACAGGCCGGCCGTCATGCGTGAGCCACTGTGCGCGGCCGTGCTGGCCAGACCGGTGACACCTTCCTCGTTCTGTACGAGCAGGGTGAGGACGTGATGGACGACCTTGCGACCGGCGGGGAATGACGGCTTGACTTCAATGGCACGCACCCAGCGCGCTTCCGTGAGGCCGGTCTCGACCTCCGGCCTCCACCATTTGTCCTGGCCCTGCGCCATCACCGAGTACGGCTCGGAACGAACGATGAGATCGGGTTCGCCGAATTCGCTCGCGAGCTGCCACTGCGTCGGGTCCGGCCAGTCAACCGGCGGCGGCATGTCGGCCGGATCGCCTGCCGGCGTGCCAGCGTCCACCCAGCGCACGATCGTCTCGATCTGTTCGTCCGTGAGAGACCGGTCGTTCTTGAACTCCTGGATGCCCACGCCCTTGTCGATGTGCCACGGCGGCATTGTTCTCGACTGAACGCGTGTCTTGATCAATGGCGCGAACTGCTTCGCCTCTTCGTACGTCAGCAGCGACATCGGCGCGATCGAATTCGGCTGATGACACACCTGACATTTCGCCTGGAGGATCGGTGCGACATCCCTCGCGTATGTGACCTCGGCGTCAGTCGCGAGCGATGCCGCACCGGATACCATCGCGGCATGCATCGGTGCAACGCCCCGTCCTTTCCATAACGCGAGAACAACGAGGACCAGCACGGCGAGGCCGGTGATGCGCAGCATGCGCGAGTCGAATCTCGTCCTGTTCATGGCGCGTTCCTCCGCTTGCAACGGGTTACGCCATCCCCTTCATCGAACCATGCAGATCTTCAGCGGCTGACGCGGACTTTCACGAAGCCGTTCGTCCAGCAGCATTGTGCGTGGCCTGCGCCTTCGACACCAGATGCATCGTTGGCGCGGACTCGCAGGACGTACTCGCCTGGCGCGTCGAACGTGGCCGTGGTGCTGGCGCTGCCATCGGTCGGGGCGGCGGCGGGCGATGCATCGGCGAACGTGACGTTACCCGGTCCCTGGTGTTTGAACCAGGTGAGCGTCACGGGAGCGCCGGCGCGACCGCCACTCGCGATGCTGCTCCTTGCCTTGCCATCATCCGATGCCCAGACGATGAGTGGCACGGGGGTTCCGATCGTCGCCGAGAGGGGCGGGCCCATTATGCCGCCCGGCCCTGAACCTGTCGGGCCGCCCATCTCGAAGCGCAACGCCGGTGGCGTGTTCCCGCTCCCGGCCTCGCCCTCGAGTGCATCGATCTGCCAGCCGCGTTTGAGACTCCCGGCAATCGCGAACGTGTCGCCGCGCATGATGAGGGTCCAGACCATCGTGCGATCACCGAAATCGGCAGGCACGCGGACGGCGAAAACACCCCAGTGGCGGCGCGCGCTGAAATGGGTTGGCTGACCGCGGTCAGGGCCGCCGGGCTCGATCGAGTTCTCCGGGCCCACCGCGATGTCCACCTCTTCTTCGGTGTTGCGATTGAAGTAGCCGAACGAGATGCTGAAAGAACCGTCGGCGTTCCGGTACCAGCCCTCGAAGGCGGGGGTAACGGTCTGGCCGGTCGCCCGTGCCGGCGAAAGCGGAACCGGCTGGGCCGAGCCGGGCAGGCTCTGCGCGAGGGCGAAGAGGCTGGCAAATGAAAGCCATCGCCTGACCACGGGCATCCTCCTTGATCGAGGCGTACGTCCGTAGCTTTGGGCGTCGGGGCGCTCAAGTCAACGGCCGAACCTGCCGACCCGTCCGTGCTGCCGGTGTGCGTCGAGAATCGCGTCGATCGGATCCATCGTTCCTCCCGGGTTCTTCAGAGCGATGAATCACGACTGCACATCGCGCGCCGGAGTCCCGATCCGTGGATCGGGAAACCTTCAGCGTGCAGAGTGCGCCGGCCGGGATTCGCGCCGGACCGCCCGGTCGCGAATCAGACCCGGACTTCCCTCATTTCCGTGCGCACCGCTGGCCCTGCCTGAATCCTCATTCCATAGAACGAGCGCCAGACGAACACCATCGATACCGCCAGGAACGCGGCGGCCAGAAACGCGCTCGTGGTGCGTGGCAACTCGACGGCCATCTCCACGGCAAGAAGTCCGAAGAGTGTCGTGAACTTGATGATCGGGTTCATTGCCACGGAGGACGTGTCCTTGAACGGGTCACCGACGGTATCGCCGACGACTGTGGCGGCATGCAGGTCCGTACCCTTTTCGCGCAGGTCGACTTCGACCAGCTTCTTCGCGTTGTCCCAGGCGCCTCCGGCGTTGGCCATGAAGATGGCCTGATACAAACCGAAGGTCGCGATCGAGATCAGGTAACCGATGAAGAAGTAGGCTTCCACGCACGCGAACGCGAGCGTGGTGAAGAATACGGCCAGGAAGATGTTGAACATGCCCTTCTGCGCGTAGCGCGTACAGATCTCGACGACGCGCTTCGAGTCGGTGAGGGACGCCTTCTCGACGCCCTCGAGGCGGATGTTCGCCTTGATGAACTCGACAGCCCGGTAGGCGCCCGTGGTGACTGCCTGCGTCGAGGCTCCCGTGAACCAGTAGATGATGGCGCCGCCCGTGATCAGCCCGAGCAGGAAGGGCGCATGCAGGATCGACAGGTTCTCCATGCCTGTGGTCAACCCGTCCGTGAGCAGCATGATGATCGAGAAGATCATCGTCGTCGCGCCGACGACCGCTGTTCCAATCAGGACGGGCTTTGCGGTGGCCTTGAATGTATTGCCGGCGCCGTCATTGGCCTCGAGGAAGTGCTTCGACTGATCGAAATCCGGTGTGAACCCGAAATCGCGCTTGACCTGTTCGCGGACGCCGGGCAGGCTCTCGATCAGCGACAGTTCGTAGATCGACTGGGCATTGTCCGTGACCGGGCCGTAGGAGTCCACCGCGATGGTCACCGGTCCCATGCCGAGAAAGCCGAAAGCGACGAGGCCGAACGCGAACACGGCGGGCGCCAGCATGATCGCATCCAGGCCGAGCGTGCTGACCGAATACGCGACGGCCATCAAAGCTACGATCGTCAGACCCATCCAGTAAGCGCTGAAGTTGCCGGCGGTCAGTCCGGAGAGAATGTTGAGCGATGTGCCACCCTCACGGGATGCGACGAGGACCTCTCTCACGTGGCCCGATTCCGTGGACGTGAAGATCTTGACGAGTTCGGGGATGACGGCGCCGGCGAGCGTGCCACAACTGATGATGGCGGCCAGCTTCCACCACAGCGTGCCGTCGCCGAGCCCGGGCACCAGCAGCCACGTGACCACAAACGTCAGCACGATCGAAACCAGCGATGTCAGCCAGACCAGCGACGTGAGCGGTGTTTCGAAGTTCATCTGGCTCGCACCAGCGTAGCGCGCACGCGCCCAGGCCTCGTTCACGAAATAGGAAAAGACGCTTGCGAAGACCATCATGATGCGCATGGCGAAGATCCAGACCAGCAGCTGGACCTGAACCGTCACATCCGTGATCGCAAGCAGTATGAACGAGATGAGGGCAACGCCCGTAACGCCGTAGGTCTCGAATCCATCGGCTGTCGGTCCCACCGAGTCGCCCGCATTGTCGCCGGTACAGTCCGCGATCACGCCCGGATTGCGTGCATCGTCTTCCTTGATGTTGAAGACGATCTTCATGAGATCCGACCCGATGTCGGCGATCTTGGTAAAGATACCGCCCGCAATACGCAGGGCGGACGCGCCAAGCGACTCACCGATCGCAAAGCCAATGAAGCACGGGCCCGCGAAATCACCGGGAATGAACAGCAGAATGGCAAGCATGATCGCGAGTTCGACGCTGATCAGCATGGTGCCGATGGACATGCCTGCACGCAGCGGAATCGCGTACGTCGGAAATGGCTTGCCCTTCAGACTCGCAAACGCCGAGCGCGAGTTGGCGAACGTGTTGACGCGGATTCCGAACCACGCTACTCCGACGCTGCCCAGGATGCCGATCACGCTGCACAGCAGGATGACCGCAACTTTCACAGCCGACATATCGCGCAGTGCGCCGAAATAGAAAACAATGACTGCACCAATGAATGCGCTCAGCAGCGCAATGAACTTGCCCTGCGTGAAGAGATACGTTTTGCAGGTCGCGTAGATCAACTCGGACACTTCGCGCATGGCCGGGTGCACCGGCAACCGGCGCAAACCCTGATACGTCGCAGCACCGAACACGAAGCCGCCGGCACAGACCAGCAGGCCGAACATGAGGAGCGTGCTCCCGCTCACACCCAGAAACGCGATTTGCCCCAGGTCCGGCAGAATCAGACTGGCCTCGCCGCCTCCACTCACGGGTTCCTGGGCTGATCGAACAATGACCATCGCCGTCGCGGTCAACATGCGCCCTTCCACATCCGCTGGCCGCGACCTGGTTCAGACATCGTCATGGTTCTCCTTGGAGTTGTCGGAACGAAGGGTGCCCAATTGACAACACGGGGGCGTGCCCCGAAAGGGGTTCTCCGGGACGCCACCAGCGCCATTCGGCAAGGTGGCACCGGTAGGTGCAGTGACCTTCGGGGGCGACCTCGCGAGCGCCGTTCAGCCGGGGTTGGCGGCCGGCTTCACGTATTCGGCGGCTGCACGATGCGTCGCGAACCAGACGCCCGGCTTCGCGCGGATGTGCTCGATGAGAAGCTCGAGCGCGACCATGCGTGAACGGTGGCCGATCAGGTGCGGGTGCGTTGTCAGCACGAACATGCCACGCTCTGCGTAGGCAACGTCGAACTCATCGATCCAGACCTGGGCCAACTCGCGCGGTGTTGTGTATGCATTGCCGCGCGGGTTCACGAGTGGCGCCTCATCAAGAATCCATTCAACGGGAAGCTCGACGATTCCCGTGCGCTGACCATCGGACTCGATCTCGTACGGATCGTCATCGGCCATCAAGGAACTGTCGTAGAGGAATCCCAGCTCGCGCAGGATATCGAGTGTATTCGCGCTGAAATTCCAGGACGGTGCCCGGTAGCCGACGGGGCTGTAGCCGGTGAGCTGTTCCAGCTCCGTGATCGCCTGCTGCACGAGGCGCTTCTCGGTTGGTCCGTCGAGCGAAGAGTTCATCTCGTGGATCCATCCGTGAACAGCGAACTCATGATGCCCGGCGGCCTTGATCACGTCCGCCATGCCGGGCGCGAGACGCAGACTCACGGCCGGAATGAAGAACGTCGCCGGAATGTCATGGCGATCGAGCAGTTCGACCACGCGCCGCAGTCCCTGGCGCGCACCGTACTGGCCCTGCGACAGCTCGCCGATCGTCGGACGTGCGAAGCGCAGGTTCACGGTCTCGTTATCGACATCGAAGGACAGCAGGACCGCGACACGCGCACCGCCCGGCCAGCTCGCTGGTCGAAGGTTCGTGCCGGCGCGGGCCGCGTTCACGACGTCTGCGATCCGTTCCATCGACCATTCCCAGGCCGGCGTCAGCGTGTCCTGCGCCGCCGCTCCCCCAAGGACCGTCGCAGGACGGGCCGACATCCCATCGCATCCGAACGACGCAGCTGCAAGGCACGCAAGTAGAGCGCGCACGCTCCAGCCAGGAAGGACGCGATCCGGGAGTGAATCATGCCTGACCGGAGTGCGTGCCGACGTGACGGTGTTCACCAGGATCGGTGGTCGTATGCTTGACATGGCGACGCTCCGGATCGAGTCCTCCCGGCACCTGCCGTTCGGGAATCAATGCGCCGGGTTTACCTCCTGTCAACATCGACCATGGATCGGGAGTCGGGCCGGATCAATGACTTTCGGCACCCTCCCGGCCGGCCGCGTTCCGGGTGCCCTCGTTCCGGTCATCCCGGCATCTTGTGTTACCAGGCTGGGCACGCTGAGGCAACCCGTTCGACGTTGCGTCGATTGGCGCCGGCGTGAAATGGTCAACAACAGGGAAAGGCAGAAACCGATGTCGAAGGTGACGACGGTCTCGATGCGAATGATCACGGCAGCGGCGCTGGTCGCCGTATTCTCTTCGGTAGAAGATGTCGCGGGTCAGATTGCGGGAACGAACATGGCACCCGACCTCGAGCAGGCCGCACAGCTCGAGCAGCACGCAAGATCGCTGTACAACCAGCGGGCGAAGTACGCTGACGCTGCGGACCTGCTGCTTCGTGCGTCGGCGTTGCGGCCGCAGGGTGACGCGCAAGCAGCCGACAATCTCATCATGGCCGGGCGTCTGCGCTACTACATCGGAGACCTGACGGACGCGCGGCGCGCCTTCTTCAATGCGGCCGAGCGGGCCGTTCGCAACGGACAGGTCCTCGCCGCCGCCAATGCGTATATCGATGCTGCATTCGTGGCCGTTGAACAGGAGCGACAGGCGGACGCACATGAAATGATCGAGGCGGCACGCAGACTTGCCGGCTCACCGCACCTCCGCGACGGCGAGCGAAACGAGCTGAAGATCAGGATTGCCCCCATGACCGGCGACCTCGCAGGGCAGACCTGATCACCAGCGCCGCCAACCCGGCCAGATGGGGCGACCGGGGGGCAGGCCGGGCAAAGCCCGACAGAGAAGACGGGTAAGGGTGGGGGTAATCAAAGGTGAGGGTGGGGAAACGCGGGTGCGGGCCGGGGCCGAGGACCATCGCCCGACGTCCATTCCCGACTTCCCCACCGGGCCCGCAGGAGCCCTCACCCCCACCCGAAGCCCCCCACCCTCACCTTTGATCACCCTCACACTTCACCCGACGTCATGTCATTGGCTGCATAGCCGGGAGCGTGGGATCCGACTAACGTAGGCGTGATCGTCACCGCTTCGAGTCCCCAGTCCCGGAGAAGTGTCATGCGATGCAGCCGCGCGGTTCTTCGTGCCTCGGCCCTTTCGTTCGTGTTCCTGCTGAGCGCTGTCCCGGCCGGCGCGCAGAGTGCGGCGACCGTGGCGGTGGGCGCGAACGGACGGAATCCGGCGGATCCCGGTCCGACCCGGCTCGTGCGGAACCCGTCGCTCAGCGCGACGTCCATCGCATTCGAGTATGCGAACGATATCTGGGTCGTACCGCGCAGCGGCGGAGAAGCGAAGCGCATCACGAGCTTTCAGGGACAGGAGACCAGCCCGCGCTTCTCGCCGGACGGCCAGTGGCTCGCCTTCAGCGCGGAATATGCCGGAAATACGGACGTCCATGTCGCGCCCGCGGGCGGCGGGGAACCAAGCCGCCTGACATGGCATCCGGGTGCGGACGTCGTACAGGGCTGGACACCCGATGGGCGCCGGATCGTGTTCGCGTCCGGTCGCACGAATGCCCCATCCGGCAGCCGGTTCTGGACCGTGGGCCTGGACGCCGATATGCCGCAGGCGCTGCCCATGCCGCGTGCGTACCAGGGCTCGTTCTCACCCGATGGCCGCCGCTTCGCCTATCGCATGCCCAACGAGTGGGACGAGGAATGGCGCAATTACCGCGGCGGGCAGAACCGGCCTGTCTGGATCCTCGACATGGATGATTACGATGTCGAAGAAGTCGGCCCATGGGAGGGTTCGGAGGATGGGCAGCCGGTCTGGATCGAGCAGACTGTCTATTTCCTCTCCGATCGCGACTGGGCCGCCAATGTATGGGGCTACGACACCGGCACGAAGCAGCTTCGACAGATCACGCATTTTACCGATTTCGATGTCAAGACGCTCGGCACGGACGGTACCACACTGGTACTCGAACAGGCCGGCTGGATCCATACGCTCGATCCTGCCTCGGGACAGGCGCAGCGCGTCGAGATCCGCGTACGCGGCGATTTTCCGTGGCTCACGCCCAGCTGGGAAGGCGTCGCGAACCGGCTCACGAACGCGCAACTCTCGGCGACTGGCAAGCGCGCGATCTTCGAGGCACGCGGCGAGATCTTCACGGTGCCCGCCGAGGAGGATGCCGACTGGCGAAATCTCACCCGTACGCCGGGCACGTCCGAGCGAACCCCGGCATGGTCGCCAGACGGGAGACATGTTTCGTGGTTCAGCGATGCCAGTGGCGAATACCGCCTCGTTATCGCGCCGCAGGACGGCATCGGCGAGCGCCGCGAAATCACCATGCCCGACCCGCGCTTCTACTACACGCCCGCATGGTCACCAGACTCGAAGAGGATCCTTTTCACGGACACTGACTTGCGCCTGTGGCTGGTCGATGTCGAGCGAGGGGAAGCGAAACACATCGATACCGACGCGTGGATGGTTCCGACACGATCGCTCGATCCCGTGTGGAGCCCCGATTCGCGCTGGATCGCTTATGCGAAGCGGCTCGACAACCTGCTGCACGCCATCTTCGTCTACTCCGTCGAAACCGGGCAGACCCATCAACTGACGGACGGCTATTCCGATGCAACGGCGCCGGCGTGGGACGCCTCCGGCAAATACCTCTACTTCCTGGCCGGCACGGACTTCGGGCTGAACACGGGCTGGCTTGACATGACGTCGTATGACCGGCCGGCCTCGCGCGGTGTGTATCTCGCCGTCCTGAAGCAGGCCGATGCTTCACCGTTCCTGCCCGTGAAGGGCGACGAAGCCGGCGATACGGCCGCCAGCGCCGGCGCCGCCCCCGCGCGCGGCACCGGTGCCGCGAGTGACAGCACCGGCAGGCGCACCTCCACGCGCGACGTTCGCGTCGATATCGATTTCGATGGCATTGACCGGCGCATCGTACCGGTACCGGTGCCGCAGCGCGACTACCGCAGTCTACAGGCAGGTGCCGAAGGAATGATCTTCTACCTCGAGTCAAGTCCCGGCGGCGGACAGGGTGGCTCGGGCACAACGCTGCGCCGGTACAACGTGCGCGAGCGCGAAGCCGCCGAGTTCGCGACAGGTGCGCAGTTCTACACCCTCTCCGCGGACCGGAAGAAGGTACTGTACCGCAGTGGTCAGAACTGGAGTGTCGTCGACAGCGATCGCGCACCTCCAGCAGCGAGCGCCGGGCGCATCGATGTCGCCGGCCTGCGTATGCGTGTAGACCCGCGCGCCGAGTTCGAGCAGATGTTCCACGAAGGTTGGCGCTTCCAGCGCGACTACCTCTACGTCGATAACATGCATGGCGTGGACTACGCGCGCACCATGGCCATGTATGAACCGATGCTCGCGCACGTCGCGCATCGCACGGACCTGAATTACCTGCTCGACTGGATGGGCGGTGAAGTCGCGGTCGGTCACTCGTTCGTGCGCGGCGGCGACAACCCGGACGTGCCCGAGTACCCGGTCGGCCTGCTCGGCGCGGACTTCGAAATCGCGAACGGCCGCTACAGGATCGCGAAGATCTACACGGGCGAGCTGTGGAACCCGAGCGTGCGTGCGCCCCTCGCCGAGCCCGGCATCGCTGTCAGCCAAGGCGATTACCTGCTCGAAGTGAATGGTGTCGAGGTGATACCACCCGCCACTCCGTACCGCCTGTTCGAGGGCACCGCCAACCGACAGACGACTCTGCGCGTTGGGCCCGACCCGGACGGCCAGGGCTCACGACTCGTGACCGTTGTCCCGGTTTCCAGTGAAGGCCAGCTGCGCCAGCGTGAATGGATCGAGAGCAACCGCCGCAAGGTCGACGAACTCTCCGGCGGCCGCCTCGCCTACGTCTGGTTGCCGAACACAGGACAGGGCGGCTACACCAACTTCAACCGCTATTACTTCGCACAACAGGATCGCGAAGGCGCCGTCATCGACGAACGCTTCAACGGCGGCGGCTCCGCTGCGGACTACATCGTCGATCTGCTCGCGCGCCAGCCACACGGCTACTTCAACAATCCCGTCGGCGAACGGCGCCCGTTCACATCTCCCGCGGCCGGGATCTGGGGACCGAAGGTGATGATCATCAACGAAATGGCTGGCTCCGGCGGGGACCTCATGCCTTACATGTTCCGTTATTACGATGTCGGCCCGCTGGTCGGCACACGCACCTGGGGCGGTCTCGTCGGAACGTGGGATACGCCGCCGCTGCTCGACGGCGGCGTCATGATCGCTCCACGCGGCGGCTTCTTCGACATCGATGGAGACTGGTCAGTCGAGAACGAGGGCGTGGCGCCCGACATCGAGGTCGAGATGATGCCGAAGGACGTGATTGCCGGTCACGATCCGCAGCTCGAGCGCGCCGTACAGGAGGCCATGCGCCTGCTTGAAACGCAGACCTTCGAGCGCAAGGCGGAACCGCCACCGCCGATTCGCTCACGACGCCCCGGCCGCGGCGGGTGAGGGCAACAGCGGCGACGAGACAGCCCGATGGTCGCCCCAACGGTCCATGCTTCAGTCCATGCGCCGATCGAGTGGCGTGGATCCACCACTTCCTGCGAGGTCACGATGCCGCGAGTCGGGATGCGTTTCCCGAAGTCCACTACCGCCCTGCTGGCCGTGTTGTCCATGATCATCGGGTCGATGGCGGCGAGCTGCGCACCGGCCGAGCCAGGCGGCGCCGCGACGACAGCCGAGGAAGAGATGACCGGACCGCGCGGTACGCCAGAAGGCGAATGGCGCTACTGGGGCGGAGACTCGTGGAGCACGCGTTACTCACCGCTGACGCAGATCGACTCGTCCAACTTCGCGAACCTCGAAGTCGCCTGGGTCTGGCGTGGTGACAACTTCGGTCCAGAGACCGATAACATCCTGCGCGCCACACCCATCTACGCCGAAGGCAAACTGTTCACCGTCGCCGGCGCACGACGCACGGTCGCAGCCATCGATCCGGCGACCGGCGAAACGCTCTGGACGTTCCGCGAGGCGCCCACCAAACGGTGGGAAGACTCGATGCGCAAGAATTATGGCAAGGGCGTCGCCTACGATCGCATCGACGGCCGCGGCGTGATCTACGTGGTAACGCCCGCTTTCTTCCTGCACGCCCTCGACGCCGGGACCGGTGTTCCCATCGAGTCTTTCGGCGACAACGGCACAGTCGATCTGCTCAATGATCTCGGCTACGAACACCACCCGACCGAAGGCCTGCCGCCCGAGGTCGGTTACATCACGAACTCATCGCCACCCATCATCGTGAACGGCGTGATCGTCGTCGGCAACGCACATGAGCAGGGCTACTACCAGACACGCAAGGAGAACGTGCCCGGCAACATCCTGGCTTACGATGCGCGTTCCGGCCGGCACCTCTGGCGCTTCAACGTCATCCCACGGCCCGGTGAATTCGGTCATGAAACGTGGGAAACCGACGCATGGTCGTACACCGGCAACGTGTCCGCGTGGGCACCCATGTCCGCTGACCTCGAGCGCGGCATCGTCTACGTCGTCACGGACCCGCCCACGAACGACTACTTCGGTGGCTTCCGCGCCGGCGATGGCCTGTTCGCAACCAGCATCATTGCCCTCGACGTGCAGACCGGCGAGAGGATCTGGCATTTCCAGACCGTTCACCACGACATCTGGAATTATGACAACCCCACTGCCCCCAACCTCGTCGATCTGACCGTCAACGGCCAACAGGTCCCTGCACTCGTGCAGACGACGAAGCAATCCTTCGCCTACGTGTTCAACCGCGTGACCGGCGAACCCATCTGGCCCATCGAGGAAAGGCCTGTCCCCCAATCCGATGTGCCCGGCGAACACACCTCGCCGACCCAGCCCTTCCCGACCCGGCCGGCTGCGTACGAGATGCAGGGCCTGACCGAAGATGATCTCATCGACTTCACGCCCGCGCTTCGCCGCGCTGCCGTCGACGTGATCAAGAATTATCGCATCGGCCCCCTCTTCAATCCGCCTTCCCTGCGCGACGCGCCCGACGGAACCCGCGCTTCCATCCATTGCCCCGGCGCCAACGGCGGTACCAACATCCCTGGCGGCGCTGTCGTCGACCCCGAGTCAGGCATCCTCTACGTCGCATCGACGAAAGCGTGCAGCGCCCCGCAGCTGATCCCCGGCACCGAGGTGGACTCGGCCGCGACCATGGACTGGGTCACACGCGGACCCGGCGGCGTCGGTGGCGTCGAGGACCTGCCTCTCTACAAGCCGCCGTACGGCCGCATTACCGCCATCGACCTCAACACCGGCGAGACGCTCTGGTGGATTCCCAACGGTGATACGCCCGACGACATCAAGAACCATCCCATGTTGCGCGGCATCGACCTGCCACGAACAGGGAAGGGAACACATGCGACCGCCCTCGTCACCAGCACTCTCCTCATCTACGGCGAAGGCCGCGGCGGCGCGCCACTCTTCCACGCCGTCAACAAACAGACCGGCGACGAGATCGCCACCGTCCAATTGCCGGCCCCGACCAACACGGCACCCATGACGTTTCTCCACGATGGCCGGCAGTACATCGTCGTCGCCGTCGGCAGTGGACAACACCCCGGTTCGCTGGTCGCGTTGCGTCTGCCCTGACTCCGCCAGGACAGGCGCTGCGCGGCTGACGAGGACCACGGCGAGCCGAAGATGGTTGCGCAGGGGTTACGTCGTTGCTCCGTTCTCGCCTGCCTGCCGGAGGATGAGCTTATGCGCGCGCAGTCGTAGCGCATTGATACGAATGAAGCCGCGGGCATCGGTCTGGTCGTACCCGCCCTCGACGTCCATCGAGGAGAGATCGCGGTCGTAGCGCGAGTACGGGGATTCGCGGCCGCGAGGGATCACGTTACCGCGGAAGAGCTGTACGCGGACGAAGCCGTCGATCAACTTTTCGGACTGTGCGAAGGCAGCACGGATGAAGTCCATCTCGGGACTGAACCAGAAGCCGTTGTAGATGAATTCGGCGAAGCGAGGCGAGAGCGAGTCACGGAGGCGCAGGACTTCGCGGTCCATGGCGAGGCCCTCGAGATCGCGGATCGCGTGGTGCAGGACGGTGCCGCCCGGCGTCTCATACACACCGCGCGATTTGATGCCGACGAAGCGGTTCTCGACCATGTCGACGCGGCCGATGCCGTGCAGGCCGCCGACGTCGTTGAGGTACTCGAAGAGGGCGAGCGGTTCGTCGAATTCGGTGCCGTCGTCGAGGTTGACGACACGCGTCGGCATCGCATCGTCGAAATGGATCTCGAGGTTGGCCGGCGAGTCGGGCGTGTCGGCGAGGCTGCGTGTGAGGCGAAACATCTCTTCCTGGGGCGCCGTGAGCGGGTCCTCGAGAATGCCTGCCTCATAGGAACGATGCATCAGATTCTCATCGCTGCTGTATGGCTTCTCCGCGGTTGCCTCGACCGGGATCCTGTGCTCCTTCGCATAGCGGATGAGATCGGATCGTCCCTTGAACCGCGACAGGAATTCGAGATCCTTCCACGGTGAGAAAACCTCGCGCTGGGGCGCGAGGGCCGCGAACGCAAGCTCGAAGCGGACCTGATCGTTACCTTTTCCGGTCGCGCCGTGGGCAAGCGCACCCGCGTCTTCGGCAATCGCGATCTCGACCTGCCGTTTCGCGATGATGGGTCGGGCCAGCGACGTACCGAGCAGGTACCGATTCTCGTAGATCGCATTGCCGGCGATGGCGGGGAAGATGTAATCGGTGACGAACTCGCGTTTCAGGTCTTCGACGAACACCTTCGATGCACCGGTCGCTCGGGCCCGTTCCGCGACGCTCTGGAAGTCCTCGCGTTGGCCGACGTCGGCCACGTACGCAATGACATCGTGGCCGCGCTCGAGCAACCATCTGAGGATACAGGCGGTATCCAGACCGCCACTGTAGGCAAGTACGACTCTCTGACCGGTCATGGGGACGGATCGTCTCCGCGAAGGAGCGAGGGCTTGCGCGGCGCTCGGGCCGGGCTGCGATGCGAAGTGCTCGCGGCGGGCCGAAGAATGCACAACGGAGAAGAACTGCGCGAGGGGCGTGGGCGTTCGCTGCGCCGGTCGGGTTATCTCCGCAAACTCGTCAGGGTCGAAGGGGCGTGCGTCCGGGTCGTACTGCGCCCTCATCACGGCTGCTCCCGGATAACGCCGCTGCACTGCCACCACGGACGCCGCCAATGGCATAACCAATCGAGAGGGTCACGCGTTCAACGGTTTCGCGCCGGCCCAGCGATCCGATCCGGATCTCGTCGATCGCATAGCCGAAGCGCACCGTGACGGGTGGGGCGCCCGGTTCCACCGAGAGGCCAACCTCTCCGCCCCGCCCGCCGTGGTAGACCTCACCCGGATTGACGCGAAGCGGCCGGGTCAGCCAGCCGTCTGCGTACACGCCCAACAGTTCCGGAAGCACGCGTCTCTCGTAACGTCCGTGTATCTCCCACAGAAGCCAGCGCTTCACGCCTGCCTGCTGTCCGCCGCCAACGGCGAGACGCAGCAGACCCGGCCCGCTCGGCGACCCGGCAGAGTAAGCGCGCCCGCGCACGGCGATGCCCAGTTCCAGGCCCTCGACGACAAGCACATCGAGGCGCGTGAACGCGTCCACCAGTTGCCGATCGTTGAAATCGACGAACGTGCGGTCGAGCGGTCCCTGTCCGTAGCCTGCCCGCAGGCCCAGCCGATTCCACGTCACTCTTCCTTCGAAGCCGACAAGAAAGCCCCGGTAGGTTTCGCGATTGCCATTCAGCACGGACCGCAGTTCGACGGCGGAACCGGCAGCCGCCACGGATCCCTGAAGCAACTGCGCCTCGGCGCTCTGCTGGCCGATCACGGAAAGCAGAGCGAGTACGAACGCAACGCGCGCGAGTGTCGCAACGAACCGTTTGCTCATCGTGACACCGTCCCGGCAGAGTCATCGCGCGGGCTCACGCACCGCTCCCTCCATCACTTCGCGCGTCACGATGCGCAGCCGGACCTCACGTCTCTGGCGGTTTTCCTCGATCGTGCGGTCGATGGCCGCTTGCCACGCCTCCCGTGTCAGCCGGTTCCGTTCGATTGCGTTCCGGTCCGGTTGGTTTTCGCGTTGGGCAAGGAAGCCAAGGACACCCGCAGCGCCCAGTGTTCCACCGATAGCAAACCGGATCGGCGCGCCCCGGCCATCGACGGCGACCGCCGACGGCAGCAACACGGCCGCGGCGCCCGTGAGAAGACCGGCCGCAAGCGTCGCGATCGACGGCAATGTCGGCGATCGCTTCCACACATCGACCGTGTCCGCCGGCATGCCCGGCAACGGAATCGTGTCACCGCCAGTCGCCGTGATGGTGAGCGGCAACTGGAGTCGCGCTGTCTGACCGTCTGCCGCCTGCGCCACGATATCGAGTCGCACCGCGCCCTCGATCGCCTGTTGCGTCGCGGCATCGAGTACGTTCCACGAGATGTCCGCCACGTCCGAAAGATCGCCTGCGTATACCTCGTGCTGTGCAACCGTTATGCCTCGATCCAGAGTCACGCGCACGTGCACGGGTGCACTGACCACAAGTCGGAAACGAAACTCGCCCTCGCCTGCAACGATCGTCGTATCCGCGGGCGCGATGATTCGCACATCCGGTGCATTGGCGCTCTGCTGGGCCGCAACGGCGCCCGGCGTGAGTGAAGCGAACAACAACGCACAGGCCAGCCGTGCCATGGGCCAGGAATGGGCGGCCAGGGCAGACATCGTCACGAACCGGACGGGATAGGGCACGTCGTGGTCTGCAAAAAAAGAATGAAAGGAGTCGTCCATGGCTCCCGGGCACGATGGTGAACTCAGGCGATACGGCTCGCCGCAAGCCTCGTGCCGGACAGTCGCGAAACCGATCCCGCGCTGCATGCCCGCTATTCCGATCCGATGTTCGAGCGCCCCGCATGGCGGGTGCGGCCGGGGTTCATCCGGGGCATCGATCAACGCCTGATTCGCCCGCGCCCTCAGCCGAACGCGGGCTTCCGGCTGGGTGAGTGCTGACCATCAGTGATGTGGTTCGGCATCCAGGAGCTGCCGCGCTGGCGCAGGTGCGGCGCGCGGTCGTGCCGTCGAGCGCGTTTGCCATCGGCAAGTCGCTCGCCGTTGTGTACTTTGCGGGCCATGCACATGCTGGCTCTCTCCGCCGAGGACGTGCGCGCGCTGCTTCCAATGTCGCGATGCATCGATCTCATGGCAGATGCGCTTTCCGCGCTCGCACGAGGCGACGCCACGGTCCCGCTGCGGACGCTGCTCTGGCTGCCCGACCGCAGTGGGTTGCTCGGGATGATGCCGGCTCATTACGGACCTGCGAATGTGATGGGCATCAAGGTCGTGAGTGTGATGCCGGGGAATCACGGGACTCCGTACGATGCGCATCAGGGTTCCGTCCTGCTGTTCGAGACACAGCACGGGCGGCCGCTCGCACTGGCCGACGCAGGCGAAATCACGGCCATTCGCACTGCTGCCGTGAGTGGTGTCGCGACGCGTCTCCTGGCCCGTGCTGATGCAGGAGATCTCGCCATCCTCGGAAGCGGGACACAGGCGCGGACGCATCTCGAAGCGATGCTCGCGGTACGGCGCTGCGACCGCGTTCGTGTGTGGAGCCGCAATGCCGAACATGCCGAATCCTTCGCGCGACGTGAGTCCGCACACCACGGCATCGCGATCGAGGTCTGTCCCGACGCGCGGCGCGCAGTCGCCGATGCGTCACTGGTTTGTACGACGACATCCGCCCGCGAACCGATCCTCTCTGGTGATTGGCTCGCGCCGGGCGCACACGTGAACGCCGTCGGTTCGAGTGTGCGCACGGCAAGGGAACTCGATGCAGCGGCGCTGCGGCGCTCACGCCTGTTTGTGGACCGGCGTGATTCGGTGCTGGCCGAGTGCGGCGACTTTTTGCTCGCGCGGGCAGAGGGCGCCGTCACGGATGACGACATCGTTGCCGAACTGGGTGATGTGTTGAGCGACGCGGCGCGCGGACGCCGGCAACCCGACGAGATCACGCTCTTTGAATCACTCGGGCTGGGCGTCGAGGATGTAGCGGCTGCGTGGTTCGCATACAGGCAGGCACTCGACCAGGGCCGCGGGATCGCCGTGCCGATCGGAGGTCACGCTTGAAGCCAACCACTCCTCCGCAGCCAACCACTCCTCCACAATCAGAGCGCATGCTGCGTGAACTCCGTCCGCCGACCCTCACCGATGTCGAGGCGGCTGCCGAACGGATTCGCGCGCATGCGCTTCGTACACCGCTCGTCCGCCTCAACATGGTCGATGCACCCGCCGAGATCTGGCTCAAGCTCGAAAACCTCCAACCCATTGGATCGTTCAAGATCCGCGGCGCCGGCAACGCACTCGCCAGTCTGTCGCCCGATGATCTCGCCGATGGCGTCTACACCGCCAGCGCCGGCAACATGGCGCAGGGCGTTGGCTGGATGGCGCGTTCGCTTCGCGTACCGTGGAGTGTCGTCGTGCCGGATCACGCACCGGCAACCAAACTCGCGGCGATCCAAAGGTTGGGTGGCCGTATCATCTCCGTACCGTTCGATGCCTGGTGGCGCGTCATCATCGACCACTCCTGCCCCGGCCTTGACGGCTTCTTCGTCCACCCCGTCTGCGATCCGGCTGTCATCGCCGGCAACGGAACCATCGGCCTCGAGATCGCACACGATCTCGACGCGTTCGATGCCGTCATCGTTCCCTGGGGTGGTGGCGGCCTGTCGAGCGGCATCGCCGCAGCGCTTCAATCCCTGCGCCCGGGCACGCCCGTCTTCGCCGCCGAAGTCGAAACCAGCGCGGCCCTTGCCGCCGCATTTGCCGCCGGTCGCCCCGTCGATGTCGCCTATGCACCCACCTTCATCGACGGCATCGGCAGCCGCCGCGTTCTCGAGCCGATGTGGCCTCTCGCCAAGCAGCTCCTCGCCGGTTCCATCGTATCCTCCGTCGACGAGGTCGCCGCCGCCATTCGCCTCCTCGCCGAACGCAATCGCGTCATCGCCGAAGGCGCGGGTGCCGCCGCCCTCGCCGCCGCCCTCTCCGGCCGTGCTGGCGGCGGCCGCATCGTCTGCATCGTCTCGGGCGGCAACATCGACGCAAGGACGTTGGCTGGCCTGCTTGCGGACCGGGAACCACTTCCCAAAGTTGGCCCGTCGGGCTATCAAGACCGTCCGGGAATCGAACATCGCGGCAGACCCGGGGACGAGGGTTGAGACTCGTCCAGCTCGATACATGTGCGTCGACAGGATCGACTCGCAGCGAATCGACTCTCAACGACGCGACCGATCGACCACCATTGCCGGATCGACGACAACTCGTGGGTTGTCGGGACCCAGGGCGGCAATCAGGGTTTGCCATGATACCACATCGATACGATCGCATCGAGGCAAAATGCGCGACATAGCTGGATCGGCAAACTTTGGACTTTGGAGGGCGGTCCGCTGGGTCCTCCTGGCCGCGGTGCCGGCGGCGGCGCAGACCGGCGACGGATTTGACGTCACCGAGACGACCATCGCGGAGATCCACCAGGCGTTCCGTGATAACCGCCTGACGGCGCGACAGCTGACCGAGATCTACATTCGCCGGATCGAGGCATACGACAGGAGGGGTCCGTCCTTCAATGCGGTCACCGTGGTTCACCCGCGAGCGCTCGAGATCGCCGACTCACTCGACCGGGTGTTTCGCGAGACCGGGCAGTTTGCCGGTCCGCTGCACGGCATACCCGTCATCGTCAAGGAGAATTACGACACGTACGACCTGCCC
This sequence comes from Longimicrobiales bacterium, assembly GCA_050732695.1. Taxonomy (GTDB): domain Bacteria; phylum Gemmatimonadota; class Gemmatimonadetes; order Longimicrobiales; family RSA9; genus JBFFZF01. Next base: position 41,036 of record JBOHRL010000053.1, on the reverse strand, counting down.
ACGACGAACGGCGCTCGCGTACTCGCCGAGTCGGTACCACCCGATGACGCGACGATGGTTCGCAGGATTCGGGCAGCCGGCGCAATTGTCATCGCCAAATCGAACATGGCCGAGTGGGCGTTCAGCCCATACGAAACGGTCGGCTCCGCGCACCCTGGCTACACCTTCAATCCCTATGCACTCAATCGCGTACCGGCGGGTTCGAGCGGTGGAACCGCGGCGGCGGTTGCGGCGAATCTCGTTGCAGTCGGACTCGGCACAGACACCGGCAATTCGATTCGCGGGCCCTCCGCTCACACGGCGCTCGTTGGCATTCGCCCCACGATCGGCCTGACCAGCCGCGACGGAATCATTCCACTCTATCTGGAACGAGATGTCGGCGGACCCATGACACGGACCGTCGAGGACGCGGCTCGGATGCTCGACGTCCTCGCAGGCGAGGATCCGGCGGATCCGGCCACTGCCGAAAGCCGCGGTCACATCCCCGAAACGTATACGGCTTCTCTCGATGCCAACGCATTACGCGGTGCGCGCTTCGGCGTCGTCCGACAACTGATTCAACGCGAAGGCACCGACGCCGAGGTTCTCGCTCGATTCCACGACGCGGTCGCAACCATGCGCCGGCTCGGCGCCACTGTCCTCGACACGGTTGACGTCTGGGTCCTCGATTCCGTCCGCGTGTCGCTCTGCTCCAGTTTCAAGCGCGACCTCGAACAGTACCTCGCCTCACTCGGCCCCGGCGCACCCGTTCGGACACTTGCCGAGATCGTCGAATCCGGACGCTTCCACGTCACGACAGAGCGACGCCTGCGTTCGCAATTGAACGATTCGATCGGCGGCCAGCCCGAGCGTTGTCGCAGGGCCGCGGAGAGCAAACGCAAATTCCAGGACGGGCTTCGTGCGATCCTGGCGAACCACCAGCTCGACGGGCTGATCTATCCAACCTGGGGCAACCCCGCCCGCCTGATCGGTGACCTTTCCTCACCCGCCAACGACAACAGCCAGAATCTGGCACCGCCAGCCGGCTTCCCCGCGATCACCGTGCCGATGGGTTGGGTGCGAAATCAATCCCTTCCCGTTGGACTACAGATCCTCGGCTATGCGTGGTCGGAGGCGCGCCTCTTTGCTTTTGCGTTCGCATTCGAACAGGCGACCCACCACCGCAGACCCCCCGCGTCCGCTCCGCCACTGCGCTGACGCCGCGGTCGCGCGCATCGCGCGCCCCGATGAACAGCGGACTATCCGCCGGTTTCCGTGACAGTCGGGGGCGATGCTCTGTCCGGGATCCAATCGAAGAACCCGAACATCATTTCCTCGAAGCTCTGCTGGCCGAAAGTCACTACTTTACCAGGATCGGGATTTGCAGGATTGTTCGCGCTGTTGTCGTACCAGGCACGGCCGCGCAGGACATCGCCCTTCTCGACATGCAATGGCTCGGCAAACTCGTAAATGAGCTGCCAGTTGAAGTCGTAACGCGGAACATCGAGTACGACGTTTTTGGTCCCGTCCGCATGGATCAGCTCATAACGAAACGCCTTGCCCCGTAGATGCATGTGCGGCAGCAGATTGATCAGTGTGCCGCTCTCCTCGAAGGTCAGGTCGGCCACAATTTCGTGATTCGGAGCACCCGCCGGTATCTCGAATTCAGTTGTTGCGACAAACGATGTCTCGACCACACGATCGGGCCGTGAATCGGCGAACTCGAGGGCCACCCGGCTCTGGTCCGTGGCGGCCGTGCCATTCGGCGTATAGTGCAACTCGAACATGAGCCAGGCGTCCTTCGGCAGTTTCTTGCCCGAACCCTGCGGGTATACCTGGGGTGGCACTCCGGGTGCCGTCCCGCCCAACCACTCACCCTCCTCGTCGTCCGGGCCGTCGACGAGGAAAACGATGATGTGGTGCGTCACCGCGGGCGCGGTCGGCCGCGATTCGATCGCAGTGATCCATTTGTCCTCGCCAAAGTGCGTCTGCACGTACTTGTACTGGTACTCGACCACGCCCTCCGCTGGCACATCGTGCGGCTCCGGGATCGCCACCACCGCATCCGGCTCATCCGTGAGCTGCCAGCCGTCGACCCAGGAGCGATCGCCGGCCCCCGCCGCCTTGTCACCTTCGGGTGCGCCCGCATCGATCCACGCCAGCAGATCACGCCGGTCGCGTTCCGACAGCCGCCGATCGTTCCGCCACTCGCCATGCGCAGGATTCGCAAACCACGGTGGCATGCGCTGCTCCTGCACGGCGTAGCGGATCATTCCCCGAAATCCGCTCACGTCTTCATACGATGCCAGGGCGAACGGCGCGATACCGCCCGTTCGGTGACACGTTTCACAGTTGTCACGGATGATTCGGCTCACACGATTGTGATACGTAATCTCGTGCAGTGGCACTCGTTGCGACGATGCGGGCAGCTCGAGAAAGCAACCGGATGCATCCGTCTCGTCGACCGCAACACCCTGATCAATCAGAACTGCATCCAGCGCATTGCGCAGCCAGTGCTCGCGCGCCTCCGGCTTGTGGAACGTGATGCCGTACTGATCATCGATCGCGCCACGGTAACGCAACGTGCGTGCAGCATCGATGATGAATACTTCCGTCGTTACCTTCGTCTGGAGCAGAGTCCCGATCCTTGCGTCCGGATCGGCAATGTACGGTGACGTGAAGGCGAATCTCTCGATCTCCTCACGCATTTCAGCGACGTCATCCTGCGGACTCACGTTCAGGTACAGGAATGCCACGCCGCGGGCGCCATACTCCTTCTCGAGGCGCGCGAGTTCGTGGCCGTACTTCTGAGATACGGGGCAGCCCACGTTGCGTACCGCGACCACGACAGCCTCATGATCCTCCAGAAGTCCGGAAAGGCGTCCCTTCTCGCCCTCGATGTCCTTGAAACGGAAATCCTCGACTCGTTCACCAGCCCGGAATCCGAATGCACCGGCTTCGTCGGGAGTCCCCATGGGACGACCGCTCAACGTTGCCCACGTGCCGGCAACGGCGAGTGCGCTCGCTGCACCGAGAATGCGCGGGAAGTGAAGTCGCGTCATCGAATCGCTCCGCAAGAGTACAAAACCTTCACAAACTACGTAAAATTCCCCCGGAAGGGTGCTGCGCGCAAGCTTGCTCTGGTCAGGGAAACGCGCCCCGAGTCAAGTCCAGCGAATCGGCCCACGGTTCGCTGGCCCGGGCGGCACCGGTCGGATCGACCCACGGGGCGCTGGCGTGGGCGGCACCAGGTCGGATCGACCCACCCGTCGTTTCCCCGTCTTTTCCCCACCCCTTCACCTCGTTCCACCCCCGCCCACACCCACACCCGTCATTCTGCCCTCAGCGCCGCGAGTGGGTCGATGAGAATGACAAAGCGCGTCGATGCCATCGCACGGTTCACACAGGTTTCGAGCGTCAACAGGTTGACTACGGGCAGGAGCGGGTCGAGTTCGCGCACGATGGAACGCACGGTTCGCGAGGGCGGTCGCGCTGGCGCCGGCGGACAGGGCGGCGAGGAATGTGAGCGCGTTGCAGCGCACGCAGTACCATCAGATCGAGCGTCCCCATGAACACATCGTTCCCCGCCATTGCCTTGTCCTCGCTCTCGTCGGACGCCGCGGGTGAAGGCGTCGGTGGCCGGCCGTCTGTGAGAAGAGCCATGGCAGGCGCGAATGAAGGGACGGCGGTCCTGAGCAGCGATGAGCGAGGAGGAGGTGCTCTGGTTGGCCGCGTGGGATGGGCATATCTTCGCCGCCGTCCTCAACCGGCGAGGAGTGTGTCGCATGGCCAATGCGACGGCAGCCGCACAGGCGGAGTTCGTCAAGGCGATATCGCGACTCGACGCGACAGCCCTGGTGGTGGGGTCGATGATCGGGTCGGGAATCTTCATCGTGTCGGCGGACATGATGCGCCAGACGCAGTCGCCGGGACTCATGCTACTGGTGTGGGTGCTGTCGGGCGTGCTCACGCTCATGGGCGCGCTCACGTACGGCGAGCTGGCAGCGATGTTCCCGCGAGCGGGTGGTCAATACGTGTATCTGCGGGAAGGGCTCACGCCGCTGCTGGGCTATCTGTACGGCTGGACGCTTTTCGCTGTGATCCAGACGGGCACGATCGCGGCGGTCGCGGTTGCGTTCGCTCGCTTCACGGCGGTGTTTGTGCCTGCGCTATCGGACGAGGTTTTTCTGGGCGGGACGATCCGGCTGCCGAGCGGGCCGATCGAGATGGGGCTTTCGGCGCAGCGGCTCCTCGCCATCGCGTCGATTGTGTTTCTCACGTGGATCAACGTACGTGGTGTACGTACGGCGGCGATCGTACAGACGAGTCTTACGATCATCAAGACGGCTGCGCTCGCGGGGCTTGTGGTTCTGGGATTGTCGATCGGTCGTGATGCGACGGCGAGCGCGGCCAACTTCGGGACGAACTTCTGGCCGGCAGGCGGTTTCACACTTGCTCTGCTGCCGATCGTCGGGGCAGCGATGGTCGGAGCGCTATTCTCGATGGACGCGTGGAACAACGTGGGGTTTGCGGCGAGCGAGCTGCGGGAGCCGGAGAAGGATGTGCCATTCGCGATGGCGACTGGCGTGCTCATCGTGACACTGCTCTATGTGATGGCCAACGTCGCGTACCTGTCGGTTCTGCCGGGCGAGGCGATTGCGGGGGCGGCGGACGACCGGGTCGGAACGGCTGCGCTCCAGGCGATGTTCGGTAATGCAGGCTTATTCGTGATGGCCGCGGCCATCATGATCTCGACGTTCGGTTGCAACAACGGACTCATTCTTTCGGGCGCTCGCGTATATTACGCGATGGCGCGCAATGGCCTCTTCTTCGCTTCGGCCGGCCGGCTCGACCCGGTGCGCAGAACGCCGGCCGTCGCGCTGGTTGTTCAAGCGGTATGGACATCGATGCTCTGCCTTTCCGGAACGTACAGCCAACTTCTCGACTACGTGATCTTCGCGGCCGTATTGTTCTATTCGTTGACGGGCGTCTGCTTGTTTGCCCTCCGTTTACGGCGCCCTGCCGCGCAGCGTCCAGTGCGCGCATTCGGCTACCCGTGGTGTCCAGCCCTGTACGTACTCCTCACAGCGCTGATCTGCGTGAATTTGCTGGTGCAGCGGCCGCAATACACGTGGCCTGGCTTGGTCCTCGTTGCGCTGGGCGTGCCCGTATACTTCGCGTGGCGCCGGTTCGATCGAGATCGCGAGCCTGTGACGCGGTCCGGCTGAAGTCGCTCGCGGTGTCGTGTGAGGACGCGATGCGGGTGCGCAGACGCGGCACCCAGCGCACCGCGATCCAGTGCATCGCCCCGATCAACAGGGAGGCAGTCGATCGTTGCGCGGCCCGATCGAGCCGCACCAACCTGATGGGAAGCATGGCGCGAGCGCTCGGGCGCCGCACCAGGCCCATTCCATGCGGCAGGTTTTCAATGGCCACGCACCACGCGAGATTTGCAACCATGACGAGGAAGTTGAGGCGAATATTCAGGACCAGCGAACCGATGGGCCGCTCGCAACTCGAGCCAGGCCGGTTTCGCAGCACGGTTTGCGGGTTTGCCGTTGTCCTGGCGCTCGGCACGGGCGTCACACCGGCGCGGAGCCAGCTCGCGGCGGACACTGCGGGGCTGGGAGGTCGTTTCGGTACGATGCACATGCTGCTCGAGAAGACGTTGCTGAAGGTCGATGTGCTCGTGCTCGACATCCGCGTCGACACGGTGACCGCATCAGCGATTGAAGCCGCGATCGGCGAGGCGGGTAGCCCGGATGACGCGGCCGACGCAATTGCCAACGCCACAATCGAGGCACGCGGCGTATGGGCAAGGCTCGCATTTCGCCGGGGACTCAACGTGGAACGGCTCATCGGCGAGATCCGGAAGAGCATGCGAAAGGCGGTGGCCGCCGGTCTCCTCAATCAGGCAGACTACGAGACGATCGCCAGTCGTCTTACGGAATGGTACGCGCCACTTCAGCAACGCGGCATCCGCAATGGCGACGCCCAGTACTACAGGATTCGCGGGGATACGTTGCATACCACGTTCGTCGGACGTGATGGCGATACGTTCATCGATCAGACCGCCATCGCCCGCGCCAACCGGACGGCTGTGCTGGCGAGCTGGTTCGCGTCCGGCTCCGAATTCCGTGAGGAACTGATCGAGTCGCTGCCGTCCTCTGCGCGCGATGGGCTCACTCCGGTTCCCGTCACGATTCGCGAAGCACGACCATCGGATCGACCCGTCCGGCCCGGATCGCGGGGCAGCAGTGTGGCAAGGCAGCCGACGAGAGCGAGCAGGGCAATGACCGCAGCGAGGGTCGCTGGATCGCCAGGTTGAATCTCGAACAGGAACCCGCGCAGGACGCCCGCGCCCGCGAGGGCGAGCAGACACTTCATCCCATGCCCCAACACCCGACTCGATGAAAGCCGGGACCAACCCCCGCAACACATCCAGTGTCTCGAACACGATCGGGAGCGTGTCCGACGACGCAGAACAGCGTGAGCTTGCGTGAGGCGGACCACTACGAGAAGCCCGGCGTAACTGTTCGGTACGCAACCACCAGTCGGTCACCGTCCGGGTACGCGGCTGTCAATGGACTCGATGCAGGCGGCGCGACCGACGGGTGGCGCCCGGCGCGAGAGCGCCGGGCGACCGAGAGGAAGATTCAGCTACCGGGAGCGCGGTCCTGCGTTGTGATCTGGGGTGCGGGGCGTGGATTCTTGACAAAGGTGTCGAGCCAGGCGACCCAGCGGGCCCAGAGGTCGAGGGTGGTCTCCCGGGTTGCGGGGCCGTGGTCCTCGAACGGGTACTTGTACATGGATGCGGTTTTGCCGAGCACCTCGAGTGCGTGGAACATGCGGTCGGCATGAATCGGGTGGGTACCGACGTTGTGGTCGTCCATGCCGTGGTACATGAGGAGTGCGCCGCTGAGGCGGTCGGCCTGGAAGAAGGGAGACATCTCGACGTAGAGGTCCTGCGCCTCCCAGAGATAACGGTCTTCGCGCTGGAAGCCGGCCGGCGTGAGGGAACGGTTGTAGTTGCCATCGCCGGCGATTCCGGCTTTGAAGAACGGCGTCTGGATCATGGCGTTGGCGGTGCCGAAGGCGCCGTAGCTGTGCCCGCCGATGCCGAGGCGGTTGCGATCGACCCAGCCGCGCGCGGTGATGGAGTCGATCACTGTGGCGAGTGTGTTTCTGAGATCGTGCGGGTACTCATCGTTCATCTGACCTTCGGGACCGACGATGGGGAGGTCCGGCTCGATCAGGGCGTAGCCGAGAAGTGTTAGGATCGCCATCGACCGGGCGCCGACATTCGGGAATTCGTTCTTGTTGTAATCGTCGAGACTTTCGTCGTACGCCTCCTGCTCCGTGTACTCGCGCGGATAGAACCAGAACATGGCGGGCAGGGGGTTGCCCTGCTGGTAGCCAGCGGGGAGCGTGACCGAAACTCGCGACGTGAAGCCATCCGGTCGGACGATGTTGAAGAGTTCGCGGCGGGCGGCGGTGATCCGCGGGTGATGATCCTCGTTGAACGTGAGCTGCCGCTCCTCGCCCGTTGTCCGATTCACGAACCACTGATTCGGCACCATACTGCGTGACTCGCGCGTCACGATGAATTGTGTGACGTCATCGTTCAGGACGGTGTTCACCTCCTCGAAGGTGTCGGCGTCGCTCTGGAAGACGCGCTCCTTTTCGCCAGTAGCAATCACGACGCGGTCCACGAACGGACGAGGCGCGTTGGCGAGAGCGTCCTCGAAATGCTGTGTACCTGAAAGGTAGACGGAACGCCCGTCGGTCGAGGTTCGCACGGCATCGTCGCGCACCATGAGAGAACCCGGATCGTCCAGAACGTCTTCGGTATCGTCCTCGGAAATCAGGTACTCGCGCTCCGGATTGTCGAGCAGGACGGCGTGCACGGTCTGCGTCTCGTTCTGCTGGCGGGTCAGGAACAGGATCCTGCCAGACGAGTCGAAGCTGAAGGAGTCGATCTCGTCCTCGGTCTCGTACACAAGCTGCGTGCTGCTGGAGTCGAATGGTGGAAGCCAGTACATCACGCGATCCATGCGGGAGTCATCGCCGGTGTCTTCCTCTTCACCTTCTTCATCATCCGGCTGCGGTTCATGCTGGAGGAATACGAGTCCGGGCTCACCGCCGGTGCGCCACGTCACGGCACGTTTTGCACCATCGTCGTCCTCGTCATCATCGTCGCCCGTGTTCTGCACGTTTTCGTCGACGTCCTCGTCCTGAATGACGGCAAGAGACTGGCCCTGCGTGTTCCATATCTCGTCTACTGTGCCAGCGTCGTTGACGGGGACGATGTAGGAGAGATCGTCCTTCATGGTAGCGACGCGGAAGTAGGCGCCATCCGGGGACGCGCTGACCTGCTCGATCATGGCGGGTGCACCGATGCGCTCGACGTCGCGCGAGTCGACCTCGATGCGAGCGAGCTGGCCGGTCGAGTAGTAGCGGACGAGTTGCTTCTCGTACGGGTTCTCGAGGAGATCGAAGTAGGTGCGAAGCCGGTTGCGGTCGGGCGTCGTGATGCGGACCTTCGGAGTCTGCGGGACAGCTGGCTCGACCGGCGCCTCGCCACGGTTCTCCGGCATGAGAACGGTCATGATGTGCTCGCCGTCGCCGGTCCACTCGAGGTCTGTCACATGTGTCGCGAGTACGGGCGAGCGCGTGAGTCGCCGTGAATCGCCACTCTCGGCATTGGCCGTGTAGATGTGCGTCTCATCCGGGAAGTGGGCGAAGAAAGCGATGGTTGAACCGTCTGGCGACCACTCGGCGCCACTGACGCGAGCGCCATCCGGGACGTCGATCGTGGTTGCGAGTTGGCCATCGCGCGTGTAGACCTCGATGCCGACATCGCTTCTGGTCGTGAGACGCCGGTCCCGATTCGCGAGCGGATCGATCTGGAACTGGCCGAGGTCGAAGTGGCGCTTGGCGAAGCGGGCGAGCGTCGGGAACCCATCGCCCACCGTGCGCAGAAAGAACCGTCCGCTCGGGTCGAGGTTGTCGAGGCGCACATCCTCGACTGTCGTGGCGAGGACGGCATCGAGCACTTCCTGCGGCGGAGTCAGGTAATCCTCTGTGCGCAACAGAGCCAGGCGCGGGTCGTCCGAGGAAACGGCCGGTCGCCGTTCGTCGGCCTGCGCCTGCCGCGCGTGCAGGGGCGAGGCCGGTGCGAGAACCGCTGCGAGCGCAGCGATGGCCGTGAACGTGGCGCGGATGCGCGGAGCGTGGTTGCTCATGATGAGACTCCTTTCGAGAAGTCTGAATGTGGCGTCAGGATCCGTCGGGCGAAGGCACGATTTCCTCGATCGTTGGCGCGATCCGATCGACGCGGTAGCCGGCGACTTGAAAGACGGCATCGTGGCCGCGCGCCTGTGCGTGCCAGTTCGAGTTCAGGCCTGCAAAGCGGACTGCGGCGAGCGTGTCGCCGCTGGCGGCAAGTGCAACCACGCTACGCCGATCCTCCCCCGTGAACGCGCTGTCGGCGGCGAAACCCGTGGCATCGAAGCGGGCCAGTTCGCTGAGTACGCTTGCGACGGTTGCACTGTCTGGCGCTGCGGCCTCCGGGACGCCGGCCACGGACACGTGCCAACCATCCTCACGCCGCTCGAGCCTGGCCGTGCGCGCATCGCGTTCGATGACCACCGTCTGGATGGCCGCGGTATCCACGCGGGCGATGGCCCTGTCACGCCAGTCACCCGGTGAGAGCGTGAGCGCGTTGCGCAGGTCGCCCGTCACCTCGAAGACCTGATCGGCGTCAGGCAGGCGAATGTAGGCACCTGGATAGGTTGGACCGTCGTTGCCGATCAGGAGGCGAACCGAATCTGCATCGTTTCTCAGCGCGACGGTCCACGTGCTGTCACTGGCGACGCCGAGCCGGGCGTGGTTGGTGGCACTGCGGGAAGCGAGCGCCGCGACATCTGCGTCCGCGATCGCTCGTTTCAGGCGATCGATGGCTTGCGAGTCGGCGCGGAATCCGTTGACCCTCCAGACACTGTCGTCACGGCTGAGTGCGATGCGTTCGCCCGCTGGCGACGTGACAGTCAGTCCGGTGAGCGAATCAGCGCGTATCCGCTCGAGCTCGCCGGCCAGGGGATTGTCGTTGTTTGCCGATCCGCTCGCCCGCCCGCGTCCGGCTGTGAGCCAGACAATGCCGTACATCGCAACGAGTGCGCCAAGGATGGCGACGATGCGTCGCAACGTCTTTTCACTCATTGCGCGCTCTCCTGCTTTTTCGGCCGGGGTTGTGCCTTCCAGCGACGCTCCGCGCGGAGACGCCGGCCGCCGATGCGGAAGGCACCGAAGATCACGAAGAGAATCGGGATGCCGGCAAGGTTCCCCCACTTGAGCGCGTTGCGAGCGAAGTCGGACTCGACGAGCAACGCAGGCGGAGTCCGGTCCTTCGAGCGAATGCGGATGAGCAGTTCGTCCTGGGCGAGCCAGTCGAGCGCGTTCGCGACAAAAACCAGATTCTGCGGATTTGCGCCGATGAACTGCTGGGACAGAAAATCTGCATCGCCGATAACGATCATCCGTCCGCCATCCGTCGTGGCATCGCCGTTATCCGTCGCGGCATCGCCAGCGCCGGCGGCGCCCGGGTCGATCGCCGCTGCGACGACCTGCGCGCCGAGACTGTCGGGCATGAAGCTCTCGAAGGAAGCAGGATCGATCGGCATTCCGACGGGTCTGACTCCGCCGTTCGCGGTCGTCGTCCAGAGCGGCTGGACGCTGGTTGTATCGAGAATGGTCAGCGCCGAGGCCCAGCCAAGACTGAGGTTCTCGAGGTTGCGTGTCGTCGCGTGTTCGGGCCCGCGCATGACAATGGGCCAGAGCGGATAGCCACGCACGAGATTGAAGAATCCCTGACGTCCAAGGGATACGTTCGCATGCGATTGCAGATCGTACACGAAACCCGTCACGAGCCGCAGACCATGCGATTCAAGGAGCGGTTCCAGTCCAGAACTCGAGGGCATCGGCTGCGGATACTGCGGGTTGATCTGCGCGCTCTCGAGCAGGAAGAGCGCGGAGCCGCCGCCATCAACATAGCTGCGCACGCGACGGACGGCCGCACTGTCCAGAGGTTGTGCCGGTGCTGCGACGACCAGCACGCGCACGGAGTCCATGGTCAATTCGGCAGAGTCCTGATCGAGCGCCACGCTCGTCAACTCGTATCGTTCGCCAAGCACCTCGCGCAAGGCGGGATACTCGAACGGGCCCTTCGCACCAGATCCGGTCCCGAACGCGATGGCCGCTCTGTCATCCGTGGTCAGGCCGTCGATGTAGCTCGCGAGTCGGAACTCGAGGTCGTCGGTGCGGTCCACGATCGGGATGACACGCTGCTCATCCGCGTACAGCACGGCAATTCCGAACCAGCCGCGCTTGACCTGGAATTCGTCATCGCGCAATACGTTGAAGTCGATCGGTGCGAGTCCGAGCGAGCGCGCTTCCTCTTCGGCTTCCGGATCGTCGTCAGGATTGCTCTCGGTGACGGCGAGGTTGCCGCCCGAGGCGCGGCGCATGTCGGCGAGCAGATCGCGTACATCGCGGAGCAGGATCTGCACCTCGGCGGGCAACTCATCGGACACGAACAGGCGGACCTGAACGATATCGTCGAGGCCGCTCACGAGCGTGCGTGTGCCTGGGGCGAGGGTGTAGAGCCGGTCCCGTGTCAGGTCGAGTCTGCCGCGCAAGTAGCCGCCCAGCAGGTTGAGCACGATCACCGTAGCAGCGACGGCAAGGGCTCCAAGGCGAAGCCGGCGCCACGCGCCACGAGCGCCGCTGAGTCGCTCGCGCCCGAGCGCGACGCCTGCAAACACGAGGAACAACACCGTCATCGAAACGAAGTAGAGCACATCACGCAGATCGATGACACCGCGCGCAACGTTCTCGAAATGCGGGATGACGGACAGCCGGGAGACAAGACCGCTGAGCACGGGTGGCAGACCGATCAGCACGATCGGCAATCCAGCGAATACGAGCGCGAGCGTGATGCTCGAGGCCAGAATGAACGCCGTGATCTGATTGCGCGTCGCGCTCGATGCCCACAGCCCGATTGCCACGATCTGGGCGGCCAGCAATGCGCCGCCAACGTACTGGGCCAGCATGATCCCGGCATCGGCATCCGATTCGATCAGGATGCCGAGCGCGGCAGGCAACGTGCCAGCCAGCGCAATGAGTACGAAGAGCCAATCGCCGAGGAATTTGCCGGCTACGACCTGCGTCTCGCCCAGCGGCTGCGCCATCAGCCATTCGAGCGTCCGGCTGCGCCGCTCTTCCGCAAGACTCCGCATCGTGATCGCGGGGATGAAAACGGCAAAGAGCCATGGCAGCAGGTCGAAGAAGGGACGGAGCGTCGCAACCCGTTGTGCGAAGATCGTGCGGAAGGCAAGGAACAGACCGAGCGCAAGGAACGCGACGACGAGGATGTACGCAGTCGGATGATCGAAATAGGCGCGCAGCTCACGACGTGCCAGCGTCCAGACGTTCCGCATCACACCACCTCCGCCGGCGGCGCTGCCTCTGTAGTCAGTTGATGGAAGAGCTGCTCCAGATTCGCGCGTTCGCGATGCAACTCCCACAACACCCAGCCGCGATCCCGGGCCAGCCCGTAGATCCGCGGCCGCAGCTCGTCCGCGCCGCGTGTCGAGAGTCGCACACGAACACGGCCATCATCGGCGGGCTCGACCGTGCTCGTCTCGACGCCCGGCAACACGCTCAACGAGTCCACTACACCATCACCTTCCGCTTCCACGAGGTACGTCGAGACATCCTGCTGGCCGGCAAGCAGACTCGCCACCGTGCCATGCGCGATCAGCCGGCCGCGGCTGATGATCAGCAGCCGGTTGCAAACCGCCTCGACCTCCTGCATCACGTGCGTGCTCAGGAGCACCGTGCGGTCCCGCCCGAGTTCGCTCACAAGCCGGCGAATCTCGACGCGCTGATTCGGATCGAGACCCTCCGTCGGTTCGTCCAGCACCAGGATGTCCGGCTCGTGCAGGATCGCCGCTGCCAGACCGATCCGCTGGCGATACCCCTTCGATGCATCGCCGATCGGACGGAAAAACACCTCATCAAGTCCCGTCCGGTCTGCCGCACTCGATATTGCACCCCGCAACGCACCTCCATCCAGACCGCGCAGGCTCGCTGCATGCTCGAGATACTCACACACCAGCATGTCTTCGTACAACGGATTCGACTCGGGCAGGTATCCCATGCGCCGCTTCGCGTCCGGCAGGTTCTCGCCGATCGATCGACCGTCCAGCAGCACTCGCCCTTCATCCGGCTGGAGCGTGCCCGTCAGCATCCGCATCGTCGTCGTCTTGCCAGCCCCGTTCGGTCCCAGGAACCCCACAACCTCGCCACGGTCGATCTCGAAGCTGAGCCCATCCACTGCGACCAGCGGGCCGAACCGCTTCGTGACGCCATCCACAGTGATCATCTCTTCATCGCTTCGCTGTTGAGGCCAAAAACACGAATGCCGCGCCGACAACGCTCGACGCGGCACTTCTCTCTCGAGGAGTCGGGCATCTGCGCCCGGCGCGTCGAGCAGGTCAGAATTCTGCGTTAGACCCGCATGATTCCGTGGAGCGGACTCCGGCGATCTTAACACGATCGCCGGCGCTTCGCAAAAGCCTTCTACTCACCCCGCCGCTCCTGCCGCTGCATGCGTGCGTAGTGACGGCGAGCCTTGGCGCGATTGCCACAGTCCTTCATGTCGCACCAGCGCCGGCTCCGGTTACGACTCAGATCCACGAACAGCCAGTTGCAGTTGGCCGTCGCGCACTCCTTCACACGCGTCCGATCCTCCGACACAAGCAGCTCTGCCGCCGAAAGCGCAACCTGCCACGCAAGTTGGCCCAGCCGCTCGCACGCCGGCCACCCGAACCGGAACGCGCCACCGGGCAACGCAACGATACGGCGCGCCCCAGCGCCTTCCGCCGCTGCCGCCTGGAGCGACCCGAGATCCGCCGCCGGCGGCGATTCACCCCGGATCGCCGCCACGAACACGCGGTACACCTGCTCGCGAAGCTCGCGCATTCGATCCAACGCCAGCTCCGCTTCCTCAGGATGTCGTTCCGCTTCCTGCCAGAGCTCCGCCGCCGCAGATGCGTCCACAATCCCCGCCCGTTCCGCCCAGCGGATCAGATCCGAATACGTCAGCAGCCGTTCCCGGAACGGGCCATCCCGCCGCCGGCTCCCGGTATTCACGAGATCGAGCGCTACGTCCCCACCCACGAACTCCATGGTGTCAACGGTGAGGCCCATCATAACCCCCGAAGGTCAGTTGACAGGTTATGTGCAGGCGATCATATTCATAACCAACATACGGCAAATAGACAGTTAATTCAACCCGGGGCAGAGGCAGATCATGGCAGGATCGGGGGGGAAACGGGCGGTCCGGTGGCTGATGGGCTGGTGGACGGGGGCGGGCGGGGATCGTCTGGAGATGCTGGGGTTGTACGCCGCGTTTGCCGCGATTTACGGGATCTGGGGCTCGACGTATCTGGCGATCGAGGTCGCGATCGAAACGATTCCGCCGCTGTTCATGATCGGACTGCGGTGTCTCGTTGCCGGCGTGGTGTTGTACGGGCTGGCGCGGGCACGGGGTGCGCCAGCGCCCGGGCGGGAAGCGTGGTCCGGTGCAGTGGTAGTGGGTGGACTGCTGTTCCTTGGCGGTCAGGGAATGGTTGCGTGGGCGGAGCAGCGAATCGAGAGCGGGGCAGCGGCGTTGCTGAACGCGACGGTTCCGATGTTCGTGGTGATGCTGGGCTGGTTGGGAGGGACGTGGGCTGGGCGGGTGCGGGAGACGCGGCCGGATATGGTGGTGCTGGGTGGCCTCGGCATGGGTTTGCTGGGTGTCGCATTCACGGTCGGAGCCGGACCTGGCGGGACGGACCGGGTGGGGTCGGCGGTCATGTTGCTGGCCTCGCTTTCGTGGGCGATGGGTTTGCGGCAAGCGAGTGGTGCGGATCCGGCGTGGCCGATACGCCGGGCGGGCATGCAACTCGTCGCGGGCGGGGTGCTGCTGGTTGTGGCAGCGGCATTGGCGGGCGAGTTGTCGGAGCTCGAGGTGGCGGCGCTGACGGGTCGTTCGCTGTTCGCGCTTGCATACCTTGTGGTGTTCGGTTCGCTGGTTGCATTCAGTGCGTTTGTGTGGCTGCTGGGGAAAGTGGAGGCGTCGCGCGTTGCAAGCCATGCCTATGTGAATCCCATCGTCGCAGTACTTCTGGGAGTCGCGATCGGAGGCGAAGCCATTGGTGCGAATACGATGATCGGCGGATTGCTCATCGTGTTCGCGGTTGGACTCATGGTAAGGAAACGAGAGGCGAGAGATGATTGCGCGGGTGTGGAAAGGCGAAACGCAGGCCGGGGACTTCGAGGCGTACTCGCAGTACCTCGAGCGAACGGGTCGCAGGGAGGCACTGGCAACGCAGGGCAATCGCGGCGTGTTGATTCTGCGCCGTATCAAGGCTGAGCGGGCGGAGTTCGTGTTCGTGTCGCTGTGGGATTCCCTCGAATCCGTGAAGGCGTTTGCCGGGCCGGACGTCGACCGTGCTCGCTACTATGAGGAGGATCCTCGCTATCTGCTATCGCTCGTCGAGCACGTCGATCACTTCGAGGTCGTGGATTGACGAGTGCGCGCGCAGGCAGTCACTTCGTCGCGCAGTCCAGCAGAACTCGAAACCAGCAGGCGCATGTGATCGAATACGATGATTTCGCCCGTGTCGAGATCCGCGTTGGCACGATCGTCCGTGCGGAGGCATTTCCGGAAGCACGCAAGCCGTCGCTCAAGCTGTGGATCGATTTCGGGACGGAGATCGGCGAACGAAAGACGTCGGCGGGCATTGCCCGGAACTACGAACCGGCCGTGCTGGTCGGCAGGCAGGTGTGCGCCGTCGTGAATTTCCCGGCGCGTCAGATCGGCAAGTTCATGTCCGAATGCTTGACGCTCGGCTTCCCCGATGAAACCGGCGAAACCGTACTCGTCATGCCCGAGCGCGCGGTCCCGAACGGCGGCAAGCTGTACTGAGTCCGATCATGCCGGATGAACGCGGGTGCAGTAACACAGTGTTCACAGTCGCGAAAATCGCCACGTTCCCGCCGATTCCCGGCGCAAGCGCCGTCACCGCCACTCTGGCTCAGGCTTCGAAGCGCTGGCGAAGCAGGGTCGAAACGAGTTCGGGATTGGCTCGGCCCCTGGTGCGGGTCATGACCTGGCCGACGAAGAAGCCGAGCAGGCCGGTCCGGCCGGCGCGATACTGCTCGACTTTCGCAGGGTGAGCAAGAACGACGTCGGCGACGATGGCGTCGAGCGAAGCGGCATCGCTGATCTGCCCGAGTTCCTTGCTTTCGACGATGCGGAGGGGATCGCTGCCGCTCTCGACCATTTCGGCGAAGACCTGACGCGCGGCGCTGGAGGAGACGATGCCGTCGTCGAGCAGTCGAAGCAGGGAAGCGAGCTGGGCGCCAGCGAAGGGGACCGCGTGGGCATCGCGGCCGGCGAGTTCGCGGGCGAGGTCATTGTTGATCCAGTTTGCGGCGGTGTTGCGATCCGCTCCCGCGGCAACAGCATCGATCAGGAGCTGTGCGGCTGCGGCATCGCGCGAGACAAGGTCCGATGCCGTATGCGTGTGGCCGGGTGCCGGGGCACGCCCGGCCGATGGGCGGTCAATGGCCTTTCTGACGTTGCCCTGTTGCGCGACGGGTCGTGCACGGTGGGGCCGGCCCGCCGATTCACCTTCCTTGCCGGAGATCCTTGACCATGTGTCGCGCAGCGTAACGGTCCGGTTGAACACCGGAGCACTCGGCGTCGAATCGGGGTCCGTGACGAAATAGCCGAGACGTTCGAACTGGACATGCGACCCATGACCGAGGTTTGCGCCGGCAGGTTCAATGCGCGCACCGGGAATCACTTCGAGTGAGTTCGCATTGAGGTGGCGCAGGAAATCGGCATCGCCCTCGGCATCGGCCTCGGGGTCCGTCGCGGTGAACAGGCGATCGTAGAGGCGGACCTCACACGTGATCGCGTCCGGTTCGGAAACCCAGTGCAGCGTTCCCCTGACCGTGCGGCCATCGGGAGTGGCGCCGCCGCGCGTCGCAGGATCGTACGTGCTGCGCAGCTCGACGACCTCTCCGGCCGCATTCTTCACGACCTCATCGCAGCGGATGATGTAAGCGGAGCGGAGCCGCACTTCGCGGCCGGGCGCGAACCGGTGGAAGTCCTTCGACGGCTGCTCCATGAAGTCATCGCGTTCGATGAAAAGCGTGCGTGAGAACGGTACCCGTCGCGAGCCCTCTTTCGGCACGTCATGCGGCCAGTGCGGGACATCGAACGATTCCGTACCCTGCTCGGGATAATTCGTGAGTACGACACGCAGGGGTCGAAGTACGCACATGAGCCGAGGCGCCCGCGTGTTGAGGTCTTCGCGAACCGCATACTCGAGCTTGGCGATGTCGACGCGGCTGTTCGTCTTCGCGACGCCGATGAGGTCGCAGAAGGCACGAATCGATTCCGGTGTCACGCCGCGGCGGCGCAGCCCGGCGAGGGTAGGCATGCGCGGATCGTCCCAGCCGCGCACGTAGCCGCCCTCGACGAGTTTCAGGAGTTTGCGTTTGCTGACCACAGTGTAGTCGAGGGCAAGGCGCGCGAATTCGGTCTGGTAGGGGCGGCATTGGACGTCGGTGTTCTCGACGACCCAATCATACAATACGCGATTGTTCTCGAACTCGAGAGTGCACAGGGAGTGGGTCACGCACTCGATCGCATCTTCGAGCGGGTGTGCGTAGTCGTAGAGTGGATAGATGCACCATGCATCGCCTCGCCTGTAATGCGTGGCGTGGCGGATGCGATAGAGGACGGGATCGCGCATCAGCATGTTGGGCGAGGCGAGATCGATTCTGGCGCGCAGGACGTGTGCCCCGTCGGGGAACTCGCCAGCGCGCATGCGCCGGAACAGGTCGAGGTTCTCGTCTACAGGCCGGTCGCGAAAGAGGCCCGGGCGGCCGGGTTGTGTGACGGTGCCGCGGTTCTCGCGAATCTCCTCTTCCGAGTGACTGTCGACGTAGGCGAGCCCTTTGCGGATGAGACCTTCGGCGAGGTCGTAGAACTGTTCGAAGTAGTCGGATGCGTAATAGAGGTGTTCGCCCCAGTCGAAGCCGAGCCATTTCACATCGCGGATGATGGCGTCGACGTACTCGATGTCTTCAGTCTCCGGATTGGTGTCATCCAGGCGCAGATTGCAGTATCCGCCGAATTCCTCGGCCACGCCGAAGTCGAGGCAGATGGCTTTCGCGTGTCCGATGTGGAGGTAACCATTGGGCTCGGGTGGGAAGCGGGTTACGACGCGACCGCCGTGCTTCCCGGTGAGCTGGTCGCGCGCGACCATTGCACGGACGAAGTCGTGGCCGGTGCGTCCGGCATCGGTCAGGGGCCGTGGCGACGTGCGAGTGGAGTCCACTTGAGTGTTCGATCCGGTTTCATTGAACGAGGGCCGTCACTTGCCGATATCCGGCCACCATCAATGTAGCGGGCCGAGCGGCTTCGTTGAACGGCCTCGCAGCCCGGCGTCATCGTTGGGACTTAACGCCGGGACGGGCCGCGCCGTCCAGTTGCATGAAGGGCGGCCGCCGATGGTCGCCCGAACGATCGAGAAGGAGAAGTCGAACCATGCGAAAGTTGAGCCTTCTGGCGCCGGGCGCGCTGCTGTTCCTGGTGATGGTCGTCCCGGCGCAGGCGCAGATCATTGAGCGCACGGGTCCGCGTGACCGCCTCGAGGACGTTCGCGAGCGACGCGAGGACCGGCGCGATCGCGCGGAGAACGTGCGAGATCGACGGGAGGATCGGTTGGACCGTCGCGAGAACGTGGCGGACCGCAGAGAAGATGTGCGTGACCGGCGTGAGGACATCCGCGATGCCCTGCACAAGGGCGGGCCGCGGGACCGTCTCGAAGATGTTGCAGACCGCAGGGAGAATGTCCGCGACCGCCGCGAGGACAGGCGGGATCGGGCCGAGAACGTACGTGACAGCGCGGAGGATCGCCGCGACAGGAGAGAACAGATCCGCGATCGTCGCGAGGACTGGCGCGACCGGCGCAACTGAGCGCACCAGCTCCGATCAGACCCGAGTCGTGGGGAGGAGTGTTGCATGCTCCTCCCCACGATTGCGCGATGTACGTCGCATTGACGGCCGGAATGAGAATGCGAGCGTCCGGTCTGGCGATTCCCGGATGTGTCATCGAACAGCAACTTGTCGGCGGCAACCACATTCGAGGAGGTATTGTGAACGTGGAAGAGCTGCTGAAGACGGATCGCGAATTGACCGATGCGGAGTTCGAGTTCCTCGAGCAGGAACTGCTCAAGCGGACCCGCGAATTCCACGAAACGACGATGAAGATCGTGCGCGACGTCGGAAAGAGTCATCCCTTCCTTGCCCGCCGCTTGCGCAAGGCGTCCCGGACGCTGTTGGAGAACGTCGAGGCCGCCGCCGCGATTCCGCTGCATCCCCCGTCTCGATCTGACGGAGGGAAGGCCTGACGCGTGGTTCCTGCGGAGTCAATGGCTCCGCCAACCCGTTGGAAAGTGCTGTTCCCGCGCTGGATCGAGGAGCCCGCCCGGGTGCGTCTCTTCGGCCGGGGCGGCACCGGCTCGAGGACGATGCGCCGGTCGGCGGTCGCCCACCATTCGACGCGCACCACGATCTCCCGATATCTTGAGTCCGACGACCGCAACGGGGGAGGCTGGCCATGCGAAAGCTGGTTGTGCTGGTAAGCTCGATTCTGGTTCTGGCGACGCCGGTAGCGGCGGCAGCGCAGTATGTGCCGGCGCGAGGTGAGGTCTGGGAGCGGCGCGAGCCGGGGCAGGTGGGAATGGATGCGGCGAAGTTGCGGGATGCAATCGCGTTCGCACAGACGAGCGAGAACCCGCAGCCACGCGATCTCGAGACCGTCCACTACACGACGTTCGGACGGGAACCATTCGGCGAAGCCGTCGGACCGTTCAAGGAGCGGGGACCGCAGTCGGGCGTCATCCTGCGCCACGGTTATATCGTGGCGGAGTGGGGCGAACCGGAGCGGGTGGACATGACGTTCAGCGTGACGAAGAGTTTTCTTTCGACAACGGTCGGGCTGGCGTTCGATCGTGGCATGATCCCGGATCTGAGGGCACCGGTCTACCGTTCGATGGGTCCAGTGATTCCGGTCGAGGCGGAAGCGACGGCGGCGGAGGCGAGCGTCGGGCCGATGGGTGCGCGCCGGCCGATCGTGCTGTTCGACACGGAACACAATCGCAAGATCACATGGGATGACCTGCTGAGGCAGGTGAGCGATTGGGAGGGCACGCTGTGGGGCAAGCCGGAGTGGGCGGACCGGCCGTCGAACGAACCGGCGACATGGGTGACACGCCCGCGCAACGAACCGGGCAGTGCCTACGAATACAACGACACGCGCGTGAACCTGCTGGCGCTGGCCGCACTCAACGTCTGGCGCCGGCCCCTGCCTCAGGTCCTGCGCGAGTACGTGATGGACCCGATCGGTGCCTCATCCACGTGGCGCTGGTACGGCTATGACAACTCGTGGATCGTGCTGGACGGCGTGCGCATTCAGTCGGTGAGTGGTGGTGGGCACTGGGGTGGTGGCATGTTCATCAGCGCGTTCGACCAGGCACGTTTCGGGTTGCTCACGCTGCGGAACGGCACGTGGGGCGATCAACAGATCCTGTCCGAGGAATGGCTCCGTCTGGCGCGCACGCCAACGCCCGCCAACGATGGTTACGGATTCATGAACTTCTTTCTGAACACCGGGAAGCGCATGTTGCCGAGCGCGCCCGAGGAAGCGTTCGCACATCGCGGCGCCGGCACCAACCTGATCTATTGCGATCCGGTGAACGACATCGTGATCGTCGCACGCTGGATCCGCGACCGCGAATCCGATGGAATCGTGCAACGCGTGCTGGCGTCGATCACGGACCCGCAGAGTTGAAGTTGAGCGAAAGCATGAGCACGGATCGACGGTATCAGAGCGGACCGGGGCTGGCTCTGAAAATGGGCATTGCAGGCGCGATCGGGCTCGGCGCAATCGTGAGCGGGTTGCTCATCTCGAGGAGCGGCCGCCGATTGGTCAAGGAAGCATGGCAGGGTCGCCACCGGACTCGTCTCGAGGACCGCGTGCTCGACGTGCTATGGGGAGACCCGCGCATCGGCCGGCGCGACTTCGACGTCGAGGAGATCGGCGACGGAGTGATTGCGTTGAGCGGCGTGGTCCGGGCTCGTCGTGAGCGGGCCAGAGCGCTCCGTCTGGCGCGGGCCGTCAAAGATGTCACCACCGTTGAGGACCGGCTCGTCGTCGATCCGGGGCCACCCCGGCGACGGCGCGAAGGGCGCGACCGCCGTTTGCAACGGCGGAGGGCCACGGACTGACGGCGCCGGGCTTCAGCACTTGCCCTGATCGGCTGCCGCGCGGCCCGCGAGCAGGTCGCGCGGTTCCGCTGGTGCCGCCGTGTTGCCGTTCAGTTACGAGCGAGCGCGAAGAGCAGGTCCACGTACGCCTTCTCGATGCCCGCGAGACCGACCACACGCGAACCCTCCTTCGGCTCGATCAGCATGTACTCGTTCGGTGCGTGCGCGCCCGAGCCGTGGCCGAGCCCCGAAAACACGAGGGGCAGACCGAGTCGTTCGGTGAACTGGTAGAATGGCGCACTGCCCGCAAGCCGGGGTGATACAGTCGGCGTGTAGCCGTACTTGCGGAATACACTGATCGCGGCACGCACGAGCGGTGCATCGACGGACGTCTGTGCTGCGGGGTAGCCGCTGAGCTGGCGAATCTCGACGTCGGCAAAGCCGTTCGAGTCGAGATGCCGGCGAATCATCGCGAGTGCCGTATCCGGATCCAGACCGGGCGGTAGACGCGAATCGACCTTGGCCGTCGCGACGTGCGGCAGGATGGTCTTCGTGCCCTCTCCGGTATACCCGCTCCACATGCCATTGATGTTGAGCGTAGGCGCGTAGAGGTAACGCATGATGGCGACGCGGCCCGTCATGCCATCGATCCAATGGTCAACGCCCATCTGGTCGAGCAGGCGCTGATCGTTCCAGCGCGAGGCCATTCCATTGATCAGCCGCTGCTCCTCGAGCGTGGGCGGACGCACGCCATCCGTGTATCCGGGGATCGCGATCGTGTTGCCATCACGCGAGGTCAGCGTGGCGAGCGCCTGGACCAGCCGAATGGCTGGCGCGTCGACGATCGCTTTGTACGAACCGTGGATCTCGGCGTCCTTCGGCCCGCCGGCCTCGCCGCCGCGCGCTTCGATCTCGAAATAGAGGATGCCCTTCACGCCGAGGCTCATCTCGAAGTCCCCGGCCCCATCCTGTGAGTTGAACGGGAAGACCACACCATCCGCGGTGCGCAGCCGGCCTTCATATCGATCGATGACTTCCGGATAATTCGGCGAGCCCAACTCCTCCTCGCCCTCCGCCGCCACCATCAGATTGACGGGCAGCGTCCCATCGACCGCGAGGATGGACGCGACTGCATTCAGGAACGCGCGCTCGGGGCCCTTCTGGTTCGTCGCGCCACGGGCCATGACGACGGTGCCGAGTTCGTGGTCGACGAGGTTCGCTTCAAAGGGCGGAGAACGCCAGTCGGCAGGCTCGACCGGTTGCACATCGTACATCATGTACAGCACCAGCGTCCGCTCGGCGGCCGCATCGTAGAACCCCCAAACGCCCGGGTGGCCGGACGTGGGCACCAGCTCGGCCTCCTGAAAACCGAGCCGACGAAGATCATCACGCAGCATGGCAGCCATTTCCTGGATGCCGATATTCTGCGCCGAGACCGACGGCTGGCGCAGCCATCGCTGAACGTTGGCGATGTGCGCATCCAGATTGTCGTCGATGTGCTGGTAGATCGCGGCGTGATCGCCGTCGTATGGGGCGATCGTGGTGGCATCGAACGCTTCGTCGGTCTCGAACGTGAACGCGCTGGCGCCTGACAGACTGTGCGTGGTCGGGGGCGCAGGTGAACAGCTGGCCAGCAGCAACGTGAGGACGAGCGCCTGGTTCGTGAGCAATCGAATGTCAGACACAGGATCCTCGTTTCGTGGCTGGCGTGACTCGGGAAGGCGGTGGCGCAAGATTGGCCGGACAGCCGGGTGGCGCAACCTTCGTGGCGGCCGAGGCATCGGAAACATCGGGCCCGTCCGGGCCGTAGTAGGGGAGAATTCGCGGACGCTTCCAACGGAAGGGCCGATGTCCGAGTTGCCGCACGACCCCTCGGCTGAAGATGCCGGTACCCCATCGGCCGAGGAGACCGGAACTGCCCCGGTTGAGGACGCCGGTACCACACCGGCCGAGGAGACCGGAACTGCCTCGGCTGAGGACGCCCGGGGTTCGTCTGCCGCTGCCGCGGATGCCGAGCCGAACATCGAAGCCGGCCCGTCCCGCGTGGGGAGAGGCAGGCGTTGGCGCGAGCGGTCGCGTCGCCTTGTGCGGTCGCGCCGGGCGTGGGTCATCGCCGCCGTTACGGTCGTGCTGCTCGCGGCCGGGTGGCAGCGGTGCGGTGTACGGGGCTGTCCCTCGGTTGCCCGGCTGGCGTCCTACCAGCCCAACGGCGCATCCGTGCTTCTGGACCGGAACGGCGAAAAGTTCAGCGATCTCTCGCCCGTCGCGCGCCAGATGGTCGAACTGGCGAAGCTGCCGGAGTACGTGCCAGCCGCATTCATCGCAGTCGAAGACAAGCGATTCTACGATCACAACGGCGTAGACTGGCGGCGCGTGGTCGGTGCAGCGCTCGCGAACCTGCGTTCAGGGCGGCTGGCGCAGGGATCGAGCACGATCACGATGCAGCTCGCACGCAACGTGTTTCCCGATCGCATCCATGCAGCGGACCGCACATTCCGCCGGAAGCTGCTCGAGGTGCGTGTGGCCCGCAGCATCGAGCGGCGCTTCTCGAAGGACGAGATCCTCGAGATGTACCTGAACCACATCTACTTTGGCGGCGGCGCCTACGGCATCGAGGCAGCGTCACGCATGTACTTCGGAAAGTCCGCGCGCGAGCTGACACTCGACCAGGCCGCGCTGCTGGCAGCATTGCCGAAGGCACCATCGCATTACGACCCGAGGCGGCGCCGTGAGCGTGCGCTCGAGCGGCGCGACCTCGTGCTCGCATTGATGGTCGCACAGGAAAGGGTCGACACGACGGCAGCGGCGAAGGCCAGGGCGAGGCCGATCCGGGTCCGAGCGGAGAACAGCCCGAGCGAGCGACGTGCGGCCGCGCCCTATTTCGTGGACCTGTTGCGTGACATGCTCGAGGATCGTTTCGGCGAAGATCTGTACACGCGGCGGCTCGTGGTGCGCACGACGCTGGACCTCGGGCTTCAGCGCGCCGCCGAAGAGGAGTTGGAGCGCCAGATCCGGCAGGTCGAAACGGGCACATTCGGCCGTTACACCAAGCCCGTTCTGTCTGCCTACCGGATGGGCAGTGCAAACACAGCGTACCTTCAGGGCGCAGCCGTGATGATGGAGAGCGCGACGGGCGATGTGCTCGCACTGGTCGGCGGCCGGGACGCGCGCCATTCGACGTACAATCGTGCGATCGCCGCGAGACGCCAGGTCGGCAGCGCATTCAAGCCGTTCGTGTTTGCGACTGCGCTCGATCGTGGTTGGGCGACTTCCATGGTGCTCGATGATTCGCCCTACCGGCTCGTTTCGGGTCGTCAAACGTGGGAACCCTCGAACTTCGATGGCCAGTTCACGGGTCCGATCACAGTGCGTGACGCGCTCGTACACTCGCGGAACGTGCCGACGATCCGGCTGGCGGATGAGGTCGGCGAATCACGCGTTGCACGGTTCGCGCATGATGCAGGTCTGCGTGGCGACATGATGGAGACGCCGGTCATCGCACTGGGAGTGACCGAGGCGAGTCCGCTCGAACTGGCCACTGCGTACACCGCCTTCGCGGGGCAGGGCACAGCCGTCGAGCCGCGTTTCCTGCTGCGTGTCGAGGATGCCGACGGCAAGGTGCTCTGGCAGCCGGAAGTGCAGAGCCATGATGTTCTCGATCCCGCCGTTGCCTACATCATCACGGACATGCTGGCGGACGCGGTGAACACCGGGACGGGACGGGGGGTGCGCAGTGTCGGCTTCCGCGGCCGTGCCGCCGGCAAGACGGGAACAACGAATGACGGCGCCGATGTCTGGTTCGTCGGGTACACGCCGAAACTCGTGGGCAGCGTATGGATCGGCTTCGATACGCCTGCGGCCATCGCGACACGCGCAACAGGTGGCAGTGTCGCTGCACCGGCATGGGGTCGCATCATGCGGCGGGCAGACGGCTGGACCGGCGGTTCGTGGGACGTCCCGGGTGGCGTAGTCCGGCTCGTGATCGATCCGACGACCGGCCTGGCGCTCGAACCCGGATGCGAACCGCGCGAGGGCGAAGCCATCGAAGAACTCTACCTGAGCGATGAGACACCGCGCTCGTCGTGTCCGGCGAGAATCGGCCGGCGCCGATTCTGGCTGGACCGTGCCGTCACCTGGATCGGCGGGCTCTTCGACGATCACGTGGCCGATGCGCGGCGCCGCTCGAATGAACGGTTCGAGGAGGAACGGCGCGCGCGGACCGGCCGTCAGGAGAGTGACGAGCGGAGTGGGGCAGAGACATCGACCGGCGAACGACGCGACCGCAATGACGATGCGTTCTTCCGCGAACGCTTCACCGAGGAAGGAAATCGCATCTCCGTCCCGCGGCCGTCGACTTCACCATCGATCGCAGCGCGCGGCCGGCGCACCACACAGCGCTGGGCCGAGACGCAGGAATGGATCGACGATCTCGCCGATGACATCGCGGACGACATCGCCAGCCTTCAGCCCCAGGAGGAACAGGTCCTCGAATGGCTCGAAGGCGCGGTCGAGCAGTTGGAGGAAGCAGGCGTCGGGCGCGGCGAGGAAGAGCGGTTGCACGAGTGGATGGACGAGGTCCGCCGCTCCGTCGAAGCCGGCCGGCGCGCCGCTCGCCGCGCAAACGAAGAGCGGGTCCGCAACTGGATCGAGAGCGTGATTCGGCGCGCCGCGCCAGACGGTCTTCTCGATGACGACAGCCGGCGCCGGATCGAACGCGATGTCCGGCGGTCCATCGACCGCGCGATCGCCGAAGGACGTATCGCCGCAGTACCAGGAATGAGGTAGTCGCTCGCGCGGTGCGGCCGAGTCGTTGCCGTCGCCCCGCATCGTGCAGACGATCGGGACTCGTTGCTTGCGGCCTCACTCCCGGAGTGCCTTCCGCGCCGCGTCCAGCCGCTCGGGCGTCCCGATCTCGAGCCAGGTCGCGCCGTCGATCGGGTAGGCTGCGATGCGTTCTCTTTCACCGGCCAGCCTGAGATACGAATCCATGATCGAGAACACGCCGCGCTCGGTGATTCGGTCGAGCAGAGTCGGCGCGATGACATGAATGCCGGCAAAGGCACGCGCCATCGACGCACCGGTAGTTGGCCTCGCCTGGATCGTGACGTCCCTGTTCACGTCGAGCCGGCCGTAGAGTCCATTCGAATCGAACAGCAGTTGCCGCGTTGAAGTGCGCTGGTGGACGGCGACAGTCGCGATCGCGTCCCCGTGCTCGTGTGCCCGCAACATCGCCGTCAGATCGGCATCCGTCCATACATCGACATTATGCACGAAAAAAGAGCGGTCGCGGCGGAACAGCGCGCGGGCGTGAAGGAGGCCGCCCCCGGTTTCGAGAGGGTGCGGTCTCTCGCGCGAAAGCAGAACTGGCGCACCCAGATCGTGGCCGGCGAGGAATGCCTCGATCTGGTCGGCGTGGTGACTGATGTTGATGATGAGGCGGTCGGCGCCAGCGGCGACGAGATGCTCGGCCACGCGGTCGAGTATGGTGCGCCCGGCAATGTCGAGGAGCGCTTTGGGGGTTGTCTCGCCGATGGTACCGAGTCGCGTGCCGCGGCCGGCCGCGAGGATCAGCGCGTCCACTGGGCGGCAGTCTCGCGTGCGGCCGGCCAGCGATCCTGTTCGCGGTGCACGAGGCGCACACCCACGTCGGGGAACGTCGTGCGCAGGTGCCTGGCCAGCCGTTCCGCGAAGTAGACGGACCGGTGCTGGCCGCCGGTGCATCCGAAGTTCACAGTCAGATCGGCGAACTGCCGTTTCCGGTAGTCCTCGACACTCGCGTTGACCAGCGAAACGACGCTCTGCCAGAAGCGCTCGGTCTGGCTCGTCTGCTCGAGGAAATGGACGACGTCGCGATCGCGGCCGGTGCTGGCTTCGAATTCTGCAAGGCGGCCGGGGTTGGGAAGCGCGCGGCAGTCAAAGACGAAACCGCCGCCGTGGCCGGTGTGGTCTTCGGGGTAGCTCTGTCGATAGCTGAAACTCGTGATGTGTACCGTCAATCCCGGCAATGGCGCGACGTCACCGGGCGCGTCCGCCCAGGCTTCGACGATGCGCTTGAACACGGACTCGAGTTCGGGCAGGTGCACGGGCAGACCGACCGCGAGCAGGCGCTCGATGTTTCTTGCTGCGTACGGCACGCTTTGAAGGAAGCGCGGCTTGCGCTCATAGAAGCCGCGATAACCGTACGCCCCCATGGCCTGCATGATGCGAATGATGACGTAGCCACGGTACTGGACGCGGAAGGCAGCGCGGTCGAAGGGCAGCAACCGAGCCAGCGCGGCCAGATAACAATTCAGCAGTGAATCGCGTATCGCCTCGGGGATGGCGGCCTTCGCGTCGTAGAGCAGGGAAGCGATATCGTATTGCGGAGCGCCTCTCCGGCCGCCCTGGTAGTCGATGAACCACGGTTCGTCATCGCGCAGCATGATGTTGCGCGACTGGAAATCGCGGTACAGGAAGTGGCTGGTGTCTGCATCGAGCAGGAAATCCGCGAGTGCGGCAAAATCATTCTCGAGACGCTGCTCATTGAACGGGATGTGAGCCAGCTTCAGGAAATGATACTTGAAATAGTTCAAGTCCCAGAGCATGGACTGGCGATCGAAAGCGGAACGCGGGTACGCGTCGGCGTAGTCGACAACGCGGCCGCCCTCGACCTGGAAGCGTGGCAGGATCTCGACGACCCGCCGGTATGCAGGCAGTATGGCCTCTGGGAATGCCGCATCAGGGCCGCGCGCAGCTGACAATGCGCCAAAAAGCGTCGTGTCACCCAGGTCTTCTGACAGCCAGATTCCGTGCCCTTCATCGGCGGCGTAGATCTCCGGCACGGGAAGGCCGATCGACCGGAAGGACCTGCTGAACGAGAGGAACGCGCGATTCTCATCGCGGTCCGGCCCGACGGCACCGATGACCTGATGACGGCCGCCGGTCAGACGGAAATAGGCGCGCTGCGATCCGTCCGCGGCAACGCGTACGATCGCATCCGTTGGAGTCCCGAAATGGCGCTCGAAAAGATGGCTCAGCCGATCTCGCATGGGCGTGGAATGTACGGGCTGTCGGGCCAGCGCGGAACTGGCGGCGGCCGTCTTGCTCTTGCGAATCGCCGGCGAAGGGCCCACTCTCCGCAGCCGATCGCTCAGACAAGTCCTGTACGCGGAGGCCGATGGGACGCTGGCTGCGGGTGGCTGCCGTCATCGATCGCTTCACGGTGAAGCTCGGCCATGGCGTTTCCTGGCTCGCGTTGGTCATGGTCATGGTGGGAGCGTTCAACGCGGTCGCGCGCTATCTCGGCCGCTTCATTGGCGTGAATCTCAGTTCGAACGCGTACATCGAAACGCAGTGGTACCTCTTCAGCCTGCTGTTTCTGCTGTGTGCTGGTTACGCCCTCCAGCAGAACGCACACGTCCGCGTCGATGTCCTCTTCGCACGCTTCTCGCCGCGCGTGCAATGCTGGATCAACATTCTCGGCGCTGCGCTTCTGCTCCTGCCGTTCTGCGTGTTCGTGCTCTGGGTCTCCTGGCCCGTCGTCATGAACTCGTGGGCCGTGCGCGAGGTCTCGCCGGACCCGGGCGGCCTGCCGCGCTGGCCGCTCAAGGCCGTGGTTCCGATCTGTTTCGTATTGCTCATGATCCAGGGCATATCGGAACTCATCAAGGATGTCGACCGCCTGCGCGAGCTCGACGGCGCACCTGACCTGAGCGTTGGGCCGGCCGCCGGCGAGGAGGGCGTTTCGTGACCAATGCCCTCGCACCGCTGATGTTCGTCGCGGTGTTCGTCATGATCTTCATGGGTTACCCTGTCGCCTTCTCACTCGGCGGGATCTCGCTGCTGTTCGCCTTCCTTGGAGTCGAGCTCGGCTTCTTCGACTGGCATCTGCTGTTCGCGATACCGGAGCGGATCTTCGGTGTAATGTCCAATTACGTACTGCTTGCCGTGCCGTTCTTCATCTTCATGGGCATCGTGCTCGAGAAAGCGAAGCTGGCCGAGGACCTGCTTACCACGATCGGCAAGCTGTTCGGTCCGCTGCGCGGTGGTCTCGCGCTCGGCGTCGTGTTCGTCGGTGCGCTGCTTGCTGCGGCGACCGGTGTCGTTGGCGCGTCCGTGGTCGCGATGGGCAGCATCTCGCTGCCGGTGATGCTGAAGTACGGCTATTCGAAGCAGCTCGCCTCAGGCATCATCCTCGCCTCGGGTACACTGGGTCAGATCATCCCGCCGAGTGTCGTGCTCGTTGTGCTGGCCGATCAGTTGGGCGTGTCGGTCGGCGACCTGTTTCTGGGCGCATTCATCCCCGGTGTCGGACTCGCTGTGCTGTTCGCGATCTACGCCGCCCTTGTCGCATGGCTCCGGCCCTCGGCCGCGCCGGCGCTGCCTGCGGCGATCCGCGATATTTCGGGTTTCGAACTCGCCCGCCAGGTCGTGCTCGTGCTGATGCCGCCACTGGTCCTCATCCTGCTCGTACTCGGTAGCATCTTCACGGGCATCGCAACGCCAACCGAGGCCGGAGCACTCGGTGCGGTCGGCGCCATGCTGCTCGCCCTCGCGCGCCGGCGCCTCACGGTATCGGTCGTGCGGGACGCAGCGCGCGAAACGACGAAGCTCACGACCATGGTCGTGTTCCTGCTCATTGGATCGACGGCATTCGCGCTCGTGTTCCGCGGCCTCTTTGGCGACATCTGGATCGAACAGATGCTGACCAATCTGCCCGGCGGCCGCATGGGACTCATCCTGGTCGCAAATCTTGTCGTGTTCATCCTTGGTTTCTTCATCGACTTCTTCGAGATCGCGTTCATTGTCGTGCCCCTCATTGCACCTGCTGCGGCGACACTCGGCATCGATCTCGTCTGGTTTGGCGTCATGCTGGGCATGAATCTTCAGACCTCCTTCCTGACGCCGCCCTTCGGCTTCGCCCTCTTCTATCTGCGCGGCGTGGCGCCGCCCGAGATCAGGACGAGCGATATCTATCGGTCCGTCGTGCCGTTCATCATCATCCAGCTGATTTCGTTGACGCTCGTGATCGTGTTTCCGGGAATCGTTACGAGGTAGGGAAGACAGGATCAGAGTTGTGAACCGGCGGGTGAAACAAAGAGACGGGGTTGAGGTTCGAGACGTGAGGGGGTCTCCGGGAGGTCACTCCAAGGGGCGCATCCGATGAGTGACAGGGCGTTCCCGACCGGTCGCTCACCTTGCTGATCCGACGGGCGGTTCATGACCTGACCCTTCGCCACGAGTGTGCTCGAGCCGCCGCCATCGAGGTTCATCGCGTTCGTAGCGCCCAGACGCTGGAACAGGTGAGCGAGTTCGGGCAGCGTCATACCATCGCTGTATGGGTGCTGGCGGCCATCGACAACGACCCAGAACCAGCGATCATCCGACCATCCCAGTGCCGTGCGTGGATGGCGTTGCTCAGCGAATGCCGGCCGGACGCCCGGTTGTCGAGCCAGCACATCGGCGCCGTCGCGCAGCAATACAGGGAACCCGCCCACGGCTTCATGCACTGCATCACCCTCGTTGGTGCGCAGGATCGCGTTCCACGCGACGGTATCGCCCGGGGCGCGGCGCCTGAACCATGGATCGGTTCCTGCCAGAGCAACCGTGAATTCGTCGAGCGGTGCGCTCTGACCAGCGGCGAGTCTGGCGGTAACGATACCACGAGCGCTGCCGGTCCGGCGAAGGGTCAGAATCGTTGCGACGCTGTCCGCAATCGAGTCACCGAACCAGTGCGTGAACAGGGTGGCATCGCCGCCGGAGACAGGGCGGTTCACCTGTATGAGCCGCAGTGTGTCTCGGCCGACTGCCGCAAAGGCGTCGAGATGAACGAGACCGGCAGTGAAGCCGTTTGCGCTGACCGCGAAGACGGGGCGCTCACTCGGGCCGATGAGTACGGAGTCATGCCTCACGTGTGCGCCGGCGGTCGTGCCGGCCGGAATCGCGAAGAAGTCTGCATTGATCGTGGCGATTCCGCGATGCAGGGACGAAGTCGTGGCGCGCGCGGAGAGCGGCGGTCCGGCCTTGACGGCGTTGACCTGTGCACGACAGGCAAGCCGGTCGATTTCCACGATGTGCATCGCCCACGGACCGTTGCTGTCCCATGCGAAATGAAGTGTTACACCCGGCGCCAGAATGTCCGTGCGCAGTGTATCCGCATCGGCCAGTGCGGCCGGCGCTGCGAGCGAGGTTGACGAGCCCTGCCGGCCCGTCGCACACGCGGCCAGCACGAGAACAAGCAGCGCGCGCTTCTTCATCGATCAGCATGACCGATTGTTCCTCACACTGCCTGCACGGGAAACGCAAACTCCGCGTACGCCTTTTCCGACGTCCCGAACCATCCGAACGCAGCATCGCGGAACGCCTTCCATTGCGTGTGAATGTTGGCGTACGTCGGGTCGGCGGCGGCCTGTTCTTCCAGAATGGCCTCAGCGGCAGTCCGCGCGGCTTCCATGATCTCGGTCGAGAACCGGCGCAGCTGAACGCCTTCAGACAGCAGCCGCTGAAGCGCAGCGGGGTTCTGTGCATCGTACGTGGTAATCGTGCTGGTGGCCGCTTCGACGGCTGCGGTCCGAAAGGCCTCCTGGTAGCCGGATGGCAACTGATCCCACGCGGCGCGATTGACCATGAACGACATCGATGGGCCGGGTTCCCACCAGCCGGGATAGTAGTAGAAGTTGGCGGCGCGGTGGAAACCGAGTTTTTCGTCATCGGCTGGACCGACCCATTCGGTCGCGTCAATGGCGCCGCGTTCGAGCGCCGGATAGATGTCGCCGGAGGCGAGGACCTGTACGGTAACGCCGAGTCGGTCCATGACGTCGCCGCCGAGACCGGGGATGCGCATGTTGAGGCCGCGCAGTTCGGCGGCGCTGTTGATCTCGCGCTTGAACCAGCCACCCATCTGGGCGCCGGTATTGCCGGCGGGCATTGTGACGAGACCGAAATCAGCGAACACGCCCTGCATCAGCTCGAGGCCGCCGCCTCGGTACAACCACGCATCCTGCTGGCGTGAATTGAGGCCGAACGGGACGCCCGTGTCGAAGGCGAGAGCCGGGTTCTTTCCCGTGTAGTAGTACGATGCGGTGTGCCCGACCTGGACGGTGCCCTGTTGTGCGGCATCCATGACCTGGAGTGCGGGCACGAGGTCCCCGGCGGGGTAAGCGCGCATTCGGAACCGGCCATCGGTCAGGACCTCGAGGCGCTGCGCCAGGCGTTCGGCGCTGCCGAACAGGGCCTCGAGACTGCGAGGGAAGCTCGAGGCGATACGCCACATCACGTTGGGCTGGGTGATCACGGCCGGTGCACCGCCGGCGGCCTCCGGACCGCTGCAACCGGCCAGCGCGCCGGCTGCGGCAGCACCGGCTGTCCCGAGAAAAGCGCGGCGATCGACGTTCGCGGGTTCCGGCTTCGGGGAATCGTTCGACATCGCGTGATCGTCCATTCTGTGGGCAAGGGTCAGCGCTCGGGCCCGATCGGTGCTCGGGCCGGCGACGGGCGGGACAAAGGATACAGCCCCACGGTCGCGGGCGCACCCCTGCGGCAGTGAGGCTGTATCGCCGGCGCAGCTCATCGCCGCGCGCGACGCGGGTCAGCGTCGGTCGAGTGTGACTGGACCGCTCGTTCGTACGCGGGTCAGCGGCGCTCGATCGAGACTGGACCGTTCGTGGTCACTGCGCGGATGACCGGTCCGCCCTGGCCGAGTGTGGTATCGATGCGCTGGCTGCGCCGCCCGAGGGAGGTCACCATGAGCGGGACATCGGTCGTGAACGGACCATTGACCGTGCCGGTCTGAAGCCTTGCCGAGTAGCCCTCGGGTATGCGCACGTGGACCGGCCCATTCCGGGTTTCGGCGTCCAGGCCCCGACCCCGCCATGTGGATCCGCTCAGGTCGACCGAGAGCGGTCCATTCTGTGTCCTGGCCGTGACGTCGCCCGCGACCTGTTGAAGCGAAAGGGGGCCGTTCTGCGTGCGAGCCTCGATCCGGCCCTCGACATCCGAGATGGAAACTGGCCCGTTGTGCGCGACAAGGTCGAGATCGGACGCGGCCGGAACGTAGACGACGAACGTGACGGACCATGATTCGCGGTCCCGTGTCTCGGGGCCGTCCGCGGTGATGGTGGCTCCGCGCGTATCGATGATGATGTCGTCGGCGATCAGGCGCGCGTCACTTTCGGATTCGGCTCTGGTCTGAATGCGGGCATGGACCTCGACGTCCCGACGATTCGTACCGCGGACCAGGACGCCGCCGTTCATTCCGGCGTCCACACGAATGGTGCCACGGGCATTGACGAGTTCGACGCGCACATCGCAGAAGGTGTACCGATCGTTTCGTTCCGATCGGTCGCGGCAGTCTGCGATCCAGTCTTCATCGTCCACCTGTGCGGCAACGGGCTCGCCCTCGAATACGCCGAAGGCCAATGGAATGGCGAGCAATGCCGTGAGCCTCGGTGCACGCACCAGCAACCAGTGATCGGCGATTCCCAGCATCTGGCCCCTCCTTCGGGATTCGACTCGAAGCGTGAGCGGGCGGCTCGACGTTTCACCTGCGGATTGGACACCGTGCCTGCCCATCAGAGTTGGAACCGTCGGTTCACGGCCACAATGGTGGCACGCATCGCTACCGGGCACGAAAGCAGGACAATGGCACGTCTCTGGCGTGGCCGTACGATCGCCGGGGCCGGGCATTGACGGCACATGGCGACCGGTCGATACTTGGACTGCGCGGCGATTTCCCCGACTTGACGGGCCGCGCACGAAACGAGTCGTCCGTCTAAGTCGCGGCTCAGCCTGCACTCTGTCGATTGCCGGTCGTTGACCGGTGGCTCGGGATGCCGGTGGCCGCCAGGCGATTCCGCCTGCACTCGCGATCGAGACGGCCATCAGCAGAACGAAAGGAAAAGAGGATGTCAGGCAGCGGACCGTTGCAGCAGCGCTACACGTTCACCTCCGAGTCCGTCTCGGAGGGCCATCCGGATAAGGTTTCCGACTACATCGCAGACTCGATTCTCGACGCGCACCTCGAGCAGGATGCGCATGCGCGCGTCGCGTGCGAGGTGTTGTGCAAGGAATCGAAGCTGGTCATCGCCGGTGAGATCACGTCGAACGCGACGGTCGACACCGAGGCGGTTGCGAGGCGGGCGATTCGCGAGATCGGCTACACTGATGAGAGTGAGCCGTTCGCGGCGGGCACCGTCGAGGTCTGCATGTACCTGAGCCAGCAGGCGCCCGAGATCGCGCAGGGCGTGCGACGCGACGGTGCGGACCGCTTGGAGCAGGGTGCGGGCGACCAGGGCATCATGTTCGGTTACGCGACGGATGAGACGCCGGAACGAATGCCACTCGCGATCCAGCTTGCGCACCGCCTTTCTCGCGCACTTGCCGATCACCGTCGTAACGGCGAAGCATGGCTCCGCCCCGATGCGAAAACTCAGGTGTCCGTAATCTACGACAACACACGTCCGGTGGCCGTGACCGACGTGCTCGTCTCGACGCAACACGCGCGTGCCGTCAAGCGTGATGAGATCTACGAGTTCGTGAAGAACAAGCTCGCACCCGAATCACTGGCGGGTTGGTGGCACGACGGTGTGCGCGTTACGGTGAATCCCACGGGCAGCTTCGTGCATGGCGGACCATCGGCCGACTGCGGCGTGACGGGCCGAAAGATCATCGTCGACACGTACGGCGGCATGGGGCGTCACGGCGGCGGCGCGTTCAGTGGCAAGGACCCGTCGAAGGTGGACCGGAGCGGCGCGTACTTCTGCCGTTACGTCGCACGCCAGGTCGTTGCGGAAGGACTCGCGGACAAGGCCGAGATTCAGGTCGCGTACGCGATTGGCGTCGCGCAGCCTGTGTCCGTCAAGGTCGACACGTTCGGCACGGGCGATGACGATCGCGCCGCAAAGTTCGTCAGCAGCTTCGATTTCCGGCCTGCCGCGATCATCGAGCGGCTCGACCTCCTGCGGCCGATCTATCGTTCGACAACGAACTATGGCCATTTCGGCAAGCCGGGCTTGCCCTGGGAAGCATGAACGGTCATCACACGAGTACGTCGCGTCCGATCTCATGATGAACAAAGGGCCGTCCGTCGGGGCGGCCCTTCTTCCTGTCAGAACACGGCCCCGAGCACGATGTCGATGCGGGGCCGTTCCCGGCTGGCAATGCCGAGGCCGGCCTCGATCCGGCCGAGTGGCGACCACCAGGTCACGCCGGCTTCGGCACCGGGGATCCAGCGCGTCTGGTCGAGTGTGCCAAAGGTGTCGCCGACCCCGCCGACACGCAGGCGGAGGCGGGCGTGTGCATCGAACATTATGCGCAAGGCGAGGTCGAGACCGGCGATGAGCCGGGCGCGGTCACGGTACCGGCCCCAGGCGAGCCCCGGGATGAGATGTTCGTCACCGAGCGCCGGCATTGCGTCGATGGGTGTTTCGTCACTGGTGATCGTTGCGTCCGTCAGTACGGCGCCCTCGAGTGCGCCGACTGTGAATCGGATCGACCCGCGCGCGCGGCCGCGATGGTAGACCGTTTGGCCGAATCGGGTTTCGGCTTCGATCATCGGCGAGATTCCGACGACGCGGCTGACCTCGGCGATGCGCTCGAACCGCACATGGGGCCCTGCGGCAAAGCCGGCCGTGCTGTCTTCACCGGCGTCGATGTATTCGGCGCGCAGCCAGCCGCTGGCGACCCAGTCCGGGTCGAGTCGGCGCCATTCGAGTCCGATCGCTGCTCCTGAGCGAAGGACATCACGTTCGCCCGTCATCTCGCGTCCATCGAACAGCCGGACATCGGATTCCTCGATGGTCGCGGCAGCGACCCACGCGGTCGCCGGCGCAACGGCGAGCGGCCTGCGTAGCCCGACGGACGCGAGCGCGTGCATCTCCTCGTGCTGGATCGCGAAGGCCAACTCGACAGGATTCGTGCTCGGTCGCGCGCGCAACATTGCCCAGAGACGGCCGCCACGATCGCTCTCCCATGCGGCGCCGCCGGCGAGAGTGAAGGGCGGCACGGCCTCGGCAACAACGACGAGCGTGTCGCCATCCGGACCGCCCGGTTGAACGTGAGGCCAGACGCCGTGAAACAGTCCGGTCGCGAGCAACTCGTCGGCCGCGTCGAGAATGGCGGCAGGATCATAGCCGCCTGTTGTTCGCGCGAAGGTTCGCCCCACGAGCGAGCGCAGTCCTTCATCCGCTGCGTCAACGCGAACGGCAAGGATCCTGCCGGGCGGCCGCTTCGGGGAACGAATCGTTGCGTCGCCGGCCGTCGCGGGTATCTGCGCGCGTGCCGCATCTCTGCCGAGGACCAGCAATCCCGTCGCATCGGTCGGGAAGATGGCGGCCGATTGGTTCGGGTCGATGTCCGGCGTGACGAGGATTTCGGGTGCATCGTCCGGTCGCGCATTCCGCACCAGCAGTCGGAAGGCCCGAAGACCGGACTGAAACGGATTGAGTGCGACAGCTTCAACCGGCACGTGAATGACATCGACTCCGATAACGCGCGTGTACCCCAACTCGTTGGCGACGCCGACGGGCAATGCGTTGGCGATGCCGCCGTCCACCAGAGTTCGGCCGTTCAGGAGAACCGGTGCAAAGATGGCCGGCACGGCCATGCTGGCGCGCACGGCTCGAGCCAGGTCACCGCGCGCAAGCACGACGACTTCGCCCGTGGCAAGGTCGGCTGCGACGGCGCGAAACGAGCGTGGCAACAAATCGAAATCGCTGCGTGCCCGAGCGCCGGCATCGAACAGAAGCCGCGTGAGCGTGCGGTTCACGCGCATGTCCGAAATGATGCCTTCCGAGTATCGTGTCCGGTCGACACCGATGCCGAGCTGGAGCATGGGGTACATGTGTGCGCGGCCGGGTGCCGTCGCGACAGCCGGAAAGAAGAACGACTCGCGCCAGTCGGTCCCGTACGCCACCTTCCAGATCGAGTCGGGCGAAAGGCCAACCGCGTAGAGGGCGCCGATGATCGCGCCCATGCTCGTGCCGACAATGAGGTCGGGGTCCCAGCCTCGTTCGGCGATGCCTGTGATGGCGCCGGCGTGGGCGAGGCCGCGCGAGCCGCCGCCGCCGAGAACCAGCGCCTGCTGTGCGCGCGCTGGCATGATCGCAATGAAAACCATCACGAGCGGAAGGAGAACCCGCATGGCAAACGATGAACGGTTCGCGCAACAGATCCGGTTCATCGTCGAGATCGATAAACTCAAGCGTGTGCTCCGGAGAACGTTGCTCACCGACAAATCCCGGCGCGAGAACAGCGCCGAGCATTCCTGGCACATCGCGCTCATGGCGCCCATCCTCGCCGAGTACGCGGCCGAGGATGTCGACATACTGCGCGTGGTGAAGATGCTGCTTGTTCACGATCTCGTCGAGATCGATGCGGGCGATACGTTCGCGTACGACGCGGCAGGCAACGCGGACAAGGTCGAACGCGAGAGTGCCGCAGCCAGGCGCGTCTTCGGGCTGTTGCCCGAAGAACAGGCCTCCGAGTTCCGGCAGTTATGGAACGAGTTCGAGGAGGGCACGAGCCCGGAAGCACGGTTTGCGCTCGCCCTCGATCGATTCCAGCCTCTGCTCCAGAATGTGCACGCCGATGGTGGCACGTGGCGCTCGTACGGTGTCACGCGCGAACAGGTGCTCGACCGAATGACGCCGGTTCGCAATCTGTCCGTGTTCCTCTGGGATTACGTCGTCGAGGCCATCGATACCGTCTGGATCAAGGGCGAGATCCGGAATATCGAGGACTGAGAAATCGAGGTTGGATCGGCCTCGGCCGTCGTGAATGAGGGGCCCGCACTTCGGTAGGAACCAGGTGGCAAGAAAATCAGATCGCCCCTGTCGCCCACGGTCCCCAGATCGCGTACGTCGCGCCGGGTTGACTTGCCGTGGCAGTCCGCCCGCCCTGCACGTTGAAAAAGAGAACCTGTCCATCGGGGCTGAAGCAGCAGCCGGCAAACTCCGTTGGCTCCGGCTGGAGCAATGGCGCGGGCGCGAGCACCAGGTCGACGATCTGGCCGTCCGGTGTCAGGCCGCGCACGTACTGCTCGGCCACGGCATCCTCACAGATGATGAGGCCGCCGCGCGGGCTGGTGCAGATGTTGTCCGGGCCCTCGAGCACATCGCGCGAAGGCGACTCGAACACGAGATGCAGTTCGCCGCCATCGCCGTCCGGCCGAAAGAACCAGATCTGGCCGGCCGCGGCATCGCCACCGTTCGTGGATACGATGTAGATACCGTCATCGCCCCAGAAGCAGCCTTCCAGCCGCTGGAAGCGCGCGGCGCCCTTTTCCCGGCCTGCGCGGAAGAGCGCGGCCCTGTCCTGTTCCGCGCTCTCCGGATCGGGCTCGTCGATCGCGACCCACGACACCGGCAGACGCACGCCGGGATGCTGGCCGCGAATCAGGTCGTGATTCGGTGAACCCGCAATGGCGAGCATCTCGAGTCGGCCTCCAGCGGCAAGCTGATCGGCCGTGTCAGGGATGAAGCGGTAGAAACCGGCGCCCGGAGAGTTGTCCGGGTCGCGTTCAACCCACCACGCATCTTCCGTTTCGTACACGATGCGAGTGTTCGGGTCGACGGCCACCGCCTCGTGCACGAATCGCCCCATGGCCGTGAGCGGGACGGGTTCGACTTCCCCGTCGGCCGAGACCGGGACCTCGAAGATGTAACCGTGCTTGCGTTCGAACCCGGACGAAGGCCCGGACGTCGTTTCCTCGCACGAGAGCCACGAGCCCCACGGTGTGTGGCCGCCCGCGCAGTTGATGTGCGTGCCCGAAAGACTGACGAATTCGGCGATGAGTTCGACGTGCGAGTGCTCGCCGTCGGGCGTGATGCGGACGTCCAGCGACGTCGTACCGCCGCCCGCCCGCGCATCGTAGGGCCTGTGGCCGATCGGCGCAGCGGCCCGTGCGCCATCGGCTACTTCATGGTTACGAATGAGGCGGATGTTGCCGTCAGGCAGAGCGAACGTGGCCATGCCGTCGAGAGCAGGCGGCACCTGAAGATTCGGGTTGACGGTCGATGGCGCGTACGTCGTACTCAGGCGAACACACTCGAAGCCACGCGGGATCCAGAACTCGGGACAGTTGGCGCTCTCGATCAGCGGCCCGTAACCGCCCGAGCCGAGAACCGCTTTCGGGCCTCGCCCGGTCGTGCGGCCGGACAGGCCCGCCCAGGACACGAGCCCGGACAGCGATGGCGTCAGGACGAGCCCGCCGCTCCATGCGGCATGGCGCAGGAAACTGCGTCGATTCATCTGCGGCATCGTGTCTCTCCGCGGCTCGCTCCGCATTTCGACAAGCACTCATGAGTGCGGCTCGCGAGCGCGTCAGGCTTTGCATGGATCACTGACTTGCGCCCAGCAACACTGCATTCGCGAAAATGGGTAACAGGCCGCGCCACAGATCGCGATAATTGGGATCCCCGGCGAATCCAATGACGCGACCCTGGCCGACACTCTCCGTCCACAGCCACGGCGATTCTGCCAACCGCTCGGGTACTTCGGGCCACATGTAGCCGCCCAGGCGGAGCGATGCCTGCGGTGCATAACGCAATACGATTTCGCCCGCCTCGAGATCCTTCGGCGCCTCGTAGATTCGATCCGTGTTGTAGAGAACGGGAATGTCGCGGCTGAGGACTCCGGCCAGGAGCCAGGAGAGCGTATCGCCGTGTGTCCGCACGATCGCGCCCGGGACGCCGGCATCGAGCGGTGCACCGCCCGTGCTGTCCGCACGCAGCGTGTCGCGGCGCAGACGGAAGCGCGACAGCCCGAGTTCCTCCGTGGCCAGCCAGGCGGTTGCTGCATCGAGTGTGACCAGCAGACCACCTCGCCGCACCCACTGCGCAACACGGTCGCGCCCGCTCTCCCCGAGTTCGCCATTCAGACCGCCCGCCGATGCCGATGGCACCACGAGTACATCGAATTCGTCGAGAACCGATCCGTCCAGCGACGAGACGGGCACAGAAGTCACAGGATAGCCGATGCGCTGATCGAACGCGAACCAGGCGAAACCGAATGAACTGCCGTTGACCGGCGCTCCGCCGGCGAGCGCGATCCGCGGCGGCCGGATGTAGAACACACTGTTGCTGCCCAGGTCGGTTCCCTCATCGACGAGCGACGATGGAATGGCGACCAATCGCGCGCCGGCCGCGATCGCGTGACGGCGCACCAGAGCGTGCACGCTCGAGTCATTGGACGCGATGCGGACGACGAAGGCGCCATGGGCGAATTCTGTGCCCGCTGACACGAATCGACGCGGCGCGTACCACGTTTTTACGCTGTCGGCGAGCAGGAGTGCGAGCATGCGAATGGACGCATCGGACCCGGCCTCGAAGGCGTACGCGTATCGCGCCTCGGCCGGCGGTGGCGCCGCTGTGGTGGCCATCTCCGTCACCGGCTCCACGGGCCCGGGCGAGCTACCGGTCCACCATGCATCGACCCGGAACAGATAGGGCAGCGCCCATGCGGTAATGTCGTAGAAACGATTCCCCTGGCCGGTCCGGCGGCGCTCGAGTTCGTCCGCAATGAAGGAGGAATCGAGCTGGGCGTCCGGCTCGAGAAGCGCCTTTACCAGCCGGCCCTGTGGCTGGGCAAGGTCAATCACGTACGCACCCGCCGGAGCGCGAAGTGTGGAAGCCGAGGAAGAACCGAACGCGGTTGCGCCCCGCACTTCCGTTGCGGACTGCAACCG
>JBOHRL010000052.1:0-75643 GCA_050732695.1 Longimicrobiales bacterium | reverse complement strand
GGCCATTGCGGCGGGCGTCAGCAATGCGTCACGCGGGAGGGATCGACCTTCCAGATTCCAGACTAATCCCCGCACAAAGGAGCTCAGAAATGCCCCATCAATTAAGGGAATCCAAGCCAAATGGCTTCACCATGCAGTGCCGCCACTGTGACGCCACGATCTACCTCCACAGTGGCCCGGGCGGGCGTTGGCGGGCCTACGACCCCTCCAACGGCAATTCCGAAATGGACGACTGGAATCGTCATCGATGCGCGGCCGCGCTGCAGGATGCCGAGATCATGAACCTCGTTGCCCCAGCCGGCAGCAAGCCCGCTGACCTGATTCCCAGAATCACCCGCTTGATTCAGGACTTCCAGAGCTTCATCAAGCAGGCCGAAAGCCGCCAGGCTTAGGGCCCATCGATGAAGAACCCAGTGAACGAGGGAGGGCGCACGAGCTGTGCGCTGTTTGTGCGCCGCGATCCGGCGAACGTGGCGGAACGCGTGCGGCGCCCGGCGCAGGGCGGCTAGCGCCGGTCAGCGCGCAGATTCTCGAACCAGCTGCTGACCGGTCCGAAGGGACTCAGGCGCAGGTCAGCGTTGCCACTAGCGATTGGCCTCCCAGTGACCCCCATACCCGGGAAGGCTCTGTTGGGATCGGGTCCCGAATCGGCCGTCGAGCAACGAACGGCCATCTTCTGAGAGCCTGGCCGAGTAGGAGCCAAAAGCGAGCTTGACGCTATCCGACAGCTCCTTCCCCTCGAAAACCAATGTACGCGTCGCAGCGTGGTAATTGCCTCGGAAAGTTTCCGTACCGACGAGCACGTTGAACTCTCGCCACTCGAAGACCCCAGTAACGCTCAGGCCGTCAGGCGTCGGCTGCGCGGAGGTGAACTGCAGGGTGCTGTTGCTCCAATCGGTGCCAACAGAGTCCCTCGCGGAATGCAACGTCCAGGTCCCGTACGTGAGCGGCAGAAGTGCGACGGCAGCCGAATCGGTCGCTGGCCCGCGATCCTGCCACAATTGAGATGCACCCAGGCCAGCCACAACCAGGATCGAGACGCCGACCGCAATTCTCCAATCGAGTCTCCGCGCCCGCGGCTTCTTGACGCCAAGCACCAGCCCGAGCTGATCGATCAGCTGACCCGCATCGAAGTCCCAGCGACTGTCACTGAGCTCGACGGCCTGGCGGCGAGTCAATGCGCGAATCGACTGGGGTAGGTCGCTTGCTTTCGGCATCGTCGCTCCCTGAACGAGAACGGGGATCGTCACGATGCCGCGTTTCAGCGCCGTCTCCACTTCGATACGTACGAAGTCGCCGGGCTCATCGAGCCTGCGTTCCCCGGAATCATTGCTGGATTCCGTCCAGCCTCGGCCAATCACGACGAGACACGCCTTGCACCCGGCCATCGCGTCCGCGATGCCCTGCACGAAGTCGTCACCCGCGTGCAGATCATCCACATCCTGAAACACGCTGTCCTTGCCGAACACCTCGCTCAGTCGATCGAACAGACGTCCGGCATGCCCGGCGCTGTCCTCGCGGCGATAGCTGACGAAGATCGCGTTCATTCGATCGATGTCTTCCTGTGCTCGGTTCCATTCTCGTCGATCAACCGCATTTCGACCCGGTCGTCGTCGAAATCGAGAATCGCAAAACCGAATAGCGCCCACTCGCGCAGTCTTTCGCGGTACTCGTAGTCCGCGGGTGCGGGCAGCGGATCATCCTCGTCGTGCTTCATGTAGACCGGCACGCCGCCATTGCCGAGGCAGGCGGCGAACCGGAGGCCGCCATGCGGCTTGTACAGCATACAGCGGTGCTCGTGTCCCCAGATCCACGAATGCACACTTCCCGCGTCAAGGACGGCGCGGAGCTTCGCGCGCACGGCCTCGGCGCCGTCCTCGTACGCGCTGAACAGTTGGTGGTGGCTGAGCAGCAGGAGCTTCTGGCCGGCTTGCTTCGCTTCACGGCCCTGCTCCGCCACCCACTTCGCCTGCGGGTCCTTCAGTCCCGCGTCGTCCCAGCCGGTATCGAGACCGAGGATGCGCCAGCGCGGATGTACGAGCGAAAAAAGGCTC
The DNA here is from genome assembly GCA_050732695.1 of Longimicrobiales bacterium. Lineage (GTDB taxonomy): Bacteria > Gemmatimonadota > Gemmatimonadetes > Longimicrobiales > RSA9 > JBFFZF01. The sequence goes on along the minus strand of JBOHRL010000052.1, from coordinate 73,589 downwards.
GAGCCTTCGTGCGCGCGAAAGCGCCGGTCGCGCAGCAGTGTCCCGTAGTATCCGTGACCGCCGGAATACATGTCGTGGTTCGCGTTGAGCGACCACGAGCCGATCTCATTCGCCTCCGACTCCGCCACAGGCCAGTGCGGCAAGAAGCGATTCTCGTATTCTCTCCCCCAACCCGAGTAATAGACATCGCCGAGATGGATCACGTGCTGCTCGCGACCCTGCGCCCGGCCTTCGGGAAGTCTTTTACGGATCTCGGTGGAAACCTTCACCGCGCGTGGAATTCCGGTGCCCCAATCGCCGAAAAGATACAGACGCGCGCGGTTTGCGAGCGGACGCGGTGTCGCCGGCTTCCCATTGAATGGGTGACGTCTGCGAAACAGGCGGATGCCTTTCGCGAAGACGGAGCTCACCCAACCGATGTCCGTGGGCCCGAACTGTTCGAGCAGCCGCCGCTTAGCGGGGGGCCTCTTGAGCGTGCGACCCGACCGGGCGACTTCCTCGGCGCCACCGCGACGGCCGCGGGTCGGCGGCCTAACCGTCGTCACGCTCTCCGGCTCGACCTCATCGTAGTACTGGTCGAGCGCGGATTGGACGTTCGACAGCGTCTCGTCACGGCTCAAGAAAGAAACCTCGTCGATGTCGGGCGCCGCGCGTCCCCTCGTCCTGGGTGGTGGCGCCTCGAAGCCTCGCTGGCCGCTGGACCGACGTTCCTCCGCCGAAAGCGAAGTCGACAACATCTCGATCGCGGTACGGCGGTCATCGTCTTCGATCTCGCGATGCTCGCTCGCCGGGCGCGCACCTCTGCGGCCACTGACTTCCGGCGGCCCCTGCTCGAGGTGTCTCCGGATACGGTCGGCCTGCGCGAGAACGAACGAGCGATTCAGGAGGTCATCGATCATCGGTTGCTCCGCCCTGGCGGCCTCGTGGCTCCTTCGCACTGTGGCGTTGAAGCTTCCACCACCGTTGCCGCGTCATTGAACGGTACATTCCGATGACCGCCCGGGGGAGAGCGGCAGCGGCCGCCACCCCGTTCAGGGGCGGTGGCCCGGCCTGGCTTAGGATCCTCCGTGGACTTACGCACTCGCGAATCGAAGTAGCGGCGGAAGCTTGCTGCGGAGAGGCGGTTCCGCCATTTCGCTGTTTGATCGCGCTACCTTTCGTTTCTCGCTCTTCCAGTCGAACGGGCGGGCTGCTATACTTCCAGGCTCGACTCCTGCCCCGCCACTTCGGCCGGGGCCGACCAGACCATGGGAGGCTCGATGAAGGACTACGAGGTCGTCTACATCTTCGATACGCAGATCCCCGAAGAGCGCGTCAACGAGAAGCTCGAACGGTTCCACAGCCAGCTCGCAACGCAGGGTGCAGGCGTCGTCACGGCCTTGGAGCACTGGGGCCGGCGGCAGCTCGCGTTCCCCATCAAGAAACGCACGGGCGGTTACTACGTCGTCACCCAGTTCCAGGCGAACCCGACGTCGCTGCCTGAGTACGAGCGCTTGCTGAAGCTGGACGAAGAGCTGCTGCGCTACCTGGTGGTGCAGCACGAAGGCGAGCCGACGGCGCCGATGTCGATCGCGACGCGGGAACGGCGCGAGAGCGATGACGAGGATGAGGGGGAGGACTGAGATGCGGCGAGGAGCGAAGGCGTGCCCGCTGTGTGAGTCAGGGATCCGGCAGATCAACTACAAGGATGAGAAGACGGTGTCGCGAATGATGACGGAGCAGGGCAAGATCCTGCCGCGTCGGATGACGGGGATGTGCGCGCGGCACCAGAGGCAGGTCGGTACGGCGATCAAGCGGGCGCGGTACCTCGCGCTCGTGCCGTATCTCGGGAGGTTCGGCGGCTGAGGTGAGACAGGTCGGACCCGGCTGGGGTCGGGTCGCGGCGCTGGCGGTCACAGCGACGGTACTGTCAGTCGTCCCGGCGACGCTGCTGGTCTTCCTGCCGATGGCGCTGATGATGGTCGCGCTGCCGCCTCGCCGGCCTGCGGCGATTGTGGGTGGTGTAGCCGGACTGGTGGCGTTGCTCGTCACGGGGCCGGCCGATCCGATCGCGAACTTCACGCGCGGCTGGGCGCTGGTGGCAGGCGCATGGTTCGTGATTGCCGCCGTGATCCTGGAACGGCCGGGCTTTGTGGCGCGGGGGCTGATCGCGGTGGGTGGTGCCGCCGCGACGAGCGGCGCCCTGCTGGCATTCCGACCGGGCAGTTTCGCGGGGCTGGACGGGTTGGTGCGAGACCGCACGGAGGTTGCGGACTCGGCGGCGCGGGCGCTTGGTGATCGATTCGGGATCGGGTCGGAAGTGGCGGAAGCGCTGCGCCAGCGAACGGAGGTGACCACGCTGTTGCAGCCGGCGCTCCTCGTTCTGGCGACGCTTGCTGCACTGGCGGTCGGGTGGTGGGTATACCGGCGGTTGTCGGCCCGCGACGCCTCGCCGCTGGCGGATCTGGCCCAGTTTCGATTCCCGGACGCGCTGGTCTGGGTACTGATCGGCGGGATCGTGCTGCGCCTCGTGCCCGCGGGCGAACTGGCGGCCAGAGCGGGTTCGAATCTGGTGGCCCTGATGGCCATGTTGTACGCGTTGCGTGGCGCGGCTGTGCTCGTTTTCCTGCACGGGATGCCCGGTGTCGTCGGCTGGCTGATCCTTGGTGTGCTCGGGCTGTTATTGCTGCCGCTGGTTCTCGTGCCAGCGTTGATCGTAGGGCTGAGTGATACGTGGCTGGACATCCGCTCGCGACGGCACGCGGAAGAAGATGCCGGACCATGACGGAGACGACGCGATGAAGAACGTGAAAGTGATTCTGCGAGAGGGCATGAAAACGCTCGGCGCTGCCGGCGAAGTCGTGACGGTGAAACCGGGCTATGCGCGCAACTTCCTGTTGCCGCGAGGCCTTGCGTACGAGGCGACGGCGGCAAACGTGCGCCAGCTGGAAGCGGAAAAGCGGCGTGACGAGCAGCGCGCGAAACGGGATTATCTCGAGGCAAGGCGGCGGGCCTCACAGCTGGATGGGATGTCGCTGACCTTCCATGCGAAGGCAGGTGAGGAATCGAAGTTGTTCGGTTCGATCACACCGGCCGACATTGCGGATCGCGTGAACGAGCAGGGCGTCGATTTCACGGTGGACCGGCGGCAGATCGAGCTGGACGAGCCGATCAGGACGCTGGGCGTTTACACGGTCACACTGCGGCTGCACCATGAAGTCCGCCCGGAGATCAAGGTCTGGGTGATCAAGGCGGAGTAGCGGGCGCGATTGGAGGGAGCGGGCGGCGGCTGTCTTCGGTGGATGGCCGCCGTTCGTTCATCTTGCGGGCGGAGCCGCACGCGTCGCACCTTGCCGGAGATCGCGGGGATGGCGACACTTCTGGTAGCACTGTTAACAGGAGCAGATGACATCCGTCGCGGTACGCAGACGCAGGGCCCATCCGTGGCTGGGCTGAAGAAGCGCGGGCCACGGGGCGCACGCCCGGACGACCTTCAAGGGGCGATCGAGGCAGCCCTGGACCGCAAGGGCAGGGATCTCCTCGTTCTCGATCTGCGTGGAATCTCGAATGCGACGGATTTTTTCCTCCTCGTCACCGGCACGTCGGACAGCCACGTCCGGTCGATTGCGGAGCACATCATCGAGTCGATGAAGGCGAAAGCGGCCCGGCCGGGCCACGTCGAAGGGATGCGCGGCGGCCGCTGGGTCCTGATCGACTTCATCGATTTCGTCGTTCACGTGTTTCATCCCGCGGCCCGCGCGTTCTACCAGCTCGAGCGCCTGTGGGGTGACGCACCGTCGTACGCGCCTGAGGAAGCTGCGGAAGAGGGCGCGGCGCAGGTCGGTTGATCGGTTCGACCCGATTCAGGGCCAGAAGTACGATCGCATCGGGGGTGTCATGCATGCGCGCAGTCTGAGCGCCATCATTCTTGCACTGCTGGTCGCCTCGCCAGCGACAGTCCACGCACAGTATTTCGGCCGCAACAAGGTCCAGTACCGCTCGTTCGATTTCGAAGTCATCAAGACGGAACATTTCGACATCTACTACTATCCCCGCGAGCGGGCGGCTGCTCTGGATGCTGCACGCATGGTCGAACGATCGTACGGGCGTCTGTCGCGTGTGCTGCAACATGAGTTCCGCGACCGCAAACCGCTCATTGTCTACGCATCGCACAGTGATTTCCAGCAGACGAATGCGCTGCCCAGCTTCATTGACGAGAGCACGGGCGGCGTGACCGAAGCGTTGAAGAGCCGCATGATCCTGCCGTTCACCGGATCGTATGCGGACTTCGATCACGTGATGACGCACGAACTGGTACATGGCTTCCAGTACGATGTGATTTTCCGCCGCGGCGTGATGACGGACACGAATCCGTTCCTCGCCCGGCTGCCGCTGTGGTTCATGGAGGGCATGGCGGAGTACCTTTCGATCGGCATGATCGACGCGCACACGCAGAGCTGGTTGCGAGACGCGGTGCTGGCCGGCTATCTGCGATCGATCGAAGAGATGACGTACCGGGATGACTATCTGTCGTATCGTTTCGGTCAATCGTTATGGGCGTACATTGGCTCGCGCTGGGGCGATGAGGTCGTCGGCATCCTGTTGCAGAAGGCGCCGCGTGTGGGGATCGAGCGGGCGTTCGCCTCGACGCTCGGCGTCTCGCTCGATGAGCTGAGTGCAGAATGGAGCGCGGCCGTACGCATGCAGTACCTGCCGCAGGTTGCGGAGTACAAGCCGCCTGCGTCGTTCGCGCGGCGTCTCACGTCGCACGCCAGGCTGGAGGATCCGTGGTACATTGCACCGGCGATCTCGCCAGACGGTTCGCAGTTGGTCATGCTGTCGCAGAGGGACGGCTTCTCGTTCGATCTTTTCCTGACCGATGCCGAGACCGGCGAAGTCGAGCGCAAGTTGGTCGAATCGGCGAGAAGCGGAGACTTCGAATCGCTGCGCTACATGAATTCGAGCGCTGCCTTCTCGCCGGACGGGGAGTACGTGGCGTTCGCGGCCCAGACGGGCGGGCGTGATGCGCTGTACCTGTATGATCTGCGGCGCAAGCGAGTCTTCCGGAAGCTCGGTTTCGACCTGAGCGGCGTTTCGAACCCGAGCTGGTCGCCGGACGGCAAGCACATCGTGTTCACGGGCATGGATGGTGGTCTGTCCGACCTGTTCATCACCGACCTGGAAGGCCAGCTCGAGCGATTGACGAACGATGCTTATGCGGACCTTCTGCCGGCATGGTCTCCGGATGGCAGGACGATCGCGTTCACCACCGATCGCAGCCCGGAGACCGACCTCGAAGAGCTGCGCTACGGAAATTATCGCGTCGCCCTTTTCTCGCTCGACAATGGTCGTATCGAGGCGTTGCCGCACCAGGAAGAAGGCAAGAACGTCAATCCCGTATGGTCGCCGGATGGCAGACAGCTCATCTGGGTGAACGATCGCACGGGCACGAACGATCTCTATCTGTACGATGTGCAGGCTCGCCAACTTTCGCGCATCAGTGAGGTCCTTTCGGGTGTGATCGGGATCGGCCCGCTGAGTCCGGTCCTGTCGTGGTCGAAGAGTGATCGTCTGGTGTTCGTGTATTTCGAGCAGGCCGGCTACAACCTGTACCTTGTGGACGATCCGCGCTCGCTTCCCCGCCTGCCGGTCGAGCGGCGTCCGGTGGTTGCGACGAGCCGGCCGGACTCGCCCCAGCCAGTCACGCCCGAGGTCGAGGTTCCGCCACTGGGCGTCCGGCCCGCCAATGGGGAGCGCGCCGCGCGCGCCGCGGCCTTCAATGGATCGTGGTATCGCAGTGGTACGACGTTCCGGCCCAGCGATGAACGGTCCGCTGCGACGGAAGTGACCGCAGCGCCGGTCTCGGTCATGGCACTGCTGGACAGTGCGGCGCTCGCACTGCCGGACACGGCGGCCTTCGAATTCGCGGACTACAAAGTCAAATTCACACCCGACATCATTGGTCGTCCGACCATTGGGGCACAGGTGGGCGGTTACTACGGCAACGGGCTGTACGGCGGGAGTTACATCGCACTCTCGGACATGCTCGGGAATCACAACATCCTGGCGGCCGCGAATCTCAATGGCTCGCTCTCGGACGCGAGCATCTACGCCGGCTACAGCTTCCTGAAGACGCGTGCGAATCTCGGTGTTGCCGTGGCACAGACACCGCTGTACCGCTACTTCGGAGCACAGTACGCGACGCTCGAAATCGATGGCCAGCCGCGGGACGCGCTCACCAACGTGTTCGTGCGCGACGTAATCCGCAGTGCGCAGCTTTCCATCAGCTACCCCTTCAGTACGTTCCAGCGGTTCGAGTTGGGTGTGAGCGGGGTGCATTACAAGAGCGATGTTCTGTATCGCGGCTACGATCGGGTGACCGGCGAGCCGCTTCAGCAGGATGACCGCATCGGCAGTTTCGGCTATGTTCAGCCCCTTGCCGCGCTGGTCTTCGACAATTCGTTGTTCGGGTGGACGGGTCCTATCTACGGGCGTCGCTATCGCTTGCAGTTCTCGCAAACGCTCGGCAGCCTCGCGTTCTCGGAAGCACTCGTCGACTTCCGCAACTACTGGAACATCGCGCAGTCGGTCGTGATCGCGTCGCGCATCGTCGGCCTGACGCGATTCGGCGAAGGGGCGGACCGCTTCTCGCTGTACTGGGGCGGACCCTACTTCATGCGTGGCTACGATGGCGGCTCCTTCGAACTCGAAAGTCCGGAATGCGTGGACAGCCGGCACTACAATGATGAGCCATCGCTGTCGCGCTGTCCGGTTCGCGACCAGCTGATCGGGTCGTCCGCCGCATTCCTGAACCTCGAAGCGAGAGTCCCGGTCATCAAGGAATTGCAGATCGGGTTTCTCGGGAATTTTCCGCCCGTCGATGCCGTTGCATTCGTCGATGGCGGCGTCGCTTGGGATCACGAAGTCTGCGCCGTGACCGATCTCTCGACGACCGATCAGTGCGCGGAAGGACTGCCCGTGACCGTGGTGTGGGATCGTAAACCCGGACAGGATCCGTACCTGTATCGCGAGCCCCTGTTCAGCTACGGACTCGGTCTGCGCATCAATGTGTTCTATACGATTCTTCGCCTGGATTATGCGTTCCCGCTGAATCGGCCGGACCGCGACGGGATCTTTTCGGTCTCCTTCGGACCGTCGTTCTGACGATTGCACGACGGCAGTGCAACGCGCGCCCTTCGTCGGTTCGGCGGAGGGCGCGTTCCCTTTTGCCGCGCGCGGGTGAACCTTACATTACGGCCTTCCCGGCCGAGGAGCCTGATGGCCATCACGAAGCCAGAACGTCAACATCGATGAGTTTGGGTCTCTGGCCCGACGCGGTGCCGTTCGATCCGGAAGGCGGCACCGCGTCGCATGAATTGAAGGCACGCCTCGACCTTGCGACGGCGCCGGCCGCGATGCTGCTCGTGAGTGGTGGCAGCGAGCAGCGTTCAGACTGGGCAGGCCGCACGGCGGCAGCCGTCGCACGAGCGCTCGCCGAAGACGGACGTCCGGTCGTGCTGGCCGATCTCGACTTCGAGGTCGCCACGCTGCACGCGCTGTTCGGCGAAGTCAATGTCGAAGGTGTCGCAGATGTCGTGCTCTTCGGTTCATCACTGGAACGCGTCGCGACGCGGCCGGCCGGTGAAAACTTCAATTTGATCCCACCCGGTGCGTTTGCACCGGATCCGGCGGAGATCCTGCTCGATCCGGGTTGGTCTCGCGTGCTTGCTGACTTCGAAGCGAGCGGCGGCACGTGGCTGGGTTATCTCGCAGCCGATGCGGCAGGCGCAGAATTCATCGCCGACCGCATTCGCACCGTGATCGTGCTGTGCGCAGAGAACCAGGCTGCCGCCACCGTCGCGAAGTTGCCCGAGAACATCCTGCTGCGCGCGATTCTCAGTCCTGCGTCACCATCTGCTGCGCCGGTCCAGCCATCGAGCGAGAATCGGTCCGTGCTCGAACCGGAACCGGAGTTCGTCACTGCAACGCCAGTCCTGGTCGAGCCGATTGCAGACACGGTTTCTTTCTCGACGCCGGAGCGCCCGCTCGAGGCCGGGCCGGTCGTGTCGCACGTTGACGTGAGGCCTGAGGCGGATCCAGTGTTGCGCGCGATGATCGAAGATGTGCGTGGCCGGCAGAGCCGGGCGAGTGCGCGAGCAGCACGAGCCGCTGGTCACGTGGCCGTTGCAGAAACGACGCTCGAATCCTTGCCTGCACCCGACACGATGCCGGCCCGCCGCTCGCCGCCCGGCCGGGACGCGCGCTGGCCGATCGGCCTTCTTGCGCTCGCGGTTCTAACGGTGCTGATCGCGGGCGCTCTCTTCGGACGGCGTTACCTTGCTTCGCGGGCCGACCCGGATTCGCCAGGTACCGCAGTGAATCCAGATGCGACAGAGGAGCCACGCGGGCGGCCGCTCACGTACTCGGTCGCAATCGAATCGCACGATCAGTTGGCCAGGGCGGTGCAGCGCGCGGACTCGCTTGCGGCGGCCTATCAGCAGTCGGCGTTCTACATCGCGCCGTTTCGTCTGGATGGTGCGACGTACTATCGCGTTCTGGCTGGCCCGCTCGCGGATAGTGCGAGCGCAGCAGCCCTCATGCAGGCACTGGTCGTGAGCGGTGCGAAGACGGCAGTATCGGAAGGTGATGTGCGGGAGACGCCACTGGCGTTCCTGATCGGGGCCTATGATGTCCGCGTGGACGCCGATGCACGAAGGAATGAACTGAGGGAGTCGGGCGTGCCGAGCTACGTTGTCGAAGTACCGTACACGAGGGGTCCTCTGCGCTACCACCTGTATGCGGGGGCGTACAACCGGCCATCGGAGGCCGAAGCCATGCGCGGCATTCTGCGCAATGCTGGCGTGCCCGACACGCTGGTGGTACGGATCGGTCAGGTTGGCACATGAGACTCAAGAGTCTCAGCCTCCAGGGCTTCAAGTCGTTTGCCGACAGGACGGAGCTGCATTTTCACGAAGGCGTGACGGCCATTGTCGGGCCGAACGGTTGCGGCAAGTCGAACATCAGTGATGCGATCCGTTGGGTCCTCGGCGAACAGCGGCCGAGCGCGATCCGCGGCTCCAAAATGGAAGAAGCCATCTTCCAGGGCACGACGATTCGCCGTCCTCTGAATCGGGCGGAAGTCTCGCTCTCGTTCTCGAACGAGGAAGGCCGCCTTCCCGTGCCACAACGGGAGGTCGAGATCCGGCGCGTCGTGTTCCGTGAGGGTGGCAGCGACTATCAATTGAACCGGCAGCCCACACGGCTGCGGGACATCCTCGACCTGTGCCGCGACACCGGACTCGGCGCGAACGCCTACACCGTGATCGAGCAGGGAATGGTCGATGCGATTCTTTCGGATCGCGCGGAAGAACGACGTCATCTCTTCGAGGAAGCGGCGGGCATCGGCCGTTACAAGGACCGGCGCAAGTCGGCGCAGCGGCGACTCGAGGCGGCGGCGGCCGATCTGGCCCGGCTTGAGGACCTGGTCGGTGAAGTTGAGACCAAGGTGCGCAGTCTGGCCCGACAGCGCGGGCGTGCGCAACGTTACTCGGAGATGCGCGCTCGCCGACTCGCGCTCGAGGTCTCCGTTTCGCTTCGCGAACTCGCTGCTGTGCGCGAAACACTCGCGGTAACGGCGGCACGGCTGGATTCGCTCGAACGCGATGACCCGAGCGCGCGCGCGGCACTCACGACCGCCGAATCGGAGCTCGAACGGCGGCGGCTCGAGTCCGCCGAGCTGACCCGCGCGCGCAATGCGATCGCAACCCGGCTCGATGACATCGGCCGCCGCATCGCGGATCGCGAACGCGAACTCGCCGTCGCCGAGGAGCGTCGCACGCACTCGGAACGGCGGCTTGTCCAGATCGCGACCGAGCGCGACGAGGTGAACGAGCGGCAGGCCGCACAACGCTCGGAAGCCGCGTCCCTCGATGTCGAGCACGGCGGCCAGAAGTCGGTCGTCGAATCGCTCGGTGTCCGCGTGTCCGAAGTCCAGGAACGGAATGCTGTCCTGCGGCAGGAAGTCACGCGGGTGCGGCGGGCCGATGAAGAGGCGCGCACCCGCGAGACCGGGCTGGCGCGTGAACTCGCCGCGCTCGAGGCGGAAACGGCCCGAGGCGAAGCACGAGCGGCCGAGGCAATCGAACGGATCGCAAAGCTGGTCGAAGAAGAACGCGAACTCGAGGCGGAAACCCGGCGCCTCGACGAACAGGGTGACCTCTTCGCGGGGCACGCGCGCACTCTGATCGCGCGTCGCGATGACCTCGTCGCACAGCGCCAGACCCTCGATTCTCGCCTCGAAACGCGGACCGAAGCCGAAAACGAAGCCAAGCGTGCACTCACGTCAGCGGAAGAGGTCGCGAGCCGACTCGCGGCCCGTGTCGAAGCGCTCGAACGATTGGAGCGCGACTACCATGGCTTTGCGCCGCCGGTCGCGGCGACGCTGGCAGCCCGCGCCGAATTGCAGGGTCTCGTCGGCCCGGTCGCGGACCTGATCCATCTGCCGGCTGCACGCGGCGCCGCGCTCGAGGCCGCGCTCGGCTCGCTGCTTCAAGCGCTCGTTGTCGACGACGCGGAGACGCCCTCCCGGATTCGCGCGTGGATCGCGCGGCACCAGGCCGACAAAGGCACGATTGCGCTTCTGCCACGCCACGCATTTCCCCGTCTCGAAGCACTGATCGAAGTCCTCGAATTCGCCGGCGACACGCCCAGCGAACCGATGCTGGTTGGACGGCACGAGCGGCTTGTCGCGCTGCGCGCCGAAGCAGAGCAGGCGAGCCGCAACGTCGACGCGCGGTCCGCCGATCGTGCAGAAGCCAGCGCTCGCGTCTCCGAAGCCGAAACGGCGATTCGCGATCTGCTCGCAACCGTGAACGAAGTCGAGCTCGAACTGCGGCGCGCGGAGTCGGACGAGAGCACGCGCGGCCAGCAGCGAGGGCGTGCGGAACGAGCGCTCGCCGAAATCACGCGTCGCCAGGACGAACTCGAGCGCATGCGGCAGCAGGGTCAGCAGGAAGCATCGCATGCACACGAACGCCACGTCCACGTCGAGGCGAGGTTGAAGGAGCACCGCCTGAGCTGGCAGAGCGAGACGGGCGGGCTCGCGGAGCATGAGGCGGCGTGGGAGGCCGTTCGCGATGAGGAAGCCGAAACGCGCGTCTCGCACGCTCGCGCCGAAGGTGCGCTGCTCGCGCTCGAACGGCGAATCGCGACCTCGACCGAGGAGATCGACCGCATGCAACAACGGTTGATATCCCTCGACGCAGAGGAAACCGAACACAGGAATACGCTCGACCAGATCGAAACGACGCGGACCCACGCTGGCGCCGACCTCGAACGACTTTTCGAGCAGCGAGACGGGCTCGGCATCGAGGTCCGCGCCGCTGACCAGCGTCTTGCCGATGAAACCGAGGCCATCGCCGCACTGGAAGTGCAGGCGCGCGAGATGCGCAAGGCCTCGGACGAGCGCAGCGAGGTACGGCACAGGCTCGAATTGCAACGGGCTGAAGCCGCGTCGGCGGAACGCAGTGTGCGCGAGCGTCTCGAGGCCGAGTGGGGCCGCCCGTACGAGAAGCTCATCGAAGAGACCGAACCGGTCGAAGGCGATACCGACGTTCTACGCGCCGAACTCGAGGCCGTTGCCGCCGACATCGAGCGCCTCGGACCGATCAACATGCTCGCCGTGGAGGAACACACCGAAGAGAGCGAGCGGCTCGAGTTCCTGCACGCGCAACGGGACGACCTCGTGAAGGCGAGAGACGACCTGCAATCGGCGATCCGCCAGATCAACAAGACCGCACGCGAGCTGTTCCACGACACCTTCGAGCAGATCCGTGAGCGATTCCATCACACGTTCCAGACCCTGTTCGAGGGCGGCGAGTGCGACATCCGCATGGAGGATCCGGAGGACCCACTCGAAACGCCCATCGATATCATCGCCTCGCCGCGCGGCAAGCGAACGCAACGCATTCACCTGCTGAGCGGCGGAGAGCGCGCACTCACGGCGCTGGCGCTCCTGTTCGCGATCTACCTTGTCAAACCGAGCCCGTTCTGCGTTCTCGATGAAGTCGATGCGCCGCTGGACGATGCGAACATCGGCCGCTTCATCCAGATGCTGGACCAGTTCAAGGCATCGACGCAGTTCATTGTCATCACGCACAATCCGCGCACCATGGAATCCGCCGACTGGCTGTACGGCGTGACCATGGAGGAACCGGGCATCAGTTCGATCGTGGGCGTGCACCTGGATGAGGTGCTGGCCGGGGCGGCGCCGGTCGAGTCGTGATGCGGATCTGGCTGGCCGCCGTCGGTCTGGCGACCGCGCTCGCCGGCGCCATGCTGACGGGGACCGTTGAGTCCGATCGACGGCGCACTGTCTGGTTGTTTCTGGATCAGGATTCGGCTCGATCCGCCGCCCTGCCCGCCATCGGGTCTGGTGCGATGGCCAGCCGCAGACGTCTCGGGCTCGCACCGCTCGACAACGATCGACCGATCCCGCCACACCTGATGGACCGCATCGAGGCTGCTGGTGCCACGATTCGCGTGGCGAGTCGCTGGTTGCGTGCGGTCAGCGTCAATGCCGACGCGAGCACGCTGGCCAGGCTGCGTGCGCTACCGTTCGTCAGCGCAGTCCAGCCCGTTGCGACGCTGCAACGAGCGTCGGCCGCCAGGGCTGCGGTGCACCCGCCAGTCATCGCTCGACGGACGGGTGCTCGGGGCGCGTCCGCCCAGCAGGCGCCGGACAGCACCTTCTATGGTCCGAACTGGAAGGCGATTCGAGATCTCGGCGTGCCGAGTGCACAGGCGTTCGGGTTCCGCGGCGAGAACATCCGCATCGCAATTCTGGATACGGGCTTCGAGACCCGCCACGAAGCATTCGACGGCCGGCGTGTCCTTGCGGCGCGCGATTTCATCAATGGTGATGCCGTCGTCTACAACGAGCCGGGTGACTCGTCGTCGGCTGACCAGGCGAGGCACGGAACGCAGGTGTGGTCGTTGATCGGGGCGTTCCGGCCGGGTCAGATGGTGGGCCCCGCGTACGATGCGCAGTTCATCCTCGCCAAGGTCGATCTCGAGCCAGGTGATACGCAGGCAGACGAGGATCGCTGGGTCGCTGCCATCGAATGGGCGGATTCGCTCGATGCGAGGATCATCTCGACGTCATCAGTGTTCCGCACGTTCACTGATCAGCAGGCCATCCCCTACGCGGCGCTGAACGGAGACAGTACGATCACGACGCGCATGGCGGACGAGGCCGCGCGCCGGGGCGTCCTGTTCATCACCGCGATGGGCAACAATGGCCCGGCCCCCCGCTCGCTCGCCTCACCCGCGGACGGCGACAGTGTGTTCGCCGTAGGTGCCGTCGATGTTGCCGGCCAGATAGCTCCGTTCTCCGGGCGAGGACCGACTTCGGATGGTCGCATCAAGCCCGATGTCGCAGCGCGCGGCGTGCAGCTGACCGCAGCAACTTCGCTGTCCCTGGTCGGCTACGAGATCTCGCTTCAGGGGACCAGTTACTCGACCGCTCTCGTCACGGCCGGTGCGGCAATGGTGATGCAGGCGTGGCCGAACCTCAGTTCCGCTGCGATTCTGCGCGCGATCCGGCTGTCCGCGACGCATCCGTTCTCGCCAGACAATGCACGCGGCGCGGGCGTGCCGAATATTGCGGGCGCGATCCTGTTTCCGGATGGGCTTGCCCCGACGAACGTCGCGACGATCGATCTTCAGGGCGCCGTGACGACCATCGCGCCCACGTTCAACTGGCGCGCGTCTGCGGTTCAGACCATCATGCGCCCCGTGCTGTACCGGCTCGAGGTAGCGAGCGACTCCCTTTTCGGGAACATCCTGTACACCGACACTGCGCGTGATGCATTCTCCCTCACTGCAACGCGGGCGCTGAAGCCGACGGCGAATGCGTACTGGCGAATTATCGCGACGGCTGCACTCGGCATCACGACGACGAGCCCGGCCGGTCCGCCGTTCCGTGTGCCTCGCTGGGTTCGCCTTGTCGCACCGGCCGGCGATCAACCCACGTTCGTGGATGATGAGCGGCCGGTCCTTTCGTGGGCGCCGCTCGCTGCACCGCCTCCGATCGGGCCGTTGACCTATGATGTCGAAGTGCTCTCCAACGAAACGGGGTTACCGGTCCAGCCGACGCTTCGCAACGTGACGGGATCGAGCGTGCGCGTGGCCCAGCCACTCGTGCCGAATACGGCGTACCGGTGGCGGGTCATCGCGCACGCACGGCTCGGCGGCGTGGACACCATTGCGAGTGTGGCGGCGTTTGTGGTCACGAGCGAGGCGAACCCGCCCGTGACTCTGCTCTACCAGAACTTCCCGAATCCATTTCCGCGTGCAGACCTCGGCGCATTCGACACGAACGTGTGGTTCGATCTGGCCGACACGTCCAGCGTAAGTCTCGTCGTTCTGGATCTGCGTGGCCGCCTGGTGCGCAGCCTGATTCCCGCCGATCCGAGCTGTGGCACGATCACGCTCGAACCCGGCATCTACGGTCGTGGCGGGACGACCGACCCCGGAGATCCGTGCGTTCAGACATCATGGGATGGCCGCGATGGCAACGGCCGTGCCCTGCCACGCGGCCTCTATCTGCTGCGCTTGATCGCGGGAGGCAAGACGCAATATCGACGAATGCTGCACCTGCCCCAATGAACCCCATGCGCAGCATCGAACGCCCTGGAGACGTATGGCTCGCTATCTGGTAACCGGCAGCGCCGGTTTCATCGGGTCGCACGTGACCGAGCTGCTGCTCGAGCGCGGGGACACCGTCATCGGTGTGGACAACATGAACGAGGCCTACGACGTTCGCCTGAAGACGTTCCGGCTCGAACTCCTCGAACGAAGACCAAACTTCTCGTTCATACGAGAGGATATTGCAGAGCGCAGCGCGGTCGAGCGGCTGTTTCGTGAGCATGCGGCTCCGCGTTTCGATGCGGTCATAAACCTCGCCGCGCGAGCCGGCGTGCGTCAGTCCGTCGAGAATCCATGGGTGTATTACGATGCGAACGCCACCGGCACACTGAATCTGCTCGAGGCTTGCATCCGGAATGGCATCGGCAAGTTCGTGCTGGCGTCGACATCGAGTCTGTACGGCACACACAATCCGCGGCCGTATGCCGAGGACGCGGATACCGACCGGCCGCTGTCGCCGTACGCGGCATCGAAGAAGGCCGCTGAAACCATCGCCTACACGTACCATTATCTGCACGGCATCGACGTCACGATCCTGCGTTTCTTTACGGTGTACGGGCCGGCCGGCAGGCCGGACATGAGCCTGTTTCGCTTCGTACAATGGATTGCCGAAGGCAAGCCCGTGCTGGTGTTCGGCGATGGCCAGCAGGAACGCGATTTTACGTATGTCGACGACGTTGCACGCGGTACCATTGCAGCGCTCGCACCGGCCGGCTACGAGATCATCAATCTCGGCTCAGACCGGCCGATTGTGCTGATGGAGCTGGTCCGACTGGTCGAGGAATACACTGGCAAAAAGGCGCAACTCGACCACCGCCCGCGCCACCCGGCAGACGTGACCGCGACGTGGGCGAACATCGGCAAGGCGCGCCGGCTGCTGAACTGGGAGCCTCGCACGTCGTTTGCCGATGGTGTGCGCGAATCGGTCGCATGGTACGAACGGAACCGCGACTGGGCGAGGGAGATCGTCACCGAATGAACGTGCCGCTTCTGGATCTGCGCGGGCAGTATGCCACGATCCGGGCCGAGGTGCAGGCGGCGATCGAGCGTGTCGTCGAATCCCAGCACTTCATCCTCGGCCCCGAGGTGCGCGCCTTCGAGGATGAGATCGCCCGGTACACACGTGTGCCCCACGCCATCGGAGTATCGTCCGGTACCGATGCCTTGCTGGTCGCGCTCATGGCGCTCGACATCGGGCGAGATGATGAGATCATCACATCGCCCTTTTCGTTTTTCGCGACGGCTGGCGTGATCCATCGGATCGGAGCGCGGCCCGTCTTCGCCGACATCGAGCCCGACTCGTTCAACATGGATGCGGCGAAGGCGATCGCGGCGATGACTGTGCGGACGCGTGCGCTTCTGCCTGTTCATCTGTACGGTCGCATGGCGGATGTCGGGCCGCTGTGCGATGCGGCTGGCGAGAATCGCATCGCCGTGATCGAGGATGCGGCGCAGGCGATCGGCTCGCACGACGAGCAACTGAGACGCGCCGGTTCGATCGGCGACATCGGCTGTTTTTCGTTCTTCCCGACCAAGAATCTCGGTGGGTTCGGCGATGCCGGCCTCGTCACCGTACGCGATGCGACGCTCGCCCGACGTATCGAGATCCTGCGCGTTCATGGCATGGATCCGAAGTACTACCACCGGGAAGTCGGTGGCAATTTTCGCATCGACGCGCTTCAGGCGGCAGTGCTGCGCGTCAAACTGCGCCACCTCGATGCGTGGGCTGCCGCACGGCGCAGAAACGCGGATCGCTATCGTGGCCTCTTCGCGGATGCGAACCTGCTCGATGTGATCGGTCTGCCGGCCGACTCGCCCGGACACGTGTACAACCAGTTCGTCGTTCGCGTCCCGGACCGGGACGCGGTGAGGGAATCCCTCGCCGAGCGTGGTATCGGGACCGAGATCTATTACCCGCTGCCGCTCCACCTCCAGGAATGCTTCGCCTACCTCGGTCATGGGCCGGGCGATTTTCCGCAGTCCGAGCGCGCGTCCCGCGAAGCCCTGGCGCTGCCGATCTACCCGGAGTTGACGGAGACCCAGCAGGCCGCGGTCGTCCATGCCTTTGCGGCGCATTTCGGGCGAGCGTCTTCGGCTCCGGCCAGATCCTGAATCGCGCTTCCTTTACACCATTCGGAATCGTCCCTACGTTACGCCCGCAACGGCCAGACTGAACGAGCTTCGAGAAAGACGATGCTGGTTGTAATGAAGCACGGCGCGTCCGAGGAAAGTGTCCGGCGCGTCGTCGAAGTCATCCGCGAGATGGGCTACCAGGCACGTCCGATGCCGGGCAGGCAGCGGACAGCCATCGGCCTCATCGGCAATGATGGCAAGGTCGACAGCACGCGGCTCGAAGCCATGGCCGATGTGCTCCAGATCATTCACGTAACACAGCCCTACAAGCAGGTTTCCCGCGAGTGGCGCCCCGAACCGACGATCATCGAGCTGGGCAACGGGACACGCATCGGCGGGACCGATGTCGTGCTCATGGCCGGGCCGTGTTCGGTCGAGTCGGAAACGCAGATCGTCGGCATTGCGCTGCGCCTTCGTGAAGCAGGTGCCACGGTGCTTCGGGGCGGCGCCTTCAAGCCGCGCACTTCGCCATACGCGTTTCAGGGCCTCGGCGTCGAAGGCCTCAAGCTGCTCGCCCGCGCCCGCACCGAATCCGGCCTCGCCATCGTGACCGAGGCGCTCGAGACCGATACGGTCGAGGTCGTTGCCGAGTACGCTGACATTATCCAGATTGGCGCCCGCAACATGCAGAATTATCCGTTGTTGCGGCGAGCGGGCCGGACGGGCAAGCCGATCCTCCTCAAGCGTGGCCTTGCCGCGACCATCAATGAGCTGCTGCTCAGTGCCGAGTACATCCTTGCCGAAGGCAATGAACAGGTAATCCTGTGTGAACGCGGTGTGCGCGGCTTCGACGAGCATACGCGCAACCTGCTGGACCTGACCTCGATTCCGGTCGTTCACTCGCTTTCGCACCTGCCCATGATCGCCGACCCGAGCCACGGCACCGGCGTGCGCGCCAAGGTTACACCGATGGCGCGTGCCGCCGTAGCTGCCGGCGCCGACGGCCTGCTCATTGAAGTTCATCCCGATCCGGAACGCGCGCTCTCGGACGGAGTGCAGTCCCTCTTCCCCGAGCAGTTCGATGAGCTGGTGCGCCAGGTCTCGATCATCGCCGAAGCGATCGGCCGGCGTCTCGCCGCTTCGCTCAACGAACGCATGGCCGCGGCGCCGCGCTGAGCGGTTGACCTGCGCCGCAATTCCTGCTACGTTCCGTTCCTCAGCCCCAGGAACCGCAGGGCGCAAGCTCACGAACTCCGTCAGGACCCCGCAGGTAGCAGCGGTAAGTGCGGTGAGCGTCGCTGTGGCACTCCTGGGGCGTTGCTTTTGCCAGAACGTCGCTTGCCCATGTGTCGCCGCTTCCGTAAGGTGACGGAAACTGCGCACGACCGGAGCGCAACACACGCCCGCATCTCCCACGGATGATTCCATGAGCGATACCCGGACCGCGCTCGCGCGGACCTACCGGCCTCGCCGTTTCGGCGACATGGCCATGCAGGAACATGTTTCCGATACGTTGAAGGCGGCGGTCGCACGCGGGAGAACAGCGCACGCCTATCTGTTCTGCGGACCTCGTGGCGTTGGCAAGACCACGGCGGCCCGTGTGCTTGCGATGGCGCTCAACTGCCCCAACCGATCCGAGGACGGAGAGCCGTGCGGGACGTGTGAATCGTGCGAGCGGATCTGGGCGGGCAAGACATCGCTCGACGTCGTGGAAATCGATGCGGCGTCGAATCGCGGTGTCGATGATGCTCGCGATTTACGCGAACGCGCGATGTACGCGCCAACCGGTGACCGCCGCTTCAAGGTCTACATCATCGATGAGGCGCACATGCTGACGCGTGAAGCATGGAATGCGCTTCTCAAGATTCTCGAGGAACCGCCGCCTCGCGTGATCTTCGTGTTCGCGACCACGGAACCCAACAAGATCCAGCAGCAGGCGGCGCCGATCCTGTCACGCTGCCAGCGCTTCGATTTCCGGCGTATTCCGGTGGCCGCCATTGTCGACCGATTGCGCGGCGTCCTCGAACACGAGTCGATTGAAGCGGACGATGATGCGCTGATCACGATCGGGCGGCGGGCCGATGGCGGACTGCGCGACGCGCTGTCGCTGCTGGACCAGGTGTTGAGTTTCTCGGATGCACGCGTTACCGGTGAGGCGGTGCGGCGCATGCTCGGATTGGCGAGCGATGAGGTCTACCTCGACCTCTTCGAGATCATCGCCGACCGCCGCTATGCGGACGTCTTCCGCTTCGTCGCACAGCTCATTGATGACGGCTACGACCTGACCGAGTTCTATCGCGGACTGGCCGATGCGCTGCGCGCTCTTCTCGTCACGCGCTTCGAGGGTGCAGCGGCCGCCGAAGACATGCGCGAGGATCTGCGCCCTCGCCTTGCGGCATTGGCCGGAGAATTCGGGACTGGCGATCTCCTGCGCATGCTCGCCCTCGTCGCGGAACTCGATGCCGAGGGCCGGTTCCGCAAGAGCGCAAACCCGCGCACCATGCTCGAGGCGTTGCTGCTTCGTTTTGCCTATCTCGAACGGACCATTGCGATCGAGGATGTGATCGCCGGGCTTTCCGGCCGTGAACCGGGTGATGCATCGCCACGTGGCTCGCCGGGCTCCGCCCCTCCGGGGTCGTCACCGCCGGCCAGGAAAGCGGCCCCGCCGCAACGCCCGGCCGGTGCGCGGCGCGACAATCCGGGAGCGGCCCGGCCATCGGGATCCGGCACATCGGGCCATGTCCACACCTCGCCAGACGCCGCACTCCGCAGTCTGCTCCGCCGCCCGGGCGCCTTGCCACAGGGACTGGGGATTCTGCTCGCCACCGCAAGTCTCCGTGAAGACGGCGATCACATCGTGCTCGAGATGCCGGGCGGTCCCGCGCTGGACCGCATCAACAGAGATCCTGTCGCGTTGCAGGCGCTGAGAAACGGGCTCTCCGAGGAACTTGGCCGCGGAGTGCAGATTCGTGTGGAAGCGGGGCCCGAGTCCTTGACGGAGGCGCAACCGACGAGTGCGTCGCGTCTCACGCCGGAGCGCATCCGCAGCGATCAGCTCGACCGGCTCGCCAGTGGGGATCCGGTCCTGCGCCGCGCGGTCAGGGAGTGGGACCTCGAGTTGCTCGAGTGAACGTCCGCCACCCGGTCGACTGTGCCGGCTATCCAGAGATCCCCTGCGCGGCACGCTCGCGCTGACCCCGCCCTCCCTTGCCTCGCCCCGATCGACCGCCGGATGTACGGGTATGGCGGAAAGCCACGAATTCGGTCGATCCTGCGAGGCCCTCGCCTCCGAGTACATGGAAAGGAAGGGCTGGCACGTCGTCGCCCGCAACTACCGCTTCGGCCGCCGCGAAATCGACCTGATCGCGGAACGGGACGGGGTGATCGCGTTCCTGGAAGTGAAGGGTCGGAGCGGCCCGCGGTTCGGGCATCCCCTGGAAGCGATCACGGCCCTGAAGCGGCGCGAGATTGCGGCGGTCGCGAAACACTGGATCGCGCGCCACGGGCGGCCCGGCGCCAGCTATCGGTTCGATGCGATTGCGGTGGTCGGCGGGCCGGCCGGTTCGCGAGTCGAACATGTCGAAGATGCCTGGCGGCTGTGACCTGAAGCAGTGCGTAAATTGGCCCTTGACAACATGATCGGAGGTCTGGTCGGAGAGAGGAAACCGCGTGGGATCCCGGGGTAGAAGGAGCCGGGTACCGGCGTCGGCCGGCGCTGCTTGCGGCGGATTTACGGCGTCGCGTATCTTCAAGATTCATTGCAAATTGGCGAACATCCTCCCATGACGAATCTCCAGCAGCTCTTCCAGATGGGCCAGCAGGTCCAGGCCCGCCTCACCGAGCTCCAGACAGAACTCGGAACGCGCACGGTGACGTGCTCGAGCGGGGGTGGCATGGTGACCGTGACCGCCGATGGACGGGGCAGGGTCCGCTCGATCAAGATCGATCGGAGCGTTGTCGATCCTGAGGACGTCGAAATGCTGGAGGATCTCGTCCAGGCGGCGGTCAGCGAAGCACAGCAGCGAGCCCAGCAGATGTACGAGGAGGAGCTGAAGAAGCTGGCGGGCGGACTTCCGCTCCCCTTCGGTCTGCCCGGAATGCCGTGAGCGCCATCGATGATCTGGTCGGCGAATTTGCGCGCCTGCCGGGCATCGGCAAGAAGACGGCTCTCCGACTGACGTATCATCTGCTGAAACGGCCGCAGGCCGATATCCAACGGCTTGCGGACGCGCTCGCTCACCTGGCGGATCGAATCCACGCATGTGCCGAGTGCGGCAACCTCACGGACCAGGATCCGTGCGTGTTCTGCGCGAGTCCGCGACGCGATCGTCACATGATCTGCGTCGTCGAGGAAGCCTCCGACATCGGCGCCATCGAACGAACGGGCTGCTACAGTGGATTGTACCACGTGCTCGGCGGGCGACTGTCTCCGCTCGAAGGTGTCGGTCCGGATGAGTTGAATGTGACGCGTCTGCTCGACCGAATGCGAAACGGAAGCGAGATCAGCGAAGTCATTGTAGCGACGAATCCGAGCGTTGAAGGAGAAGCGACGGCACTGTACCTTCAGAGATTGATACGGCCGATGGGGGCACGGGTGACGCGCCTGGCGCGCGGCTTGCCCGTTGGCGGTGACCTCGAGTACGCGGACGGGGTCACGATCGCGGAAGCACTGGCCGGACGACGGGAGATCGGGTAGCGGCGATGCGGCGAGGGCGCATATTCCGGACGACCGGACTCATCCTTCTCGCACTTGCGACGGTCGCGGGAGTCGGGGCCCTTGTTGTTCGCGATCAGATCTCGCGGCATCGTCGCGATCTCTTCAGCACGAGCGCACGGCAGAGGCTTGCCGCGCTCGGCTACATCGGCGGACTCAACGGCTCGGTCGAACTCGTGCAATTGTTGCGTGACTACGCATCGTGGGAGCCGCGTGCGCTGCTGCGCCGCCGCGCGCAGCAGATTCTGGCACGAATGGAGCGGCAGCTCCAGAGGAACGGACCGCGGACCGGGATCGCGGGATGAAGCGTGCCGACGTCATTGCATCGATCGGCGCGTCCGACCTCGAGCACATTGACACCGCCCTGCGAAACCTTCTCCGAGAGACGAATGCGCGCTGTTCCGTGCTCGTTGACCGGACCGGTCGCCTGCTGACGATTGTCGGCGACAGTGGCGGGTTCGATCAGATCGCGTTCGCCTCGCTCGCGGCCGCCGATTTCGCAGCCAGCGACCAGCTCGCGGCACTGCTCGGCGAGCCCGAGTTCTCTTCGCTTTACCACCACAGCGACCGCCACTCGATGTACCTTGCGGATGTGGCGGGTTGGGCGATTCTCGCGGTACTCTTCGACCGCCGTGCGACGCTCGGGCTCGTGCGGCTGCGCACACGGGCAGCAGCCCGGCAGCTGGCGCACGTTCTCAACGAGATGGCCGAGCACGGCCCTTCGGGCTCGGTCGTTCAAATGGAAGTCGGGTGGGCGGAGGACGTCGAGGGTGAAATCGACCGCCTGTTCACGGAATAGACGGGGTGGCCGATGTCAATGATCAATTACGCCAGCCGCGAGATCAACTGTAAGCTGGTGTATTATGGGCCTGGGCTCGGTGGCAAGACGACGAACCTCGAGTACATCTTCAGCAAGATCAATCCGGATACGCGCGGCAAGATGATCTCGCTCGCGACGGAGCAGGAGCGAACGCTGTTCTTCGACTTTCTGCCCGTCGACCTCGGCTCGATTCGCGGTTTCAAGACGCGATTCCATCTGTACACAGTCCCCGGCCAGGTCTACTACAATGCCAGCCGCCGTCTCATCCTGAAGGGCGTCGATGGACTCGTGTTCGTATCGGACTCGCAGGCCGAACGGATGGATGCGAACATTGCCGCCATGGAGAACCTGTACGAGAACCTCGCCGACTACGGTTACGATCCGCGCGAAGTCCCGATGGTGGTGCAGTACAACAAGCGGGATCTGACGAGCGCCGTGCCGGTCGACGAGATGCGATCGCATCTCAACCCGATGGCATTGCCGGAATACGATGCAGTCGCCGTCTCCGGCAAGGGCGTCTTCGATACGCTGAGGGCGGTCAGCAAGTTGGTTCTCAAGTCCCTCAGTTGAGGGTGACGAGGTGCTGAAGCGGAGCACCATCCCGAACCTGATCACGGTCGGTCGAATCGTCCTCGCACCAGTCGTCCTGCTCCTGCTTTTCGTTCCGACCTTCACGGCGCGCTTCGCTGCGTGGCTGCTCTTCCTGATTGCGGCGTTCTCGGATCTGTGGGATGGGTACCTCGCCCGCAAACACGGCTGGATCTCCGATTTCGGGAAGTTGTTCGATCCGATCGCCGACAAGCTCCTGCTGGCGACGACGTTTGTGCCGTTCTACCTGCTTTCGCAACGCGGCGAATACGAAACATCGATTCCGCTGCTCGGCGAGCTGCCGCTGTGGATCGTGCTGGTGATCTTCGGACGCGAAGCACTGGTCACGGGGATCCGGCAAGTCGCCGCACGGCGAGGCACGGTGATTCCAGCCGGAAAGGCAGGCAAGATGAAGGCACTCTTCCAGAACATCTTCATCGGCACCACGATCCTCTGGTTCGCGCTGCGGACGGCGGCAGTCGCGAACGGGTGGGCGGGCGGCTTCTGGAGCTTCTGGACCTTCTTCCACGGGGCTGTCCTGCTCATCACTCTCGCGATTGCACTCGCCTTGACGGTATGGTCCATGGTGGTCTATCTCCTCGAATGGCGCTGGCCGGGCCGGAGCCGGGCGTGAGCAGGCCCGGGCTGGTCGAACTCGTCGCGGTCGGCGACGAACTCGTCCTTGGCGAGACCATCGACACCAATGGCAGCTGGCTCGGCCGTCGCCTTGCAGCGGAGGGCTTCGTCGTGGTTCGGCGGACCATTGTCGGTGACGATGCGGGCGGGATCCGCGAGGCGATCGGCGATGCCCTGGCCCGCACACGAGTCGTCCTCGTGACGGGTGGGCTGGGTCCCACGCAGGATGACCGGACTCGCCCGGCCGTGGCCGACCTCTACGGTTGGCCGCTCGAGATCGACGAGACGTGGCTCGAGGTCATTCGCGAGCGATTCCGCTCACGAGGCCGCCGCTTTCCCGAGATCAATCGAGTACAGGCAGAAGTGCCGAGGGGAGCACGGCTGGTCGCCAACGAACGAGGAACGGCGCCCGCACTCGTCCTCGACGATCCCGGGCGCGGACTCTGTATCCTCCTGCCCGGCGTGCCGGCCGAGGTGCACTGGCTGGTGGATACCTGGGTCGTGCACTTTCTACAGGACCGGGTCGGGACCGATCGGCAGCCGGTCCGCAACCGTGAGCTGCGCACAACCGGTCTGCCGGAATCCGAGGTCGCGGAGCGCATCGCAGATGTCATTTCCACGATGCACCCGCTGACCATTGCGTTCCTGCCGGTCGGCAACGGCATCGATCTCCGCATCACGAGTTGGGGTGACCTTGCCGGGCCGGAGGCGAGTGCGGCCATTGCAGCGATCGAACGCGGCATCCGTGACCGGCTCGGACCGTACGTCTACGGCGAGGATGGTGAGGATCTGGCGGTGATTGTCGGGCGGTTGCTCGAGGCGCGCGGGCTGAAGCTTGCGGTCGCCGAGAGTTGCACGGGCGGGCTGCTCGCCAAACGGTTGACGGATGCACCGGGCGCATCGCAATACACCATCGCAGGCATCGTGAGCTACAGCAATGAGGCGAAGACGGAATACCTTGGCGTGGACCCGGCCATGATCCGCACGCACGGCGCGGTGAGCGAGGCCGTGACCGGGGCGATGCTCGACGGCGTCCTGTCCCGCACCGGCGCAGATGCAGCGCTCTCCATCACGGGGATCGCTGGCCCGTCAGGCGGGACCCCGGAGAAACCTGTCGGAACCGTCTGGATCGGTGCGAGTCTACGCGGCCGGCGCCTGGTCCGTCGACTTGCGGTCCCGGGCTCGCGCGCCGAAGTGCGCGACCGCTCGGCGCAGGCCGCGCTTGCCTGCATGCTCGAACTGCTCCGCGAAGCCGGCGCATGAGACAGGACGCGTCGCACCTCGGCGAAGGAGCGCTGCGCACGACCGGCGGCAAGCAGCTTCGCTACCGGACATGGGAGTCCGCTTCACCGCGCGCTGCCGTGATCATCGTCCACGGCCTCGCCGAACACAGTGGTCGCTACGAGACACTCGGTCGTGACCTCTGCGGCGCCGGTATCTCGGCCTACGCGCTCGACCTGCGCGGCCACGGCCGTTCCGACGGGCAGCGCGGTCACGCCCGGACATTCGGCGTCCTGCTCCAGGATGTCGATCGCTTTCGGCGCGAAGTGCTGGGCCTCATCGAGTCGGGGACGCCACTGTTCCTGCTTGGCCACTCGATGGGTGGATTGATCGCACTCCGCTACATGGAGGAGTACGCCGACACGTTCACTGGCGCGATCATCGTTTCGCCGTGGCTCGCGACCGCCGTGCACGTGCCGCGCTGGAAAGTCACGCTCGCAAACCCGCTCGCGAAGCTCGCGCCGGCTCTGCCGTTCCGCGCCGGTGTCAACCCCGAGCATCTCAGTCGCGACCCGCGCATCGTCCGGGCGTATGAAGAGGATCCGCTCGTCCATGACCGCATCACGCCACGCCTTTTTACCGAGTTGTCGACGGCGATGGGGCGCGCGTTCCAACGCTGCGACCGGATCCAGCAGCCTCTTCTTTTCCTGCTCGCCGGCGCCGATCGCATCGTCAACACCGAGCGCACAGTGGCGTTCGCCCGTTCACTCGCGCGGCCCGATGTCGAGACGCACGTCTATGCCGGCCACTTCCACGAAGTGCTGAACGAACCGGGCGCCGACGTCGTGCGTAAGGATCTTCGCGCGTGGCTCGATGCACGGATTTCAGAAGCAACGACGGTCGCGTGAACGAGCAACGGGCGAAGGCTCTGGACCACCGCGTTTGCCCGGCGGGCTGCCATCCGCATGCTGAAACGCCAGATCGGGCTGGCCCTGCGCTTGCAAACCGGTCGCTGATTGACCGATTTTTCTGACAGAACTGAATGGGGACGTCCCAACGTGAAGAAACCAGAGGATAGAAGGCAGCGCGATCGTCGGCCGAACGGCGAGTCGGGCTCGGACACAGACCCGGCCGAGGCGGGGCCGGACCGGAATCCGGAAGCCGCTTCCGGCCCGACGCTCGAAGACCTCATCGACGATAGCGGACCGACGGTCGATGAGCTGGAGGCGGAGTTGGGCTCGGCACGCGGTGAGTTGGACCGCGCGATGGATCAGTTCAGACGGCTGGCGGCGGACTTCGACAACTACAAGAAGCGGGTCGAGCGGGAGCGGGTCGAGACCACGTCGCGTGCGCAGGCCGAGTTCGCGCGGCGATTGCTTGAGATCGTGGACGATCTCGAGCGCGTCACGGCGCACGCAGAGAACACACCGACACCGTTGCTGGAAGGAGTCCAGCTGGTCGAACGTAAGCTGCATCGGGTTCTCGGGTCGCTGGGACTCGAGAGGATTGCGGCGGAAGGCGAGACGTTCGATCCGAAGAGGATGGAAGGGATCGCGACGATGCCGGCCAAGACGCCCGAGGAAGATGACACGGTCGCCGACGTTTTTCAGCAGGGCTACCTGTTCAGGGGGCAGGTGCTCCGGCCGGCACGCGTTCGCGTGAAACAATTCGAGGTCCCACGCTAATGTCACCTACGGCAACAAAGGATTACTACCAGGTCCTCGGCGTCCCGGAGAAAGCGTCGGCGGACGACATCAAGAAGGCGTATCGTCGCCTCGCCAAGCAGTACCATCCGGACGCGAACAAGAACGATCCCAACGCAGCCGAACGGTTCAAGGAAGTCGGAGAAGCATACGCCGTTCTGTCGGACGACAAGAAGCGTGCGCAGTACGATCAGATGCGCAAGCTCGGCCCGCTCGGCAACTTCGGCTTCGACCGGAGCCGCACTTCACCCGGTGCGTCCTCGGCGGGCGGCGAAACGCGTTTCACGTTCGACGATCTCGGCGATCTCGGTGGGCTGGGTGACCTGTTCGGTTCCTTCTTCGACCGCGGGGGGCGCCGGCGCCGGCCGCGAGGGCCAGGCGGGACGGAGGAACGTGGCCGCGACGTCGAGTACGTCGTCGAGATCCCGTTCACGACCGCGGCGCGCGGCGGCAAGATCACGATCGAAGTCCCGATCACGGATGACTGTAGCGTATGTAATGGCTCGGGCAATGCGCCAGGCAGCCGGCCACGCACCTGCCCTGAATGCAATGGCAAGGGCACGATCTCGTTCGGGCAGGGCGGATTCGCCGTCAGCCGGCCCTGCCCCGCGTGCCTTGGGCGCGGCCAGATCCCGACGGAACCATGTCACAAATGCGCCGGCACGGGTCAGGTCACGGAGCGACGTCAGATCATGCTCGCCGTTCCGCCGGGCGTCGACAACGGTTCCAAGCTCCGGCTTTCCGGCCAGGGCGAGAAGGGCGCGGCAGGCGCACCGGTCGGTGATCTCATTGTTACCTTCAAGGTCCAGCCTCACAACTTCTTCCGCCGTGATGGCCTCGACATCCACACCACCGTTCCCATCAACGTCGCCCAGGCACTGCTCGGCTCGAAGATCCGGGTGAAGACCGTGGATGGCCGTAAGGTCGCGCTCAAGATGCCGGCCGGAACCCAGTCCGGTACGCGATTCCGCATCGCCGGGCAGGGCGTCGAGAAAAGCGGCCGTCGCGGCGATCAGTACGTGCAGGTCAAGATCTCGGTACCCGAGAAGTTGAGCAGCGACCAGGAAGCGCTGGTGAAGGAATTCGCGAAGGCGGCGGACCTTCGGTACTGAGAGGCCGGGGCTGGTTCTCGGCGAGCCACGCAGATCAACGAGATGCGCCGGCGCGGCGCGAATTACGGAACCGACGTCGTCGGAGCACGGCCCGCCCGGGCGAACGAATCATCGCGGATGCTGTCGAGAATGCGGCCGCCGCCGATCAGTTGCTCATCGTGGTACAGCACACCGGACTGTCCCGGCGCAACCGCACGTTGCGGCGTATCGAGAGCCAGCGTGATGGAGGCACTGTCGAGCGCTGTGACGCACGCCGGAGAGACCGGCGCGCGATGCCGCACCTGGACGTGAACGTTTTCGCCCACCTCTGGTGGTGCGGCAATCCAGTTCACATCCGTGATCCGGACGCCGTGCGCATACAACTCGCTTTCCGTTCCGACGACGACTTCATTGGAAGAGGCGCGCACGCCAAGCACGTAGAGAGGCCGGTTGCGCCCGCCACCGAGGCCGCGTCGCTGGCCGACCGTGTAGCGCCCGTATCCGCCATGCACTCCGATGGGAGCGCCGGCGGTCGTGACCATGCGACCAGGTTGAAGCGCGGCGTGATCTTCGCCCAGCCGGCCGGCAAGGAAATCAGCATAGTCGCCGTGAGGCACGAAACAGATCTCCTGCGATTCAGGCTTCTCGGCCGTGCTCAGGCCGAGACGGCGCGCGATGGCGCGCACTTCGGGCTTGGTCAGTTCACCGACGGGGAAGCGCAGCGCCGGCATGATGGTGGAGGGTACGCCCCAGAGGAAGTAGCTCTGGTCCTTGCCACGATCCCGGCCACGCAGCACGCGTACCTGTCCGTTTTCGTCCGTGCGAGTGCGCGCGTAGTGCCCCGTCGCGATGGCGTCCGCGCCGAAAGCGCGGCCTCGCCGCAACAGATCCGGGATCTTCGTGTTCGAGTTGCAGCGCACGCACGGGTTCGGCGTACGCCCGTCCGCGTATTCGCGCACGAAATCATCGATTACATCCCGTGTGAACGATTCCTCCATGTCGAACACGTAATGCGGGATGCCCAGAACGTCGGCCACACGCCGCGCATCGAGAATGCCGTCGAGCCCGCAACACGTGCGCGAACCGGCCGGCGTTCCCGAGTAGCAGAACGTCTTCATCGTGACGCCGACGACCGCGTGGCCCTGCTCGACGAGCAGGGCTGCGGCGACAGAGGAATCGACGCCCCCTGACATCGCAACGAGTATTGTTTGCTTCACGATCAACCTGGTACCGATGAAAGCGTGTGGCTCCGCTGTGCCGTCCTGTCGTTGAACGATTCCACTGCGAACCACACGTTCCGGCGTGATTCAGAAAGCCGCGCGCGCCCGTTCGATGATGTCGGGAATGGCGATCGCCGCACGCTCGGCTTCATCCTCGGTCGTGGTCCAGCCGACCGAGACACGGAGCGTGGCGCCGCCCTCGACAACCTGACCCATTGCGGACAACACATGGCTCGGCCGTGCCGCACCGCTCTGACATGCCGAGGCGACCGAGACGGCGAAGCCCGCCATATCGAGGGACACCATGAGCGCTTCCTGATCGACATTCGGAACCGTCGCATTCAGGATGTGTGGCAGACGCGCCGCGGCGCCACCATTGACAACGAGCCCCGGAACGCGCCCGCAGAGAGCGGCCTCGATGCGATCACGCAACCTCGCAAGACGAGTACACTGCTCGGCCTGTTCCCGGGCCGCGTGTTCGGCCGCGGTCGCAAAACCGACGGCCAACGCGACGTTCTCGGTGCCCGGCCGGAGGCCCTGCTCCTGGCCGCCGCCGAACGCCAGTGGGACGAGGTCGACGCCATCCCGGACGTACAGGACGCCGGCGCCCTTCGGTCCGCCGAACTTGTGTGCGCCCAGTGACAGCAGGTCGACCGGCGTCTCATCCACGCGGATCCGGACCTTGCCGAACGCCTGGACCGCGTCGCTGTGCAGGATGACCCCCACCTCGCGGCATCGTTCCGCCAACGCACGCACCGGCTGAATCGTACCGACCTCGTTGTTCGCCCACATCACGCTGACCACGCACGGCCGCATCGGCACGACTTCGTCGAGCGCCGCGACATCGACTCGGCCCTCGCTGTCCACGCCCAGCAGCGTCAACGAGGCACCCTCGGCGCGCGCCCGGCGGGCAGCTGCGAGAACGGCCTTGTGCTCGATCGCCGAACAGACGACACCGCCACTCGATGTCGTGTCAGCACGCCAGCGACCGAGGATGGCCAGGTTGTCCGATTCGGTGCCGCACGCAGTGAAGTAGATCTCGCGGCGGTCCGCTCCAATGACTGCCGCAACCCGCTCCCTCGCCGTCTCGAGCGCCGTCCGCGCGGAACGGCCCCACCGATGCGCGCTCGAAGGGTTGCCGAATTCCTCTCCGAAATACGGCAGCATCGCATCCCGAACGGCCGGTCTGACCGGCGTCGTTGCCGCATGATCGAGGTAGATTGCTGGCATGAATGGTTCTCTCAGGATAGGTTTGGCGAGGCCTGTCGCCCGCTGGCCGCCGAGGGTACGAATCGGTAAATTAGCCGAAATGCGTGGCTCCACACCACCGCCGCTTCCCCCGCCGTTGGCGGAGCGTTTCCGAACGACCGTCCACGGCACCGTCTTCTGCGAGCGCTCGGCTCAGTTGTCCCGGATCCGCGCCGGCGATTCGCTGCTCATCCTTCCCGGCCCACCGTGCGATGACACGCCCGGCACATGGGTCCACATGCCCGATGGCGAACTCATCGGACACCTCCCGCCCGAGATCGAATCGTGGCTGACGCCGTGGCTGCTGCGGGGCGGCCATGCGACGGCGCGTGCCCTCCGCGTCGGCAGCGCCGACGAGCCGAGCTGGCGACGACTGCTGATCGAGGTCCGCTGCGGCGAGGAAGACACGGCTTGACGGGACATTTCTTCCTGGCGGGTTGAGCGGCGTTGAAGCGGAAACGCTAAAGGCTGTTCACTGCCATCCCCACCAGATCATCGACCGCCACTGTCTCGCGCATCCAGAACGGCTCACCGTAGGGGCGGCGGATCAGAGAACCGTAATGGGCGTGGTGTGCATAGATCTGCTCGCGCAGTGGGCGCTCGCCGCCGCCGAAGATTTCGCCCATCGCCGTCTTTTCCTCGAACTGTGAACCGTAGGCGAAGATGGTTTCGATCTTCCGGTCCATCTGGGCGGTGATGTCTACGACGAACGTGGGCTTGACCGCGTCTTCGCGATACGCCAGTGCGTAGACGATCTTGGCCGGCCGGTGCGCTGTGCCTTCGATGGGCGCGCGCGACAGTCCCGCAACGAAGCAGGCGTCGTACGAGAGCTGGCTGGCCACACGATGATCGGGGTGCCGGCCGTCCGGCCAATGCAGGATGACCGCCTTTGGCTGGAGCGTTCTTATCAGGCTGGCAACGGCGAGCCGTGCAGCAGGAGAGTTCTCGAGTGCGCCGTCCGGGAGACCCGCATTGAGGCGCGCGGAGAGACGCATGATCCGACTGGCGGCCTGCGCCTCCTCGTGGCGAAGCGCGGCACTGCCGGCGGTGCCGAGTTCACCGCCGGTCAGATCGATGATCGCGGTCTCATACCCCTGATCCCTTGCACGAAGCAGGGTCCCGGCGCACAGGAGTTCTGCATCGTCCGGGTGCGCCATGATGGCAACGAGATCAGCCATTCCTACTCGTGGCGGAGCGCTTCGACGGGATCGAGGCGTGACGCCTTCCATGCGGGCCACATCCCGAACAGAATGCCGGCCACGGTCGCCATCGCCAATGCGGAGATGATGGCGCCGAGGGGAACGGCAGCGGGAACGGGGGTGAAGGAGGCGACGGCCATGGCGGCTCCACCGCCGAGTGCCATGCCGATGGTGCTGCCGATGAGCGTGAGAGTCACGGCCTCGAAGAGGAACTGCCACAGGATCTCGCGGCGAGTCGCGCCGATCGCCTTGCGGATGCCGATCTCGCGTGTCCGTTCGGTTACGGCAATCATCATGATCGCGATCACGCCGACGCCGCCGACCATCAGCGCAACGGACGAGAGGGCCAGCATGATGATGAAGAACGCAGCGGTAAAGCGATTGAAGATCTGGACCATCTGTTCCTGACGGATGACGGCGAAGTTGTTTTCCTGCGCGGGCCCGAGTCCGCGCGAGGAACGCAGCAGCGTCGTGACCTCGTCGATGGCTTCTGCCTGTGTGGCATCGGACGCAGTCACCGTAAACACGCCCAACATCTCGTCCCACGCGTTGAGATGCTTGATCGCGGACGTGTATGGCATGATGGCCATGTTCTCCTGGAAGGCGGAGAAGATGTTCTCGGCCAGCTCGAAGACGCCAATGATGTCGAACGGAATCCCGTTGATCCGCACGGTGCGGCCGATGGGGTCGAGAGGCCCGAAGAGGTTCTCGGCCAGTCCTTTCGAAAGGATGACGACGCGCGCGGCAGAGCGCACGTCGTTCGCGAGCATGTCATGTCCGGCGACCATTCCGCCGCGGGTGAAGTCGGTCCAGCCCTCCTCTCGGCCGGCGATGGATACGCTCGGCAGCCGTTGGCGGCCCCAGGTGAAGTCGCCGTTCACGTCGATACCGACGATGGTCGTGCGGATGGCGGGAAGCTGGCCGATCGCACGCGCTTCAGCGACCGTGATGGGTGGGTTATCGCCCCATGGCGGGCCGTCGCGGTCGGTGTTCACGATTCGCACATCGGCGAAATTGAAGCGCGCGACGAAGAAGTTCTTCGGGCCGGCCGATTCGAACTCGGCGAGGATCGTCGAACGCACGCCGGTGATGAGGCCGCTCATCGCCATGACCGTGGCCACGCCGACAACGATGCCGAGGATGGTCAGGATCGAGCGGAACTTGTTTGCGCGCAGCTGATCGATCGCGAGCCGCGATCCTTCGAGCAGGTTCTCGATGCGCACGGCCGCCTACTCTGCGCGAAGCGCGACAATGGGGTCGAGACGTGCGGCGCGCGATGCCGGATAGAGTCCGGCAAGCACGCCGACGCCGAGACCGAGGACGACCGACGTGATGATCCAGAACGGTGCAATGGCAGCGGGCAAGGGCGACACCGCGCGCACGATCTGCGCGAGGCCGATGCCGATGCTGATGCCAATCGCGGCGCCGAGGCCGGACAGTAATGCGGATTCGACGAGGACCTGGAAATGAATGTCTCGACGCTTCGCGCCGACTGCCTTGCGGATGCCGATCTCGCTCGTACGCTCGACCACCGAGACCAGCATGATGTTCATGATGACAATGCCGCCGACGACGAGTGCAATCGCGACCAGGCCGGGAAACGCGATGAGCAGGATCCTGCTGATCCGTTGCCAGAAGCCGAGGGAGCCTTCGGCCGTGTCGATCGCAAAGTCGTTCGGCTCACTCGGCCGCAGTCCGTGACGGACTCGCATTGTGGCCTCGATGTCGGACATCGCGCGGTCCATGTCGCGCTCGCGCTCGGTGCGGATCAGGATCTCGTCCACAACGCCGTGCGGTGCGACGAAGCGAGCCATTCCGGAACGGAGAGGCGCGACCGCATAGTTGTCGAGCGACATGCCGAACAGCGAGCCGCGCTTCTCGAGCACGCCAATGACGCGGAACGGAAGCCCGTTCACCTTTGCTGTACGACCGACGGGATCGAGCGTGCCGAACAGCTTGTCGGCCGCTTCCCAGCCAAGGACAATGACGTTCAGACCAGCCCGGTCTTCAGGGGCCGTGAAGGCGCGCCCATTCACGACGGCGTAATTGCGGATGCGGAAGACTTCGGCCGAGAAAGCGACAAGCCGGACGTTGGTGACTTCTATTCCATCCTCGCCGACCAATGAGCCACCGCCGCCGCTGAGCATGCCGACGGTTGCCGGCACGGTCAGATTCGAGCGCACCGCGGCTGCGTCTTCGACCTCGAGGCGGGGTCGTCGTGCCCACGCGCGCCAGACGTCCGGGTTCGATTCCATCTCGAATTCCGGCGTGCGGCGGAGCGTCAGTGTGTTGATGCCGAACACGGCGTTCGCGAAGTCTTCCTCGATGTAGCGGTTCATGCCCTCGACCACGCTGACGACCGTGATCAGGAACATGACGCCGATGATGACACCGACGACCGAGAAGAAGCTCTTGAGCTTCTGTGCGCGGATCTGAAGAAGCGCGAGTCGGATTCCCTCGCGGGCGTTCACAGGTTCAGACCGCAGCGGGTTCGCCGCGGCGCACGTCGGATGAGATGACCCCGTCGCGCATTGTTACAGCGCGATGCGCGTGCTCTGCGATATCATGCTCGTGTGTGACCAGCAGGATGGTCTGTCCCTCCCGGTGCAGCTGATCGAACAGAGCCATGATTTCGGAGCTCGTCCCACTGTCCAGGTTGCCGGTCGGTTCATCGGCGAGCAGCAGCGACGGTCCATTGACGAGCGCCCGCGCAACGGCGACGCGCTGGCGCTGTCCGCCCGAAAGTTCGGACGGCCGATGATCCATACGATCGCCGAGCCCCACACGCTCGAGCATCGTGACCGCTCGCTCCTTGCGCTCCTTCGAGCCGATCCCGCCGTAGATGAGCGGCAGCTCGACATTGTGCAGGGCGGATGCGCGCGGCAGCAGATTGAACGTCTGGAAGACGAAGCCAATGAGTTTATTGCGCACCGCGGCGAGGGCGTTGTCGCTGAGTTGCGAGACAGCTGTACCGGACAGCCAGTACTCACCGGCGGAGGGCGTGTCGAGGCAGCCGATCAGGTTCATGAACGTCGACTTGCCAGAGCCGGACGGACCCATGATGGCCACGAACTCGTTCCTGTCCACGACGAGATCCACGCCACGCAGGGCGTGCACGGTCTCGCTCCCGAGCACGTAGTCCTTCGTCAGTCCCTGCGTCCGGATGACCGCGTGATTGCCATTGTGTTGAGCCTGGGCCATGAACATCACCTCTGCGTGGTCTGGGCCGTCGCGGTGCGCGACGCCGCCGTCTCTGTCGTGATGCGGACGGCATCGCCGTCCTGCAAACTGCGAATCGCCTCGTACGGACCGGCAACAATGGAATCACCGGCCGACACGCCACCGAGCACCTCGAAATGTTCGCGGCCGGCAATCCCGACCATCACCGGGACGAAGGTGACCTTGCCGGCGCGCAGAACGAAAACGCCTTCGACATCGGACCGTGCACCCGCATCGGTGGCTGCGGCCTGCGCGGCCGGATCTTCCTGCGGGAGTGCCTGTACATCGCCATCATCGCGAACCGCCAGCGCGATGATCGGGATGGACAGGACATCCTTGCGCGTATCCGTCACGACGTCAGCCGTCGCGGACAGATCGGGCCGGAGTCCGGCCGGCGGATCACCGAGTGTGATCACGACCTCGAAATCGACCGCCTGGCCCTGGCCCGCGCCCGTGCCGCCCTGAAGCGATTCCGGCGGCCGCACCGAGCTGTGCGAGATCTCGGTGACACGGCCGACAAACGTCCTGTCAGGGAACGCATCGATCATGATCGAGGCGCTGTCGCCCAACGCGATCTCGGGCACGTCCGTCTCATCGACCTGAACCACGGCCTCCATCACGGACAGATCGGCAATCGTCAATAGCAGGCTGCCCGAGTTGTTCATCGTGCCGATGATCGCGGTTTCGCCTTCCTCGACTTCGAGGCGCGTGATGGTTCCATCCATGGCGGCGCGGATCACGGTCTTGTAGAGCCGGTCGTCCGCTTCGCCGAGCGTGGCACGGGCTTGCGCGACGCCGTACTCGGCAGCTTCCAGCAGTTCCTGTTGAACCGCGTAGTCCGTTTCCGCTTCTTCTAACGCTTGACGACTCACCAGCGTTGTGTCCCGTTCGAAGAGGATGCGGTTGCGTTCGTGGTTCCGTTGTGACTGGAGCGTTGCGGCGCGCTGCTGCGCGGCGCGGGCCTGGGCCTCGCTCAGCGCAGCACGGGCGCGCACCTGCGCCTGCTCGGCCTGGGCCGGATCGATGCGCAGGAGCACCTGGCCGCGTTTCACGACCTCGCCCTCGACAATCGCCAGCTCCATCACTCGACCCTGCACCTCCGACTGCACGTCGACGCGCCGGTTCGGCCGGATCCAGCCGCTTGCGTTGACGATCGCGACCAGATCGCGCTTCGTCACGGTTTCCGCGCGCACTTCGACGCCCTGGTCCCGGCTGCTGAACACGATGATGGGAATCGTGATGGCAGCCAGAAGGCCCACACCGATACCGACTTTGGTTCGTGTTCGCATCAGCGGCTCTCCGCGCGCAGCGGCCGGCCGACCTCGGCCTCCAGTGTGGCCAGGCCATCATGGAACGTGTAGATCGCTTCGAGATAGGCGCGGTCAGCGCGGGCCTTCACGGTTTCCGCCTCCTGAAGTTCGAGGAATGTGTTCGCACCCACGCGATAGAGTTCACGTGCGAGCCGCAGCTGCTCATCGGCGAGATCGCGGTTCCGCGCCTCGAGGTCCACGCTCCGCCTGGCCGTTGAAACATCGAGGTATGCGATGCCGACCTGTGTGCGCACGCGAATCTCATCCGCGCGCAGCCGGTGATCCGCGACGCGAGCGGCGACTTTCGCCTGCTCGATCTGACGTTCCCGCGTGAACCCCTCGAAGACCGGCAGCGACAACGTGAGCGAGACCGACAGCGGCTCTCGGCTGAAATCGAATGGAAACACATCGTTGCCCGAAAGGATCTCCGCCTCGGCCTGTGGCGTCAGCACGAAGCGCGAACAATCCGAAGGGTAGCCCGGCAGCCCCTGGCTCAGGCCTGACGAGATGTTATTGAACAACTGGCAGTTCGCCTGCTGGCCCTGAATCTGGCTGCGCGCCTGGTCGAGGAGGTATGCCTCATTGCCGGCCTGGCGGGTGAAACCGCTGAAGCCTGCCTGCATGCTCAGACTCGGCAGATACGCCGAGCGGGCCATGCGTACCGACGTGTTCGCGGCGTCCACGTTCGCACGCGACGAGCGCAGCGCCGGATGCTGTTCGAGCGCGAGCTGAACCAGATCATCGATCGTCCATGGCACGTCCGAGACCGCGAACTCGGTTGTGAGTTGGACTTCGGCTTCAAGGGAAACGCCGAGCAGTTGCATCAGACGAAGCCGCTCCGTCTGGACCAGGTTCTGTGCCTGAAGCAACGCGACTTCGGCACGGCCTCGCTCGACCTCTGCCTGCGTGCCCTCGACCGGGATCGCCTGGCCCACCGCGACTCTTGCCTGCGCCAGTTTCAGATTCTCGTCTGCTCGCGTCAGCTCCTGTTGCGCCAGCGTCACGCCGTCACGCGCGCGCAGCACCGCAAGATACGCATGCTTGACATCCGCTTCGAGCGTCGTGCCGGCGGCCTCGATCGATAACTCGGTCGCACGGCGCGCTGCCTTCTCGCGGCCTGGCGCCAGCAACGTCGAACCGGAGAGCCGATAGTTCACACCCAGACTGTAGCTCGAGGTCAGATACGATGTCGAACTCGCGAAACCGAAGTCCGATGCGTTGAAGATACCGAAACGCGGTGTGCCGGCATCCTGCCATGAGAACGACGTGCTCGCCGATGCGCCGGGCAGGAGCGCGCCGTACGATTCGCGAACGGCCCAGTCCGCGTTCACGATCTCGCCCTGTCTCGTGAGATAGTCCGGATTGGTTCTGCGTGCGAGTTCAATCGCTTCGCCGAGTGTCAGTGTGACATCCTGGGCCTGTATCCCTGCCGGTCCTGCGAATGGCAACAGGATTAGCAGCACGAGTTTGCGAGCGGCGGTGCGGCCGATCGACAGTGCGTCCACCGTGATCTCCTCGTTATTCTTGATCATGACGTGAGGTACGCGCGGGACCGTACGCGTCCCGGGAGCAGACAGTTTCGGAGTCCGGGATTCCGATGCGATGCACTTCAGGACGGCGAGGTCATCCGTTCTGCAACGAATTCGAGCGCAGGGATCTCGAACCGAAGGACACGGTTGCCCGCATCGACCCACACCACGCGTTCCTCCCCGCCTTCCGGC
Organism: Longimicrobiales bacterium; assembly: GCA_050732695.1. Classification (GTDB taxonomy): domain Bacteria; phylum Gemmatimonadota; class Gemmatimonadetes; order Longimicrobiales; family RSA9; genus JBFFZF01. Next base: position 36,141 of record JBOHRL010000052.1, on the reverse strand, counting down.
CGGATCGTGACTCGCCGTCCCTCCATCGACTGGCCCGCCACGCTGACGGGCTCCGCCGCTCCAATGCTGACTTCGGCGAACACCTGTCGATTCTCGCTCGGAATGATCAGCGGGATCCGTGTTGCGCCGTCCACCGCCCGTTCGACGACGAAGTAGTGGTGGTGCGCGACGCGTGGCTCGGCCAGGATGGCGCCATCACTGACCAGGTACTCGCGCACGTTCTGGCCACGGCCGCCGGCGCTTTCAATCGATGCACGCATGCGCCGACCTTCCAACCTGCCCGAGATGGTGCGGTCCTCGCCGCCTGTCACGCGGATGACATAGCCGGCCGGCCTGAGCGTGCCGGCCGTCTGCACCTGGAGCTGTGTCTCGCTGCCACCCGCGCTCGAGACTTCGCCGCGCGCCAGAATCGTCGCTTCCTCTCCGCTGCCGCGCTGGACGATCGAGAACGTTTCGGTTCCAATGTCGCGCCCCTTTTCGACCAGGCGGAATGTGCCTTCGTCGATGGTGGCGACCTCCTGCGCCGCCACCGGAGTCGCCGCGAACACGGACAACGCAACCAGCAGGAAGGAACGCCGGATCGCAGCTCGAATCATGACCCCTCCAGACCCCCGGATTTCTGACCACTCCGGAGTACCCCGGATGATCGACCGGGTTCGGCGCGACGATCCCGCTCGACGAACCGTGTCGGATCGTGGAAATCGAGCCCGCAAAAGAGTTTCGCGCCGTGGACCCGCTCAGCCCGGGCCGCCGTCCCACCGGGGATCGGCACGACGGTCGCGGGCGGCGCCCGCTACCTCCTGGACGTGCCAGACCGCGGCATGAAGTCGCGCGCCAGGCACGCCGGTCGCGGAATCGGGCGGCGCCCGGGCCCTCAGGCGCTCTGAAGTGTATCCGATTCCGAGGCAGCCGCTGGCGCGACTGTGAAGACGGATCGGCGAACAGCGCCGAGAATCCGTTCGTAGATGGCGCGCCCCTTTTCCGAGGTGCCGGCTGTCGGGATTCCTACAACACCCGGTCCATTCGGTGGTGGCGGCGGCAGGTGGTGAGGATCGTAGCGGCGCAACTGTTCGTCGGAGAGGGGCACATCTTCGGCTCGATCCAGCCGAACCCGGTCAGGGTACAGATACAGCATGAGGGACGTCTCGGCCTCACCGGCATGTTGCGGCCCGGGTTGGGCCTCGAGGAGGTCGAACACATCGACATCCCAGACCGACACCACGCGGACGCGCGCACGCCGGGTCACCAGCGTCGCAAGGGCATCGAGGTGCGGCTCGTGGCGGTGTGCCGTGATCAGGATGAATTCCGCGATTCCGTGGCTTTCCCATGTGGCCAGCAGCTCGTTGACGGCGCGGTGCAAGGTCTTCTGACGCAGGGTCGCGGTGCCCGCATAGGCACGACCGACGGAGATCTTCACGCCGTAGTAGTTCAGGCCGTAGTTGATGGTAGGCGCGCACAACACCCGGAACTCGGCTGACAGGTCCTGTGCGATGCGCTCACTGATGCGCGTGTTCGCTCCAAGCGGCAGATGAGGGCCGTGTTGCTCGAGGGCTCCGATCGGGATCAGCAGCCGCGGGTCGCGCGCGAGATGCGCGGCCACGTCGATCCAGCTCATTTCATCGAGTCGAAGTGATGTCGTTCTGCCGTTCCGCATCGAGAATCCCGAGGTTCGTTTCGTGACTGAACGCCAGCCAGGGGCCGCATCGCTCACGGCGGCCGCCGCCTGGGGTGCCGCCACAGCATCGTCGTTCCTGCTCCTCCTGTGGACGCGCCGGCTCCATGCGCCGTTGCTCGTCGCCGGCGGCCTATTCCTCATCCTTGCCGCCCTCGTTGCGTGGCGGCTGCGCTCACACGTCGCCGGAACGCGCGCGCTGTTGGCTGCATGCGCCACACTTGCCGTCGCGCTGCTGATCGGCGGCCTCGCCGAGCGGCAGTTCGCCCGCATCGAGTTCGAATGGGACGCCGTCGTCGCCGAGCGCGAACAACGCCTCGCTGAGCGTCTTGCCAACCACATGTCGGCGGTCACGGATCGCGGCCGGCTTGCCGCCGAGAGCGCCGCCGAAGTGCCCGATACCGCGCGTGCGGCAGCCTTCGCATGGCTCGCCGAAGTGCGCAGCAAAACCGGCGTCGATGCGCTCATGCTCTTCGACGAAGTGGGCGGCCTCGTCGCGTGGGCGGGTGATCACCGCGGCGCGATTCCGGAAGTCGTGCGCAACGGCATCACCCGGCCGTACTACGGCGAGAAGCCGCTGTACAGCTACCTGTATTTCACTTCGCCCGTCAAGGTCGCCCGGTGGCAGGCAGTCGCCGCAGTCCTCGTCGAGACGGGTGAACCCGTACGTGTCGGCGATGACCCGACAACGCGCACGGTAGCGGCGAGGACGACCGTACCGGCCGTATTCCGATCGGGGCCGGGCCGTGGCGAAGGTGTCGTCTGGACCCTCGACGCCGGCCGTGACACCGTCGTGCACGCGCGGCTCGAGCGCATCACCCAGACGGATCTGCGCGACTCGGTTTCGCTCGCAGTGCGTCGCGCCTCCATGGTCTTTCTCGTGATCGCAATGGTCATGCTCGCGGCAGGCTGGCTCCGCCACGTGCAGCCGGCGGGCCGCCGCGGCATGACTGCGATTCCGCTCCTCCTCGCGCCGCTCGCGTTCGCGCTCGCGCCGTGGGGTCCCGTTCTCGGCCTCGAGGACGTGTTCTCGCCCGTCGTGTTCTTCCCGCCCTCGACCGGTGAGCCTTCGCTCGGCGAGCTGATTGTCATCATGCTGCCCATCGCCGCACTCGCAGCAACACTGCGGTTGCCACGCTTCCAACGCAAAGCGTGGTACCGCGCCCTTGTGCCCGCGGGCCTGCTCGTGGGCATCGCGTACCCGCTGGTCACGCGCTTCGCGTTGACCGCAGCCACACCCAGCCTGCTGACCGGTTCGGCCCCGCTCTGGTTCGGTTTGCAGACTGCAATGACGATCATGCTCGCGACGGTGACCGCGCTGCTCATTCCAAGGCGTGTCGGCGAACATGCGGTGGGCAGTGCGCCGCGCGCTGCGACGGCACTCGGAGCCGGTTTTGCTCTTGCGATCGGGCTTGCTTTCCTTGTCGCGCTGCGACTCGAGCCGAATCTCGCCGGCGCGCCGCTTCTCGCGGCCGTGTGGGCCGTGCCGTTCGCACTCGTCGCGATCGGTATTCGTCACATCGGTTCGCAGGCGGTCCGCTGGGCGCGCTGGCTCGCCGCAGGAGCATTCGCGGCGACCGCTGTGCTGCCTCAGCTCTGGATCGCCCATTCCGCTGCACGATTGCAGGCGGCGGAACGCGAGATTGCATCCTTCGGTGCAACCACGCCAGCGTGGATGGACTTCCTGCTTCTCGAGTTCGGCCGTGAAGTGACGAGCCGTCATGCGGCGGGCGAGACCGGCCTCCAGCTGCTCTACCGGAGCTGGGTCGCAAGTGGACTTGCACAGGAACCCTACGCAGCGCGCATAACACTGTGGTCGGATGACGGCGAGCCCGAAGAATGGCTCGGGCTCGGAGGCGCCGAGGGCTCCGACGCGGCCGAGCCCGGGATGCCGTTCGTCGTGCGCAACGCAGCGCGCGACACCACGGCTCGCATCGTTCCTGCCGACGGATTCCCGGATGTCTCGCGGCTCCTGACCGTCCCGGTCGATACGGACCATGTCGTGACCGTGACGATTCCGCCGCGGCGAACGCTCCAGCCGCCCGGCGTGATTGCTCCCTTCCTCGGCGGCGCGGTCGATCCTGATGCGATGGTCTCGATCGTGGAACCTGCGGGCGGGCCGCCGCCGCCCGATTCCATGCACTGGACTCCCGCAGAGGAAGGTTGGCGAGGAGTAGTCGGCGTGCAGTACCCGAACGGACTCCATCATGCGCACATCACACTCCGCGTCACACCCCTCGAGATGCGTTTCGTCCGCGCTGTGCTCATCATTGCACTCGATCTCGCCATCCTCGCCCTGCTTCTCGTTGGCGGTCACGTCGCGCGCGGCATTTCCGTCCTGCCGAAGATCGGAATCCGATCGCTCGCGAACAGCTTCCGCACTCGCATCACATTCGCCCTCTTCGCTTTCTTCCTGCTGCCGACCATCGCGTTCGGCAGCCTCGCGTTCGGTGCACTCGCCAGCGTGGTCGAACGGGCCGCCGGCGTCGTCGCGGCTCGCGCCGTCCAGCAGGCCGTCATCGAATGGCCGCAGGTCGATGGCGATCTGCGCGTCCTTGCCGCCCGGACCGGCACCGATGTGCTCTATTATTTCAATGGCGAACTCGCTGAAGCTTCATCGCCGGAAGCGCGTGAACTCGGCGTCTACGGCGCTTGGATGTCACCCGATGTGTTCCTGCGCCTCGACCGCGGTGAAGAGACGACTGACCAGGAGATCGCTAACGTCGCCGGCGAGTCGTACCTCACTGCCTACCAATCGCTCCGGCCGACCGGGACGCTCGCCGCCCCGAACGTTCTGACGGCGGGCGACACAGCCGCGAGACAGCGCGAGATCCGCGACCTCATCCTGCTCGCTGCATTACTCGGCGGCGTGCTCTCGATGATCCTCTCGCTCGCAGTCGGCCGTGCGCTGGCCGGTCCGATCGGCCGCTTGCGCCGTGCCGCGGCCGCGGTCGGGAAGGGAAGATTGCGCGTTCGCCTGCCCGAACAACCCGGCGATGAGTTCGGCCAGCTGTTCGGTTCGTTCAATCGCATGGTGCGCCGACTGCGCCGCGCTCGTACTCAGGAAGTACGAACAGCCCGCGTCCTCGCATGGGGCGAAATGGCGCAGCAGATCGCTCACGAAATCAAGAATCCGCTCACGCCCATCAAGCTGGCCGTTCAGCACCTGCGCCGCGCGTATCGCGATGATCGCAGGGATTTCGGCCACATCCTCGATTCCAACGTAGATCAGATCCTTAATGAGATCGATCGACTGGCCGAAATCTCGCGCGCGTTCTCCCGCTACGGCGCGCCCGCCATGCAGGCGGGACCGCTGATCAATGTGGACGTCGGCTCTGCAACGCATGCCGCACTCGCCCTCTACCGCGCCGGCGACTCGAGGATCAACTACGCCGAACGCGTCGAATCCGGCCTTGCAGCCGTTCGCTCACGACCGGCCGAACTGCATGAAGTCCTCATGAACCTGCTCGAGAACGCGCGCCATGCGGTCAACGACGGGGGTCGCATCGAAGTGCGTGCTCACGCCTCCGACGGCCGCATCGAACTCGAAGTCGCCGACGATGGCGTAGGCATCCCGCCCGAACTCATGCCACGCATCTTCGAGCCGCACTTCTCAACACGCTCGACCGGGACCGGCCTCGGCCTCGCCATCGTGCGCCGCCTCGTCGAGAGCTGGGGCGGAACCATCGATGCCATCAGCGACGCGAATGTCGGTACGGTCGTGCGCATGCGCCTGCAACCCGCGGCGCAGACCGATGAGCCCTCCGGCGACGGACCTTGAGATCGCCTTGACCGCGCGATTCGCGGAAAACGCGACATCCCGGTCCGCGAGCTGGCGCCAGTGTCGCGTTGACCGCGCTATTCGCGGAAAATGCGACATCCCGGTCCGCGAGCCGGCGCCAGTGTCACGTTGACCGCGCTATTCGCGGAAAACGCGACATCCCGGTCCGCGAGCCGCCCCGGTGTCACGTTGACCGCGCTATTCGCGGAACGCCAGGTCGGCCCTCGAGTCCGCGCCGACGGGTTGGCCCTCGAGTCCGCGCCTGGTCGGCCCTCGAATCCGCGCCGACGGGCTGGCCCTCGAGTCCGTCCCGACACGTCGGTGCTCGAGTTCGCGACCCGGCTATACCAGGAACCGCAGATCGACGTGCTGTGCGCCGGCGAACTGGCGGTAGCGGTCCGCTGCGGCGTCGAGGGCGGCCATATCGCGCCGGTTGAGCGCTCTCAGCAATTGGACTTCGAGGGCGAGGGTGTTTGCCCTGGGCAAACGGCGCCAGTGACCGGCGAGCATTCCATCGATGATCAGCGCATGCGTGAACGGCGGCCGGAAGCGCGGGCTCCCCGTGATCCCGTCCGGGATGAGAACATCCCTGCTCTCGCTATATGCGACGATGTACTCGTCGTATCCCTGCATGAGGTGCGCCGTGGGTGCGGTTTCGTGGTGCGAAGCCGGCGCAGGACCGGCAGACCAGTACGACCGGCCATCAACGCTGAACGTTTCCAATCGGGGCGCGGCGATCTCGATCCCCCTGCGCACATCGGCGAGCGTGAGTCCGGACCACCACGCAAAGTCCTTCACTGTCGCCGGGCCATGGCTGGTGACGTACCGTCGCGCCAGCTCGGCGAGCGCCTCGTCGCGCGGGAGTGAACGGGAACGTGGCGCGCGCTCGTCGATCAGGGCGTAGGTGTGCTGTTTGCCCTTCAATGCACCGCTGCACAGCACGCCATTCAACTCGGCGCGCATCATGATGTAGGCGAGTCGCTGGCCGCTGGCGTCGATACCGTTCTCGTGCAGCACCGCCTGGAGGTCTCTGCGCGTGAGGTGAACATTGCCGGCCAGCGCTCGTTCGAACAGCGTCCTCGCCCTCGTCCGGAGCCGGTCGTCGAGTTCGAGTTTGCGATACATTGGCGCGTTCAGTTTGTGGACGCGCGGCCCGGTCAGCTCGAGGATCCAGCGGATGTCGGCTGGCAGGACGAAATGCCAGGTGGGTCGAAGCACGTGGGTACGAAGGATGATGCCCTCGTCGAAGGCCTTGTCGATTGCAGCCTCGGTCGCTGCACGCATTCGCTTGCCGATCGACCACTTTGCGACGCCGAACTCCTGCGACTGCATCGCACCCAACCAATGGACGACATTCCCGGGCGAGTCGAACGGCAGACCGCAAACGCGCTGAGTCCGCAGGCGTAACGCGGCGATATCGCGGATCTTCATGCCGGTCGAAACGGGCAAACAGCAATGGTGAGTCGATCGCCGCTCACCGCACCCGATAGTTGTAGATCGTCGGAGCCGCGTCCGGCTGCTGCGGCGCGATGAGCACGGCGCTCACGATCTGGCCGGTGCGCAACTCGCGACCGATGCGTTCGAGGTCCGTGATCGAATGGATTTCCTGGCCGTTGATCTGGAGCAGGATGCGGTTGGGCAGGATACCGGCTTCGATCGCGGGACCGAAGCGGTCGACGGAATCGATGGCGACCGTGGTCCGTGGATCGAGATTCACGGCCTCGGCCATGGCGCGAGGCGCGGGCTGCACGTGGAAACCAAGCAGAGCACTGCCGGTCGCGCGAGGAGCCTGGCGCACGGATTCGTTCTGTGCGGCTGCGAATTCGCCGAGTTCGACTTCGCGCTCGAGAGTCTGACCGTAGCGGATCAGGCTGAGCCGGACGGTCTCATCGGGCTGAAAGCGGGCAATGCGCGCCTGGAGTTCGGTGACCGAAGCAATGGGTTCACCATTCACCGCGATGACGACGTCGCCCATCTCGAGACCGGCACGCGCCGCTGGCTGGCCCGGTGTTACGGATGCGATCTCGGCTCCGGTGATGCGTGGCAGACCGTACACGGCCGCGTCCGCCGCCGTCACGTCCTGGATCACGACACCGAGCCGGGGCCGGTGCACGACGCCATCGCGGATCAGATCGTTCGCGACTTTGCGCGCGAGGTTGATGGGAATGGCGAAACCGGCGCCGGCGAAGAAACCGGTCTCGGACTGGATCGCGCTGTTGATGCCGACCACGCGGCCGAGCAGATCGACAAGGGGTCCGCCCGAGTTGCCGGGATTGATCGCGGCATCCGTCTGGATGAACGCCTCGAGCTGCGTTCCGTCATCGTTGCGCAGGATGTTCAGGGCGCGGCCTTTGGCACTTACGATGCCGGCCGTGACGGTGAATTCGAGGTCGAGCGGATTGCCGAGGGCGAGAACCCAGTCGCCGACCGTCAACTGATCGGAATCGCCAAGTTGCGCGGCAGGAAAGGGTTCGTCCGCATCGCTCGTGATCCGGATGACTGCGATGTCCGTGTTCGGATCGGCGCCCACCACCTCTGCCGGGTAGTCACGGCCATCCGTCAGTACGACGGAAACCCGTTCCGCTTCCGCTACAACGTGGTGGTTCGTCAGGATGTGGCCGGTCGGATCGACGATGAAGCCGGAGCCCGTCCCGCGCGCGCGTCGGTCCTGCGCTTCAGGGTCCGGCTCGAACGGTGCACCGCGCGATCCGGCCTCGATGCTGCGCGTCACGTTCACCCGAACGACGGCCGGCAATGCCACGCTCGCGGCCGCGCGGAACGTCGACGACAACGTCGAGGCGGTCAGCGTATCGAGCGGGACCGGCGCCTCGATGCTCGACACCCGGACCGTCGGTGATCCCTCGAGCGGCCGGATCTCGATATTGGACGGCGGGCGATCTCCGCACGCCGCCCCGCCTGCCAGCACCAGGATCCCCGCCATTGCGTTCGCCTTCATGGTCCCCCTTCGGTCGACATCGCCCCGCATGCTCTTACAGGTTCGGCGTCTCGTCAAGGAACGTACCGCCGCGTCCACTGCCCTACGCGGCAGCCCGGCGCAGCGCTTCGATCGTCTGGTTCCGCTCGTTTCGAAGGCGCGCCGGCGACACATGGGGGGCTTGGTCGAACTCCTCGACCGGGAATCCGCGTCCCCGCCCGCCATGGAGTTGCCCCGATGGTCGCACCAGCCTTCCCGGGTGGCGGTTCCATCGCCCGGGAAACCGTGAAAGCGTGGAGGCAACGATTGCTGGCATGTGTCTCGAGTGGCGCCGTCCTCGGTGTCGATGCGTATCTGGTTCGCGTCGAGGTCGATCTGGCGAATGGTCTGCCGTCAATGTCCGTCGTCGGGCTGCCGGAAAGTGCGGTGCGTGAAGGCCGCGAGCGTGTGACGGCCGCGCTTCAGAATGCTGGATTCGAGGTACCGGCGCGCCGCATCATCATCAATCTTGCGCCTGCCGATGTTCGAAAGGACGGCAGTGCGTTCGACCTGCCGCTCGCCGCAGCGCTGTTGATTGCGAGTGGCCAGGTGCCCGGTGACCGTACACCCGGGTGCCTCGTCGGCGAACTGGGCCTCGATGCGGAAGTGCGACCGGTCCGGGGTGTATTGTCGGTTGCCGTGCGCTGCCGCAGCGATGGAGTCTCGTCACTGGCAGTGCCGCGAGCGAACGTGCGCGAGGCGGCGGTCGTCGATGGCCTAGATGTTCTGCCGGTGTCCGATCTGCACCAACTTGTCGCGCACATGCGGGGGCGGGCGAGCATCGCGCCGTATCGTGCAGAGCCGGGTGCCGCGCCAGCAGTCGAAGCGTACCATCTCGACTACGCGGATGTGAAGGGCCAGGCGTCAGCTCGGCGAGCGCTCGAAATCGCGGCGGCCGGACACCACAACGTGCTGCTCGTCGGACCGCCGGGCTCCGGCAAGTCGATGCTTGCGCGCCGACTTCCCGGAATCCTGCCTCCGCTCACACACGATGAAGCCATCGAAGTCACGAAGGTCTATTCGGTGGCCGGTCGCCTGCGGCCCGGCCAGGGCCTCGTTACGATGCGTCCATTCCGCGCACCACACCACACGATATCGGACGCCGGTCTGGTCGGCGGCGGGACGATGCCGAGGCCGGGCGAGGCATCGCTCGCGCATCACGGCGTGCTGTTTCTGGATGAGCTGCCCGAGTTTCGCCGCAACGTACTTGAAGCGTTGCGCCAGCCTATGGAGGATGCCGTCATAAACATTGGCCGTTCCCGCCTGTCCGTGTCGTTGCCGGCCCGCATCATGCTCGTCGCAGCCATGAACCCGTGCCCGTGCGGCTTCCACGGCGCAGCCGAAGCGCGCTGCATCTGTCACGCAGGGCAGATCGAACGATACCGCGCCCGTCTGTCGGGTCCGTTGCTGGATCGCATCGACCTGTACGTGGCCGTGCCGGCGCTTCGGGATCGTGAACTCGTCGGGCGGGAAAGCGGCGAGATGAGTGCGGTCATGCGTGACCGCGTTGCGGCCGCTCGCGAGATCCAGCGTCTTCGATTCCTGGGCTCGAGTCTCGCCGCCAACAGTCACATGGGGCCGCGCGAGGTGCGCGAGCACTGCGCGATCGATGCCAGCGGCGAATCGCTGATGGTGGCTGCCGTCAAGAAGCTCGGTCTCTCGGCCCGCGCATTCCATCGCATCCTGCGCCTCGCGCGAACCATTGCCGACATCGCCCACGCGGATCGGATCGCCGCCATTCACATCGCCGAAGCCATCCAGTACCGATCCTGGGATCGGGTCGCGCCGCGCGACCCTCGGTAGACTGGACGGCGATCGCTCGCTTGCTTCCGGATCGGGGCCAGCACAATCTCATGATCACACAGATCCGCGACTCGCCCGGAGGCGATGATGATCCGTTCGGTTACGGCGTTCCTGCTCGTTGCTCTCGCCGCCTGTGCGACGCCCCCGAACGTGACCGAGCCGCCGCGCGGGCCGGCACCGCCCATTGCGGCAGGCCGTCCGCATGCGGACTTCCCGGGCGAGAGTCTGATCCGCGAATCCGACGTGCGGCGCGAACTGTTCGCGATGGCGGGCGATGCGATGCGCGGCCGCGAGGCCGGCACGATCGACGAACTGCGTGCATCGGGCTGGGTCGCGGAACGCGCGCGCGAAGCGGGCCTCGAGCCGGCTGGCGAAGATGGGACCTACTTCCAGTGGTTCACGCTCCACCGCACGCGCCAGTCCACGACCAGTCGCATCATGGTCGATGGCGCGACGTTGGAACTCTGGCGAGACGTGAGCGTCTTCGGTCTCACCGATGCCGGCATCGACGCGCCCGTTCAATGGCTCGGTGATGCGGCTGCCGTCGATACGACGGGACCATCCCTTGCCGGTCAGGTCGTAGCGGTGATGCTCGATGGATCCGGCGCACCGCCTGCCGAGGACGCGCTCGCGGCGCGCCGATGGATCGGCCAGGCTCCACAACGAGCCGCTCGCTCGCTGCTCGCGCGCGGTGCGGCCGCCGTCCTTGTCGTGGCCGATGCACGATCCGACGCTCTCTTCCAACTCGGCGCGACGACCACGCAGCGGGGCCGCTACGCAATCGACGACGGCGGTCCTGCGCGCGGACCGAATCGCACGAATCAACCCGTCCTGCTCGTGCGCAACGCGTGGGCAGAGCGTGTGGCTTCGGCTACGCGGTTCACCGGACGTTTTGCCATCGATTCGTTCGACTACCCGTCCGTCAACGTCGTCGCTCGCGTGCCTGGCACCGATCCATCGCTGCGCGACGAGTACGTATTGTTCAGTGCACACCAGGATCACGACGGCGTCCGCGCCGCGATTGCCGGTGACTCCATCTGGAACGGCGCCGACGACAATGCGACCGTGGCCGTCGCCGTCCTCGCCATTGGCCGTGCGTGGGCGCAACAGCCCGCGCGCCGATCCGCACTGTTCGTCTGGCATGGCGCCGAGGAAAAAGGACTCTTCGGCTCGCGCTGGCACAGCGCACATCCCATGGTGCCAGAGTCAGCCATCGCCGCCGTGCTGAATGGCGACATGATCGGTCGTAACGCGCCCGACACGGCGGCGATGCTCGGCTCGATCCCGCCGCATCGCAACTCGACGGACCTCGTGAACATGGCCATCGATGCGAACGACCGGGTCTCGCGGTTTGCGATCGACAGCACATGGGACCGGCCCGAGCACCGCGAAGGCTGGTACTTCCGCAGCGACCACCTGCCGTACGCGCGCGAGAACATACCAGCTCTGTTCTTCAGCTCGAATCTCCACCCGGACTACCACACGCCGCGCGACGGGCCCGAACGCATCGATACCAACAAGGTGACGCGCATCGCGCGGTGGATGTATGCGACCGGCTGGCTCGTCGCCAACACGACCGAACGGCCGCGCGTCGACCCCGGCTTCAGACTGGAACGTTGAGGACCATCGCCCACGTTTGCTTTTCAGGGAGGATGCGATGCACAGGAACGCGATATGGATCGCTCTGTTTGCCCTGCTCATCATCGGGACCAATTGTGCGAGGCGCACCACACAGGATGAACCACAGCAGGAAACAACGCTCGAGGTCGACAATCAGGCCGGCCTCGACATGACGATCTACGTCGTGACGGACGCCGGCGCACGCACACGGCTGGGGACGGCGATCGCACACGTCCGCTCCTGGTTCCGCATACCCGACCGCCTCATCTTCGGCCTGACACCGCTCCGCTTTCAGGCCGATCCGATCGGCGGCAACCGCGCACCCGTGTCACAGCAGATTACCGTCCAGCCGGGCGATACCGTCGTCCTTCGCATCCCACCCGGCTGACACGTTCGATCCGGTCCAAAGCCGTGTCAGCCATCCCGCCTTCGCTGCTACAGTGAAGACCTGGACAGCCGGACGTGGATTCAGCGCGGTCCCATCATCCAGACGTCCTCGAGTACGGTCACGAGACTCGACCGCTCGACACCGTCCACGGCGATCGTGATGCGATACGTGCCCGGTTCGACGGGCGGTCCCTCATCGTCATCCTCGTCGTCCGATTCCTCTTCCGGGTCAGTCAGCAAGTCCCACTGCACCCGGTTGAGTCCTGCGTGTCCCGTTCCTTCCAGGTGTCGCACGACTTCATCCTTCGCGACGTCGGTGATACGAATCGTTACGGGGTTCTCCGCGACGGCCGCGAGGTGGTACTGAATGGACGTGCCGGCCGGCGCGTTCTCGCCAGTCCAGTTCTGGTCGCCGGGGGCTTCCCGATCCAGCCGAATGTCCTCCTTCCACAGCACCGCCGCACGCGGCGCGAACAGGTGCACGCCGGCGGCCATGATCGAATCCGTCATGGTCTGGAGCGCACTCACATCGTCCATGATCCAGATGCTGCGCCCGTGCGTCGCCAGCACGAGATCGTTTTCGCGCGGGTGCACGAGCACATCGTCGATCCGGACGACGGGCAGGTTCGGCATGAAGCGCTGCCACGTGCCGCCCGCATCGAGCGAGACGAAGAAGCCAAACTCCGTTCCTGCGTAGAGCAGGTCCGCGTTCTTCGGATCCTGTCGGATGGTGTTGACGTTTCCGTACTCGGGCAGGTTCGAAGTGATGGCTGTCCACGTCTGTCCGTAATCACGTGTTACATAGACGTACGGCCGGAGGTCACCGGACCGGTGCGCATCGATGGAGACGAAGGCGGCGGCCGGGTCATGATGGGATGCTTCGACGCGCGAAATGTGACGTCGTGTCGTGCCGCCGGGCAGGGTGCGGCCGACCTCGGTCCAGGTCGCGCCGCCGTCGCGGCTGACCTGAATGTTGCCATCGTCCGTGCCGACCCAGAGCGTGCCTGGTACGATCGAGGACTCGGCGATCGTCGTGATCGTGCTGTAATTGCTTACGCCATCGTTACGAGACAGGATGCATTCCTCGCCGCGTACTTCCTGGTCGCAGCGCGGCAGGTCGTTTGGCAAGTCCACGACGATTTCGGCGTCGCGGTCGATGTTCCTTGTAAGGTCGGGACTCATGGTCCACGTCTCGCCGCGATCGCGGGAGGTGAACAGGTGGTTCCCGCCGGCGTAGAGCGTCTGCGGGTTGTGCGGCGAGAGCATGAACGGTGTATTCCAGTTCCAGCGGATGTCGAGCGCCGTGTCCGGTGCTGGCACGATGTTCGTGTCGGCGCCGGCACTGTCGGGTGGTTCCGGTTGGATGTCGTCGGATTCGCCTTCGCGCAGATTCACTCGCCGCATGTTGCCGTTCTGCGATTCCGCGAACAGGATCATGGGATCGGTCGGATCGACGGCAGTATAGAAGCCGTCGCCGCCGGCGACGCCGAACCAGTCTTCGGCGAGGATTCCGCTCTCACGGATGGTGCTGGGGCCGCACCAGCTGCCATTGTCCTGTAGCCCGGTACAGACGTAGTACGGCCGGCGCATGTCGACGGAAGCGTGGTAGGGCTGGCCGACGGCCCACGTCCGGTGCGATTCCCATGTCTCGCCCTGGTCCCAGCTCATATCGAGCGAGCCGTCGTTCCCGATCATGAGATGGTCATCATTCGATGGATCGATCCAGAATGCGTGTTGATCGACGTGGCCGTACCCGTCGAGTTCTTCGAATGTCTCCCCGCCATCGCGAGACCTGTGTACCTGCTGGTCCACCACGAAGACGATGTCCGGATCCTGATCGGAAACGCGGATCTGACTGAAGTACATGGGCCGGCCGTTTTCGTTGCTGCGGAAATCCCAGTTTTCTCCCCGGTCATCGGACCGCCAGACACCGGAAAACTCGGGGTCGGGCGCGAGGGAATCCGCATCGGCGAGGCGCTCCCATTCCTCCTGTTCTTCTTCGCTCAGCGACTCTTCCATGTTGGCCGCGACTTCGATCTGCGCGTAGAGCATGTCGGGCTGCGCGGCTGTGACGGCGAGGCCGATACGCCCCATTGTCCCGCGCGGCAACCCGCCGCCCTCGAGACGGTTCCACGTCTCGCCGCCATCGTCCGATCGCCACAGGCCGCTGCCGGGTCCACCGCCTACGAAACAGCAGGGCGTGCGCCGCCGCTGGTAGGTCGCTGCGTAGAGGATGTCCGGATTGGCCGGATGCAGCACGAGATCCGTCGCACCCGTTTTCTCATCGACGAACAGGACCTTGCGCCAGGTCGAGCCGCCGTCCGTGCTCTTGAAAACGCCGCGCTCCGCGTTCGCAGCGAACAGCGGTCCATTCGCCGCGACCCATACGACGCCGGCGTTTTCCGGGTGCACGAGGACGCGCGCGATGGTCTGCGTTTCGCGAAGCCCGATGTGCTCGAACGTCTCACCACCGTCCTCGCTCCTGTAGATGCCGTCGCCGAAGGACGAACTCTGGCGGTTGTTCGGCTCGCCCGTCCCCACGTAGAGCACGTCCGGATCCGAAGGCGCGATCGCGATGTCGCCGATCGAGTGCGTGCCGTACGTGTCGAAGACCGGCTCGAACGTCGTGCCATTGTTCGTCGTCTTCCACAGGCCGCCCGTCGCAAAGCCGACGAAGAACGTCTGCGGGTGATCGGGCCGGACCGCGATGTCGTCGACACGGCCGCCCTGCCCGGCAGGTCCGATCGACCGCCAGCGGAACGCCCGGAGAAGCGGGTGATCCGGCGCGTGGATCATCGCTTCCTCGGCCTGCTCCTGGGCCTGCTGCGCGAAAACCGGCGAAGCGAGCGGAGAGCCCAGCACCAGGAAGATCACGAGGCCGACCGGGTGAGAGCGAACGAGTCGCAGCATGGCTGCCTCCTGAGCAGGCGAGAAACTGGCAACGGATCGGGGGAGGACGTTCGCCAACGTCCGACGATTCGCGCGTCATGTCAAGGCAGCAAGCCCCGCGCGAGGTCCACGACTGCCTGACGCTGGCATCAGCCGAAGCCGCCGGCCGAATCCCGTCCGACCAACTCTGCCAGTCCGGAGGCAACAAAGGGAAGCGGCTTGACGCATGGTAGGGGATTCCCCGACGCACGAGACCGTCTTCCGTGCGGCAATGCGGCAGGCAGTTCCTCCTTCTCCCGACGAGCGCCCGACCCGGCTGAGCCTATCCTTCAACACGCACGACAGGTCACAACCCGGACTGGGAGCTGGATATGTTGAAGGGACCGATTGTAGCGGGCGCGCTTCTGGCCGTGACAGTCGCCATCGGCTGGATGGGCTTTACTGCCAGCCGGACGAGAACGGTCGAGTCGACGGATTTCGCCGCGGTGCGAACGGCGATCGAGCCGGCGTTCGACGCAACCGCGCCGATCGCATCGCGGGCCCGCATCAAGGAATTCCGCATTCCCGTGACCCACGAGACGATCGAGATCGCCGATGGCGTGAAGTATGACGGCTGGACGTTCGGCGGGACAGTTCCGGGTCCGGTCCTTCGCGCACGCGAAGGCGATCTGGTCCGGATCACGCTCGTGAACGAATCGAACACACCTCACTCGATCGACTTCCATGCGGCAAGGATCCCGATGGATGAAGCCATGAAGACGATCATGCCGGGCGAGGAGATTGCGTTCGAGTTCACGGCCAGGGATCCGGGCGCCTACATGGTCCACTGCGGCACACCGCCCGTGTTGATGCACATCATGCAGGGCATGTACTTCGCGATCATCGTGGACCCGCGCGGCGGCTGGGGCACACACGCCGACAAGGAGTTCGTGCTCGTACAGAGCGAGTTCTACGCGAAGGCGGGCCCACAGGCCACGCTCGAGCCGGATTGGGAGGCGGCCCGCGCGAAGAACGCATCGCACGTCGTCTTCAATGGCAGGGCGTTCCAATACAGGAACGCGCCATTGCGCGTCGACGCGGGCGACCGTGTTCGCTTCTTCGTCGTGAACGCGGGCCCGAGCGAACGCAGCGATTTCCACGTTGTCGGCGTAGTATTCGACCGGGTCTATCCGGACGGGAACCCGGCTCACGTTCTGAACAGCATCCAGACCTGGCCGATCGCGGCGGGCGGCGGTGCGATATTCGAGGCCGTGTTCGAGGCAAACGGCACGTATGCGTTCGTCACCCATGCCTTCGCGGACGCAGACAAGGGTGCGGTTGGTCTGATCAAGGTTGGCAACCCGACCGGTCATGTCACGCACTGATGCTTTCAGAGTCGATGACTCGATGGGTGGCATCACACACTGATGCCCATCTGAACCAACACTCGTCGATCCGCTCCGCTGCGTGGGGATCCAGCCGGTCCGCCACGCCTTGTAGCTTGCCCGGCATCTCTCTACCTTGCGGTCAGACCGCGGCCACGGTGGCCGCTGCCGCGGATCAAGGCAGAGCATGAAGCATACGCAGGAACAGGGACACGATCGCGTCGCCGGCTCGCGTGGCGGCGACGCGGGGCCCGGTGCCGAGTGCGCCGCCAGGCTGGAAGCGCTGCACAACCTGCTGCGCTCGTTCGGTTCGGTCTGCATCGGCTACTCGGGTGGCGTCGATTCCGCATTCCTCGCCGTCACCGCACTCGATACGCTCGGCGCCGGGAACGTGCTCACGGTCAACGGCCGTTCACCATCCGTACCTTCGTGGCAACGTGAGCGCGCCGTCGAGATTGCACAGCAGTTCGGCATCCCGTTTCTCGCCATCGACACCGACGAGCTGCTGGATCCGTCCTACGCCAGCAATCCGGCCAATCGCTGCTTCTTCTGCAAGACGGAACTGTGGTCGAAACTGGCGCCAGTTGCGCGCGATCGCGGGCTTGCCGTCCTCCTCGATGGTGCGAATGCCGATGACGCGCATGACCACCGGCCGGGCTCGCTCGCCGCGCGCGAGCACGGTGTTCGGTCGCCACTTCTCGAGACAGGGCTCACCAAAGCGGACATTCGTGCGCTCTCGAAGCAGCGCGGCCTGGCCACCTGGGATCAACCCGAATCGCCCTGCCTTGCCAGCCGCCTTCCCTACGGCGTCGCCGTGACGCCCGAGCGGCTCGCACAGGTCGAACGCGCCGAGGACATGCTGCGCCGCTTCGGCTTCCGCGAGTTCCGTGTCCGCCATCACGAGGACACCGCCCGTGTCGAGGTCGCCTCCGCCGAAATGGTGCGTGCTCTCGCTATGGCCGAGCAGATCCACACCGCGCTCCGCACGTTGAACTTCACACACGTCGTCCTCGATGTCGAAGGCTACCGTCGCGGCGCCCTCAATGAAGGCCTCGTCTCGCTCGGCAGTCGCGTATGATCGCTTCGCCGCTCGATGCCCTCGAGGCACTGCTCGCGCGCAACCGCATCCCACACGTCCGGTCCAGCGCGCAAGGGCCCGCGGCCGAGATCGCTGTCATCGAAGCGCCACTCTCACTCGCCGCACGGCTCGCCGAACTCGCGCCTCAGATCCGTGCACTCGGATTCCGCTACGTCACGATCGATCTCGCTGGCGATTTTGAACAATGATGGATCCGGCGCTGACCTATCTCGACTTTGCAGCCACGTCCGCGATCCGGCCGCCCGCAGTCATCGACGCGATGACCGATTACATCACGAACGTGGGGGCGACCCCCGGCCGCGCAGCGCACCGCCTGGCCATCGAAGCAGGCCGGCGCGCTCTCGCCTGCCGCCAGACGCTCGGCCGTCTCCTCGGCCTGCCCGGCGATCCCGGCCGCATCGCTTTCACACTCAATGCGACGTACGCCATCAACACGGCGCTGTCCGGCACGCTCGCCCGTGGCGACACCGTCGTCGTCACGGCGTTCGACCATAATGCGGTATTACGATCGGCGCACCGGCTGGCCGGCGAACGCGGCGTTCACGTACGGATGGTGCCGGGCGATGCCAGCGGCGCACTCGATGACGTAGCCCTGGAGCGGGCGCTGGATGGAGCGCGTCTGCTGGTCATCAATGGCGCATCGAACGTGCTGGGCAACGCGCTCGACGTTGGGCGCCTGAGCGCACTCGCGCGCGGTGCGGGCGTGCTCACACTGGTCGACACTGCGCAGACGGCGGGTGAACTCGCGTTCAATGCGGCGGCGGCGGGTGTCGATATGATCGCGGTCACGGGGCACAAGGCGTTGCTCGGGCCGCAGGGAATCGGAGCGTTGTGGATTCGCGAGGGCGTGGGCATCGATCCACTCATCGTGGGTGGGACAGGCGGTGATTCTCGACTGCGCGAGATGCCGGAGAGTCTGCCCGATCGGTTCGAAGCAGGGACCGTCAATGCGCCGGGGATAGCCGGGCTCGATGCCGGGGTTCGTTTCGTTGTCGAACGCGGCATGGAGCGCAGGCGGGAGGAGGTGGTAC
Organism: Longimicrobiales bacterium; assembly: GCA_050732695.1. Classification (GTDB taxonomy): domain Bacteria; phylum Gemmatimonadota; class Gemmatimonadetes; order Longimicrobiales; family RSA9; genus JBFFZF01. The sequence goes on along the minus strand of JBOHRL010000052.1, from coordinate 17,521 downwards.
GGCTCAAGCGCATGCTGCGCGATGGACTGGAGAGCGTCCGCGGCGTTCGCGTGCGCACCCCCGCGTGTCCGGGCGGCGTTCCGATCGTGGCGATCACGACGGACGAAGTGGATCCGGCGACGCTCGCGTTCCGGCTCGATCGCGAATACGGCGTTCTGACGCGGGCGGGCCTCCATTGCGCGCCGGAAGCGCATCGCATGATGGGCACACTGGACACGGGTGCGTTGCGTTTCTCCGCGGGTTGGTCGACGACGGAGTCGGAGATCACGCGCGCGATCGAGGCGGTGGCGAGGATCGTGCATCGACCGAGCTTTGCGGGGACCGGCCCGGCCGCGAACGCGCTGGGTGGCGCGACCGGGTAACAGGGTGCGACTGTTCGTTGCGGTGAACCTGCCCGAAGCCGAGAAGACCCGCGTCCATGACGCGACCGCTGTGTTGCGCGAGGCGACGCTGCCGTTCCGCTGGGTGAACACGGACGGGCTGCATCTGACGTTATCGTTCCTTGGTGAGGTCGCAGAGACGCGGGCCGGCGAATTGATGATGCGGCTCGCTGAGAGTGCCGGGCGTCACGCACCGTTCCCTCTCCGGCTGTCGGGGTTGGGCGCGTTTCCGAACCTGCGGCGCCCGCGTGTTCTGTGGATCGGCGTTCACGACAACGGCTCGTTACGCCGGCTTCAGGCGGACGTCGCTGCCGCGCTCGAGACGATCGGTTTCGCGCGCGAGGAACGCGAATACAATCCTCACCTGACGCTGGCCCGTGCGTACAACGATGTCCGGGCAGGCGCCTTCGCGCAGTTGCCCGCACTCGCGGAGACAATCGGGTATGAGGGCATGATGAACGTGAGTACAGTCGACCTCATGCGCAGCCATCCGGGTCGTGCAGGTGCACGCTACGAGCGAATCGGACAGGCGCCTCTGCGCGCGGGCGCGCTGCCAGACTCGTCTCGACAACGTGGCCACGCCGTGATGGACGATCCCGCTGACCGGAAGCGCTGACCATGCGATCCCTGATGGGTTGCCTGCGGCGGCTGATCGCGCTGGCGATCGTACTCCTCGTCCTTGGTGCGGCGTACGTGTACCGCGACCGGCTCGGTCATCTGTGGGCTCAGGCGAGGGCGAGGTTCGGGGGAGAGGCGCCGGTTGCGGCCGGGCCGCAGGTCTCCGAAGAAATCGCGCAGGAAGCAGAGCGCAAGCTCGAGGCCATGGCACAACGCGAGAGCGATCGAACCGCGCTCAGCGGAATCGAGCTGGAAAGCCTTCTCGTCTACCGCTACCGCCAGCTGCTGCCCGCGTTCGTGGATTCGCCGCGCATCGAAATCGATGCGAGCCGCGTGCGCCTGCGCATGCGTATCCCCGTGGACAGGATCCCGCAGAGCGCCGAGTTCGAGGATATTGCGCCGTTCCTTCCGGACACGGCGGACATCGCCGTGAGCGGCCAGCTGATCCCGGCCGGGGACAGCACGATCGCGTTCGCGGTCGACGAACTCAGGGCACAGCACATTCCGCTGCCGGCCCGGCTTGTACCGGGTGCGCTCGAGATGCTGGGGCGCGAGGATGCGCCGGGCCTGCCGGCGGACGCGATTGCATTGCCGCTACCGAAGGGCGTGCGTGCGGCCTATTTTCGCGCCGATTCGCTCATCCTCTTGTCCGTGGCCGGTCAGCCGCGAAATTGAAGCGCCCATGGCTCGCATCCTGGTTGTCGACGACGAAGAAGGGATCCGCAAGATCCTGCGGCAGGTCCTCGAGTACGAGGGCCACGACGTCACCGTCGCGGCCGGTGGCGGCGAAGCGCTCACGACGTGGGAGCAGAAGAAGCCCGATCTGACTCTGCTCGATGTCAAGATGTCGCGGATGGATGGGCTCGAAGTGCTGGAGCGGATCCGGTCTGCCGATTCGAGCGCTGTCGTTCTGATGATCAGCGGTCATGGCAACATCGAGACGGCCGTCGAAGCGACGCGGCGGGGCGCGTACGATTTCCTCGAGAAGCCGCTCGATACCGACCGCCTCCTGGTCACGATCCGCAATGCACTCCAGCACCGCGGTCTCGAACAGGAGATTGGCCGGCTGCGCGACGAGATCGAGAACCATTACGAGATCGTCGGCAACAGCTTTCCCATTCGCGCGCTGCTCGAGCGCATCGAAAAAGTCGCGCCCACGGACGCGCGCGTGCTCATTACGGGCGAGAACGGGACCGGCAAGGAACTCGTGGCGAGGGCCGTGCACCGCTTGTCGACGCGCGCCGCGAACCCGTTCGTCGAGGTGAATTGTGCCGCGATTCCATCGGAACTGATCGAGAGTGAGCTGTTCGGCCACATGAAGGGTTCGTTCACGGGTGCACACGCGGACCGGGCCGGCAAATTCGAGCAGTCCGATGGCGGGACGTTGTTTCTCGACGAGATCGGCGACATGAGTCTGGCCGCGCAATCGAAAGTGTTGCGCGCGCTTCAGGACGGGTTCATCACGCGGGTTGGCGGCGAGAAGCCCATCAAGGTCGATGTCCGCGTGATGGCGGCGACGAACAAGAACCTCGAGGAGGAGATCTCGCACAACCGCTTCCGCGAAGATCTCTACTTCCGGCTCAACGTCGTGCCTGTCAATGTGCCACCTTTGCGCGAACGGCGCGACGACATTCCGATGCTGGTCCGCCATTTCGTGGAGCAGGGCGTCCAGGAGCGGAAACTGCCCGTTCGCAACTTTACCGGCGATGCGATCGAACGACTGCAGCGCCTCGAATGGTCCGGTAACGTGCGTGAACTGCGCAATACGGTCGAGCGCCTGCTCATACTGGCCCGCGGTTCGGACATCGGCACCGGCGACGTCGAGCGGCTCGTCGGCGGCGGTCCGGCCGGTGGCGGCTCGCTGCCGGCTGACCTGCTCGGTGCGGATACGTTCATCGAGTTCAAGGAACGCGCCGAACGCGCTTTCATTCTTGCGAAACTGCGCGCTCACGACTGGAACATCAGTGAGACGGCGCGTTCCATCGAGATGCCACGCTCGAACCTGTACAAGAAAATCGAGCGATTCAATCTGGTCCGGGAAGATGCCTGAGCGAATGGCAAGGGTTCCAACGAGATGACGAAGCGTTTTCAGAATCATATCGGTGGGCGCTGGCAGGAGCCGGCGACAGGTGAACATTTCGAGAATCGGAACCCGGCCTGCCCGTCCGACATCATAGGCCTGTTTCCGCGTTCCGGTGCTGAGGATGTCGCGCAAGCCGTCGAATCCGCCACGCGCGGGTTCGCCGAATGGCGCGATACGCCGCCACCCCTGCGCGGCGATGTGCTGCGCCGGACCGGCGATCTTCTCGCGGCACGCAAGGAAGACATCGCTCGCGCCATGACGCGCGAGATGGGCAAAGTCCTGGCCGAGACGCGCGGTGATGTGCAGGAAGGCATAGACACCGCCTACTACGCGGCGACCGAGGGCCGGCGCCTCTTCGGTCACACCGTGCCGAGCGAGCTGCGCGACAAGTGGGCCATGAGCTTCCGCCGGCCGATTGGCGTGTGCGGCCTCATCACACCCTTCAATTTCCCACTCGCCATCCCGACCTGGAAAATGTTTCCGGCTCTCGTCTGCGGAAACGCCGTCATCCTCAAGCCGGCAGAAGATGTGCCGCACACGGCAACCAGCCTCGTCGAGATTCTGCTCGAGGCCGGATTGCCGCCCGATGTGATCCAGCTCGTGCACGGCAAGGGCGAAGTGGCCGGCGCCAGCATCGTCGAGCATCCCGATGTTCCAGTCGTTTCATTCACCGGCTCGACGGCCACAGGTGCACGGATCGGCGAGACATGCGGCCGGATGCACAAACGTCTATCACTTGAAATGGGCGGCAAGAACGCCCAGATCGTACTGGACGATGCCGACCTCGACCTCGCCCTCGACGGCGTGCTGTGGGGCGCGTTCGGGACAACCGGCCAGCGTTGCACCGCGACCAGCCGGCTCCTGCTACAGGCCGGCATCCACGACGCCTTTCTCGACCTCCTCGTCGAACGGACCGCCGCGCTCCGCCTCGGCGATGGCCTCGATACAAACACCGACGTCGGTCCGTTGATCAATGAGAGAGCACTTCACAAGGTCGCGAAATACATCGAGATCGCTCGTGATGAAGGCGATGACATCGTGCTGGGCGGGACCCCGGCGCCGAGTGCAGGGCCGGGCTACTTCTTCGAGCCCACGATCCTTCGTGGCGTTCGCCCGGGCTCGCGCCTGGCCTGCGAGGAAGTCTTCGGTCCCGTCTTGAGCGTGATTCGATTCGACACGATCGATGATGCGATTCGCATCAATAACGAAGTCGAATATGGTCTGTCGAGCGCGATCTACACCCGCGACGTGCGCACCGCGTTCCGCGCACTCCGCGAACTGGACAACGGCATCACGTATGTGAACGCGCCAACCATCGGCGCCGAGGCGCACCTGCCGTTCGGTGGTGTCAAGAAGACCGGAAACGGACACCGCGAAGGTGGCTGGGAGGTTTACGAATTCTATTCTGAAACGAAAGTCGGCTACGTCGACTTTTCTGGCCGGCTTCAGCGCGCGCAGATCGACACCTATGAAGAGGCCGCCGATTGAAGCGGGGCGAGGACTGGCGCGCCGTCGAGGAGGGGGTTAGCATTCGCTCTTCGCACGACAACAGAGGCGAGGCGTCCGTCACTCGCAGTCTTGATCGCAGGATTTCGCACGTGGCTGTCGAACCCGGTTCCAGCGGGTCCGTCGAGGACCGCGGAATCGCTGACAACACGATGGTTGCCGCCGGGGCTGGCGGCCCTCCCCAGACCACGAACGACGTCCGGGACTGGGTTCGTTCGCTTGTCCTCGCGGTCGCGCTGTTCCTCTTCGTTCGCGCGTTTTTCATCGAAGCCTTCCGCATCCCGACCGGCAGTATGCAGGAAACACTTCTCGCCGGTGACTTCGTTCTCGTCAACAAGGCCGTGTACGGCGCGCGCATCCCGTTCACGCCGCTCCGGCTCCCCGCCTTCCAGCGGCCAGAGCGCGGAGATGTCGTCGTTTTTGCGCCCCCGCACGATGTCCACCGCAACTACGTCAAGCGACTCGTCGGCTCACCCGGCGATACCATCGCAATGCACGACAAGGTGCTGTTCGTGAACGGCCACGCGATCGATGAGCCGTACGCACGGCACAGCGATCCGCACGACATCGTTCCACCCGGCGGATTCTGGCAATGCCGCTTCGCCGTGAGCTGGACTCCTGATTCCGATTGCCATGCTTCCCGTGACAACTGGGGGCCACTCGTCGTCCCTGCCGATGCGTTTCTCGTGCTCGGCGATAACCGCGACGATTCCGAGGATTCGCGCTACTGGGGTTTCGTGCCCCGGGATGCCATCCGCGGCCGCCCCATCTTCGTCTATTACTCGTTTGAGCCCGATGCTGACCGTTCCATCCCGTGGCTGAGCAGCGTGCGATGGAATCGCATCGGCAGGGCCGTCCAATAGACGAACGACCGCGCAAACGCACGGAATGCGCGTTTGCATTTGCAGGAAAGCGTCCAGAGGTCGGGCTTTCACGGAGCGATGGCATGAGCTTTCCCAACCGGGACAGGGGCTCGTACGACGAGACCTCCCTCGATCAGTACCTGAAGGAAATCAGCGCGTACCCGCTCCTCAGTCGCGAGCAGGAGATCGCACTCGCGGCTCGCGTCCGCGACGGCTGCGAGGAGTCGCTCGATCGCATCGTCCGATCCAACCTCCGCTTCGTCGTCTCCGTCGCGAAAAAGTACCAGAACCAGGGCGTTGCGCTCGGCGATCTCATCAACGAGGGCAACCTCGGCCTCATTCGCGCTGCCCACAAATTCGATGAAACCAAAGGAATCAAGTTCATCTCGTACGCCGTATGGTGGATTCGACAGGCCATCCTCCAAGCGCTCGCCGAGCAGAGCCGCATCGTGCGCGTCCCGCTCAATCGTGCCGGCGCATTGCACAAGATCGGCCGGCGCGCTTCTACGCTGCTCCAGGAACTCGGCCGCGAACCCACGATCGAGGAGATCGCCGAAGAACTCGAACTGTCTCACGAAGAAGTCCAGCGCACCCTCGCCATCTCACAGACGCACCTGTCTCTCGATGCGCCACTCACACCGGGCGAGGACAACCGCCTGCTCGATTACCTGCCCGATGCGCTTTCCGCTGGCCCCGACGATGAGACCTACGACCGAGCGCTCGCCAACACCATCCAGCAGGCGCTCGGTACACTCAAGGAGCGCGAGGCCCGCGTACTGCGCCTGTACTACGGCCTCGAAGAGGGCAAGGACGCGATGACCCTCGAAGAGATCGGCGCACTGCTCGGCATCACCCGTGAACGCGTCCGGCAGATCAAGGAGAAGGCGCTCGTTCGGCTTCGTCATGCGTCACGATCGCGCATTCTGGAGAGCTTCGTCGGACACTAGAAAACGGACCGTTCACGCCGCGTCACAACATCCAGCCAGACGTATCTGGCGTGAATGACTTCGCCATCTGCGGGGACCGTTCCTTCATCCCGTCGCAGCCCCGTTGGTCGGGATCCAGCCGGCGGGACGCGAACCTGTCCGCGCTGGTGGACATCGAGAGCGGTTCCTCGGTCTTCCAGAATCTGATAACTCATTTTCGTAGAATCGGATGCAGTCGATCCCCACTTTCGGCACCGGGCGTGCCTCACTCACCAGCGGACGCTCGATTGCCAGGGAGTGATGCGATGTCCAATCGGATGCTCGTGGCGGCCATGATGGCCGCGCTCGGTGGAACCAGCCTGCCCGCGGTTGCGCAGAACAGCCGCGTCGAACTCGTCCCGACAGCAGGTTACATGATCTTCGGCGACGTCCTGCGTGGCCCCATCGGATCGTCGCTGTCGAACGCCAACGGGCCGGTTTTCGGCGCTCAGTTGACCGTGCCACTCGCAGGCCCGCTTTCAGCCTATGTCGGCGGCGCGTATGCACGATCCGAAATGCAGGTCGGGCTGCCGCTGCTCGGCGGCTACTCGATTGGCGACTCGGACGCTTTCCTGGGCGACGCCGGCCTCGAATTGCGCGCGGGTGACGGCAGGCGGGCGAGCCCGTTCGTCCAGGCCGGCGCGGGGGCCGCGCACTACCGCATCCGGACCGGGTTCCTGAACACCGAATCGACCAGTCTGGCTCTCGTCGGAGGGGTCGGCGTCGACATCCCGATCAGCCGCGCATTCGGCCTGCGCATCATGGCCAAGGACTACATCGGAACGTTCGATTTCCAGGAAGCGACTGCGATCGATTTCGAGAGTCGTACCGCGCACAATGTCGCCCTGAACATCGGGCTTCGGCTCGCATTCTGACCTCGTGCGGGGTCACGGGTCCCGGCCCCCGGTCGGATGAAAGCCCGGCGGGGTCGGGGCCTCGGCACTTCTCCAGCTTCAGGGCTTTTCTGCTTGCAGCGGCTTGACAGTACGGAACCTGATCTCGTATCCTTCTATGCTATTCCGCGATACGACTTGCCGAGTGAGAAAGGCATGAAGACGTATACTCCGAAGATGCAGGATATACAACGTCGATGGTGGGTCGTGGACGCCGAGGGGGAGGTCCTCGGGCGTCTGGCGACGCGCGTCGCATCGGTACTGCGCGGCAAGCACAAGCCGATGTACACTTCACACCTCGATACCGGGGATTTCGTCATCGTGGTCAATGCGGACAAGGTTCGGCTGACGGGCACGAAGGTGACGGGCAAGCAGTATTTCCGGCACAGCGGCTACATGGGTGGCGAGCGGTTCATCTCGATCACGACGATGATGGAGAAGCACCCGGAGCGCGTGATCGAGCTGGCGGTGAAGGGGATGCTTCCGAAGACGAATCTTGGCCGGCTCATGCGGCGCAAGCTGAAGGTCTACGCGGGCGAGGCGCACCCGCACGCGGCGCAGCAGCCGGACGTCCTGGAGATCTGAACATGGCGGAGCAGTCGACGCGGCATCACGGCCTGGGCCGGCGCAAGACGAGTGTCGCGCGCGTGTGGGTTCAGCCGGGTACGGGGCAGTGGACGGTGAACGGATCGACGATCCAGAGGTACTTCCCGCGCCACTCCCTTCAGCAGCACGCACAGGAGGCGCTGTCAGCGGCGGAGCTCCAGGGGCAGCTCGATGTGAAGGTCAACGTGAACGGCGGCGGTCAGACGGGCCAGGCGGGCGCGGTCCGGCTGGGGCTCGCGCGCGCTCTCGCATCGTACGATCCGGAGCTGCGTGGCAGATTGCGGGAGCGTGGCCTGCTGACCCGCGATCCGCGTGAGGTCGAGCGGAAGAAGCCGGGCCAATCTGGCGCACGCAAGCGCTTCCAGTTCTCGAAGCGATAGACAACCCGCGAACGGCGAAGTCGAGTTTCCAGCGCGAGCGTGGGGCTACCCTTGTCAGCAATCGCAGATGCGACCGAACCCGAGACGACACGAACCGGCACACGTGAAGGACGGATGATCGAAACGCAGCTCAAGGAACTGCTCGAGGCGGGTGTCCACTTCGGACATCAGAGCAGCCGTTGGAACCCGAAGATGCGCCGGTTCATCTTCACGGAACGCAACGGCATCCACATCATCGATCTGAAGAAGACCGCGGATGCCCTCGCGGAGGCGCAGCGGGCCGTGCGCGAAGTCACGCTGAACGGGGACCGCGTACTTTTCGTGTGCACGAAGCGGCAGCTGCGTCCGATCGTCGAAATGGATGCTAAGCGGTGTGGCGCGTTCTACGTCACCGAGCGCTGGCTGGGCGGGATGCTGACGAATTTCGCAACCATCAAGAAGCAGATTCGCCGGCTCAAGGAACTCGAACGCGGCATCGATGAGGGGGCGTACGAGTTCTACACGAAGAAAGAGCAGTTGCTGCTCGGGCGGGAACGCGAAAAGCTCGAGAAGTACCTTGGCGGTGTGAAGGAGATGGGCCGGTTGCCGGGCGCGCTGTTCGTGGTGGACGCCAGGAAGGAATTGATCGGCGTGCGCGAGGCCAACAAGCTGGGTATCCCGGTGGTCGCGATCGCAGACACGAATGCGGACCCGGACCTCATCGACTACCCGATCCCGGGCAATGATGACGCGATCCGGTCCGTGTCGCTGATCACGAATGCGATTGGCGACGCCATCGAGCAGGCGAGACGGGAGCTGCCGCCGGACGCGCGGCGTCGCGCGGACGAGGTCGAGGCCGTGACGTATTCGACGGAAGGCGGGCTGGCGCAGGAAGCTGCGTCCGAGGAGCGGAAGTCACGCAAGCGTCCGCGGCGGCGACGCCGTCCACGAGCGGACGTGATCGACCGGCTGCGGACGCCGGGCGAGGAGGATGGCGGAGACAGCGAGGTGGTCGAAGCCGAAGGTAGCTGACGGCGCGACGCGGCCGCCGGGGGCCACGGGCGCACGAAACGGGACGCGACTGGGCGTCCGCGCACCTGGCGCTCGGAAGCGCTTCAGCGCTGCGGCAAAGGCAGCACTGCGGCGCTTTTTTCACGACAGGCACAGGAAGACAGCAAGGAACGGAGAGGATCGGGATGGAGATCACGGCGGGGTTGGTCAAGGAGCTGAGAGATCGGACGGGCGCGGGCATGATGGAATGCAAGCGAGCGCTTCAGGATGCGAGTGGTGACATCGAGAAGGCGATCGACCTGCTGCGCACGCGTGGTGCTGCAAAGGCCGCGAAGCGCGCAGGCCGCGAGGCGCGCGAGGGTACGGTCGGCAGCTACGTGCATCCAGGCGGACGGATCGGCGTCATGGTCGAGGTCAACTGCGAGACCGACTTTGTTGCGCGCAACGATGAGTTCCAGCGCCTGGTCAAGGAGCTGTGCATGCATATTGCTGCGTCGGGTCCGCTGGGCGTTTCGGTCGAGGATCTGCCGGTCGAGATGCTCGAGCGTGAGCGCGCGATTGCGGTCGAGAAGGTCAAGGCGGAGGGCAAGCCGGAACATCTGTGGGAGAAGATCGCGGACGGCGTCCTCAAGAAGTTTCACAAGGAGAGTGCACTGTTCGAGCAGCCGTTCGTGATGAACCCGGACATCACGGTTCGCGAGCGCGTGCAGGAAACGATTTCGACGACGGGTGAGAACATCGTGGTACGACGCTTCGTGCGCTATGCTCTCGGTGAGTGAAGCGGTGGGGCAGGGAGAGGCAGCATCGTTCAAATATCGCCGCGTGCTGCTCAAACTGAGCGGCGAAGCGTTGGCGGGTGAACAGGGCTTCGGCATCTCGCCGCCGGTCGTGGATCGGCTGACGGACGAGATCCGCAGCCTGCACGAGATGGGTGTATCCATTGCGGTCGTGATTGGCGGCGGCAATATCGTGCGCGGCACGCAGGCGAGCCAGCAGGGCATCGATCGTGTGAGTGCCGACTACATGGGAATGCTCGCGACGGTGATCAACGCGCTTGCAATGCAGGACATGCTCGAGCGGAAGGGCGTCGTCACGCGCGTGATGACGGCGATTCGAATGGAGGCGCTGGCGGAACCGTACATCCGGCGCCGCGCGTTGCGTCACCTTGAGAAGGGCCGCGTCGTGATCTTTGCAGGTGGCACGGGCAATCCGTATTTCTCGACCGATACGGCTGCCGTGCTGCGCGCGATTGAAGTCGATGCAGATGTGCTGATCAAGGCGACCAAAGTGGCGGGCGTTTTCACGGCCGATCCGGAGAAGGAACCGGCCGCCGAATTCATTCCGAGTCTGACCTTCCATGACGTGCTCACACGCGAGTTGAAAGTCATGGATGCTCCGGCGGTTTCGCTATGCAAGGACAACGGCTTGCCGATCATCGTGCTGAACATCAATACGCGTGGTGCCGTCGCGGCGGCGGTGCGTGGCGAGCCGACGGGTACGCTGGTCAGCTAGAAGGGGCTGGCTTATCTTCCGACCGTAAGGGTTCCAGCGGTGGAGGGGCGATGACAGCGCACGGCGAAGTGCGGTCTCAGATGGAAAGGGCGGTCGAGGCGGTTCGCCGGGAGTTTTCTGGCGTTCGCACAGGCAAAGCGACACCGACGCTGCTCGACCTCGTCCGTGTCGAAGCATACGGTTCGAAGATGCCGCTGAACCAGGTCGCGACGGTGAACGCTCCCGAACCCCGCCTGCTCATCGTGCAGCCGTGGGACAAGGGCCTGATAGCGGTTGTCGAGAAGGCGATTCGCGCCGCGGAACTCGGCCTCAATCCGGCGAGCGACGGCTCCATCATCCGCGTGCCGATTCCTCCGCTCAACGAGGAACGCCGTCGCGAGATGGTCAAGCTGCTTCACAAAATGGCGGAAGAAGGACGCATCGGGATTCGCCAGCACCGGCATGACGCGAACAAGCAGATCAGGAATCGCGAGCAGAATCACGAAATCGGAGCGGATGATGCACGGCGGCAAACGGACGAGATCCAGAAGCTGACCGACGAGTTCATCGGAAGGATCGACGACCTCCTCCGCATGAAGGAGCAGGAGGTGATGGAGGTCTAGTTGGAGCCGATCGACAGCTCGACCGACGTGTTGCAGGCGATTCGGCTGGACGGCAGGATCCCGGGTCACGTCGCAGTCATCATGGACGGCAACGGACGCTGGGCCCGCGCGCGGGGGCTGCCGCGCTTCCGTGGCCATGCCGCAGGGATGCGTGCGGTTCGCGAGGCCGTCGAGGGCGCGATCGAAGCCGGCGTCGGTATCCTGACTCTGTTTGCGTTTTCCCAGGAAAACTGGAATCGCCCTGCGGGCGAGGTTGCATCGCTCATGCGACTCCTCGAACGATACGTTATCAAGGAACGCGATGAGCTGGAGCGCCAGGGCGTGCGCGTTCGCATCTTCGGTGACCGTGATCGCCTCGGCGAACGAACCCGGCGCGCCATCGACGATGCGGAGACTTCGACGAGCCGTGGCACACAGCTCGATCTGAATCTCATGATCAGCTACGGCTCGCGCGCGGAGATCGTGCGCGCGGTACGGCGGCTGGCGCAGCGTGTGCAGGACGGCACGCTGTCGCCGGACGCCATCGATGAGGGCGCGTTCGCGTCCGAGTTGTATACCGCCGAGATGCCGGACCCGGATCTCCTGATCCGCACATCCGGCGAACAGCGCATCAGTAATTTTCTGCTGTGGCAACTCGCCTATACGGAGCTGTACATCACGCCCGTCCTGTGGCCTGACTTCGGGCGCCAGGACCTGTTCGATGCGATTCACGATTATCAGAGACGCGAGCGCCGATTCGGTCGCGTGACGACCGGATGAAGAGTACGTGAGCGAGTTGGCTCAGCGCCTGGCCGTGGCGGCGATCGGGATTCCGCTCGCCGTCATCGTCATCTGGACCGGTGGTTGGTTGATGGCAATCGTGCTTGCGCTGATCGCCGCGTTGGGTGCGAGTGAGGTCTGCCGTCTGGCGGCGTCGCGCGGGGTTCGCGCATTCGTTCCGGCCAGTGCTGCACTGGCTGCCGCGTTCGTCGTGTTCGCGTTCGAGCACCCCGGGATCATGCAGGCGGCGCCATACCAGTGGGCGAGTACGCTCGCGATCGTTCTCGTAACAGGCATTGCTGCGATCTGGCTGCGCGGGCCGAACGACAGCCCGCTGTTCGCGATGGCGGTGACTGTTTTCGGCTCGATCTACGTGGGCGGCTGCCTTGCATTCGCGGTGTTCCTGCGTCATTTCGCGAGCGGGCCGGATGCGGGGCCATCCTGGCTCGGTTTCACACTGCTCGCGTATCCGCTGACCATGTCATGGATGGGCGATACGTTCGCGTACTTCGGCGGGCGAGTCTGGGGCCGCCGCAAATTGATTCCGGCCGTGAGTCCTGCGAAAACGGTCGAGGGCGCCATTGCCGGCTATGCGGGGACGATTGTCGTGGGCGGACTCTACGGCTGGCTGATTTTCGAGGTCTGGCAGGGACTGCCGATCGGAGCACTGGCGGGCGCCATGGGTGGTGTCCTGGTCGGGCCAGCCGCACAGCTGGGCGATCTCGTCGAGTCGCTCTTCAAACGCGATGCCGGGCTCAAGGATTCAGGTCGCCTGTTTCCGGGCCACGGCGGTATTCTCGACCGATTCGATGCCGTGCTGTTCGCATTGCCGGTCGCGTATGTGTACCTGATCGCGTTACTCCCGCTTGTCCTTGATGGGCTCCCATGGTCGGCGTAGCGGTCCTCGGCTGCACCGGCTCGATCGGCCGAAGTGCACTCAATGTCATCGAACGGCACAGCGACACCTTTCGCATAGTGGCCCTCGCATCGCACCGGAACTGTACTGGCCTCGCTGCCCTTGCAGCCCGGTACCGTCCTGCCATAGCCGTGCTTGCCGATGGCGAGACACACGAGGCCGCGGCGGCCGGGCTCAGGGTCGGCAGGGCCGCCCTGATCGAAGCGGCGACGCACCCTGACGCGGACATTGTCCTGAATGCGGTGGTCGGAGCGGCGGGCCTTGAAGCGACGCTTGCCGCGCTCGAAGCCGGAAAGAGACTCGCGCTCGCGAACAAGGAGTCGCTCGTCGCCGGCGGGCCACTGGTCATGGATGCATTGCGTCGCGGCGGCGGTGAACTGATTCCGGTTGACAGCGAGCACAGCGCGATCCTCCAGTGTATGGCGGGTGCCTCTGGAAGGACCGTGCGCCGGATCGTTCTGACGGCCTCAGGCGGCCCGTTCCGCGGCTGGCCGACGGAGCGGCTGGCCGGGGCGAGCCCGGCGGATGCGCTCCGCCATCCAACATGGGACATGGGTGCCAAGATCACCGTGGATTCGGCTTCACTGGTCAACAAGGCGCTCGAGGTGGTCGAAGCGCACTTCCTGTTCGGATTGGTGTACGACGCGATCGACGTTGTCGTCCACCCGCAGTCGATCATCCACTCGATGGTCGAGTTCGTCGACGGCTCTGTCATCGCCCAGATGGGCTTCCCGAACATGGAGCTTCCGATCCTCTACGCGCTGACGCACCCGCGCCGGATCGCGGATGATGGGACCCGTAGTTTCGACCCGATCGGGATCGGAACCCTCACGTTTGAACCTGTGGATGAGGCTCGCTTCCCGGCCTTCCGCCTCGGCGTCGAGGCGGGCCGGACCGGCGGGACCGCGCCCGCCGTTTTCAATGCTGCGAATGAAGTGGCTGTTGCCGGCTTTCTCGATGGCGAGCTGGCGTTCGACCAACTCGCGGGTGTCATCGAAGAAGTACTTTCGGCACAACCAAACAATCCCGTCGATTCACTCGAAACCGTGCTCGACGCCGATCGTCAGGCACGGGCAGACGCCGCGCGCGCGGTGAGGGTGCGATGCTGACGATCCTTTCCGCCGCCATCGTCCTCGGCGTACTGATCTTCGTCCACGAACTCGGCCATTTCCTGACCGCGAAGTGGGTCGACATCGAGGTCCCCCGCTTTTCCATCGGCTTCGGTCCCAAGGTCATCGGGTTCCGCAGAGGTGAAACCGAGTACGTCATCTCGCTGCTGCCGCTCGGCGGCTATGTGAAGATGGCCGGCATGGAGGAGATGGAGCCCATCGAAGGTGGCAGCCCGACGACAGCGCCCGCCGAATCAGCGTCGGCCTCTCCCACACAGACCGTTGCCGCAACGCGCGTGCGCGGACCGCGAGACTTCGAATCGAAAACCATTGCCCAGCGCACTCTCGTCATCTCGGCCGGCGTGATCATGAATCTGCTGTTCGCATACGTCGTCTTCGCCGCGATCGGCATGTTCTGGGGCGTGCCGAAACCACCGGAGGCCGTTCTCGGCAACATCGTCGAAGAGTTGCTCCCTGACGGGGCGGAAGCACTCGCCGGCCTGCCTTCCGGCGTTCGCTTGACGCACGTGGGCAATGACCCGGTCGAAACGCTGGACGACCTGCGCGTCGCCCTCTCAATGGCACGCTCCGGTCCCACCGTGCTCCGCTTCGAGAATCGCGACGCGGTCACCGTTGACGTGCCCGCCTCCGATTCGCTGCGACAATCATTGATCGCCGCATTCGAACCGATTCTCGAAAGTGATGCAGTGCTCGACTCGGTCGTCGAGGACGGTCCCGCCGCTGCGGGCGGGCTCGAAGCCGGAGATCGAATCCTGAGGGCAAACGGGCAGCCGATTACGTCGTGGCAGGAGTTCGGTCACGCGATCGAGCAGTCGCCCGAACGTACCCTCGCATTGAACATCCTGCGCGGCAGCGATACCGTCGCCCTCAGCGTCACCCCGGAACGGCGAACCGTCGGCTCTCGCGGTTACGGCCGCATCGGCGTCACCACCCAGGCACCCCTGCGCGTGATCGAACGCGAGCAGCTCGGCCCCGGCACCGCCCTCGCCTACGGCGCCTCGGAGACCTGGCACTGGATCGCTCTCACCGTCGACGTCCTTGGCGGCATCTTCTCTGGCCGTATGTCGCCTCGCACCGTCGGCGGGCCCATCATGATCACCCAGATCAGCGGCGAAGCCGCACGCGCCGGATTCGAGACGTTCCTCACCTTCATGGCGCTCCTCTCCGTCAACCTCGCCGTCCTCAACATCCTTCCCATTCCCGTGCTCGACGGCGGACACCTCGTGTTCCTGCTCGTGGAGGCAGTCCGCGGAAGACCGATCTCCGTCGCGCAGCGCATCCGCCTGACGAAGGTTGGCATGGTCCTCATCTTCGCACTCATGATCTTTGCGCTGGGTAATGACATCGTACGGTGGATCGGTCTGTAGCCGAAGAGCCGCCTTCCCCAGCGCCTCCGGAAGTTCCCGCCGCCGCCCCTCGCCGCCTTCCCCCAGCGCCTCCGCCTTCGCTTTCGCCACCGGCCTTTTCCGCCGCCACTCCTCGCCGCCTGCCCCCAGCGCCTTCGCCACCGCCTTCGCCACCAGCCTTTCCCGCCGCCACTCCTCGCCCTGCCCCCCAGCGCCTTCGCCACCGCCTTCGCCACCGGCCTTTCCCGCCGCCACTCCTTGCCGCCACTCGCAGATATTTGCTGCAAGTCCTTTCACGGCCAGGGCTGGCCGCGTGCCAACAGCAGGACACGAACTGGCGGCGCTTCGTACACAGCGGGTACAAGCGCGTCAGGATCCGACGTTCCGCTCCCATTCTGCACAACGTTTTCGACCATGGGATGATTTCCTTGTCATAGCCCGTCGTTACGTTGGCCTGACCATGGACATTTTCCTCGACGCGAGCGCCCTTCTGCTCGGGCTTTTCCTGATCTCCCCGTTCGGGACATCGGCCGTACGGGCAGTCGAAACCCAGGGACCGGCCCGCCACGCCTTTGTGCTCGGCACGCTCGTTGGCAGCGTCGCGCTGCTGGGCTTGCGTCTGCTCCTGGACGGTTCGTGACAGTGCCCGGAACGGCCGAATCTGATGGGGCCCATCGCGGGGCTCGAGTCGGCGCCCATCGCGGCTCTCGCGTCGACGCCTGTGTCGCGTTGACCGCGCTATTCGCGGAAAACGTGACATCGCGGCTCTCGCGTCGACGCCCGTGTCGCATTGACCGCGCTATTCGCGGAGAACGTGACATCGCGGTTCTCGCGTCGGCGCCCGTGTCGCGTTGACCGCGCGATTCGCGGAAAACGTTCCATCGCGGGCCTCGAGTCGGCGCGCGTGAACCTTGGCGCGATGATGCCACGGTAATCTCCGCGTCTTCCGCTTCGTCAGCGTCGTCGGCGTTCATGCCGTTGGTGGGGTGGGCGTCGAGACAGGGGACAGTCGTCTCCGCCATTCGGGCGGCCGTCGATGCAGCAACGATGGCCCTGCGCGGAAGTCAGAGGAGGGTCAACTGCTCACCGTGCCCGTAGCGTTTCCGCATCGCCATGACATCGACGGTTTCGAGGGGAGCGTCCTGGCCAGCGACCTGAAACCAGCCGGTGTAGCCGCAGCGGGCGAGGGCGCGTCCGACGTGGGCACGGGCGAGCCCGGCATCGTTGCAATGTTGGCTGAGGTGAGCGAGTGCGACGGCGACGAGGTCCGGGTGAAAGAGTTCGCGGAGCAGTTCGGCCGCCGCGCGATTCGACAGGTGGCCGTGGCTGGACGCAATGCGCTGCTTCACGGACCACGGGTAGGGCCCGCGCCAGAGCAGCGCATCATCGTGATTTGCTTCGAGGACGAGCAGATGACAACCGGCGAGCGCCGCACGAACGGTTGCGGTCGGCCGGCCGAGGTCCGTGGCCACTCCCATTTTCGAGCCAGTGGGCACGTGCCGGACGGTGACGGCGACGGGGTCCACGGCATCGTGAACGGTCAGGAACGGCTGGACCTCGAGTGCGCCGATTCGAACGGGCTTCGTGGTCTCGTACTCGACAATTCGTTCGGACCCGTCCAGCAGGGGCGCACATGCGCGCGCGGTGCGGTGCGTCAGGTACAGCGGCGTTCCGAACCGGCGAGCGAGAATACCCATGCCGCGCGTGTGGTCGGTATGGTCGTGGGTGATGACGATGCCGCTGAGACTCGCGGGGTCGACACCGATGGCGTGCATGCGGAGCTCGATCTCGCGGCCGCTGAAGCCGGCATCGACGAGGACGCGATCGTCCGCCGCCTCGACGAGTGTCGAGTTGCCGACACTGCCGCTGCCGAGGACGGTGACTTTCATGGTGCCGGTGCGGCGCGGGAACCGGGGCGAGAGGATTTCCATGCCTGTCGGAACAGCTCGCGCAACGCGGGTGTGAGCGCGGC
>JBOHRL010000051.1:0-2313 GCA_050732695.1 Longimicrobiales bacterium | reverse complement strand
GATGTATCTTGCTTCAATGGGGCCGCGTTCGTGTGAACGCGGAATGCGCCATGGCGCTCGCGAGGCGGCCCAGTTCGAGCGAAGCTCGCTTCAATGGGGCCGCGTTCGTGTGAACGCGGAATGGGCTCGCGTGTAAGCGACATACTGACAGCAGGTTGGCAGCATGATTTCGACCGGCCGGAGCCGCCAGCCCGAACGGCCCCGGCCAGAGGTTGCAAAGAGTTCACGCAAGACCCGCATTATCAATCAACTCGACCGGCGGCCGGGAATTCTGCACCACCTGGCCGCTCGAAAATTATCCAGATCATACGACAAACGTACGGACCGGCGGATCATACGCACGGCCGATGGCCTCGAGGCCCGCCTGAAGAGGACGGATTGCGGGGCCGAGGTCGACGATCAGGACCTGGTCCTCGGTTGCGTGAATGCACGCGCGCAGTCGTGCGCGAAGATTGACGAGTTCACGGTCGTTCAGTTCGCAGAAGAAGACGCTGTACTGAGCATGGTCACCCTGACCGAGCAGGGTCCGGAAGACCTGGTCCCGGCGCCGGTCGTCCGAGATGTCGTAACTGACGATGTAGTGGCGGCGATCCATTCGAAGTCACCGCGTGGTCATGCCAATATACGATGGAACATCGCCACGCAGCCAGCGTCCGAGCAGGCGGGCCTGGACCCGGATAATGGTTCGCCACGTGCAGCGGTAGCCGAACAGCGGATGGGTCACGAGCTGGTCCAGCCGGGCCTCATACGCACGGATGAAGGCCTTCCGGCCACTGGCGTTGAGCATGCAGGCCTGTGCCGTGCGGGTGAAATCGTTGTGTGCGACCATCCCGGTATTGATGGCCGTGATCACGGCGCTGTCCACGATCAGGGGCCGGAACTCCTCCATGAGATCGAGGGCGAGGCCCGCGCGGCCGTGCCGAGGGCGGTGGAAGAGGCCCCACCACGGATCGAGCCCAGCGGCGGCGAGGGCAACCGTGCACTCCTTGGCGAGGAGCGCGTAGCCGAATGAGAGCATGGCGTTGACTGGATCCCTGGGCGGGCGCCGGTTTCGGCTGGCAAAGTCCCAGGATGCATCCATGTCACGCGGTCGGAGCAGCGATTCGAAGTGCCGGAAGTAGATCGCACCCAGTGCGCCTTCAAGGCCGAGCAACTCGTCCGTGTCGCGCGCGTGGGGGACCTTGCGCAGCAGCGCGGTCATCTGGCGCGGCGAATGGGCTGGCCGAGGCTTCGCGTTTCGAATGAGGAGCGTGCGCTGGTTCATGCACTTCGCGCGCACGATCGCGCGCGCGAACGTCAGAACTCGTGTCGGGTTGCTTGCCGCTTCGAACTGCGCGGCGCGGTCGAATGCGTTGCGCAGTCCGAACCCCGCTGTAATGCCGTAGAACCAGTTGCCCCGAGAGAGATGAACGATCGGGATGCCCGCTTCACAGAGCGCATGGAACGCAGCTGAGGTCACCATCACGCCGCCGCATACGACGAGCTGATCGATGTCTTTCATGCGCGCGCGCGCGAGGATCTCGCCGTCCTTCCGGATCGCCAATCGGTCTCCGTCCTTGCCGACGGTCGCGCCCTGCTCCTGCACATAGAGGGCAAGGGCCTCGTCGCGCGGCGGATAGAGGCGCCGCACTCCGGTCGGCGCCGTGACAGGATCCGCAGGCACGTCGCGCAACGCCAGCGTTTCGTCGGGCAGACAGATGCCATTCAACGAGCAGCCGTTGCACTTCGGGCTGTCCTCCAGCGGATCCGGCAGCACCGTAGCGTGCGCGGCGCGCCGCGCTTCGGCGAGATACTGTAGAGCGCGCGCTTCGAGTTCCGCCGTGAACGGAACGTCCACCCGAGTCCTGGACTCTGCGAAGTAGATAACACCGTGATCGCATCGGTAGCCGTGATCACGGAGCAGCATTCCCTGCGCCATGAGCTGGACTCGTTCGGGTTCCCAGCTCCGCTCGGGATTGCGCGGAACACGGCCGCGCTTGGTGTCGACGGGCACGGCTTCGTCGCCTGCCGTCGAGACGAGGTCGAGCTTGGCGACGAGGCCGAGCCGGGGCGACGACAGCTTGACCGAGCGACTGATCGCCGGTGGGTCATCGCCATCACCGTCGGCGGCCGGTGCAGCCTGGGTTGAGGGAGTGGGGTCGGGCAGAAGCTGTTCGATCCGGTCAACGCGCCGGTGCACCTCCTGTCCCTCCACTGTGTACACGTTGTCCGCCCACTGCCCCTCGACGTGCATGAGATGGAAGAGGCGGGGGCAGTACGCGTACTCGTTGAGCATGCGTACCGGGAGCAGATCGGGGGACTCCTGGAGCGGAC
>JBOHRL010000050.1:0-4619 GCA_050732695.1 Longimicrobiales bacterium | reverse complement strand
GCTCCGCGGACATCGTCGAGGTCAATCCGATCCTCGATATACAGAACCGGACCGCCGAGATGGCCGTCGAACTGCTCGCTTCCCTGTTCGGCAAATCGATCTTCTAGATCCACGTGGCCGAGAACCGTGGACGTCACGCGCCAGAACCGTGTCCTGGGGATCATCGGACGCGCGCTGGCGAGAAGCCGCCGTATCCACCCTGGTCCGATCGCGTGATGCTTGAAGAAAAGACCGCCACGATGCCACGCGTTACTCGCTCCCGTGCCGGCAGGTCGGGCAGACTCCGCATCGTGAGCAAACACTTGACCACCTTGGTCGATACAGGCACTGACCACAGCGGCCACGTGAACTCGCTGTCCTTCCACCCGCCACGCACGCCGGAAGTGACCAGGTTGCGACCACGTGGCGTAACGAGCAGAAGTCCGAGAGCGTTGAACGCCAGCCAGTCCGCTCCCGGCGTGCTACCTCGTTTCTCACCGGACGGGTCGGTCGCACGTAAGGCATAAACACGGGCGATCGTGGCGTCCCATGACATGCTTGGCAGCTTGCTCGTTCCCTTCCATGGCCCCAGCAGAGCTTCGCGTACATCGTCTTCGCAAACCTCTTGCTGGAGTCTTGCCAGCGCGTCCAGAAACCTCTGTTGACCGGCTGTGAAGTGAAAGGCGAACGGCTTGGTATTCCCGTTGTTGTCCTGGACCATCTCGCTGCCGTACGCGCTGGCGGTATCCATCGAGCGGCGTGTTTTCAAACATGTTCGCCGGTTCGATCCCTTCATCTCAGCTTCAGCCGCGATGTTTTCGAGGAACTGGCGCATCGCATCAGGCTTTGGCTTGAGGTCACGCGTCACTGAATCCGGACCGGTCCGTGGATCGAGTAAGCGTCCGCCGCTCGCGTCGTATGCCAGCAAGAACGCGGGATCGTCGGCCCAGCTTCCCTTGTCCTCGAGTACTGCTGTGATGATCGTATCAATATCGTCGCTCGTGTGCAGGACTGGCTGCCAGTACCCGTCGTCGATCCAGGAAAGGTGCGGCAGCGGAAGCGACTCGCGCCGGGCGCGGTGATCGAGCACGCAGAGCAACCCCAGCGCGGCCAGAAACCCAAGAGGATTCGAACCGTCGAGTCCGGGAGTACGCACAAGCTCAGGACGTGGCGATCGATTCATGGCCTATCCGTCGCTGGATGGGAGTGTTCTGTTTCCGGCCGGACCGCACGATTCTTCGCTTGCCCTGTGATCCGCCAATCGGACGATCGATTCGAGCCAGGAAAGGCCCCACCATCCGTACTTGTCGACAAGACGAAAGAACCGGTCGACAATTTCGGAATCCAGGCGAGCAAGGCCGTGTGCCGCGTCCGCGCCCACGACCAGGCCGTTTACGCGGCACTCCACATCCATGCTTGCGCCGTGATCCGACGCTGGAGCGAGTGGGCGGCACCACCCGTGGTGGCTGGCAACGAGGTGCAGGACGAGGTCGTGGTCGCGGGCCTTGTCGAGCGCGCCGGGCGTGTTCTGAATCATCGCGACGGACAACAACTCGTGCCGGTAGCCTCGAGGGTACTCTGCGCGCTCGCGAGCCCTCTCTCGTGCCGCAGAATCCCTCGCCTCACCCTTCGACTTCGCCAGAGGTTCGCTTTGCAGGGCGAGCCGCACCTCGCTGCCGCCAGCAAGCAGGCGCTGGAATCGGCGATCGGCCTTCCCCACGTCATGAAGCGATGCGGCGAGCGTCACGTCGCCGGTCAGGTCCTCGCGAAGACCGATGTTCTTTGCAAACTCTCGAGTCCACTCCTCGACATCGGAAAGGTGTTGCCGCAACGTGACCTCGCGACCGGTGAATGAGCTCGAGTCGTCATCCTCTGTGAGAATATCACCTACAGTGTTCTCTGCCATCGCAACGTATCTGCCTGGATCGATGCGACGACGGCCGACAAGGGCAAACCGGCCGTCGCCCATTTCGACCCGCCTGAACCCGGCAACATCCATTGCCTCAAGGACCGCACGCAGTTTCGCTCCGCCAACTTCGCGAACTGAATCGATCCAGTCAGCAATAGCGGTCCCTGCATCGAAATCCTCATCAGTAGCAGTCGCACGGGGAACGTCGCGCGCATGACTTGCGGAGCACCATGGCGCAGCGCTGGCGATCGTCAATTCGGCTGGCTCGCCACCCATCTCGTGATCGGCGAGAGCAGCGGCGCCCGCGAGCACTTCGGGGACGAGGCGCAAGACTGGGCGGCCACGGTGAACGAGCTGCGCCCAGTCCCCAAGGTCGGACACGAAGGCGGACGCATCGGGATCCCAGTTGCCGTACGCAATCCCGCCATAGCTTGACGGTACGATCAGCGTGTCTCCGGGCACGATTGACTTGCCATTGATGATCTCGGCACCGCCGCGTCTGAGGCGCACGCACACTCTGGAAACGGAAGCTGTCTGGTCTCGGTCCCCGCGCGGCTCGGCCTCCAGCTCACGGGCTCCTTCTACGTCTCCGAACGGCTCAGCCGCTTGACGCGCCAGCCACGCTCTAACAGCCGGGAGTGGCAGGGATATGCTCTCGAGGCTGCTCGGAGGGCAGATGGTCAACTGATCTACAAGATTCTTCGCGAGTTGCTCACGCTGCGCCGGTTGATCGTTCGATTTCTCATTCAGGGTCCGCTCGTCCAGGTCAGCGCGCCAGACAAGCCTCACTTCGGGCAAGTCGCGGTCTGGCCCGTGCAACGAGAGCGAGACGTCGGGATCGGGCTCGGGCATCGGATTCGTCTGAACCCAGGCATTGATGTGAGCCGGTAGAAGGACTGGAGCGTGAACGACTTCCGACAACAGTCGCGCCTTTTCCTCTGCATCAGCAACGTCCGGGAAACCTGACATCCCGAAATCGATGGCTTGTTCCGGTCCTCTCTCTGCGAGCGTAGTCAGCCACGTCCAGGTGGCTGCAAGAGCCTCGCCGTAGATCGGATCGTTGGCGTTGTCCCCGACTTGATCGTGACGGACCAGCACAGTGGACCGGGTCTCTGCTCGTTCGCCCCGTCGATCGACGCGCCCGAACCGTTGCCTCAAGGCATCGAGGCTCGCGCACTCCGTCACCAGGGCGTCGAAGTCGAAGTCGGCGCCAGCCTCGATGCATTGTGTTGCAACGACTACGATCGGGCGTCGCTCGTCCGCGCGGCGGCGGCCCGCAGCGATCCGGCTCGTGAGGCTTCCTTGATCGGAAGCTCTGCCCAGAATCGCATCCCGGTCGAGGGGCCGCATGCGTCCAGTGAGCAGGGCGACGTCGAATTCGCGTGTGCCCTCGTGAAGCAGGCGGTGGATGCAGCGGGCCGTGTGTACACGATTGACGACCACGGCCACCGCCACCGCGCCCTCGCGCACATGATCACGAGCTGCGTTGACGCACGCCTCCGCGAACTGTTTCGAGCGGCTTTCCTCGTCGTTCGAGACCCTGACCACCTCGCAGCTGACCAGCTTGCGAGCCTGCAATCGCTCGAGGAGAACGGGGTGAGTGCGGTCGTCGTCGTCGAGTTCGAACCGGGTGCCTTCTTCCGTTCGATCACCGATCGGCGTGGCGGACATCCGCACGGCCGCCCATCGGTCAGGAAGCGGGGATTCGCCCTGACACGCGTGCCAGTTCCGCCAGCGGCGTTGAACCACCCGCAGCGTCTCGGCAAACGCTGACGAGAGTTGGACCTCATCGAGCAGAAAAAGCGTGTCATTGCCGAGCAGACCCGCATGAACGGAAGCCATGCGCGGTGACACGCCATAACCCCGGAACAGCAGGCGGGAGCCGACCTGGTCGACGGTCGAGAGTGCGACAACTGCACGATCGGGCCGTTCTGCCCAGGACTCATCTCGTGGCATTCCGCCTCGAAGCACCGAGACGGTGAACGGCAGTTCATCATCACTGGCGCCAAAAAGTCTTCGCAGGGCAGCAGCCACGTCAGCTGCCGCATTGCCACGCGCATTCACGAGTGCTTTCTGGATCCTGCGAGCATGCTCTGCTCCCTGATCCACGACCACCCTTCGATCCACCACCAGTACAATGCGGCGCGGAAAGATCTCCGGGCGCTGAGCGAGCGCGAAGAGTGCCACGTCGATCGCGCACGTCTTGCCAGTGCCCGTCGGTAGATCGAGCAAGTCGGGCCAGCGGCCATCGGCAATCACCTGCTGCGCAAGGCGGTTCTGCCACGGGAACGGCGGATATCCATGGACGTCCACAAAATAGTTGGCAAACATGCCGGACTCCGGCGAATTCATGAATCAACCTCTGTGTTCTGCTCGACGGGGCGGAAGAGGCCGAGTCCAAGGTAGCGGCCAGCACCGAGCAGGACGGGTCCGGTCACGGGCTCCCCGAACTCCACGAATGCGTGCACCTTCACACGTCGCGGCTTGCGGGTATCGGCGGGAAACGGTAGAAACGCACGCGCTTTTGCCACTCCAGGCATAGTGACCGAGGGAAGCACTTCGACCCGGATCGGCCTGGGAAGGCCAATGCGTTCGCAGCTCGTCGAAATGATCTCGATCGCACTGGCCACCGCTTTGCGAGCACGGTCGGGGTCTGAAGCATACAGTTCGCCAGGATTGCGATCGAGAGCAACCGGCGTTACCGACAGCCAGGATTCAGCTGGCCGGCACC
>JBOHRL010000049.1:0-35338 GCA_050732695.1 Longimicrobiales bacterium | reverse complement strand
GGTGTGGCGGGCCGAGGCGTCGAGGGCGATGGCGGGGGCGCGCGGCGCAGGCGGAGAAACGGCGGGTGAGGGTGAGACGAGGTGTGGGTGGGGGGCGGCGAGGAAGCGGCGGGTGAGGGTGAGGGTGAGACGAGGTGGGGGTGAGGGGCTACGGGAAGTGAACGTCGGGTGAGGGGCGCTGGTGCTCCCGGCGGGCTCACCTTGCGTTCTCTATTGCTCTCGGGCGGTCGGGACACGACTACGAGGTTCAAACAGGAGCACGCGCAACCCGCCGCCGTCCCACACCCGAAGTCCGTGCCCGCTGCCCCCCACCCACACCTTGGATCACCCTCACCCGCTGTTTCCTCGCCGCCCCACCCACACCTCGTCTCACCCTCACCCTCACCCTCACCCGCCGTTTCTCCGCCTGCGCCGCGCGCCCCCGCCATCGCCCTCGACGCCTCGGCCCGCCACACCTCGCCGTCGTTTGCCAATCAGGGACATGCCGGCCCGTTCGTGTGTAATGGGAGTGCGCGTCCGGAGCCGGTCGCGGGTGGTTTCCTGGAAGCAAGTGAGCAGCACCGATGCTGGCGATTCGTCTGACGATTCTGTTCGCGGCCGTCAATGCGGTTGCGAGTATTGCGCCGTTACGAGTGATGCGTGTGACGCCGGCGAGTCCGGCGGATCCGGGAGCGGAGATCACGGTGATGTTCGATCGGCCGGTGGCGGGCGATCTGGATCGAGTCGTGGCGGCGGAGGACGTGATCAGCATCGTACCGGCGGTCGAAGGTCGAGCGGAATGGCGGGATCCGGTAACCCTGCGATTCCGGCCGACGCAGCCGCTGGAGCCAGGAGCGACGTACCGGGTCATGATCGCGCCGCGCGTTGAAGCGATCGATGGCAGCCGGTTGGAGCGCGAGCACGTTTTCGAGTTTCGCGTGAGTCCGCCGCGGATTCTGGCGGGTTCCCCGGTCTCGGATGGACTGGCGGCGGAGCATGTGACGGCGGCGCCGGTATTCTCGTTTCTGGTGAGTGCGGCGGCGAACCCGAATGCGCTGGCGAGCGGACTCTCGATCGTGTTGAACCGCTCATGCGGCGGTGGCACAGTCGCGCTGGAAGGTATACGCCAGCGTCGGATCGGGGATACGGACCCGTCGAATTACCGGTGGGCGGGCCGGACGTCGGAGGCGTGGGCGGACTCGACGCGCGATCTGCGACGCGTCATCGAGGTGAGGCCGGTCTCGCCGTTGCCGCTCGGCTGTAGTGCGACGTTGCTGGTTCGCAGAGAGGTCGGTGAGGCGGGCGGCGGGCCCGAGCGCTGGCCATTCCGCACGTATGGCGAGTTCCGCGTGACGGCGGCGCACTGCATCTCTGCGCAGGCGCGCTGGTGCCCATCCGGTCCGCTGCGTGTGCAGTTCTCGACGCCGGTCCGTGGCGCGGACGTGCTGCGTCACGTCCGCATCATCCCATCGATACGGTTCACGGTCCGCGATACGGCAGATGAATCCGCGCATTGGATTCTCGATGCATCGCTCACGCCGCGCACGACGTACGCCATTGTCGTGGCTGATGCGTTGCGCGATGTCTTCGACCAGCGGCTCGCTGGACGACCAGTCCGCAGTGTCCGAACGACAGGACTTGCGCCGACCGTGCAGTACGAGTTCGGCCGCATGCTCGTCGAGCGGCAGGGACTGGGAACGCTGGCCGTGCAGCATGTGAACGTCGATACACTCCTCGTGACATCGATTGTAGTACCGGATTCGATGGAGGCTGATTTCCTTGCGCAGTCATGGAACTGGGCGGAGCCGTGGTCGCGGCTGTTGCCGTTTGCGACGCAGTCGAACGTCGCGGTGCGCGGCGGTCGCGACGAGCGGCGGGTGAGCGGGGTGCGCGTTCCGGTGCGCCGGAATGGTGCAGCTGGCGGAACATTGATTGCCATGCAGGTCTCGAGTCCCGCGCTCGACAGTGCCTCGCAGCGGGACCGGCCAATCGCGCTGGTACAGGTGACGGACCTCGCAGTGCATGCTCGTATCGGCACCGATGAAGGCTCGGTGTGGGTGACGGGCGTGAACGACGGCATGCCGCGCGCCGATGTGGCGGTCGAACTGTTTGACCAAGCGGGGCGCATCCGCTCGAATGCGCGAACCGATTCGAACGGGATTGCACGACTCGTCGAGTTCCGTGCGTATCCCGGCGATATCGAAGCATGTGAAGGCTGGTGCGGCGGAATCGAGGGATACGTCGCGGCGAGGTTGGGCGCCGACCGCGCCGTTGTCGGGATCGATGCGTATGATCCAGACCTCGCCCCGTGGCGGTTCGGCGTGCAGGGCGCGTGGGACGAGGAGCGTCAACCGGCAACGGCCGCATTGTTCACGGAACGTGGCATCTACCGGCCGGGTGAAGTCGTGTACGCGAAGGCCATTGTTCGCGACGGCGCGCTGGGTGCGCTGGCGCCGCCCGCGCGTACAGACACGATCCGCATCCTGTTCCAGGACCGGGACGGCGGCGAGATGGCGGATAGCACGATGTCCGCGGGCGAATTCGGAACCGCGACAACTTCATTCCGGCTCGCCCCGGATGCGCCGCTCGGGACCTACTCGATACAGGTGCAGCGCAGGCGCACGGGCGATTGGAAGACCGTCGCGTGGTCGAACTATCAGGTCGCCGAGTATCGCCCGCCCGAGTTCCTGGTCGATGTGCAATCACCGGAAGGACAGCGCTTTGCGGGTGATACCGCAGAAGTCGCCGTCGCTGGCCGGTACCTCTTCGGTGCGGCCATGGGCAACGCCCAATTGACGTGGTCCGTGCGCGCGTCGCCCATGCCGTGGGGTGTGACGATCCCGGGTGCGGAAGAGTGGCGCGTCGGTGCATCCGTGAACTGGTGGGAAGATACCGGGGAATCCGGACCGCGCATCACGCGGCAGGGTGTGGACACGCTGGATGCAACCGGACACGTCACGCTGCGCATCCCTCTGGCCGCATCGGACGACGGCCGTCCGCTCACGACGACGGTGCAGGCGACAGTCGTGGATGCGAACCGCCAGACCGTATCGGCCGCCACATCGTTGACCGTGCACCCGGCGGCGTTCTACCTCGGCGCGCGTGCGGAAAGCCGTACATGGTTCTGGACCGCCGGATCGCCGGTCCGCTTGCAGGTCATCGCGCTGCGACCCGATGGCGAGCGTGTGTCTGACGTCGCAGTACATGCGGTTGTCGTGCGTCGCGAGTGGCATCGCGTTCGCCGCATGCGTGCGGGCCAGGTCGAGGAAATCGGCGGCTGGGTCTCCGACACCGTTACGACGTGCGATGTACGCACCGCGACAGAGCCGGCCAACTGCCACTTCACACCACCCGCGGGCGGTTCCTACACGGTCACGTTCACGGCGCTGGACGGTGAGGGCCGTGTGGCCAGGACCGGTCTCTCTCGCTGGGCCGTCGGTCCGGATTACGTGCCATGGAACGACGAATCGCAGTTGCGCATGGAGGTCGTGCCGGACAAGCAGACGTACGCGGTCGGCGATACTGCGACCGTATTCTTCGCATCGCCGTTCACGGATGCGGAAGCCTGGATCACGGTCGAACGCGAGCGCATCATCGAATCGCACCGCATCCGCATCACATCCGGCGCCACGACGCTTCGTTTCGCAATAACGGAGGCATACGCACCCAACGCTTTCGTCTCGATCCTTGTGGTGCGCGGTCGAGGTGCAGAACCCGGCCCGCTTGACGATCCAGGCCGGCCGACGTTGCGAGTCGGTTATGCGGACCTGCGCGTGCTGCCTGAAGTCAAGCGTCTCGAGGTCGAGGTCGAGCCGCTGGCGGCGACCTGGGAGCCAGCGGATACGGCGCGCGTGAGAGTGCGCGTGCGTGACCGCGACGGTCACGGGCACCGCGCCGAGGTCACCTTGTGGGCGGTCGACGAGGGTGTGCTCGCGCTGACCGGCTACCGCACACCGGATCCGATCGATCTGCTCTATGCTCGCCGTGGCGTTGGCCTGCGTCTGGCCAGCAACCTGGTTTCTGTTTCGCCGCAGATCCCCGAGGGTCAGAAGGGACAGCGTGAACCCGGTGGTGGTGGCGGTGGCGACGCCGCCGGCATTCTCCGTTCTCGTTTCGAGACCACGGCATTCTTCCTTGGCAGCGTCGTCACGGATGCGGCGGGTGACGCCGTGTCAACGGCGAAGTTGCCGGACAACCTGACGACGTTCCGCGTCATGGCTGTTGCCGTGACCGCTGGCGACCGTTACGGCGCGGGCGAGTCGACATTCCTCGTGACGCGCCCGCTGGTCGCACGGCCGGCACTGCCGCGGTTCGTGCGCGATGGCGATCGATTCCTTGCCGGCGCCGTGATCAATCATCGCCTTGGCGGCTCGCCCGAAGTCGAAGTCGCAGCCAGCGCGGAAGGCATCCGCGTGGACGGCGGTCGCCGCAAGAAGGCCCGCCTCACGCCGGGGCGAGGCGCGGAAGTCCGATTCGAGTTTCGTGCACAGGCTGGTGACAGCGCGCGCTTCACCTTCTCCGCTGAAGCCGATGAGGAACGGGATGCGGTGCGCATCGCCGTTCCCGTCCGGCCCGACTTCCACCCGCAGGCGACGACCATCGCAGGTGTGTTGCGCGATACGACTTCCGTCACGTTCGTGCTCGAGGATGATGTCGATGACGAGCGCTCCCGGCTCGAACTGAGCATTGGCGCATCGCCGTTCGCGATGATCCGTGGGGCGCAGCAGGAACTACGTGTCTATCCGTACTACTGCACGGAACAGATTTCGAGTATCGCGCTTCCGGTCATTGCGCTTTACCGCGCCGAGCAACTCACAGGCGAGGACTGGACGAGCGGCGATGCAGAGGTCGAAGTCCGCGAAGCAGTTCGAGCCCTGCTTCGCCGGCAGACGGCCGAGGGCGGAATCGGCTTCTGGAGTCCGCTCGATTGGACGACGCCCACACTCTCTGCATGGGCCGGTCGCGTGCTGCTCGAAGCGAAGTCGAGCGGCATTGCCGTCGACAGTGCCACTCTCGGCCGACTCGCGGATTACCTGACCCGCAGTCTGAGCGAGGAATCCTGGAGACGCGTCGCCGTGAGCTGGTGGCACGATTCACTGAGCAATCGACTCTCGGAGCGCCTCGCTGCCGCCGATTTCCTGTCCCGCTACGGCCAGCCAAACGTTTCCGCCGAGAACACTCTTCTTCAGCAGGCCGGGCTCATGCGCTGGGACGACCGCGTCCTCCTCGCCGAGGTGCTCGCGCGTCGCAATCAACTGGAACCGGCCCGGGCTCTGCTCCAGAGTGCATGGCGCAACATACGCGTGGAAGGCCGCAACGCAGTTCTGCCGGTCCAGGCGTATCGCTCACACTATTTCGATTCTCGTGCACGGCCGGCGGCTCGGCTCCTGACCGCCACCCTCGCCGTCGAGCCGGGACATCCGCTCATTGGTCCGCTCGTCGAGACGCTCCTGCAACAGGGCCGCGTCGAGGCTGCCTCGCCCTGGACGACCCAGGATTACGGCCACATCGTTCTCGCGCTCCTCGAGTTCTCAGGTCTGAATAACAACGTGGTACAGCCGGGAATCACGATTCGCAGCGGGCGGCGCACGGTACTCGCGCGTGCACCCGGATCATCCCGCGAATCGGCCGTTGGAGACACGAGCGTATCGCTCCGCCGGCTGATCCGTCGCGACGAGCAGGGTCGCAACGTCGTGCGGCTGGACCTCGCATCACAGCAGGGCGATGGCGTTGACAGGCCTGTCTACTTCTTCCTGACCGTGCGTGAGGTGCCCGAGGGCCGGCAGGTCAATCCAATCGATCGTGGCATTCAAGTTGAACGATGGTACGAGAGCATCGACACGCGCGAGCCGATCGATCGCATCGAGGAAGGCCAGCTCGTACGTGTCCGGCTTCGCATCACGGTTCCAGCGGACCGCCGCTTTGTGGTGCTCGATGATCCGTTGCCGGCCGGTCTCGAACCCGTCGATCTGAGCCTGCGCACGGTCGCGCCGCCAGGCGCCGGCTTCCCGGACTACCAGCCGGAAGCAGAGGAGTACCCGGACGACTTCAACTGGTGGTACGGGTCGTGGGATGCGGGTTACTGGTCCCCGTTCGATCACAAGGAACTGCGCGACGATCGCGTTATCTGGTCCGCGTCGTACCTGTGGCCGGGCAGCTATAGCGCGACGTACCTCGCTCGCGCGACGACCGCGGGCACGTTCGTGGTGCCGCCTGCGCACGCCGAAGAGATGTACAACCCTGGCGTCAACGGGCGTACCGGTGGCGCAACGTTCCAGGTCATGCGGATCGAACGATGAGCACCGGCCGCACATCTTCCGGGGCTATGAGCACTGCACAGGCTCGACAACCAACGCATCCGGCCGGGCCCGTGCCGCGCGGCCGCAGATGGAGACACGTAATGCGGTGGTCACGCCGGCTCACGGGCGCGGTAGCTGGGTTGGCGATCCCGAGCGCGATCTTTGTGGCGTGGCCGCTCCCGGCATCGGTTCGCTCGCCGCAACCCGTTGAGAGTCTGGTTCTGCTGGATCGGCACGGTCTCGATCTGCGCACGACGCGCGCAGCAGATGGCAGCCGTGGCGGCTGGCTGCCGCTCGCGGACATCGATCCGGATCTGATCCGCGCGTTCGTGGCGGCCGAGGACCGCCGGTTCTACGACCACCGCGGCATCGATCTGCGGTCCGTTGCGCGGGCCGCGCTCGCGAACTTGCGCGCACGTCAGATCGTGTCCGGTGCATCGACGATTACGATGCAGGTGTCAAGGCTCGTGCTCGATCTGGACCGGAACTGGAGTGGCAAGCTCGCGCAGACGCTCTGGGCACTCCGCATCGAGCGGCACCTCGACAAATCGCGCATCCTCGAGATCTACCTGAATCGTGTGCCACTCGGGCAGGGTGCCGTGGGTGTTGCGGCCGCGAGTGCGCTGTACTTCGCGTCGCCCGCGTCCAATCTGAGCACTGGCCAGGCCGCACTGCTGGCCGGGCTGGCACGTGCGCCATCACGCGACAATCCGCTTGTCGATGCAGGGCACGCGGCCGATCGCCGTGCGCGCGTTCTCGGTCGCATGGTCCAGCTCGGCTATATCTCGCGTGCGGATTCCGTGCGCGCATCCGTGGAGGCAGCGGTGCGCAAGCGAGAGAACGTGTTTGCTGCGCCGCACTTCACGACCCGGCTTCTGGCAGATCGCGGGGACGGACTCGCCATCAGCGGCACGGTTCGGACGACGCTCGATCTCGCGCTCCAGCAGGCGATCGAGAGCGAGGTCCGACATTCCGTCGCGGTGCTGCACGACCGCGCGGCGAGGCACGCCTCGGCGGTTGTGCTCGACAACCGATCCGGCGCAATCCTCGCGTGGGTCGGCTCGCCGGACTTCTTCGCCGACAGCACCGGCCAGGTCGATATGGTCACGTCGTTGCGTCAGCCGGGCTCGACCCTGAAGCCATTCCTCTTCGCTCTCGCCTTCGATCGAGGTTGGACCGCGGCGTCCATACTGCCTGACGTCCCTCGCACGTTTCAGACCTCGACAGGACCGTATCGTCCGCAGAATTACGATCGCCGTTTCCGCGGCCCTGTCCGTGCACGAGAAGCGCTCGCGAGTTCGTACAACGTGCCCGCCGTGCAACTCGTCGATGCCGTGGGCGCCAGTGCATTGCTCGGTACGTTGCGGGGTGCGGGTTTCGCGTCGCTCGACCGGTCCGCCGATCACTACGGCCTCGGGCTCGCGCTCGGGAATGGCGAAGTAAGTCTGCTCGAACTCGCGAACGCGTACCGTGCGCTCGCGAACGGCGGCGTCTGGCGCCCGGTGCACACCCTTCTCGAGCGCGCCGGCCGCGGCCACGCCGATGGAAGGCGGTTCCTGTCACCCGGCGCGACGGCACTCGTTCTCGACATATTGAGTGATCCTGTCGCGCGCGTCCCCGGCTTCGGTCTCGAGACGCCACTCGATCTGCCGTTCCCCGCTGCGGCAAAGACGGGGACGAGCCGCCATTTCACCGACAACTGGGCGGTCGCGACCACGGCCGGCTTCACCGTCGCCGTCTGGGTCGGCAACTTCAGCGGCAGGCCGATGCAGGGCGTCAGCGGAATCACGGGCGCAGGCCCGCTGTTGCATCGTGCGATGCTTCAGACTGCGCGTCGCTACGCTCCCGGCAAGCTGCCAACGCCGGAGAGGGCGGGCGCGACACCGGTGCACGTCTGCCGGTTGTCCGGCCTCCGCGCAACGCCGGATTGTGCTTCAATGGTCGAGTGGTTCATGCCCGGCACTGAACCGGATCGAATCGATGACTGGCAGCGCGGCGGCCGAACCGTACTCCCGCCCGAGTACGCGGAGTGGTTGCGCATGACGATTGCCCAAGGCGAACCGCTTGCCACGACGGACGCCTCGCTTTCTCGCGAACCCGCCACGGTCGAGCCGGATCGTCTCGCCTCCGGATTAGCGGACGGTGCCATGACGCCCCATCCTCGCGTCCGGCGGATCGACTCGCCGCAGCATGATGATGTGTATGAACGTGCGCCCGGCATGGATCCGCGCTACGCGACCGTCGCGCTCACCACATCGCACGCGTCGGAAGGTGTGCGCTGGTTCGTAGACGGTAGACGCTTCGCGAGTTCACGCTGGTCACTCACCAACGGCGTGCACTGGATCCGTGCCGAGTGGCCGGATCGCTTCACGGACTCGGTCCGCATCACTGTGCGCTGACCAGCGCGGGCCGTGCACCGTCGCCAACTGCACAGCCCGCGCTTCCACAGGAACCGACCGCCACCTCCCACATCGGTGCCTGCCGTCTGCATTCTCGCACTTCGATCAGAAGTGGATGTGGCCGCCCAGCGAGAGCACGAAGTAGCTTACGTCAAGATCATTCTGTCCGAAGTCGGGACTGTACGAACGGTAGTGGACTCCCGGGACGAGCGCGAACTGTGGCGACATGTCGATATCGATGCCGCCGCCGCCCTCGAAGCCAAGAGTGAGATCCGCATCGTCTGCGCCGAGATCGAGCGATTGGCCGATGAGACCCAGTCGCAGCCACGGCAATGCCGTGCCATCACGCGCAAGCAGGAACTTCAGCCCGCCCTGCAAGCCGGTGCTGGTCGCATCACGGCAGAAGTCTGGCTCATCGCACGAGAATGCATCGCGACTGACGCCGAAATAGCCCGTCAGTACCTGCGAAAACGAGTACATGACTTCTGCGGCGAGAGCCAGGCCAGCACCCGCTTCGCCATCGGACAGATCCCCGGTCGGCAAAGTTACACCGGCGCGCCCTTCCAGCGAGACACTGCGCGTTTGAGCCGAAACACGGCCCGCACCGAGTTGAAACCAGGCGCCCGCCAGCATCACCAGTGACACCATTCTCACGTATCGCACAGTTACCATCCTGGCCTGCCAAACGATTGGCGTGATTCGAGAACTCCACGTGAGAACAGGGCAACGGCCGTGCCAGCGCATGTGCCAGCACAACCTGGAACGTTGCCTGCCCGACCGTTCCGTTTCTATGCGTGCATTGGGCAACTACTCGTGTGGAAACGGCTCGCCGGATTCCTCTTCGAGGAGGAGAAGGAAGATTCTGCGTCGCAGGCCAGCCGGCGTGTCGCTCGGCGTGCGTGTGCGTAGATAGGTGCAGAATGCGCGTTGGAAGTCGTAATGTGGGTAACAGGCCGTGCACGCTTCGAGGTGGTCGTGGACGAGGGTTGCATCGTCGGCGGGCAGCTCACCGTCAATGTAGGCCCAGAGCTGCTCGATCGCCTCGCGACAGGACATCGGCGGTCGCTCGCTCATCGGGCACCTCCGCGTATGTAGCCCATCTCTGTTCCGTAGTCGCGCAATGCTTCGGCGAGCAGGCGCCGGCCACGGAAAAGCCTGCTCTTCACTGTCCCGATCGGCACATCGAGCACTTCGGCGATCTCCTGATAATTGAGTCCTTCGAGATCGCTCAGGATGACCGCCTCGCGAAACGCGTCCGGCAGATCCGCGATGGCGCGGTCGATACCGGCATCGAGAAACGAGTCGAAGAAAATGCGTTCCGGGTCATTGCTGCGCAGCTCATCAAAGACGGACGAAGCAGCAAGAGACTCGACGGCCACATCGATTTCGCTCTCGAGCGTTTCCGCGCGGCGGTCCTGTCGTTCGCGGCTGCGCAGGAAGACGTTGCGACAGATCGTGAACAGCCAGCTGCGTACATTCGTGCCCGGTGTATACGTTGCCCAGTGTCGATACGCGCGCAGGAACGTCTCCTGCGTCAGGTCTTCGGCCTCGGATTCGTTGCCGCCCGTGAGGCGAAGGCCGAATCGGTACACTGCCTCGAGCCAGGGCAGAGCCTCCTCCTCGAAGCCCGGCTTTGCCAGATGCCGCTCAGGCATTGCTGTCGCGTCACGCTCCGCCATCGCCAGCCCCGCAATCCTCACGCGTTTCGCCTCGAATGAACCCGCGCGCTCCTCGCCGGGTTCCCCGGCATTGCGCGCACCTCGAGTTCCGATTACTTCTCCCCCTCGATTCCCGCGCCCTCTGGAGGAGTCCCGCTGTGATGCGCCGCTGGATCCTGCTCACTGGCATGGGCGCCGTCGCAATCACGGCTGCGACGATCCTGCCTCTGTCCCGGCGCACTCCGACGGACGCGCCTGCGCCGCCGGCAGCATCCGGTGCGATCGCGTACCGGCCTGCACCACTACCCGTCGCGGCCTCGCCAGTTGCCGATGAGGCGTTCGCACGCCTCATCGCCCGGATCTCCGAACCCGGCGGATACTTCGATACCGACAATCTCATCTCGAATGAGGCATCGTACCTGCACGTCATGGGTGACATGCGCCGCAACGGCGTGCAAGGCGGCGCCTACATCGGCGTTGGTCCGGACCAGAACTTCTCCTATATCGCAAACGTTCAGCCACGCATCGCGTTCATCCTCGACATCCGACGGGATAACCTCCTCGAGCATCTGCTGTTCAAGGCATTGTTCGCGATGGCGCCGACCCGCGTCGAGTACCTCAGCCATCTCTTCGCACGGCCCTCGCCGCCGGATCCCGAGGAGTACGATGCAGATATCGAACCGATCCTTGCCTGGATCGATGATCAGCCCGCGGATCCCGATTACTTCGAACGAATCGCCGCACTCGTCGGGGACACGATCCGCACATTCGGCGTGCCTCTGACGGATGACGACCATGCGACGATCCGGCGTTTCCACGCCGCGTTCTTCGCGGCCGGCCTGAACCTCCGATTCACCAGCTTCGGCCGTTCGCCGCGCTTCTACTATCCGTCGTACCGCCAGCTCGTGCTGGAAACCGACACGGACGGCAGGCGTGCGAACTGGCTGGTCTCCCGGGACACCTATCGCACCGTCCGGACCATGCAACTCGAGAACCGCATCGTCCCTGTCGTCGGGGACCTCGCGGGCTCACACGCTCTCCGCGAAATCGGCGAAGTCCTGCGCGAACGCGGCGATTCCCTCTCCGCATTCTACGCTTCGAACGTCGAATTCTACCTCATGCAGGACGGCAATTTCGAGCAGTTCGCCACCAACCTCGCCGCCCTGCCCTCTCATGCAAACGCCGTCCTCATTCGCTCCGTGTTCGGCCGGGCCTACGCTCACCCCAGAACCATCAGCGGATACTACAGCACCCAACTGCTACAGAACCTGCCGTCCATGATTCGCCTCTTTCGGGAGGGCGCTCTCGGGTCGTACGGCGACCTCGTGTATCGGGGTTATCTGCGGTGAACAAACTCGTTTCTGGGGCTGGTTTCTGGGGCTGGTTTCTGGTTTGAACGGATGGGTGGCGGTTCGCGGGGCTGGCACGGCGGCGGTGGCGGTGGGGATCGGGTGAGCTTGCCTACGGTACGGTCTCCACCGCCTGGACGGCTACGGGTTTCGCGCAGCGTGAGCATCACGAGCAGCGGGGAACACCCGAGCGGACGTGGGTCCTGGCTCAATAGCCTCAGTGGCACTGACGATCCGTCCCCACCCACGAGGTCGGCCGATCCTTCTCCACCGATACGCAACGGCGTCAGCCCCTGCCAGTGCTCCCGTTCCGCAGGACCACGGGAGCCCGCCCAAGCCCACCTCCACCGCTCACGGTCGCCGCTGGCGGCCCGCGAGTCACCTGCACTCCGTTCAAACCAGAAACCAGCCCCAGAAACCAGCCCCAGAAACGAGAGATTCGTTCACCCCTCACATTCCTCTGACCCCCGGAAACGCCCTGAAACCATTCGTCATCTCCTCCACAAATAACTCACCTTCACGAAGAGTCCGTCGGCCGTCTTCCGCATGTTGCTGACGGACCAGGTTTCGGGGCCTGCCATCTGGCGAGTCCAGCCGATGTACATGAGTGTGCCGGGCGAGGGCTCGTAGGCGACCAGGGTGTAGAACCCGAATTCGCCTCGATCGACGGGCTCAGTGGCGAGGCCATCGAAAAGCAGGACGGCTCCGGACGCGGGGTCACGCAGCGCATCGCGAGCGATGAGGTTGTATTGAGCGATGACGCGAGCGAAGATCGCCTCGTTGAATTGATATTGTGTCTTCAGGCGAGTAATGCTCTGTCTCGAGTAGAACGAATCGTCGTGGCTTCGCTCGATGTGTGAGCGGGTCACGGACAGGTCGAAGGCGAGGCCGCTGGTGGGGCGGAACTGGAGTTCGGGGCCGACCTGGAGTTCAAAGCCGAGCGCGCCTTCTGCAAAGATGGGGATCTCGCGAGCGAACAGCCGGCCGTTGAGATTCAACCGATCGGTGATGCGGATGCGCGGCATCAGGGCAAAACCGAGCATGTTGTGGAGATCGGCTCCGGGTACGAACGGCGAGGTCGTGGTGTCGTTCTGGACGAAGTAACCTTCGAAGTCATCCGGGAGGAAACGCTGCATGCCGGAGCGAAAGATCATGTTGACCGAGCTGCTGCCGCGCAGGTCGAAACTGGGTTGGAGTTCGATCTCGGATTCCACGGGCGGGTCGCCATCCCAGAGGTCGTCGTGGCGGAAGAAGCCTTCGTACCTGAGCGATACGCCGAATCGTTCGATGAGAGAGCCCGGTTCACCGAAGACGTTGAAACCGGCCCGGGCGAGTGCGCGTGCATCGCCGATGCGGCGGAGGAATCCGCTCCGGGCCCGGAACGCTGGATCGATGTCCTCGAAGGCGAGACTCCAGTT
This sequence comes from Longimicrobiales bacterium, assembly GCA_050732695.1. Taxonomy (GTDB): domain Bacteria; phylum Gemmatimonadota; class Gemmatimonadetes; order Longimicrobiales; family RSA9; genus JBFFZF01. The sequence continues at coordinate 22,236 of JBOHRL010000049.1, read as the reverse complement.
GAAGGACTGGCCGGTACGGTCGAGTGTTGCAGCGATGATCGGAGCAACCGAGACCGCATCATCTTGCGAATCCCGGCTCCAGCTGCGGCCGAGCTGTGCAGTCAGGGCGTATCGTTCGAGGAACAGAATGCGCGCGTCCGCGCCGAGCACGCGATTGAAGCCGCCGCCCTCGAGCAGCGATCGATCGGTGTAGAGGAGGCCGAGCGTCGAACCGCTGCCGATATCGCGGCGAAGTCGCACGATGTTGAAGGCGGCGCGTGCGTTCGCGTCCGGATCGTCCAACGGGCTCTCGTCGATGGCACCGAGGTAACCGGCCTGAAACGGGCCCAGCTTGCCGGTCAGTTTGACGCCGCCAATCGGATCCGCGATCGCCCGCGTGTACACGAGCTGCTGTGGCGTCCGGAAGATCTCGGTGCCTTCGAGGAAGAACGGCCGCTTCTCGGGAAAGAAGATCGCAAACCGCTCGTTTACCGTGATCTGGTCCGCATCGGACTCGACCTGTGAGAAGTCCGGGTTGTACGTCGCGTCCACGACCAGGTTCTGTGTGATCCCGAGTCGCGCATTGAAGCCGAATTCGGCGCCGAACGATTGGCTGCGGAAGACATCGTTCTCATCGCGATCGCCAATGCGTTTGCCGGTGGCGACCGGGTTCAGTTCCACGAGGCGAGTCGGGCGCATGCCCTCGAGAGCTTCGAGCAGACCGCTCTGCGCGAGTGTGCTGGCCCGATTCTTCGTGATCGGCGCCCACGACATCTTGTAACCGTTCTTCTTCGTCTCGCGCGCGATGTTGATGCCCCAATCCTGCACGGCCGTCTCGCGAAAGCGCAGACTCACGTATGGGATGCGGATCTCTGCTGTCCAGCCATCGGGTCCGACCCTGCCCTCCGATGTCCAGATGAAATCCTGGTTGAAGTCGATCGGCGGACGGCCCGGCATCGTGTTCTGACCTTCCTGCCAGATGCCGTCCGTCTGGATGCCGAGCGCGTTCACGTAGAACACATACGCCTGGCGCTCGTCACCGTACGTGTCCAGCATGATCCGGATCCAGTCATCATCGAAAGCAGATCGGTCACGTTCCACGAGGTTGGCGCGGATTCGTTCGGGGTCAGAATCGAATGCAATAATACCGAAATAGATCGCGTCTCCCGTGTAGAACACGCGCACTTCGGTTTCGTCCGGCGCTGGCCGGCCTTCCGTGGGCTCGTAGATCGTGAAGCCCGTCAGTACGGGGGCGCGCTGCCAGACCGCTTCGTCGAGGCGGGCGTCGATGCGCATCTCGACTTCGCTCTCGCGCTGGCCCGGTACGCGCAGCTCGCCGCGCATGCCCGAGTACACGTTCGTGCTGTCACTGCCGCTGGCGAGCAGAAGCAGCAGGAGCCGCGCGATCATCGCATCGCCTCCGACCTCCGAGACGGGCACATCACGTTACCGGTCGCCAGCATGGCAAGACCTGGTTCGTCCATTCACCACGCACTCGCGCACAGCGCCGTGCTGATGGACGAAATTGCACCAACGGCGACATCGAGATGCTGGCGGCGACAGGGAGACGTTCACCCTGGGGTCGATTCGGCGTACGCCCCTCCGTGCGTGATGGAAGCAGTCCGGTAGCGCGAGCCCTGACATCGGTTGGCTCGATCTCGATGGCAACATACAGTCGCGACCGCTGGTCTGAAACCGATCCGCCCGTGCACGTGGTGACCCTATGGCCAATCGGCCCCGATCCCCACGCCTTTCTGAGCTCGAGCCATGGTCCGTGTCCCGGTGGGTGCCTGCTCAGGTGTGGTCGTTCCCCGCCGTCGCCGTCCCCGATCCGTTCCCCGGAAACCAGCCCTGGAAACCGGCCCCAGAAACGCTTGCGAGGATGGACCGCCACCGGCGGGGATCACTCTGGTACCCGGGGAAGATGCGGTCGAGGCGGTCTGCGCCGAGGTGGCCGGACACGAGTTCTGCGAACACGTCGCGGAAGTCGGTGGTGAGAGCGAGATCGCGGCCCTGATAGAGCTGTTCGGGTTCGAGGCCTGGCCAGTCGCCGAACACGCGTCCACCGTTCACGCTGCCGCCCATGACCATCATGCAGTTTGCGTGACCGTGATCGGTGCCGCCGGATCCATTTTCGGCGATGGTCCGACCGAACTCCGACATTGTGAGAAGGACGATGTCGTCCATGCGATCGCCGAGATCGTCATAGAGCGCGCGTATTCCGCGGGCAAGCTCGGAGAATCGATTTGCGAGCTGGCCCTGCAAACCGCCCTGTGCCTGGTGCGTGTCCCAGCCGCCCAGATCGGCGAACGCGATTTCGACGCCCACATCGGCCTTGATCAGCTGCGCGATCTGGCGGAGTGAGCGGCCGAACGTGCCGGCCGGGTATTCCACGTTCGAAGCCGGCTGGTACGAATCGAATTCGATGCTGCGAAGAACTCGCATCGCATCGAATGCATCTTCGGCTGCCCCCGAGATCAGGTCGCCGCCTTCGGTGCGATAGGCGCGTTCGAACGAGTCTTCGAGGGCGGTGTTCCGGCCGCCGTCGAGGCCGAACCGATCGAGGTCCTCGATGGCGAGCGCGGGGTGTTCGCCGCGCAGCGAACGTGGCAGGGCCGCACCCATTGCGACACCGCGCAGGGACGGGCTGAGGATCGGACCCGTGCCCATTCCGGTCTGGCCGGCAGCGTGGTCTGTCGCATGGGCCTGTCTGTCGTCGAGCGTTCGTCCGCCGCAGTCGCTGCACCCCGAGTGTTGCAGGACCCGGTTGAGCCAGCCATCGGTCGTGGTCTTCACGCCCGGCGTGCCCGTCTCCATGAAATCCTGCGCATCGAAGTGCGAGCGCGTCGGGTGCGGCGAGCCGACGGCGTGAACGATGGCAAGTTCGCCGCGCGCAAAGAGTGAGGACAGCGGTTCGAGGGACGGGTGCAACCCGAAGAAGCCGTCGAGATCGAGGACGCCCGTGCCATCCCGCGCGGGCGCCCCGAGCGCGATCGACCGGCGGCGGGCGTAATAGGCCTGTTCGCCGAACGGAATCACCATACTCAGTCCGTCCACCGCTCCGCGCTGGAAGATGCAGATGAGCGTCTTCCTCCGTGCTGCGCCGTGTGTCCGGGCAAGCAGCGATCGCGTCACGAACTCGGGCGGCAGGCCGAGTGCGAGCAGCGCGAGTCCGCTGTTCCGAACGAACGCACGCCGCGTCAGTCCCGTGTACATCACGCTACCTCCATCACCGCTGCTGGAACTCCGGCGAGCCGAGCACGAGTCCGAGCGCGCGCCTCGCCATTTCTCTCGGACCGGCGTCCGGTTGCGCGAGCAGATCGTCGCGAATGCGGTCCGCGATGGGTTCGACGGCCAGCCCCGGCAGAACGTTCTCGATGAGCCGATCCAGGGCCGAGCCGTCGCCCGTCCCGAAGTTGATCCGCTGACCGTTCATGTGCACGGCGCGGAATCGGCCCGCCGCCAGGTCGAGCGCGAAGTTCATGCGTGCAAGCATGGCACTGGTGCTCACCCAGTCCGCGCTCGCGGCAGGATATCCTGTGGGTGCGGCTGCCATGTACGGAAGTTGGCCCATCGCGCGAAGCGTCTTCATCAGTTGCGGCGAGGCACCCAGTTCCGCACCCGTCACCCGGAACGTGCTGGCCACCAGCTCGAACGGCGTCTTCACCTTTGTCCGCCTGTGCTCCGCCGCGAAGAAACGATCCGACGTGAACAGCGCACGCGTTACTTCACCCAGGTCTCCGCCAGTGCGCAGGAACACGGCCGTGAGCGAATCCGTCAGCTCGGCATCGCCGTCGTCGGACACGAAGCGCTCCACCAGCTTCGTCGCCAGAAAGCGCGCCGTGCTCGGGTGGTGTGCAAGCAGCCGCAACACGTCCCGGCCATCCTCCGTGCCGCGGCCCGCGGGAAGCGTCACCCCAAGCACGACCTTCTCGCCTGCATCGTGCATCGCCGGCCGGAAGATGAAGCGCGGCGCCACGCGTTCCGTCATATTACCGCGCGCCCGGCCACCGGCGCGCCGCCCACCGTCAATCGTCCAGCCCGTGAACGCACGCGCCACATCCACTACATCGCCCTGCGTATAGCCGCCGTCCACGCCCAACGTGTGCAGCTCGAGCAGCTCGCGCGCATAATTCTCGTTGATACCCGGCTCGCGACGGTTTGCCGGCCGCACCCGCTGCCCCGCCTCCCCTCGCATCGATCCCGCCATTGAATCCGGCGCCGCGCTCGTGATGTTGTCCAGATAGAACAGCATGGCAGGGTGCTCGGCCGTCGCCACCAGCATTTCCTCGAACGTGCCGAACACGTGCGGCCGGATTGCGCGGCTCTCGTAATCGCCTGTCAAGAACTGGTCGAGACCCTTGCTGAAGAAGATGTTGAAATGATTGAACCAGAAGTCCGTCATCACGTCCTCGAGCTGACGCTCTGAGTGGACAGCCCGCGTCAGCTTCGCACCCACCAGATCGGCCAGGATCCGCTGCGGACTCTTCATCTCACGTGCGCGTCGCTCCTCGCGCACCGTGTCGGCTCGCGCCCGCCTCGCCGCCGTATCGCCCTCCGCTACGACCGGCCGCCGGCGCTCAACCTCCGGTATCAACTCCGACACATTCGCCAACGCCAACGGGAATCGCTCGAGCCGCTTCGCCAGGCCCGTCTCGTCGATCCTGTCCGGCTCGAGCTGCCCGGCCAGCCACGCACCTGCCCCTCTCTCGAGAATCACCGTCAGGTCCGCTGGACGAACCCCCCACGTCGCCCGCGACAACAGGTGGACCGCTCGCGCCGTGTCCTCGCCCGTGCCCACGGCCGGAACCTGCGCTTGGCCACGCCCGCCCGGGCCCGGAACCGACGCAAGCGCCACCACCACCGCGTACGTCACCATGCCTCGGGCCCACGCCCCGCTCCGCGCTCTCGACACTGTTGTCATGCCCGTGTACCGTCCTTTGTCCGGATTCCGAGCCGTCCCGGCCGTCCATTCTCTGATGCAATCAAAGCCGTCCTCGTTAGTCAAGGACCAGGCGTTCCGGGCCGCCAGTGGGGCCAGGCCGCCCGGCCTGGCGGATTCCGGCCCGCGCGGCTCGCGGCCGTCGTGATGGGCCTGCTGGATCGGCAGTTGCACTACGGTGCGGGTAGTTGCTAACATGGGACTTTGCCGACAAGGGGATCGCCATGTTGCATCGATCGTGGTTGTCGCTCACCCTTCTGGTTGTGTGCGCGTGCGCGGGGAGCCGGGCGCAGGGCGCGCGCGACCGGTACCTGATCACAGAAGCGGAAATCGAGGCGTCGGCGCAGCTGAACGCGTACGAGGTCGTGCAGGCGTTGCGACCGGAGTTCCTGCGCACGCGTGGTACGACATCGTTCCGGGCGACGGAACCGGTCGAGGCGGTCGTCTACGTCGACGGGCTGCGCACGGGCGATCCATCGACGTTGCGCGGGGTGCCGCGGGAAGTGGTACGGGAGATCCGCTACATCGACGCGCGGGAAGCGACGACGCGGTATGGGACCGGGCACGGTGGTGGTGTGATCATGGTGTCGACAAAGCGATGATGCGGGTGGCAGCCGATGCGCTGGCGGTCGTTGAGTCGACAGGGATCGGATCGATGAAAGCCAAGCCCAAGTCAGTGCGGAAGCCGGGTGTCGATGGGCGCCGTACGCGCGGTGACCGGGTCACGCAGGCGTATCATCAGCTGCGCGAGCTGATAGTGTGGGGCAAGCTGGCGCCGGGGACGCGCATCATCGAGACGGACGTCGCGGCGAAGTTGGGGGTGAGCCGAACGCCTGTGCGCAGCGCGTTGCAGCGGTTGCAGCAGGAAGGATACATCGTGGTGTCGGGGACGGGTCAGCAATCGCGCCTGTCGGTAGCGCCTCTGACGCAGACGGATGCACGGGAGTTGTTTGCGATTGTATCGGAGTGCGAGGGTCTGGCGGCGCGATGGGCTGCGGAACGGGACGGGCAGACGAGAGAAAAGGTCGTGCGCGACCTGCGCGAGGTGAACGCGGAGTTGGCGCGCACCGTCCAGGAGAGGAATCCGGATCCGCACGTGGTTTTCGATCTGGACAAGGCGTTCCATCTGAGTTTCACGGAGGCGGGCGCTGGCCCTCGATTGCTGGCCTTGCATCAGGCGGTGAAGCCGCAGACGGACCGGTACGTCCGCCTTTATATCACGGCGTTGATCGAAGAGATCGACCGGTCGGTGGGCGATCATGAAGCGATCGCGAACGCGATCGAGTCGGGCGATGCGCTGGGGGCGAAGGAAGCGGTTCTGGCGAACTGGCGGCGGGCGGGTGACAAGTTGAAGCAGGTGATCGAGAAGTTGGGGGAGCGGGGGAAGTGGTAGACGGAACCCCTGGGGGCAACATGAAACAGCGGATGATCGTGTGCCTGGCGGCTCTCTCGATGGCGTGCGCCTCGTCGGGTGGCCGGACTGCTGGCAACAGCGATGTGATCCGGGCCGAGGAACTGGTGACGGTCCGGGTATCGACGGCGTACGAGATCGTCGAGCGACTGCGTCCGGCGTTCCTGCGCGGCCGCGGTCAGACGAGTCTGTCGTCGGACTCGCAGTTCCCGGTCGTGTACGTGGACGGGATGCGTCAGGGCGGCCTCGATTCCTTGCGCCGGGTCGCGGCGCAGGATGTTGGCGAGATTCGTTACCTGACAGCACGTGATGCAACGACGCGGTACGGGACCGGCCATCCGGCCGGCGTCATCGAAGTCGTGACCCGGAGATGAGCGTGGCGAATCCCAGACCGGCGATGGACGAGGCGGACGTCAGCGCGATTCGCGATCGTGCCACTCAAGTATATGAACAGCTTCGCGAACTGATCGTGTGGGGCCGGATCGCGCCCGGTGCCCGCATCGTTGAAGCGGAAGTCGCGGGTCGGCTGAATGTGAGCCGGACGCCGGTCCGCGCGGCGCTTCAGCGGCTCGAACAGGAGGGCTACGTCGCTGCGTCCGGCAGCGGGCAGCAATCGCGACTCGTGGTTGCGCCGTTGACCCAGGAGGACGCGCGTGAGCTGTTCGAGATCGTAGCCGAGGTCGAAGGTCTGGCCGCGAGGCGAGCGGCGGAGCAACCGGCACCGGACCGGTCGGCGCTCGCCCGCCGCCTCGAGTCGCTCAACCGCGAGCTTCTGGCGGCGGCCTCGGGCGAGGATCCAGACGGCCGAACGATTTTCGACCTCGACCAGCGTTTCCATCGCATGTACGTGGAAGCGGGCGCCGGTCCCCGCCTTCTCGCGTTGCATGATGCCGTGAAGCCTCAGGGCGAACGCTATATCCGGCTGTACATCTCGGCGCTCGTCGATGAGATCAGCACGTCCGTCGATGAACACGACAGCACGATCCGTGCAATCGAAGCTGGCGAAGCCGAGACGGCGCAGCGCGCAGTTCGTACGAACTGGCGCAATGCGGCGGATCGACTCAGCCGCGTCATCCGCAGTATGGGTGAACGCGGCGCATGGTGAAGATCGGTGCGGCGCGAGCCCGCCGCGCCATGCTTCGGCTTTTCTTTCTGTCGTGGTGGCCGGTGCTGTTGCCGGCCGGTGCAGGGGCGCAGGCGAATGTTCCAGCCGATCCAGCGTACCGGGACATTGCGAGCGCGCTCGAACGCCTGATCACCCGCGAGATCGACGACAAGGATCTGCCGTCTATCACGATTGCGCTGGTCGATGATCAGCGCATCGTGTGGGCTCAGGGCTTCGGTTTCGCCGACCTGGCCGACAGCACGCGCGCAGACGCATCGACCGTGCACCGCGTCGGCTCGGTTTCCAAGCTGTTCACCGACATCGCCATCATGCAGCGGGTCGAGCGCGATGAAATCGATCTCGATGCGCCCGTAACTCAGTATTTGCCCGGCTTCCGGCCGCTGAATCCGTACGACCGCACCATCACGCTGCGCCATCTGATGTCCCATCGGTCGGGACTCCTGCGCGAACCGCCGGCCGGCAACTACTTCGACCCGGACGGTTCGTCGCTCCGCGCGATGGTCGAGAGCGTGAACGGGCGGCCGCTCATCTACCAGCCGGGTGAACGCACCAAGTACTCGAACGCGGCGATCGCCGTCGCCGGTTACATCCTCGAGCAACTGGCCGGCGAACCGTTCCCGGACGCGCTGGCTGAAGCCGTCCTCGCGCCAATGAGCATGACCAGCAGCAGCTTTACACCGACTGGTGCGATACAGGCCCGGCTCTCGACCGCATACATGTGGACGTGGGATGGCCGGCAGTTCGAGGCGCCCACGTTCGAGCTCGGGATGGCCCCTGCTGGGAGCATGTACTCGACGGTTCTCGATCTCGGCCGCTTCCTCGGCGTTCTGTTCGCCCGTGGCGCGACCACGGACGGGAATCGCGTGTTACGCGAGCAGACGCTCGAACAGATGTGGACCCCGCAATTCGCTCCGCCCGGTGCACGCGCCGGCTTCGGCATCGGCTTTGCCCTCTCGGAGCTCGCAGGCCACCGCCGCATCGGACACGGCGGCGCGATCTACGGTTTTGCCACGGACCTCGCGACCCTGCCGGACGACCGTCTGGGCGCCATCGTAATCACCACACTCGACATTGCGAATCCGGTGTCCGAACGCATCACGGATGCCGCGCTCCGCATGATGCTCGCAGTTCGCGAAGGCAGGCCGCTGCCCGAGATCCGTTTGCCTGCGCCAGTCGATTCCGCACGGGCGCGCGCGCTCGAAGGCCGCTACCGGCGTACGGCCCAGCGGGCTTCGACCGAAGGACCGCGCACGCTCCGGCTCGTCGAACGGGACGGCAAGCTGTTCCTGAAGAATCCGGGCGTGTATGCTCTGCGTGCATTCGGTGATACGCTCGTTGTCGATGATCGTGCATCGATCGGGCTGCGCCTGCTGCCGCTCTCCGGCGGCCGTCTCATCGTAGGCAGCGATACCCTCGTTCGCGCCATCGATGACCGGCCAGAGCCATCGCCGGCACGTTGGAACGGACTCATCGGTGAGTACGGGTGGGACCATAATACGCTGTTCATTTTCGAGCGCGAAGGCACACTTTGGGCCCTCATCGAATGGTTCTTCCCGTACCCGCTCGAGGAGATCGACGAGAACGAGTTCCGCTTCCCGGACAGCGGTCTCTATGCCGGTGAGAGTCTGCGCTTCACGCGCGATGCGGACGGCCGCGCGTCACAGGTCGAAGCGGCCAGCGTCGTGTTCCATCGCCGCAGCGCCGGCACGGAAACGGGTGCGACGTTCCGCATCTCGCCCGTGCGTCCGGTTGACCAGCTGCGCCGCGAAGCGCGGTCCGCAACACCGCCGGTCGAGGCCGGCGAGTTCCGTACCGCCGACCTGGTCGAACTGCAATCCCTCGATCCGACGATTCGCTACGACATCCGCTACGCGACAACGAACAACTTCATGGGCGAAGTCTTTTACTCGGAGGCGAAGGCGTTCCTGCAACGGCCTGCGGCCGAGGCGCTCGTGAGCGCGCACGAGAGACTTCGCGAACGCGGCTTCGGTCTGCTCATCCACGATGCGTACCGGCCGTGGTACGTCACGAAGATGTTCTGGGATGCGACGCCGCCGGACCTCAAGCATTTCGTCGCCGATCCGGCATCCGGTTCGCGCCACAATCGAGGGGCCGCCGTCGACCTCAGCCTCTTCGATCTCGAGACGGGCCAGCCCGTCGAGATGGTGAGCGGCTACGACGAGTTCTCGCCCCGCGCCTATCCGGACTATCCGGGTGGTACTTCTCGCCAGCGTTGGGCGCGCGAACTGCTCCGCGATGTCATGGAATCCGAGGGCTTTCGCGTCTACGAATGGGAATGGTGGCACTTCGACTTCCGTGAATGGCGCCGTTACCCGATCGGGAACATGTCGTTCGAACGGATCGCCGGCTGAACGAAAGCTCGACACGCAACCTTCGACCCTCGAGCTCACGAGGCACCATGCGCCGCATTTTCTGCTCACTCGCCTCGCTGGCGCTGTTCGCGCCGGCTGCATTCGCTGCCGCGCAGGACACGAGCACGGCCGCCGTCATCGAACGGATTCGTGCGGAAGCGACCGGGCGAGGCCAGGGTGTCGCACTGTTCCACCACCTCACGGATGTGATCGGGCCGCGGCTCACGGCTTCACCCGCCTTCCGCCAGGCCGTCGACTGGGCGCACGCACGCTTCCAGGAATGGGGCCTCACCAACGCTCATATCGAACCTTTCGAATTCGGCCGCGGCTGGAGCCTCGACAGGCTCACCCTCGAAATGACCTCACCTCGCTACTTCCCGCTGATTGGCTATCCCGAAGCGTGGACACCGGGCACCAGCGGCGTCATCGAGGCGCAACCCGTTTTCGTCGGCGACAGATCGCTCGACCAGTTGCGCGCGATGAGCGCACAATTGCGTGGCGCGATCGTTCTGACGACACCCACGCAGGACGAATTCATCGAAGCCGATCGCGCTCAGCCCGCCGACAGCGGGGAGCGCGTCCGTATCGGCGCGCCGCGTTCGATCCGCAGCCAGGGCCCCGTCCCGGCTCGCGATCTCAACACCTTCCTCCAGGAAGCCGGCGCGGCCGTCCTGCTTCGCCCCAGTATGGGAGAACACGGCACAATCTTCGTCCTCGGCAGCCGGAACACACGAAGCGACGCCGTCCCCAGCATCATCGTCATGGCCGAACATTACAATATGCTCGTGCGCATGACACAGGCGAACGCGGCTCCCACTCTGCGCATCGGGCTCGGCGTCACGTATCACGAACAGGATACGAACGGCTACAACGTCATTGCCGAGATTCCCGGAACCGATCCCGCCCTGCGCGACGAAGTCGTCATGATCGGTGCACACCTCGACTCGTGGCACTCTTCGTCAGGCGCCACCGATAACGCGGACGGCAGTGCCGCGCTCATGGAAGCCATGCGCATCCTCAAGGTCATCGGCGTCCAGCCCCGCCGCACCATCCGCGTTGCACTCTGGGGCGGTGAGGAACAGGGCCTGCTCGGAGCGCGCGCCTGGGTCGAACAACATCTCGCCGGCGATGCCAACGCCGCTGCCCGCGACAACCTCTCCATCTACCTGAACGATGATCCCGGCACCGGGGCGACCTACGGCTTCTATGCGGAAGAGGATCCCGCAGCCAGACAGATCTTCGATTCCTGGCTCGAACCGCTGCGCGCGGATGGCGTGAAGAAGAATGTCATCGACCGCATCGGCAGCACGGATCACCTCGCGTTCACGCAGATCGGGCTGCCCGGCTTCACCACGATCAAGGATTACGTTGAATACGATGTGCGCACGCACCACACGAACGTCGATTTCCCTGAGCGAATCCGGCCACAGGACATCGTTCAGTCCGCCATCGTGATGGCGGCCGTAGCCTACCAGGCAGCCATGCGAGCGGAGCCTTTCCCACGGCCGCCCGCCCGCTGAGAGGCGCGACCCCGGGCGCCCCGGTCACCGCGATGCCCCAATCCAGGCCGGCCGGACCGCACCGGTTGGCTCGGCGCGGACCGGGGCGCCGCCTCCCGGGTAGCAGCCACACACACACGAAAGCGAAAGAGTCATGTCGGAGATTGGGATGATTCTGGTCGGCGCGCTGGCCGGCGCCGTGGCGTTCGGCCTGGTCCGTTCGCTCCGGCGTCTCTTGCGCCCGCCCGCGCGCGTCATCGAATCACCCAACTCGCATTACACCGCTCCCGGCGTTCGGGAACGTGAGACGGAAGCCCGCTGGAAGAGCATCCGTCTCGAGCGCGTGCATGAGATCAACCGCGAAGAAGTCAAGCGCCTGCTCGCCCGCGTCGACGCCCTCGGCGTCGAATCCCTCGGCCCCCGCGACCGCAGCTTCCTCGACCACCTCGCCGACCTGTTCGGCGCGCGATCGGAATCTTCCGGTGGCCTGACACCGCCGCTCAACGAAGCGCCGACCTGACCGGCGCCTGGATCAGTACCGCCAGCTGACGAGATCGGCGCCAGCCGGATGGTTCCTGCGCACCTGCTCCGGAATTCGCGGTATGAACATCTGGTGGTAGCGGAGGCGTGAGTATGCGTTCGCGCGCGACTGGTCGCCGTTCCAGCAGTGCTCGGCGCGGTCGCCGTAATCGACCTCGCCGCCGTAGGGGGGATGGGTCGTCGATTCGAGGAACTCTTCGGTCAGGTAGACGGCGTTGTTGAGATAGTAGTTGTCCATGTCGCCGACGTAGAGGAACAGTTTGCCCTTCAGCTTGTCGCCGAGTCCGGATTCCCAGTCGCGGCGCAGGATGTACGAGAGGTCGTAGTTCTCCTTCCAGTAGGCGGCGACGTCGGGGTTGATGGTGCCCGTCACCTTGTCCCAGATGCGGGCGGGGTAGCCGTCGGGGCCCTGCGGCGAGAACGTGGCTTCCCAGATGTCCCACTGCTGGCCGGAGCGGCTGTGCGTTCCGAGGACCAGTTCGAGACGGTTCATCTCCTCGAGCGTGGCGTCGACGTGGCCGAGCCAGTCGCGGCGGCCGGGCCGCGGCGTACGTTTCCACGCGGAGTCGAGGTAGTAGGCGTTCCTGTCTTCGTAGATGTTAACGACGGTGTACGCGCGGAAATCGATCGGATCCGGGCAGGCCACCCATGCGCCATTGAACGCATCGGGATAGAACATCTGGACAGCCATCGCCTCCCAGCCGCCCGTCGAACCGCCGTACGTGAAGCGGGCCCACCCTTCGCCAATGCCGCGAAAGCGGCGCTCGATCTCGGGGATGAGTTCGTACATGATCGCATCGCCCCACGGCCCCTGTGCAGCGGAATTGACTGCGTACGAGTCATCGTAGTAGGGCGTCGGATGCTGTACTTCGATGAGCAACACGCGCGGAAAGCCGGGGGCCGTCCAGTCCTGATGGAACTGGTATGCTGCCTGATCCTGGATGCGATTGTAGCAGTCGAGGCGGAAGCGCGCGCTGTATGTGCACGGCTGCGTCGTATCGGGTGGCTCCGTGCGCCAGCCACCGAAATCGTATGGAAAGTGGCCGTGGTTGACGACGAGCGGGTAGCGGGCCTCCGGATGTGCATCGTATCCCGCTGGCAACAACACGTGCGCGCCGAGGGACATGGGTCTTCCATAGAATGCGGTAAGCCGTTCGCTCTGGATGCGGACGTGTTTCACCCATTCCGTCTCCGGCGGGTCTGCGATGGGCGGGATGACCTGGTCGAGCGTGATCGGAATCGTCTCTGCTCGCGACGGATCGATGTCAACCCACTGCGGTGTGCTGTAGAGATTGCCGGGCTTGCTGTTCCACTGCTGGCCTTCGCCCCGGTCTGGCGGCAGCTTGACGGTGTGACCGGTCGAGAGCTGGAACGTCTCGTAACGGTTCAGTAGCGCTTGCACGTGATAACGTCCGGCCGGGATCGCACCGAGTCGTTCGACCGGGAATCCGAATACGGTGTCCGTGAAGACGGCCTCGCCTCCACCGCCCAGTGCATCGACGTCGATGCCGAACACCGGCTGCGCGCCCGGCCCGTCGCTCACCTGTGAGCGCGGCTCGCCGCTGCTGTCGTTCGACAGGATGAGCAGCAGGCGGCCGTCGAACGTGCTGTCCGCGAAAGACTCCCCGACAGTCACGGCGAATCGCAACGGCGATGCATCGCTCGTGGGTTGACAGGACGCGAGGGTCGCGACGAGTGCAACCCAGACGGAGGAACGTGCGCGGCGCATGGTTTCGGCTTTCGTTTCGAGTTCCGTGCGAGGCGGGCCACATGGAGATTGCCGGCCCGTCGCTGCGGCCGCAACCGTGCGGCGATGATGGACTTCATGCTCGACCATCGCACGCAGCAGGACGCCAGTCATACCGGTCGGCCGGGATGCAGGCAATGACCCGGCGTGTTCGAGCACGAATATTCTCGAAGTAACGCACGAACGACGCGGCGGTCGTGATCTCCACGTCCTTGACTCCGCTGAAACACGTGAATCCCGCTGATCGGCCGAGGTCAGGATGCCGTAAGCAGTTCTTCCCGAACCGTGAGGTCGTCGATCCGATCGACATCGACGGTCACACCCAGTCCCGGCCGGTCCAGGGGCACACGCATTCCGCCGTTCCCGTCCATCGTCCACTCCGGCGTTACGACGTCGCGCTCCCAGTATCGGGCACTCGGCGAAAGATCGCCCGGTATCTTGAAGTTCGGGAGGGTCGCGAGCGCCAGGTTGCAGGCGCGGCCGATGCCGCTCTCGAGCATGCCGCCGCACCACACCGGCATCCCGTGCGCCGCACACACATCATGGATGGCGATCGATTCAGCCAGTCCGCCCACGCGGCCCGGTTTGATATTGACGATGCGGCCGCTGCCCAGCTCGATCATGTCTTCCGCATCGCGGCGCGAGGTGATCGATTCGTCGAGGCAGATGGGGGTGCGCAGCAGGCGCTGAAGTGAGGCATGACGGACCAGATCGCCGGCGTACAGAGGTTGCTCGATCATGAGCAGTGCAAACGCATCGAGTCTGGCGAGGTGTGCCGAGTCGGCGAGGTCGTAAGCGCTGTTCGCGTCCGCCATCAACGGTGCACCCGGTCCCAGCGCCTCCCGGACCGCCGCGATGTACTCGACATCGGCGCCCGGCGCGATCTTCAGCTTGATCTTGCGGTACCCCGCGTCATAGGCTGCCCTCGCACGCTCGACAAGCGCCTCCGGCGATGCCTGAATCCCCAGCGAGATTCCGACCGGGACCCATTCCCGGACACCGCCCAGCAGCTCCGCCAGTGCGATGCCCCGCCGCTCCGCCTCGAGCGTCCAGCAACCCATTTCAAGGGCGGCCTTCGCCATGAGATGGCCCCGGATGCCATCCTCGAGGAGACCTTTCACCTCGGCCGGTGCGCCCAGACTCGTCCGCAGCAGTCTGGGTGCGAGCCACGAGACAATGGCGTGCCACGCCGTGTCGACGGTCTCCGGCCCGTAGTTCGGGTGCTCGCCCGCCACGCATTCCGACCAGGCGCTCAGGCCGTCGCCATCGCCAAGCTCGAGCAGCGCGATGCGCCGCTCTGCCACTACCCCTGACGAGATCCGGAACGGCTCGCGAAGAGGCAGCCGGATCTCTCGTAGCCGGATCGATTCGAGCTTCAGCACCGAGGCTCCGAAGAATGGTCGGTCTCTACGGGACGCGTTGCTCAGTTCCTCACCGCCGACGATCGGGATGCGCGTTGTGTGCCACCGCCCGGCCAGGAGCCGCGTTCGGAGCGGAACCTGAGCGCTGGGACCGGGGCCGTCCTCCGGCGACGTGCGTGTTCCGCCGGCGAGGCCATGCCGCGGAGGCGGCCGGGAACGTAGTGGCGCTCAGCAGGTTACGGGAGCGTCGATGGCAATCGACACGCTCGCGATCGCGGTGACGGGGATCGTCAGGTGTAATACCTTGACACACACCGCTGGAGCGCGACGCGGTGCCAACATACCTTGGGGTTCGAGCGTCAGAATACGGACGATGCAGGAAGCTGACAACGTCCTGGTGGAGCGTGCGCGGGCGGGGGACGGCCGGGCGTTCGACGAACTGGTGCAGAAGCACCTGCGGACGGCTCATGCCGTCGCAATGTCCGTCCTCCTGAATCAGGCCGATGCGGAGGATGTCTGTCAGGACGCGTTCATCACGGCGCTCGAACGGATCGAAGACTGTCAGCCGGACCGGTTTGCGGCATGGCTGATCACGATCGTGCGAAACCGCGCAATCAGCATGCAGCGGCATCGCAAGGTCCGGAAAAGTCAGCCGCTCGAGTGGGCAACGAACGTACAGGGCGGACCCACGCCGGCGCAGGAAACGGAGCGGTCGGCACTCCGCGATCGTCTGCTCAGCGCAATGGCGACGTTGCCGGAGCGGCAGCGCGAAGTTCTGCTGCTGCATGATCTCGAAGGCTTTCGCCACCGCGAGATTGGCGAGCGCCTCGGGATGAAGGAAGGTACGGTACGCTACACGCTGTTCCAGGCACGACGCGCGATGCGCGACCGGCTCGGCGTCGAGCAAGGACAGCTGGAGGAATGATGATGATCAACGATCAGAACCCGATGGATCTGGCGCCGCTCGATCCGACCGCTGATGAGATGCGGTGGCAGCGGCTCGTGCGGGCCATCCGTTCGCGAGCGGCGCCGGAACTGGCTCGTCGCGCGGCGGCCGGCAACGGCAGCGTGTTGACGCTGGTCGGGCGGTGGGCCTGGCCGGCCATGGCGGCTGCATCGATCATGGCCGTTCTGGCTGCCGGTGTGCTCGCTCGTGCACACTCGACGGAGCCCGACCGTTCGCTCAGGCCCGTCCTCGAATCGCTGCAATTGAGCGCGCCGATCTCGACGTGGCTCGGTGAGGAGCGCTCGCCCACGGCGACGGACCTCGTGATCGCACTGGAAGGAGAGGGTTGGTAATGCTGCCCATGGGTTCGGGCCGGAACGCACGCCTCATGGGCGGCCTCGCGCTCGGAGTCATGTTCGTGGCCGGCGGCCTCGCCGGCGCCGCCCTCGAGAGGACCCTGTTCAGCACCGGCGACGCTGATGTCCAGACAACCTCGCCTTCGGGGGAGACGCCGTGCCACAGGCGAGAGACCGCCGAGGACCGCCGACTTCGGCCGTGGCGGGACCTCAGTCTGTCGGCCGAGCAGAGGGCGTCCATTCTGGCCATACTCGACCGCCGCACGGCCCAGGCAGAAGCCTTCTGGCAGGATCACCGCGCCGAATGGGATTCGACCGTGGAAGGGACGCGCCATGAGATCCGTGCCATCCTGACCGCCGGGCAAGTGGCGCAGTATGACCGGCAGCGCGCCGAGCGGGAAACCCGCGATTCGGTCCGGCGCGAAGAGTACCGGCGGAGATGCGGAGAATCTGCGCGACCGGACGGCTCGCGGGATGGTGGTGGAAAGCCATGAATCCTTTCATGACCGGCCGCACGCTTGTCGTGCTGGCTGTTGCGGTTTTTGCGGGGGCACCGGCTGCTGCGCAGCTGGCGCCCAGCCGTACGATCACGCTCGAGGAAGCCATTGACATGGCCCTGCGCAACAGTCCACTGATGGCGCAGCGCGCGGGCGCGGTCGATCAGGCGGAATCGGCCGAGCGTACGGCACTCGGTGATTTCCTGCCATCGCTTTCCTTCAGTTCGGGCGCGTCGTTGTCGAGTACCGAGCGCTTCGATTCGAACACCGGCGTAGTCGTGAGTGGCTCGAGCGACAGCTACAATGCGCGGCTTTCCTCGAGCCTCATGCTGTTCGACGCCGGCCGTCGCTTTGCCGCAAGGTCTCAGACAAGGGCCCAGACGGCGCAGGCCGCGGCCGACCTCATCGAGCAGCAGTTTGCGGTGACGCTCACGGCCAAGCAATCCTTCTTCGACGTGATCCGGCTGGGTGAGAACATCCGTGTCGTGGATGCGAACCTGGCCCGTGCCGAACAGACGCTGGCCGCGGCGAAGCAGCGCTTTGCCGTCGGTTCCGCTACGACGTCCGACACGTTGCGCGGCCGGCTCGAAGTCAATCAGGCGCGCCAGGCGGTTCTTCAGGTCGAGAGTCAACGACGCTCCGCAATGTACTCGCTTGGCGCCCTCGTCGGCATCGATGGACCGGTTGCGGCCGACACGGCCACGCCCACGCAGCCGCAGCCGCTGCTGACTTCCGATGAGGAACTGATCCAGCTCGCCATCACGGCGTCACCGGCCGTTCGTACCGCAGAGTTGGGAGTGGATGCAAACGATGCGGCAACCCGCGTCTCGCGGGCGCAGTGGTGGCCCACGCTGAACGCGTCGGGCGGTCTTACGTGGTCCAATCAGACCGCATCATTCTCCGGCGGCCGAAGGAGCTGGAATACCGGGCTGTCACTCTCGTATCCGCTCTTCAACGGGTTCTCCCGTGAGGATGCGAATGCACGCGCGAACATCAATCTGCGCGTGAGCCAGGTGCAGTACGAGGACGCGAGACGGCAGGCGCGGGCGAATGCGCAACGCGCCATCGATGCCGTCCGCCTTGCCGAGCAGCAGATCGCACTCGCACGTGAGGCCGTCGCTGTGGCTGAGGAAGATCTGCGTGTTCAGCAGGTTCGCTACGAACTGAACGCGTCGACCACTCTTGACCAGATCGCATCGCGGGCCGCGCTCGTACAGTCTGAACTGGATCTGATCAGCGCCCGCTACGACTACCTCATCGCCAGGGCCGAGCTCGAAGCGTTGATCGGCAGAGAACTGCAATGAAAACGACGAGACTGGCGACCGGTTTCGCCGGATCCAATAGGAGGTGTGCATTGAGTCGGAAGCAGAACTTCGGGTGGCTGCTCGTATTCGCAACCGCGATCTGGACGGGTTGCGATACGGGCGCGGCGGAGATCCCGACCGCAACCCATCCGGAGACGGCCGAAGTCGAACGCCGTACTCTCGAAGTCCGTGCCGAGGCATCGGGCGCGATCGAGGCGATTCGCGTCGTCGAGGTCAAGTCGAAGGCTTCCGGCGAGATCCTGACGCTGGTCGTCGAGACGGGCGATGTCGTAGACCGCGGCGCGCTCCTTGCCGAGATCGATCCGCGTGACGTGCGCAACTCGTACGAGCAGGCCAAGGCCGACAGCGCAGTCGCTGAGGCCCGGCTTCAGACATCGATTGCGCAGCGGGACCGCACGCGCGAACTGCGCGAGGCGAATGTCGTCACCGAACAGGAACTCGAAACGGCGCTCCTCGAGGAAGCGAACTCGAAGGCACAGTACATCAAGGCGTTGACCGCATTGCAGCTTGCCGAGGAGCGCTTGAAAGACGTGACCGTGCGGGCCCCGATTGCGGGCACGATCATCGAGCGGCCCGTCGAGATCGGTACGATCATCGCCTCCGCCAGCCAGAACGTGTCCGGCGGCACAACGCTCATGAAGATGGCCGACCTGACGATGATGCAGGTGCGTGCGCTCGTCGATGAGACCGATCTCGGCCGGATCAGGGCCGGCCTGCCCGTGCAGGTGTCCGTCGAAGCCTATCCTGACCGGCGCTTCCGTGGCCAGGTCATGAAGATCGAGCCACAGGGAATCGTCGACCAGAACGTCACCATGTTCCCGGTGATGGTCGAGCTGGACAACTCGGAAGGTCTGCTCAAGCCGGGCATGAACGCGGACGTGCAGGTCGAGATCGCACGCAAGGAAGATGTCGTGGTCGTACCGAACGCAGCGGTTGTATCGACGCAGGATGCCGTGACGGCCGGTGAGATGTTCGGCATCGATGAAGAGAAGATGCGCGCCGCCATGCAGCCGCCGGCGTCGCCCGTTGCCGATGGTGCGACACCCGCCGCGGACGGTGCGCCGACCGCCACAGCCGAAGCCGCAGACGCGACGAATGCTGCGAGCGACTGCATGGCGCTGATGCAGCGCGTGCGCTCGGCCGGTGGCTTCAACAACCTGAGCGAAGAAGATCGCACAACGATGCGCGAGTGCCGGTCGCAGAGTGGCGGCCGCGGCGGTTTCGGTGGCCGCTCGCGGGATCGCGAAGGCAACTCGGAGCAGCGCGACGGCGTCGTGTTCGTGATTGGCGCGAACGGGCCGGAACCGCGCGCTGTTACGCTCGGTCTCAACGATTGGGATTACACCGAAGTCGTGCGCGGCGTCGAACCCGGAGAGCAGGTCGTGCTCATCTCGGTCGCTCGCCTCCAGGCCGTTCAGCAGGAGTTCCTCGACCGCATGCGGGAACGTACCGGCGGCGTGATCCCCGGCTCGGGCAACGGAGGCGGGCGTGGGCGGTAGGCGTATGCTGATCGGCGAGACCATTCTCGTCGCACTATCGGCCATCCGCGTCAACAAGCTTCGCTCGTTCCTGACGATGCTCGGCATCATCATCGGGATTGCTGCCGTCATCGCGATGGTCGCGCTCGGTGAGGGGGCAAGCCGGCAGGTGCAGTCCCAGCTCGAGAAACTCGGGACCAATGTGCTGACGGTTTCGCCCGGCCAGCAGATGATGGGTCGCGTCGATCGCGGTGAGAACCGCCTCACGGCCCGCGGCGCCGAGGCCATTCAACGGGAAGGCCGCGAGATCATTTCCGTGTCTCCCGAGATGAGCCGGCGTTTGCAGGTCGAGTACATCGCGAACAACGCCAGCGTCAACGTCCAGGGCGTCTGGCCCGAGTACTTCCAGATCCAGAACCACACGGTCGCGTTGGGCAGGACGTTCACCGAGGGCGAGCAACGCGGCCGGCGCCGCGTCGCGGTTGTCGGTGCACTCCTCGGCGAACGCCTCCAGATTCCCACTGCCAGCCTCGTCGGTCAGACCATTCGCATCCGCGGACTCGCGTTCGAGGTCGTGGGCATGCTGGTCGAAAAGGGACAACAGGGCTGGAGCAATCCCGACGAAGCCGTCTACATTCCGCTATCGACTGCCGAATTTCGCGTATTCGGCACCGATCGCGTCAATAACATTCACGTACAGGCCGCGTCCACGCAGGCCATGGAGTCCGCGATCGCGGATATCGACCGCGCGCTCCGCCGCGAGCACCGCCTGCGTCCGGGTGAGCCGAGCGACTTCAATGTTCGCGATCAGGCTTCCCTCCTGACCACGTTCCAGGAGACCGCCCAGACGTTCACGTACCTGCTCGCAGGCATCGCTTTCGTTTCGCTCATGGTCGGCGGCATCGGCATCATGAACATCATGCTCGTTTCCGTGACGGAACGCACTCGCGAGATCGGTGTCCGCAAGGCGCTCGGCGCCAAACGGCGCGACATCCTGCTTCAGTTCATGGTCGAGGCACTCGTCCTGTGCATCGCAGGTGGCATCCTCGGCGTCGGCACCGGTATGGGCGCAGCAAGGATCCTCCGCGACACTGCCGGCTGGAACACTGCCGTGTCCGCAGACTCCGTCATCCTCGCGATCGCATTCGCCGCAGCCGTCGGCCTCTTCTTCGGCATCTGGCCCGCCCGCCGCGCCGCGCGACTCGATCCGATCGATGCCCTGCGTTACGAGTAACGCAAGGCAACGCAGGCATGGAAAACGGGGCGGACCCTTCGGATCTGCCCCGTTTCTATTTGGAGCGACGGAAACGCCCATCGGCCTGCGACACCGGCACCTTCGTCCCCGGCGCGGGCCAGGGAATCGCCCCGCGAGGCCGGCCGATTCGCGCACCACCGCGCGGATCGTCCCCGGCCGCCATGGATGGGCCCCGACGGTTTCACGACATTCCGGGCGGCTGTTTCCAGCCACCCGCGCGTGCCCGGTCGCAACGACGTGAGGCTGCCGGTCGAAAGCACAGACTCGGCCAGAAGACATGCGATCGCCGACTCGTGGAGATGCACGCTACCAAGCGGCTTGTGGCCGGCCTTCTTTACGGCGACGGCCTGCGCCTCCTCGAAGCGTTGCAGGTACGCGTCAAGGATATCGAGCTGGAGCGGATGAGATCATGGTCCGAAGCGGAAAGCCGGCCATACCGGGTCACCCCGCTCCCGCGCGCGCTCGAACCGGAGCTGGGCCGGCATCTCGCCTGCGTCCGCAGCCTGCACGAGGCCGACGTCCGGCCGTGCCGGCTGGGTCGCTCTCCCCGGCGCGAGCGGGCTCACAAATACCAGCGCCAGCTCGCGTGGCAAATGGGTGTTCCCGACGAGCCGCGGCCACACCGACCGCGCGTCCGGAGAGCGACGTCGCCATCACCTGCACGAGAGCGTCGCGCAGCGCTGCGTGACGGAGGCCGTTCGACGCACCGGCATCCGGAAGCGGGCGTCCTGCCGCTCCTTTCGACAACTCCTTCGCCACGCATCTGCTGGAGGGTGGCTATGACATCGGGACCACCCAGGAGCCGCTCGGCCACAAGAGCGTGAAGACCACGATGATCTACACACACGTGCTGAACCGCGGAGGGCGCGGGGTGAGGAGCCGGCTGGATCGGCTGTCCTTCGGCCCGCCGGGTCGTCGCACCAAGTCCTGGGACCAAGTCCTGGTGTTGCCGGCGCTCCGGGCACATTAGATTGCAGTGGCCGCAGCATTGGTCTCGCTGCGCTGCGCCGGGGATCAGGCGTCGTTCCAAGGCCGGCGTGTGCTTTTCTATCCGGGGAATGCTGTGCGCTATGCAAGTGTGCCGCTTCGGTCTCCGCAGCCTACATAGCGTTATGCATCCTTACCGTCCGTCGCTGGGGATGCGCTACACCGATTCTGCATCAATCCAATGTACGACGCCATCTCACCGGGCAATGGAGATTGAAGGATGGGCGAACTATTTCGATACGGCGCCGTTATCCTGTCAGTGATCGCCGGTGTCAGGGTACTTCGGAACCCGCTCAGAGTGTGGCCGAATACGATGGCGGGCGTGTCGTATTTCGCCGGTGCCGCCGCAGCGGTCATTCTCGGTGCGTGGTGGCCCATTATCGCCGGGTGGGGTGCTTCGCTGGCCTTCCAGGGG
>JBOHRL010000048.1:0-3142 GCA_050732695.1 Longimicrobiales bacterium | reverse complement strand
GCTTTTAGTTGGGCTTCAATGCGCCGGCAGTGCTGAAAAAACCGGCGAAGCTGTGCTTGCGAAAGTGGCGGGCGCGCTCGTGCCATCTCGCGCACGAGTGGCTCCACTTTTTCACGACTGACGTACTCGATTCGCAAGTTGCCGTCGGCGTCAAAGTAGCCATGATCGAGATACCCGCGCCAGACCTGATCAACAGACTGATGCTCCGACTGCGGAGGCACTTCGCCATGGTGCTGACCCGCCGGAGGATGCTGTTGCCGCCGACTGCGATCACGGAACTGATTCATCGATCATCCTCCAGCGTCCTGGCGCGAGTTGCGAGAAGTGCGTAGCGCAAGATTGCAGGTAGATAAACAACTTCGAGATCAATGCCGTGCGCAGTTTCATCGAAGCCGGCCGACATTTGGTCCACCCACGCCCGGACGGCACGCCGGGCAGGATGCTGATCATCAGGCTTTGGATAATTCCTCGCAACATGGTAGCGGAGCCGGGATGAAACTAGCAATCGTTCGCCTCGTACGTTCTCGCTGACCTCACCTCGATGAACCAGCGTGAACTGTAGAAGGGTATGCAGCCAGCCACGCTGCAAAGCTCCTTCTCCTACCCAGCGAGTCAGGCGTTTGCCAGCTCCGATCACCGTGGCATGGTTCCGCCATTTCCATGTCTGTCCCAGTGCCGACATTTGATCCTTCGGCGCATCCTCCCCATATGCGGCCATCGTTTTTGCTTGTTCGAGGAGTTCCTCGGCAGCCGCAGCAGAGAGTCGTACCGGAATTCGATACCGCACCACCGCAAGACCACCGCTGATCGTCAGGGCACTACCACCGAAGCGGCGTTTGAACCGCTCTCGGCCCTCAATCGCGAAATCGAGCATGACATTCCACGGCCCAACCAGCAGTAGGTCATCCCCGCCAGAGAATATCGTGTATATGCAGTCCCACTCTGGCGTACCCAGTAAGGCATCCAACTCGACCGCGAAGAAATCGTCCAACTCAATGCTGAAATTTGCGAGCGCACGAAAATCCCGCGCTGCGCGCAGCCGCTCCCGCACAGCAGCTCCCAAGCCGTCCGCATCCATCTTGAGCACGCCGAGGTACGGCGCGCCCTGGGCACGTGCCGCGATGTTCTCGAAGAGGAGCAGACTGCCGTCCGGCTTGCGAGGGACGTGCCTTGCGAGCGGCCGACGAATGTGGTCGCCCAGGCCGCCCGCGAGATCCGTGTCCGCTCCGTGAAGATCCGCGATCAGCTGCGCACTGGGCGCCTGCGGTGGTGTTCTTGTGTATAGCATTGCGCCATGGCCAGCCAGATCCATGGCGTCCGCTCTGTCGGCACCCACGGCCGGTTCCGTCACGACTAGCCAGCGGGCTGTAGGAAGCTCCTTACCGAGACGGCGGAAGCGTTCGGTGATGGCCTTGTCGTCCACCGGCACTAGCGCCATCCGCTGAGGCACCCATTTCCCATCAGCGGACGCCGCTGACGACCAAGGGCGGTGCTTCTCCACCTGCAGCATGTCCATTGCGTGCTCGTACCACTCAGTGGGGTCCCGTCCTTGTCGAGTCTCAGGTGCGAGAGCTAATGCGTAGCGGAGCGCGCCACCGGTCTCCCGGAGCAGCCATTGCTGCACTGCAGTTCTTTCGCGTCGTACGCGCTCTCCACTATCGGGTGGCGCATCCTTGGCGAGGATTGCAAACTTGCCGGCCGCACAAAAGAGGAGCGCGTCCCTTGGCAGTTGCATCGCCCGCTGTACACGCCAGGCGAGGACCTCCGACAAGGCCTGGACGAAGAACGAACGCGCCCTCAGCATTCGGGCTGCTCCGCTCTCATCCTCGGGGAGCGCGAAGACGAACTCCTGGATCCCGGCCAGATCACCAACGATCAGCACGGCGTGTCCTTGGCTGGTTGACGTTACCCGCGGCCCGGATTCGTCACACCCCTGAAGAGTCGAAACGTGCGGCTCCTACCCGTCGCAACGCGACGTGAACGTCCGGGCCGCGCACGGTTAGTAACATACACCATTCCGAAGAAGTTCGCACCCCTGTTTTGCGATCCGCTCGGAGCCGCTTACGCGCCCCGGTATCATGGGCTTACCGTCGTCAAGCCGCGTCGACCGTCCCCGCCAGCGCGCACGCACGTCAAAGCGGTCGGTATCACGCACGTAGAGCTGCGTCTGCCCCCCGCGTTGTCCCACATATACGAGCCTCCACGTGGGCCAGAACTGAACTGCGGTGCGTGGTGACGGGGTCGGGCCGGGTGGAGTTGATCCTGCCGAGAATCGCCTGCGGTGTGCGGCCCGTGAAGAGGGGGGCTCGCCCACCAACATCTCGTAGAGGACGCAACCCAGCGCGTAGAGTCTGTGGCCGCACACACGCTCGTGTCGCCAGTCGCCTGCTCCGGAGACATGTACTGAGGCGTCCCGAGCCCGATGCCGGTTTCCGTCAGTCGACCCCCGCCGACGACTCGATCGCCAGCGCGATCCCGAAATCCGAGATGACCGGCTTGCCGTCCTGAAGCAGGATATTGGCCGGCTTGATATCGCGTGGACCACCCCGCGGCGGTACGCGTAGTCGAGCGCCTCCGCGACGTTCGCCGCGAGCCGAACGGCTTCGTCGACGGGTAGCTGGTGCTCGCGGTCGAGGCGCTCGCGCAGGCTCTCCCCATCCACGCAGGGCATCAGGTAGAACATGAACGAGTTCGCCTCGTCGGAATCGAAGAGCGGCAGGAAGTGTGGATGCTGGAGGTTCGCGGTGGTCCTGATCTCCGCGAGGAACCGCTCGGCGCCCACGACGGCGGTCAACTCAGGCTTCAGGACCTTGAGGGCGACCCTTCTTTCGTGATGGAGGTCGCGGGCCAGGTAGACCGCCGCCATCCCGCCCTCGCCCATCTCACGCTCGATGCGGTATCGACCTTTCAGGCCTGCGTTCAGGCGGGCGAAGGGTTCGGACATCGACCGGGGCCTGGCTCATCGGTTCACGCGCGTCCGTTCACCAACTCGGACGGCGGCCATCCGAAACCGAATCTACGAGGCCGAGCGGCTTTCTCGCGATGGTGATGGTCGCGCGGACAGGCCCGCAAGCCGAAGCCGCGCTTGCCTTCCGGGAGCAGCTGCATAGACACAAGCTACTGCGATCGATGTCCCGGTCGA
>JBOHRL010000047.1:0-1923 GCA_050732695.1 Longimicrobiales bacterium | reverse complement strand
CGCGTGGCGTTCAACGGATTCGACCTGCGCGCGTACTTCGAGACGGACCCGCGCTTCCGCGATCGCTTCGCGCGCTCACCGGTGATCGACACGATTGGCCGCTACGTCATCCTTGGCCGCCCGCAGTTAGCCATCCGGCCCGACCGCCGCTTCGCCCGCGATTCTTCGAGCGGTCGCTATTGAATATTGAAGACGTACAGCGTGTTGCCGATGACGTATGCGGGTTCGCGTTCCCGGAACCTGTAGTAGGGATCTGCGGCCGCGAAGTATCCGCCGCCGGCGAGATTGGTTGCCGAGATCACGATGTATCGGAGAGGCGGTGCCCCGGTTGGAGCAGGCGGCAGCATCGGAAAACTGGGGAGTGGCACGTAATCGATGCCGTACGCAGCCGGTACTGCGGTTCCGAAGTATCCGAGATAGACGCTCGGGATCTCGTGCTGTCGCATGAAATCGCGGAGCTGTATGAGCCCCTGTCCCCAGTCCATGCTCGAGTCGACCAGAACGGTGTAGTTGCGGTCGCGGCCGGGGCCGTATTCGCTGATGTAGGTCAGGAAGTTCGGGAAGTAGGAGAGTGGGTGAACGATCAGGCACGCCGTGGCGGCTCCGATCACGAGTCGAGCCCGGCGCCAGTTCGCGTGCCACACGCCGACAGCACTCACCCCGCCCAGCACGCCGAGCATTGGCAAGACGGGCATCGCATAACGGAAGCCAATGTTCAGTTCGGAGGTGAGCAGCAGCGGGACGAACGTGACCAGCGTCATCAGGGGCACGCGAAGCCGCGACTGAAGCAGACGGCGGAATGACTCCGCTTCGCGCAAGCGAGTCGCGGAATGGATTGCGCCCAGTGCGAGCAGCACGTGCAGTCCCGCCGATGTCTTGAACAGGAAAGCAACGGGGAAGTAATACCACCAGCCGCCGACCGTCGTGCGGCCGAGCAGGTAGCTGGGGTACTCCGGCTCCGTGACCTGGCCGAACACGAAATCGAGGGCGTAACGGTACTCGCTCAGGAGAAAATCACCGCGATAGACGAGCACGATGGCGAGATAGGTCGTGATCAGCGCAGCGCCAATCGCCAGCGGGAGGCGTTTCAACCAGTTCCGCTCGGCTCTTCGCACGATGGCTTCTGCCGCCAGCAGCAGAAGCACGATCGGCGCCAGTGCGACTGCGCTGTTCTTGGTTCCCAGCGCGAGTCCGGCTACGATCCCGAACGCCGCCCCGCGGTAGAGCGTGGGACGCCGTACCGCGTTATCAGCCAACCAGACGGCGGCAAAGATCGCGAGTGTGACGGGCACATCGTTGTAGGCTACACCGCTGTGTGCGAGCACGTCCGGCAGGAACGCGACGATCGCGGCGGCCAGGACTCCGGCTGCGTCGCCGAAGTGGCGGCGAGTGAACGCGAAGACGAGGAAAACCAGCGCAAGTGCGCAGACTACACCGGGCAGCCGGCCAAGGAACGCGAGCACCTCCGGATCGTTCCCGGAGCCGAAGAAGAGAATCCGCGAATACGAGTACCGTTCCATTTCGAACGCGAACTCGTCCGGGTAGGTGGGGCCGGACAGAAACGGGAGCAAGCCGTACAGGTACTGGGTGAGCGGTGGGTGCTCGGGTGCGATCGACCAGTCGCCCGTCTCGTACCCGTGCGCGCCACCAGCAATCAGAATGATCTCATCGAAGGTCGTCGATGTCCGGCGCATCGCGAGCGTCATGGCGCCGCCGGACACGAGCAGGATGGCGGCAAGCAGGATACCCGCTCGCCGCCACGCGGGCGATCGGCGAGTCGGAGCGATCCCGGGCCGCGCGCTTTCTATAAGCGGCAGCAACGCATCCTGCGGCAGCAACGCACCATGCCCATCGAGTCCCCAAGGGTCATTCCTCGAAGGGTCGGCGCCACACACACCCGACTTGACCGTACCTCCGCGCCTC
>JBOHRL010000046.1:0-14430 GCA_050732695.1 Longimicrobiales bacterium | reverse complement strand
GGGGAGCATCGTCGAAGTGGTCCGGACCATGGCGGTGATGTCCTTTCAGGCGAAACAACGTGCCATCGTTCAGCGAATCCTGACGACGCGGGTGTTGCTCCGAACGTCGCGCCGGCCGTCGATGTCTCGAGATTACGATACAGGTAAGCGTTATCAGAAGCCAGCGCCCATGGTTCGCCGGCATCTTGTACGTTGCGGGCGGAGTCTGGCAGCGAAGCGGCCAGCAGAAGCGCGTGAATCAGACCCATGGGCGTTCGATCGCGGGAGTTTGCGCACGTCATCCGTGTATGGACAGCCTGTCATACAGTTGCTGCGGGAGACAGAGTCCGTTGCTCTGACACGGCGGCGTTTCGGAAGAGCGGACACGATCAGCAGGTGCTGGCCGCGGAGGGCAGAACCGGGTGCGCGTGGCCGAAGCTGAGAAGCGGAAGGTGAACGGGCCGATGCCGATCCGTGCACGCCGGAGCGGGCGCGGTGCGGTGTTTGCGGTCCCTGTCTGGCCCGCCTCGAGGAATGGGGGCTATCATGGGCCGTCACGGGGCATGTCAGACTGCTCAGGCGGGATTCGCCCGCAAAAACGAACCGAACGCGCTGGAGTCAGCGATGACGCCTCGGCGAAGGCACTTCCTCGCGGTACTGTGGATTGTCGGGTTTCTCCTCGCCGGTTGCGGCGAGGGCACGGTCGCGCCACCGGAAGTAGCGCTGGTCGAGGTCCAACCGGCGAATGAAACCATAGAAGTCGGCGAAGTCACCCAGCTCTCGGCGATCCCGAAAGCATCGAACGGCGCAGTGCTGACGGGGCGGTCGGTCACGTGGGCGAGCAGTGACGACGAAGTGGCGACCGTCTCGTCGACGGGCCAGGTCACGGGCCTCAAGGTCGGAGCAGCCGATATCACGGCAACCGTCGAGGGTCGGAGTGGGACGGGGCGTGTGACCGTGACGGCGCTGCCGGTCGAGAGTGTCGAAGTCGAGCCACCCAATGCAACCATTCAGGTCGACTCGACCGTGCAACTGACGGCGACGTTCCGTGCCGCGGACGGGACAGTCCTGACCGATCGCGTGGCGGTGTGGACGACGAGTGATGCCAACATCGCGACCGTCGATACAGCCGGTCTCGTCACAGGAGTAGCCGCCGGTAACGCGACAATCACAGCAACGTCCGGGAATCGTTCGGGCGTTGCGGCGATCCGGGTCGAACAGTCGGCCACAGCCCAGTCGATTGATGCGGGCGGCGATTTCAGTTGCGCGATCCGCGCGACGGACGTGCAATGCTGGGGCAATGGCGGGTATGGCCAGCTCGGCAACAACACGGCACGGGTCCGCGCCACGCCGTCCTCGATCTCGTCCGTGTCCGTGTTCACGTCGATCAGTACCGGTGCAGATGCGGCGTGCGGCCTGACCGTCACGCGCGAGATCTACTGCTGGGGTGCTGGCACTCTGGGTCAGATCGGCGATGGTTCCTCGCTGCACCGGCTCATCCCGACTCGCATCGCAAGCGGCTTTACCTACGTCGCCGTGGATGGCGGCGGCCAGTTCGCGTGCGGCCTGACCGCAACCGGGAATGCACAATGCTGGGGTGCGAACGCGCGCGGCCAGCTCGGTGATGGCAGTACGACGAATCGCACCGTGCCGACTCCCGTCAATGCTGCACTGGTATTCACGTCGCTCTCTGCGGGCGGCTCTCATGTGTGCGCGCTCACGGCCGCGGGCGCTGCGTACTGCTGGGGCGCAGGCACGGACGGTCAGATCGGCGATGGCGGTTCGGCCGACCGGCTCGCGCCAACGCTCGTCGCTGGTGGTCTCACGTTTCGCAGCATCAGCGCCGGTGAAGCGCATACCTGCGGTGTTACAACGGCGGATGAAGCGTGGTGCTGGGGCCTGAACATTGAAGGCCAGCTCGGCGATGGAAGCGCGACAGCGCAAGCGGTGCCTGTTGCCGTACAGAACGGCATTCCGTTCGCATCGCTGAGCGCGGGCGGCGAACACACGTGCGGTGTCTCGACCACGGATGCAGCCTGGTGCTGGGGCAATGGCACGAGCGGCCAGCTGGGAACGGGGAGTGCGGCCTCGTCCACTACGCCCGCCTCCGTCAGCGGTGGCAGCTACACGAGTGTGCGCGCCGGCCGTGCGCACACGTGCGCGATCACCACGAGCGACGAGCCCCGTTGCTGGGGCGAGAACGGAACCGGGCAGCTTGGTAACGGCCAGATCGGCGTCGTGCCCGTACCCACGAACGTTCCCAGCGGGCCCGCCCTTTCGCTCATCGATGGAGGTGTCGAACACACGTGCGGCATGACTGCCGCAGGGGAAGCATGGTGCTGGGGCGGTAACACGGATGGACAGCTCGGCGATGGCACAACGACGACCCGCTCGCAGCCGGCCATGGTTGCAGGCACACTCGTGTTTGGCGATCTGTCGGCGGGCGGGCATACCTGCGGCGTCACCACGAGCGGCGCCGCGTATTGCTGGGGCGGGAACAGCGCTGGACAGCTGGGTGTCGGTTCGACGATGCCAAGCACGAGTCCGGTCGCCGTGGCCGGCGGACTGGTGTTCTCGACGGTCATCGCCGGACCGGCCTCGACGTGCGGCATCACGAGTGCCGGCATCGGTTACTGCTGGGGTGAGGGCAGCGATGGCCAGCTTGGTGATGGCATGAGCATCGACCAGCCGGCGCCCGTGGCGATTGCGCCGGACCCTGTCGCGGGTCCGCTCACCTTCTCGAACCTGAGCATTGCTGCGATCCACGCTTGCGGTGTGACATCGAGCGGTGTCGCGTACTGTTGGGGCGCGAACGCGTCCGGGCAGCTCGGCAACGGGACCCTGCTGCCCAGTGCGCTGCCGGTCGCTGTCCCCGGAACCAACGTCTACACCAGCATTACCGCCGGCGAAGCGCATACCTGCGCAGTGGCCGTCGGCGGCAGCGCATGGTGCTGGGGCGCGGCCGGCCGGCTCGGCGACAATACCAGTCTGGCATCGCCATCGCCCGTGCCGGTTGCGGGAACCCAGGTCTACGGCACGATTACAGCCGGGCGTTACCACACGTGTGCTTTGACTGCAACGAGTCAGGCGTACTGCTGGGGTACGAATGCATGGAACGGGCAGATCGGGCAGGGCACCTTCGGTCCCGATGTGCGCGTGCCGACTCTCGTCGCGCCTCGTTCGCGGGTTTCTGCGGGGGCCTTGCACACGTGCGCGCTGACGCCCGCCGGCTCGCCTTCGTGCTGGGGCTCGAATCGCTTCGGCCAGATCGGCATCGACACGCCGTTCGTGTTTGCGACGCCCGCGCGTGTGCTATTCCCCTGAGGCCGCCACCACAGACGAGGAGTACGCAGCGAAAGCGTGCGAGACGCGAAGTGAACTGGCCGGATTCGAGTAAGGAGGGGTCGGCGGAGGAAGCCGGACGAGCCACGCCCGGCCGGCTCAGTGAACGTCGGTTGCGGCGCGCCGTTTCGCTTCCGCGAGGTATCCGGGCTGGAGGTCGAGCAGTGTAGCGATCTTGCGAAGCAGGCGGCCTTCATGCCGCAAGATCTGACCGTCCGCGAGGATCACGCCCCACATGATCTCCGCGAGCAGCGTTTTCTGACCTTCATCATAGCTGTCGCGGATCAGGGCCGTGAACTGATACAGATCCTCAGCGGTCTGACGTTCGGCTTCTGCGAGGTCGAGTAGTGTGCGCGTCGTCTCATCATCGAGACCCAGATGGCGGCGGACGACGGCCTCGATGTGCAGGCGTTCGGGCTCGCTGAACTCGTCATCCGCGTGGGCCAGCTCGAGGAGCAGGGCACAGGCGGCAATATGCAGGCGCTGGCGTGCGTCCGGGGGCGTGCCCTCGAATTCCGAGTGGCCGTTCGCATCCCCGCTCTCGATGTGCATCTTCTTGATGAAGAAACTCCGGAACGGATCCGCCATCATCACTCCGTTTGCTGGCGAGCCTTCAACTTGGGTCGATCGCGCTCTGCGCGCAATCCGTCCGCGCAGACGCCGTTGTAGCGGGCGAATCGCCAGACGTTCAGGAAATCGCTCACCGGATTGGGATACCGTTCTGCCACCCAATCTCCGTCGACCGCAAAACCGCTCGTCAAGTCGCCCTTTACGCGCAGCCTCAAGTTCTTCGCGGGGTGCGATGTACACGGAAAACTCGCGCGCGAGCAGCGGTGGAACCCGGGTCTGAGCAGCTCGAGGTGGTTATCCGTCCAGTATGGCAGGACGGGGAACTCCCAGCGCGTGGGGACGAGCCATGAGCCGGCCTCGGGTCGCGGCACCATGCCACGAATCGCGCGGTAGACCGGCTGTTCGCGCGCAGCCCGGTAGTCATGAGCCATGAATCCGGCGAGTGGCAGTGCGGCAAGGCCGAGTCCGGCGAGGAGAGGCAGAAACGTAGCGACGTGCCGCCACCGGCCGCTTGTGATGGGTGCGGCTCCGTGCCATGCCGCGGTCACGCCCAGCAGGCTCCACGCAATCGGTACGCCGAGGTCGGGTCGCGGCGCGAGCGCGAACCAGATCGTGCCCCCGACGATCAGCGCGGTGACGATCGTCGCGAGCGAACCTGCCATCCGCCACGTCGTTCGCCGCAACACCCCCAGCCCGCCCAGGCCGATCGCCCCGGTGATGGGCAACACGACCTGCCACCAATACGAGGACGTCAGGAGCATACGGAACCAGGGCCGGATCCACTCGACCGAGCCGCAGATCAGAGCCAGTCTGGCATTGTTGTACTGAGACGGTGCGTAATGTGTTTTTGCGAAATAGAGGACCCACGCGGCGCTTGCATCGACCTGCTCGCGCGGCACGCGCCAGTCGACGGGAAATGACACGACATGCATCGGGTACAGCGGATAACCGCTGAGCACGACACCGCGCGCCATCCAGACGAGCGCCAGTGCGGCCGATGTCGTCATCAGCGTCGCGAGCAGCCTGCGCTGTTGGCCGGGCGCACGCGCACACAATACGAGAAGTACGAGCCACAGGGGAACCGCAACCGCGGCAGCGCTGAGCTTGAACATTGCGGCCAGTGCGAGGGCGCAGCCTGCCGCAATCAGACTGTCGGGCCGGGCATCTTCCTCGCTGAAGAGGCGGCCGATCATCAGAGAAAGAGCGGACAGAATCGCGATGGTCGCCGGAATGTCCGCTTCGAGGCTGCGGAACTGATTGGGCGAGGCGATCATCGCGAGGACCGGCGTGAGCAGCACAAGGTCGAGGAAGCGGCGGGCGCGATCCTCGCGACATACACCGGGCCAGCCGGAGACACTGCTCGCAATTCGAAACAGCAGGACGGTGACGAACACGCCATTGACGATGTACGTCGAGCCATCGACCCACGGGCCCGCCTCGATCATCGCGGCCAATGGTAACGTGCCGGTATTGAACCCATAGCGGTCGTTCAGATTGGCGAGGCCGGGCGGCAGATGGAACGAGCCGATCCATTCGACGGCCGGGATCAGATACATGTGCGTGTCGAACGCAGCAACGGCTTGAAGACCGTGCAGCCCTGACCAGATGCCGATCAGGGCAGATCCGGCCAGCGCCCCGTACACGCGGATCCGGCCTGTACGTGAAAGTCCGCGTAACAGTGGATTCACGTGCAGCGCGAGTCCCGTGAGCCCGAGCAGGACCACAGCGACCGTTGTCACCGTCGTGATGGGCGCAACGAAATGAAGCAACAGCAGTGAGACCGTAACCGCAGCCATGCCGAGCCAGAATGACGCAAACAGCGCCTCTCCGGTCAGTTCTCGTGTGTGTACGAGCGTGGATCGGACGAGCAGGCCGACACCGGTCAGCAGCCCGATCCAGAGAAGCCAGGTCGCCCAGAGGGCGAGTGGAGGCAGAATCAGGGAGGTCAGCAAACGAGCGCCATCAGCGGCCGGCGTCGCTCAACGAGCGCGTTGAAGTCGACAGATGGCGACGCATGGCATGGCGCATGGAATCGAGCACGACAAGGGCATCGCGCGATTCGATGAGATTCTCACCTTCCGCCCGGTCCCTCACGTAGTTGTAAAGTTCCTCGCCACCGTTGTCGGTCCGGTCGATGTAGTGATACCCGCCGCCCAGCAGGGAATGCACGTCGCCATTCGAGTTGGGTAGACCTTGCGGATGACGCACGCCCTGCCTCACCTCGGAGAACAGCAGGCCCGGCGTGGCCGGATCCCGTTCCCACGCCCAGCGCAACGACGTGCCTTCGAGGCGGTCGTCACCGCGCACACCGGCAAGGTCGAGAATCGTGGCCGGCAGATCGCGAAGCGTTACTTCGTCCGGGATCCGGATGCCCGAGGGTGTGCCTGGAGCCCGGATCACAAGAGGAACATGGATCACGGGCAGATACAATGTCGCACCGTGGCGCATGAAGCCGTTGTCGCCGAAGTGCTCACCGTGATCGGCCGCAACCACGATGATCGTATTCTCGAGCAGGCCGCGTGCTCCCATCGTATCGAGCAATTGTCCGAGCTGATCATCGAGGTACGTGATGCACGCATCGTAACCATCGATCTGCGGCTGGATGCGTTTCGGATCCGATTCGCGGAACCCGATCCAGCGGGACTGGAACGAGGTCGGCTCCGGGCCGTACATCTCCTTGAACCTGCCCGGTGCATCGTACGGATCGTGTGCATCCATATAATTCGCGAATATGAAGAACGGCCGGTCCTGCGGGCGACCCTCGAGCCAGTCGAGGACCTGACCCGTGATCATCGATGCGCGTTTCAGTCCGATGATCGCAGTCTGACGATCCTTCATGATTCCGAGACGCACCAGATTGCGCAGCGCCATGTGCGCGACGAACACCATCCGGCCCGGCGTGATGTGGTAGTCCTCGAAGTGAGCAAATCCTCGCGCCATCCCGGCCTCACGTGTCACGTATGCGAGGTTCGCGGAGAACCCTGCCGTCGCCCACCCGTGATCGGACAGAACCTCGGCCAGCGTGGGGTACGTCTGATCCATCGGCTCGAGCCACGTCGCGTTCAGCTTGTCCGGATAACGGCCTGTAAACATCGACCCGTGTGATGGCAGCGTCCACGACGCTGTCGAGATGGCGAAGTCGAACGTCATTCCGGTGCTGGCGAACTGCTCGAGTCGCTCCGTGGTCGGTCGTTCATAGCCGTACAGACTCACGCTCTTCGCCCGCACCGTGTCCCAGATGACGAACAGGATATTCGGCGCATCCGCCGCGGCCTCCACGAGGCCGCCCAACGCTCGCCGCTCCTGGATTCCGCGCAGGGCCGGTCCCGCCAGTCCCAGCAGCAGAACGGCTGCCGCGCCTGTTGCCACGGCCCGCCGCAACCATGGGTACCCGGCCGGCCGGCGCTCCACGAGCCGGCGCGTCACCACCACGGCGAGGCCGATCATCAGAATGGCAAACGCCAACCCGTTCATCCGTTGGGCCAACGTGAAGCGGGACAGGAGGGCGTCCAGGCAAAGCAGCGAAAAGACGAACCCCACCACCATCACCGAACGGACCGCCGGGACCAGCAGGCCGGCGAGCACGAAGGCAAGTCCGATCGCCGCCAGAACCATCGAGTCCATGACTGGCAGAACCCAGAACAGTTCGTCGCCCATCCGCAGCATCCGTCCGGCGAACAACTTCTCGGCGAACAGGACAAGCGTCTCCCCCACTCCCGTAACAATCCCGAAAAGGAGTGCCAACAGAATGACCTCGATGGAACGCAGCCGGAGGTTCGGCCCGAAAACGGTCTTCGCCGTCGAGATCACACGCGCCCGACCCTGCGGCGTCAGCCACATGCCGCCAAGGAACAGGGCCAGGCCGGTGATCAGGAGGATCCACTGGAACAGGCCGAACCCGCGCGAGGCGGATGACCGGATCACATCGGCGAGAACGGCGAAGAGCATCGCGGCGGCCCCAGCCGTCGCAATCCCGGTGGACAGAACACGGCGCGCGCCACCACTCGAATCCGTCATGAGTCGGGGGTCTCGGTGGTTCATATATGCCCGCACGAGGCGGAGTTATCGGCCTGAGACCGGCATTGACGCGCGGGATGCAAGATCCATGCAGTCCGATTCGGCCGAATCGGCATCACACTGTTCGTCGTGCCGAGTGCGTGGCGACTGAACCAGGTTGAACGTCACGCTGGGATGTAGCGCGCGGCGATCTCCTGGAACGTCTCCGCCTGCATGCGTTCCCATGTCGAATCGCGGCCCAGTTCACGGGCCATGATCGCGGCGACGCGAGGCGCAGCTTCAGCGGCGGCGCGTGCATTGAAGAGGATGGCGCGGGTGCGGCGGGCAAGCACGTCATCGACGGTGCGTGCGGCCTCCCGTCGAACCGACCATGCAACCTGTCCGGCGAAAACCCGCAGCTCGGGATGGACGAGGTTGCCCAGAGCGGGTTCCGCCGCAATCAGTCGTTCCAGCTCCGGTGCATCGGAACCATACTGCGCCAGCGGCCCGAAGCGCCGGGCATTCGGGTGAAAGCCGTGGATGTTGAGCTGCCGAGTAAGACACTCGCGCGGTTCGAGACCGGCCAGCGTCGCAGCGTGGTCCACGGTGTCCTCGGCCATTCTGCGGTAGGTCGTCCACTTGCCGCCCGCAATGGTGAGGAGTCCCGAGTTCGCGACCAGAATCGTGTGTTCACGCGAGAGTGCGGCCGTGTCGGTTCCATCACCGGCGACGAGCGGGCGCAGGCCGGCGAATACGCTGAGCACATCCGCCCGCGACGGATCCTTGGTGAGGTAGCGCACGGCATGGCTCAGGATGAAGTCGACTTCCGCATCCAGCGCGCGCGGCTCGAGCGCGACTCCGCGGACGGGCGTATCCGTCGTGCCAATCAGCACTCGCTCATGCCAGGGAATCGCGAACAGGACACGGCCGTCATCCGTATGCGGCACCATGATCGCGGCATCACCGGGAAGGAACGTCCGGTCCAGCACGAGATGCACGCCCTGACTCGGACGGATGACGGGCTTCGCGGCGGGATCATCGAGGCGCCGGATCGTATCGCTGAATACACCCGTCGCGTTGATGACGGTACGAGCGTGGGCGAGGAACGTTTCGCCCGTTTCTGCATCCGATGCGTGCACACCGATCACGTAGCCATCGGCATTCTTCTCGAGACCGGTCACGCGCACATAATTCAGAAGCAGGGCGCCCTGCTCGACGGCCGTCAGTGTCATGTGCACGAGGAGACGCGCATCGTCGAACTGGCCGTCATGATAGATGACGCCGCCGCGCAGGCCTTCCGTCTCGATGGTCGGGATGCGCGCGACGGTCTCTTCGATCGACAGGTTCCGTGACGGGCCGAAGCCGTACTTGCCGGCGAGTGCATCGTACACACGCATGCCGATGCCGTAGAAGGGTGCCTCCCACCACAGATAATTCGGAACTACGAACGGCAGATCGTGCACCAGATGCGGGGCATTGGTCCGCAGAATGCCGCGCTCCTTCAGCGCTTCCATCACGAGCGGAACGTTGCCCTGCTGGAGATAGCGGACGCCGCCGTGGATGAGTTTGGTGCTGCGGCTGGACGTGCCCTTGCCGAAATCGCTCTGTTCGAGAAGCAGCACGTCATAGCCGCGGGC
Source organism: Longimicrobiales bacterium (assembly GCA_050732695.1). GTDB lineage: Bacteria > Gemmatimonadota > Gemmatimonadetes > Longimicrobiales > RSA9 > JBFFZF01. Next base: position 4,906 of record JBOHRL010000046.1, on the reverse strand, counting down.
GGCGGCGTCGATGGCAATCCCGACGCCGGTCGCGCCACCACCAATGACAATGAAGTCCCAGGCGTTGTCGTGTTCGCGCAGTCGGTTCAGCAGATCTTCGCGGTTCAACCGGAAGCCTCCCATGCTGGCCGGCGGGATGAGCGGCGGTTCGAGCCGCAACCGGCCGCGGCGCAGTGTACGCGTTCCGGTCTGGTCAAGGAAGCGGAAGGCGAGTCCGGTGCCTGCCGCTGGACGTTCACGGCATGGCGCGGCTGGCCCTTGCCGATCCGGACGGCGAACTTCGGCCGGCGCACACGTCACGACAGGAGTCGAGCCAATGCACGTTGCGACACGAGTGATCCGCGCCGGACTGCCAGATTCCCGCCAGGGCGAGCCGTTCGCCCCGGGTCCGGTCTTCGCGAGCATGTACCGGCTGGCGGGAGATCCATCCTCATCGCCGTACCAGTACGGGCGCTACAACAATCCGACATGGGCCGACTGGGAGGCTGCACTCGAGGAGCTGGAGGGCGGGCCCGCCATCGCTTTCGCATCCGGGATGGCGGCCGTCGCCGCGGTATTCGGGACGGCGCTCCGGCCGGGCGACACGATCGTGATGCCGGCGGACGGATACTACGCGGCAAGGGCGCTCGCGAGCGGGTGGTTCCACGAGCGCGGAGTCGAAGTGCGCATGGCGGAGACGCGCGGCAACGCGCAGGCGCGACAGCTCGATGGGGCCCGCCTCCTCTGGCTCGAATCGCCCAGCAATCCGGGCCTCGACGTCTGCGACATTGCCGAACTCTGTGAAGCCGCGCGCGACCGCGGCGTGCTCAGCGTGGTAGACAATACCACACCGACGCTGCTCGGCCAGCAGCCGCTCGCGTTGGGTGCGGACTTCTCGGTCTCATCCGACACCAAGGCGCTGACCGGTCATAGCGATGTGGTTCTCGGGCATGTGGCGACACGGTCGCGGCAGGACGCGGAAGCGTTGCGCGGCTGGCGCACGCAGATGGGAGCGATCCCCGGACCGATGGAGGTCTGGCTCGCAATGCGTTCGCTCGTGACGCTCGAGATGAGACTCTCGCGCATGTCCGAGAACGCGCTCGCCCTCGCGCAGTTCCTGTGTAGCCGGCCGGACGTGGCCGGCGTGCGACACCCCGGACTCGCGAGCCATCCCGGCCACGACATCGCGGCTCGCCAGATGCGCTTCTACGGGCCGGTCGTCGGCTTCGAAATGAGGGACCGCGACACCGCCGAGCGGTTCCTGTCCGCGTGCCGGCTCGTGCTGCCGGCCACGAGCTTCGGCAGCGTACACACGACCGCCGAACGGCGGGCGCGCTGGGGTGGAGACGCGATCCCGGAAGGATTCATCCGACTGAGCGCCGGTTGCGAGCACATCGATGACCTCATCGCCGACCTGTCGCAGGCACTGGATGCGCTCCGCTCCTGAATCGAGCCTCGGAACTGTCGCGACGAGGCTCATGCGTACCGAAACCCGTCGCCCGCCCGAGTGTACGTCCGAACGTTGACCGGTCTGGCCCCGAACAACCAACGCACCAGTACCGGAGCCCCGCCGCCCATGACTCGAGTCGATCCCGGCAGAGCTGGCGCGAATGCGCGGCCGATGCGGTCCGTCTGCTTCGTCGTGGCATTCGGTACGATGATCGTTGCCGGCTGTGGAAATGACGCTCCTTCACCGGACAGTCCCGCCGACGCGGCCCGCGTTGGCCGCGAGATCATCGGACGGGCCATCGCCGAGGCCGGCTCGATCTCCGAACTCGGTGCGAACGGATTCCTCATTGCCGGCACCGGTACCATCGACGAGCGCGCGGAGGGTCAGGCATTCGTGCCCGGTGAGCCGGCTCCGGGCCCGTTCAGGGAACGACTCGTATTCGATTTCGCGCAGCAGCGCTTCGCTCGCGAATACCGCGAGGACCGTTACGACGGCACCTTCGAGCACCTCTCCGAGATCCACACCAGCGACAGCATGCTCATCACCGTGGTGCACTCGCATGGCTTCGCTATTCCCACGCGCGAACCGCAGAACGCACGCGCCCGACAGGCTCTCTTGCGCCGCCTTCCGCACGCCCTGCTCGCCGAAGTCTCCCGTGATGGCGCGACACCTCGCTGGCTCGGTACCGAGAATGGCACTGCACGCGTCGCCGCCCTCCTCGAAACCGGAACCCCGGTCACGCTTGCGTTCGCCGAAACCGATGGTCTGCTCCGTGCCCTCACCTACGACACCATTCTCCCCGCGCTCGGACGAATCTCCCTCTCATGGACCTGGGAGGACTGGCGGATCATCGACGGCTTCGGCCGGTTTCCCTTCCGCTACGCGGCCAGCACAGGGGATTACTCCTGGCTCGATGTCTTCGTGGACTCGGTCGCGGCCGCCGAGAACGCCGACTTCGACGTGCCCGCCCGCGTTCGTACGGTCCCGATCCGGATTGACTCCGCTACCACGACCCGAACCAGGCCCATCGCTTTCACCCGCTTCGCCAACGGCGTCTTCACGGTGGCCAACGTGCGCGCGGGTTTCACTCCCATCGTCATCGAACGCTCCGATCACGTCGTCGCGGTCGATGCGCCCGCCAGCTTCCCGTTGCTCGGCGCCATCCCCGTCGCCGAAACAGACCCCGGTCCAAACCCGAGCTGGGTCTCCGAACGCTTCGCCGACGCGATCACCCACCAGTTCCCGAACAAGCCCGTCCGCTTCCTGATCCTGACTCACGCCCACCACGATCACGCCGGCGGCGTCCGCGCCTTTGTCGCCCTCGGCGCGACCGTGATCGGGCCCGCGACGATCCGACCCGAGGTCGAACGAATCCTGCAACTCCCCGCCGATGCCATGCACGACCGCCTCGCCGCCTCGCCTCAGCCACTCCGCTTCCTCGAGGTCAACGATTCCCTGCTACTCGACGATTCACGCCAGCCCATTCGACTCCTCGACATCCGGCCCAACCCGCACTCCGACGGTCTTCTCGCCGTGCACCTCACATCGCCTCGCATCCTCTTCGTCAGCGACCTCGTTACGCCCGCCAGTCTCGACGTCTATCCCCGTGCCGCACACGCCGCCCTCGATTTCGCATTCCTCCGCTGGTTCGACGCCACCGCCCTCGCCGAAGTCCGCATCCTCACCATGCACGGTACCGGTGAACTCACCCCCGAACACGTCGCTCGCCTGCGAAGCCTCGCCGCGAAGCGGGACAGCGCCGCCTCCGGTTGACCGGCACTCCCCCGAATGCTACAATCCCGTATCGATATCGTTTTGTAGTGAATTCTGACGGCCGGGGTGACGGACGTTGCATGGGTTTCGACAGGGCTGGTTTCTGAGCGGGATCAGGCGATGGGGTGAAGCGGCGGTTGAACAGTGCGGGTTGGAGGATTGATGGACGGGAAGTCCGAGGCGGATCGGGTTGGGTCGCTACTGCCACTGAAACCTTCGTGGTTCCACATCCTGCTGGCGCTGCGGGAGGAGGCGGCGCACGGGTTTGCGATCCGGAGCCGGGTCGAGGAACGGACCGCGGGCGGGATCCGGTTGTGGCCGGTGACGTTGTATGGCTCGATCCGGCAGATGGTGGAGGAAGGGCTGATCGAGGGGTTGGAGGGTGAGGAGGGTGCGGAGGCCGATGGGAGGCGGCGGTATTACCGGCTGACAGGATTCGGGCGAGCGGTCCTGCTGGCGGAAGCGGACCGGCTGGAGTCGCTGGTTCGAGAAGCGCGAATGGTGCAGGTCGGGAAGCGAGCCTGAGGCGGAGCGTGCGAGTGAAGGGTCGGGTGATCGCGCGGTCAGTGAACCTGTACCGGGGATCGCTTGCGTTATTGCCGTCGGGGTTCAGGCGGCAGTTCGAACGCGAGCTGGTGACGGATTTCGAGGTGCTGGCGGAAGGCGCGTACGGCCGGGGCGGATTGTCGGGCTGGTTGCGGGTGTTGGATGTGACGCGGCGAGCGCTTGTGGATGTGGTGATGCGGACGGTGGCGGAGCGCCGGTATGAGGCGGGATCGGCGCGTCGAAGGTCGATCCATGGAGGCGCTGGGGTTCGGCGCAGGGGGCCGGTAGACAGGATGTCGGATGCGATGCGGGAACTGGTGCAGGCGATGCGGTCGTTGGCGAGGCGGCCGGGTTTTGCGGCGGTTGCCGTGCTGACGCTGGGGCTGGGCCTGGGTGCGAATGTGGCGATCTTCTCAGTTGTGAACGCGGTGTTATTGCAGCCGCTGGCGTATCCGGAATCAGACCGAATGGTTGTCGTGCGGCATCACGCACCCGGGCTGAATCTGCCGGAGCTGGAGAACTCGCCGGGGACGCTGGCGCACTACCGTGAATCAGCGAAGACGATCGGACCGATCGCCGCCACGGTGAACGAGCAGCGGAACCTGTCGGGAGTGGAGCGTCCGGATCGGATCGATGTGGTGTCGGTATCGCCGGAGTTTTTCGATGTGGTGGCGACGCGGCCGGCGTTGGGGCGGCCGTTCGTGGAAGCGGATGGGCTGGAGGGCAGTGCGCGCGTCGCGTTGCTGATGCACGGTGCGTGGCAATCGAGGTTTGGCGGCGATGCGGGCGTGGTGGGTCGCGTGATTCAACTCGACGGAGTCTCGACGGAGATTGTGGGCGTGATGCCGCGCGGTTTCTACTGGCGCAAGGCGGACGTTGCGATGCTGGTGCCAGTGGCGACACCTGCTGTTCCGCAGTTCGGCACGTTTGGCGTGCTGGGCGTAGCGCGGTTGATGCCGGGCGTCGAGCTGGGTGCGGCGATCCGGGAGCTGGAGGCGTTGCAGAAGCGGTTGCCCGAGCGTTTCCCCGATCTCACGGCCGGGTTTCTGGAGCAGACCGGCTGGTCAGTATCGGTGGTGCCATTCAAGGAGCTGACGGTGGAGTCAGTCCGGACGGCGCTGTGGGTGTTGTTCGGTACCGTGGGTCTGGTTCTGCTGA
>JBOHRL010000045.1:0-46132 GCA_050732695.1 Longimicrobiales bacterium | reverse complement strand
GCGCTCGCCTCATACAGCCCCGCAACAGGGCATCTGGCCAGCACATTAATGAACCGCTCGACAGCCCGGGACACGTCGACTGCACCATGCGGTCCCATTCCGATGAGTGGCTCGAGGTCCTGCGGGCGCAGGCCGTTCAGATCACCCATCCTCCGAATCCCTGCAAGAGTCAGCCCGGCGCGAATCCCGGCGGGCAGCTTCAGGCGCTCCACCGACCGATCGGCCAGTTCAAGTGGGATCGCGATAGCTTCGTCGCGAGAGAACTCGTGCGATGATCGGGTCACGTCTCGGTCAACGTCGTCGTGGCGCATGCAGCCCGAACAGGCCGAAGATCTCCTCCTCCGTGAGCATCGTCCGGATGTCGATGGACACGTCATCCACAAGGGTGTCGAAGAGTCGTTGCTTCGTGTTCAGGACATGATCGATCCGCTGCTCGATCGTATCCTCGCACCGGTAGCGGTACACGGTGACGGGCTGGCTCTGCCCGATCCGGTGCGCTCGATCCTCGGCCTGTCGTTCAACGGCCGGATTCCACCAGCGATCGAAATGAATCACGTACGATGCGTTCTGAAGGTTCAGGCCAAGTCCACCGGCCCGGAGCGAGAGGACCAGGGCTGCACCGTCCGTTCGCGCGCCGAACGCAGCAATCGTGCGGTCGCGTTCGGTCGCATCCATGTCGCCCGTAAAGAGAAAAGGCCCGGTGCTCCTGAGGCGACGCACGATGGCGCGCGCGCCGTGACGATCGTCTACGTACTGTGAGAAGACCAGTACGCGATGATCCTCGGCGATGATGGATTCGATCCGCTCCTCGAGATCGTCGAGTTTCGACGACTCGCCCGTGCGAGGACAGGCGTTGCAGATCTGCTTGAGTCGCAGAATCAACTCGAGGACGTGCTGGATTGTTATCGTGTCACCCTTCTCCTTGAGCTGAACGATGCCCTCGCGTTCCGCACGGTCATACGTGGTGCGCTGCCCGGGCGATAGTGCGAGCGGAATGTCGATGACTGTCTTGCTTGGCAGGTCCGCGGCGACGACACTCTTTCTGCGGCGCAGTTGCAGAGTGCTGTGCCTTTGCAGAAGACTGGTTCCGGGTGCGAGGCGATCCACGGGATCGCCTTCGGCCCAGGAAACGAGGAACTCGCAGAGCGAAGCGAGATCATCGACGCGGTTCTCCAGCGGAGTACCGGTGAGCGCCCACGCACGTTGCCTGGGGACTCGCTTGCACGCACGGCTGACTCCAGTGTCCCGGTTACGAATGCGCTGTGCTTCGTCGAGGACGACAACGCCCCAGTCGACCCGCCGGGGTGGCGATTCGGGATTCGGTGTCCAGTCGTTGCGCAGTGTTTCGTAACTCGTCAGAAACACGTGCGCCTGCGCGCGCCACTGGCGGGCGCGGTCGGCAACGCTTCCGTGTACAGTGCTCGTGCGCAGCTCCGGCGCCCACTCCTGAAACGCCCTACGCCACTGGATCAGAAGCGCCGTCGGCGCAACGATGAGCGCCGAGGCGATTCGTGCCTGGCGGAACAGGATGCGCAGTGCGGCAATCGCCTGAACGGTCTTGCCGAGGCCCATGTCATCGGCGAGGAGCACGGCAGGTTTGATGAGAAGCGCATCGATCCCGTCGTGCTGATACGGGCGAAAACGATGCGGCCATGGCACAGCGGCCGGTTCGTTCCGATGATACCACGGGCGAGGAAGTTCGAGAGCCGCAGCGAGGCGGTTTCCCTCCACATCATCGCTGTCCCAGCGGACGGCGATCGCGGGCGCCGCGAACTTGAGGCGGCGCGCCGTGTGCAGCCGCTCAGGTGGCGGCGCGTCCGCCCACCAGCGGCTCATCGAGAACGTCCCGTGCAACGACATCGCGCAGGGCCGCTGCGGTGCGTGTGAGCATTTCGGCGGCAAGCCCGGACCGGATCAGCATTCCTGCGGCGGTTCGCACGTCGTCGGAGGGAGGAACGGTCCCCAACCACACCGGACCGGGGTTGTCGCCGCTTTCCGGCAGAGCCGACGCCCCGACCGGCACGTTCACGTCCAGTCGCATCTCGAACAGTTCCGGGGCCACCTCGCCGGCGCAAACCATGATCCATTGCGGCGTGCCCTCGAGAGTCGTGAACAGCGAACGCGCGATCATCGCGGTCATGAAGCCGGGCAATCGGTCGGGCATGCAGAGCGTGGTTGCCGGCACGTCGAGCTGGTTGTACACGAACTCGAGGGGCTCACCGTTGCCGCGAGCGAGGAGGAGTGCCGCGGCGAACCTGCCTGCACCTTCGACGGGCAGGATCCGTAGCACGCCGACCAGGAGTCCGTCGCCGGTCGCTATATCACGGAACGGAACGGGCACCTCAGGCCTCGCGTCCGTTGTCGGTCTCGGGCGCATCACCCGAGTCCAGGTCCCGGTCCTCCGTGTAATTCATGCCCAATGGGTCGATCGCGATATCCGGCCGGTATGCGGGGTCGAGTCGGCGGAGATCCCATTCGTTGATCCACGATCGAACGTACTGCCGCATGGGGCGTGCGATGGACGCCTTCGTCCATTCCAGTTCCGGAGGTTTCCAGTCGTAGGCGAGGCCGTGCATATCGCGCACACGGTGGTAGGATGTGTCGAGGGATTCGTGCGACTGTGGCACGATGCGCAGCCGTTGGTTGATCGCGCTCATCCCCCTCTCGGCGCGGGAAGCAGCGATCTCGTCCTCGGGCTTTCCGGTGGCACGCAACCGACCGGGTGCCTGCTCGCGGTCGTTCTTCGCTTCGATGACGGCTCCGTCGAAATCATCGGTGATGGCCAACACAGCCATGAGGTCGGGAATGCGCTCGGCGTCGGACGGCACGACCCAACGCGCGATCTCCGCGTAGGAACGCGCGCGCTGGAGCAACGAGTACCGCCCGATCAACTCGATCTCGTCGAAGAGGAGCACCCACCCCTGGAAGCCTGCGGCGCGAACGAGACGGGCGAAGAAACGGAAGCGTTGTAGTGCAAGATCGCGCGCGTTGATCTTTGGCAGCATGTACGTCGCGCCCTCTCCCACCGCTTTCAACGCCTTTCTCAGTTCGGAAACAGCGATGGGATCGCCGTTCCAGAAGCGCAGGATCCGGTCGATGAGTTCGGGATCGGCCCGGGCGTGCTCGAGCAGGTACAGTGTGGCGGAGAATCGATCATTGAGTTCCTGGTCGCGAGCCCAGTCGCGCACCGCGTTGTACGCCGGCTTGTCGTCCAGGAGCGTCGTCGCAATCTCCGTGAGAGCCGAGCCAGTGCGGCCGGGGAGGATGGCCGCATCGACGGCCGACCGGTACACCTTGGCGGGATCGTGCAGTGTCGTTTCCTTGCTGATCACGACCTTGCTCGTGACTGTGTTGCGTGTGAGCGCGCGATGCTGGAGATGTTCGAGGAGATGGGACTTTCCGGTACCGAAGTCGCCGGCCACAATGAGTCCACTCATTGCCTGGTCAGCCAGCATGCTGTCCAGCCGGTGGTCGAACTCCAATTCGATCACAGTCTGGTTCGTACCCAGGATGTGTACGGCGTCGCGACTCGGCACACCGGACCGCAATGCTTCGATCGCGCGGCGTCTCGCGATTCTGTCGTCCGGTCGTTCGCTCATGGGGCGGACTCGATTCGGGGCAGACCTGATGTCAGGCGCACCAGTGCGGCGAACGGGTTCGCCCGGTGGCGGTCCCGTACCTCGTCCGCGATGCGAAGGTGGAGCGCGTGGTAGGCCTCGAGGCCACGCGCCGGATCCGTCAGGAACTCCGGCGCACAGCCAACCAGCACGAGACAGGAACGAAGCTCGTCCGTACCATCGATGAGTTGCCGGAGAGCCTCATACGCGTCCAGGACCGCCGCCTTCGTGTAATAGAGGCCATCTCCTGCCTCATCGCGTTTCGCCTTCGCGAGCTGACCCATGCCGATTGTCAGGACGAGTCCGGTCCGGCCTACTGTGGTCAACCAGTGCGCGAGTGAGAACAGCATGTGCCTCGCGTTGTGCCGGCCGATTCTCTGATAGATCAGTGCATACTTGACCGCCGAGACCCTGCGCAGTTCGCCCCGCAGCCACTCCAGTACCGCAGCCCGAGTCGTCTGCGTCGCCCCGCTCGGATCGACGGCTGCACGGCAAAGGGCGAACATCGCGTGACGGAACTCCTGCGCCATCGCGAAGTCCTTGATGATGCGCTGCTGCAATGCCTTGCTGAAGTCGACGTTGAGCACATTCGGCATGTAGTCGTTGGCACGGGCCAGAGTCTCGAGGTCGAACGCATCCGGTGCGGCCGGCACCCGAAAGCCGATGCCCTCGAGGACATCGCGAGACACCTTCTGCGCGAGCGCGTCCCAGTCGATCTGTTTCGCAATCGCGTGAAATACCTCGTGAATCATGTGGATCTTTACGCGGTCAGCATCCACCGCGGCGACGTCGAAGCCGGCTGCTTGCGCCCCCATGCGAACCGGACCGAAAACGTCCGCGATCCGAGCGCCATCCGAAGGCACCACAAACTTCACCGCGGCGCCGCCCTGCGGGATGTACTCACGCAGGTACTCCTGCTTCAGAAAATCCGAGTAATCCAGAGGGGTGATCATGGCCGGAACGCAATGGCGTAGTAAATCCGCTGGTCGCCCTCGCGCGTGACGGTCACCAGCTTCGACTTCGTCTTCGTTCCTGTGGCCGCCGGAAAGGTGACATTCCTGCCGTCCTTCGTCTGCGTCACGCCACTGCTCTCGAGCAGGTAGATGTCACGCACGAACTCCGGCTCCGAGTAGTCCCTGGCCCGGCCGGGCAACAGTGTCATGAGTTCGTACAGGCGCACAAGCTGGACGCTGGCGCCCTCCGACTGGTTCCGGTGGCGGAGGAGCAACCGATAGCCACTGTAGAGTGCCTCGAGAAACGGTTGCGGACGGAATCGCGGCGGCCGCTCGCGCAGTGCCCGCATGCGGGCGACGACGACACTTGGCCGGATGCGCTTCTCGCGTTTGTTGTCGATTTCGATCGCGGCGTCCGCTGGCAGCGGCCGGATCACGGACGGGAACGTGAGCATCGTGCCGTCACGCTCCACGAGCGGAATCCCCTCCGCCGCCGCAGCAGCGGTGACTTCGCGGGCGAAGCCGCCCGATTCCAGGTAGCTGCGATCGTCGAACGACCAGCTTCTGCGTAGTGTGCGAGCGGCGTCCGCCAGTGCATCGGACAGCCCTTCCGCCAGGCCGAGGGCCCGATCGAGGTCGCGTAGCACACCCGTCTTTGCGGCAGCGCGGGCACGCTTGATCTCGCGCAGCGCTGCGGCGCCGGCACGTTCCGCGGATTCCGCTGCGGCCTCCACCCTGGCGAGCGCGTCCTCGAGCAGCGCCGGTCCGCCCTGCTGACTCACGAGTATCTCCCGCGTCAAGGCAGTCTCTGGTCAGCCGAAGATCGCCCGGCGGCGGACGGCCACAGTGCGTCCGCAGTATCCGGGAGCCGGAACATCTCGGTGTCGTCTGACAGGAAGAATCCGACTTGCCCGCCCCGGGCACTGGCGGTTGAAGAGGTTCATCCTCTACCGACGCCGCCACCTCTTTTCAAACGTGGCTGACGTACCCGGTTTGTCCGGCAGACAAGCCTCCGCATACCGCAGGCGATGCGGCAGCCGTCACTTATGCCGTGGCGCGGCTCGAACGGAGCAATATCCCCCCAAGGCGCCTAATGTGTCAAGGCGGCCGGTGGAGGCCGCATCGCCGTCCTCGAGGAGGCCGCGAAGTAACAAAGCGAAGTATCATGACCCCTGCTCACTTCCCTGAAAGCTTTCCACGCGATGCGTTCCTGGCGAAACGAATGATCACGCTTCTGACACTTCTGAAGCGAACCGAAGCATTGCCGATTCGCTCGACGCCTCCTGCCGCGGACCGCTGGAAGTCGGGATGTATGTGAGCGAAGCCATCATCCGCCGAGCGACAGGATCGGATCCGACGCGTGGTTCAGCGGAACGCGATCACTCCCTTCGTCCATGCCGAGGTCCCCGGATGTGACCTCGATGTAGACGATGAGGTTGGTAGAACCGCGAGCACCGTGGAAGGGACGTGCATCGCGTGATCTATCTGCTGCTGACCGGCCGGCATCCGTATGGCGTGCAACACTCGCGCGCCGAGCTGGAACGGGTTGCACTCGAAGTGGAACCCCGCGTGCCGAATGCAACGGTTGCGCATGACGAAGAGGCGCCGGCGATTTCCGCGGTAAGGCGCACGACGCTGGCACAGCTCGCACGGCAGCTGCGCTTCGATCTGGATACGATGGCGCTCAAGGCGATGCGCAAGGAGCCGTCACAACGGTACACGTCCGCACTCGTTCTCGCTGATGATATCGAGCGATACCTCAGCGGTCTGCCGTACACGCGAGGCCGGCAACAGCGCGCTACCGCACCGGCAAGTCCGTCCGTCGCCAATCGCGCACTGGTGGGCGCGGCCGCAGCGGTTTTCCTGGTGCTGGCCGGCGCTACCACCATGTCGCTGCCGATCCTGGACTTCAGGTCCAGATGAGGGTCGTGCTGGCGGAAGGCTACGAAAAGCTGGGACTTCCCGAGCACGCGGAACTGCCGAAGTGACGAGTTGACCGCGCTAATCGCGGAAAACGCGACACGGCGGGCCTCGGAATCGACGAAATGGCGAGTTGACCGCGCTATTCGCGGAAAACGCGACACGGCCGGCCTCGGAATCGACGAAGTGGCGAGTTTACCGCGCTATTCGCGGAAAACGCGACACGGCCGGCTTCGGAATAAACGAACTGGCGAGTTGACCGCGCTATTCGCGGAGAAACGCGACGGGGCGGCACCAGCCCGGGCAAACTCCGGACAGGCCGGGGTACGCGCGGAGCGCCGGTCCAACGGACGCAACCCGGCCCTGATGACGTTTGGTGTCGGGCGGGTGATCCGAAGGGTCCGCTCGCCCGCTTGCCGCGGCCACGGCACTCTCGACACCGGACAGGCAGGAACTCACGGTTGACGACCGCGGTGACGTGTCGAGGCGATATTCCACGAATGCATTTAGCTGGCGGCACCGCAGCGCATCGAGTTCCTCGACGGCGAAGCGCTTCGACTGGCGGAATGTGCGGAGTGAGGGCCAGATTGCAACCCGGCGCAACAATGAAATCCGTTCGCTGGAGGAAATCGTGAGGGGAACCGGAAAGCCATGGAGCCAGCGTAACGTCGTCGTCCCTTGTCTTGTTGCCACTGTGCTACTGGCGGGTTGCGGTTCTGGCGACGTGGACACGCAAGCAGAAACGCCGGAGCCGCCAACGTCGCCGCGCGTCGTGATCCTCGAGCCGGCCGATGGCGCCGAGCTTGACGCAGGCACGGTCCGGATTGTGATGCGGGCGGAAAGCATCGAGCTTGCACCGGCAGGCGAGGATCGCCCCAACACCGGTCACCTGCATGTGTTCATCAACCAACCCGCCACCGCGGCGGGTGCGGTGATTCCGGCCGGGGTCGATGGCACCGTACACCTCGGGCAGGCGCAGACATCGTACGAGCTGACTGCGGCGGCAGCGGGAGATTACACCGTGATCGTGGCGCTGGGTGATTTCGCTCACCGCACGATCGATCCACAGGCAATGGATACGGTGCGGTTCCGCATCCGCGCCCCCTGAAGTCTCGCTCTCACGGGCTAGCATGAGCGGGGCCGCACGGCTCGTGTGGCCGAGCCTTGCGCACACACCCGTCCACGTGCGGACCGTGCGCATCGTTCCCCAATCGTGAACGATTGATCCGGTGCGCGGCAATCGCTATTCTTGTCGCGCGCACAGGGGCGCACCCGTCCGCGGAAAGGACGCAGTCCACCCGAGCAGGGCCGCATCACCAGAGCGACCTTCTTTCAGCCCGAACACGCGGACAGCGGGCGAGCCATTGAAAGGAGGTTTCGATGTCGTCCAGCCATCTTCCCGCACACCCGCATCTCGACCACCTCAAGCATCAGGCGAGAGCACTCCAGGGCGCGTTCCTCCGTGGCGACGCGGTAGCGGTCGAGCGGGTGCGCGCTGTCATCGGCCCGACAACGCGGCTGAAGCTGACGGAAGCGCAGCTCGTGATCGCCCGCGAGTACGGGTTCTCGAGCTGGGCGAAGCTGCGCACGCACGTTCAGGCATCGCGGGGCGTCGATGAGGCGGCGGACGCTTTCCTCGCGGCCGTCACGGCCGGTGACGCGGGCCGGGCGCTCGACGTGCTGCGCTCCGAGCCACGCATCGCGAGCACGAGATTGCACGTCGCAGCGGTGCTCGGCCTCGATGCCGAGGTCCGCCGGCTCGTCGCGGAGGATGCAGCACAGGTGAACACCCGGGCCGGCCACTCGCCCGCCGATCCGCTGCTCTGGCTGTGCTACTCCCCGTTTCATGGGGAAAGCCCGCAGCGCGACGACGGGCTCGCTGCGGCCGCCCGGATCCTGCTCGATTCCGGCGCCGACGCCAACACGCGTGACGCGCAGCACGGCGTGCCGGCCCTCTACGCGGTCACGGGCCACCGCAACGTGCCGCGCATCGCACGCCTCCTCCTCGAGGCCGGCGCCAACCCCAACGACGGGGAATCCGTCTTCCACGCCGCGCAGCTCTTTCACGAAGAAGCACTCGACCTCCTGCTGCAATTCAACGTAGACCTGAACTTCACCGGGGACTGGGGGAACACGCCGCTCCATTTCCTCCTCTCTTACCGCGAGTCCGAATGGGAGGCGGATCGCGTGAACAGAGGATTATCCTGGCTGCTCGAGCATGGCGCCGACCCCGATGTACGATCCGGGCGCGACCGGGAGACCGCGCTGCATGCTGCCGCACGACGGGGCTGGTCGCCGGAGATCGTGCAACAGCTCCTCGCCCACGGCGCGGACGTTCACGCCCGCCGTGCAGACGGCCGTACCGCGTGGGTGCTCGCACGGCGGAGCGGCTTCCATCACGTGGCGGCGCTCCTGGAACATGCCGGTGCGGCAGCCGAATCCCTCGCGCCGGCCGATGCCCTGATGGCCGCGTGCGCTCGAGGTGACGCGAGCGCCGCGCGCCGCCTTGCATCGCCCGAAGCGCGGATGGCTCTCGACACTGGCGCGCTGCGCCTCCTGCCCGAAGCGGCCGCGGAGGGCCATCGCGACGTCGTCCGATCCTGCCTCGCCGCCGGCTTCCCGGCCGACAGCACGGACGCGTTCGGTGCGACGGCACTTCATAACGCCGCGATACGCGGCCGCGCCCGGATCGTCCGCGACCTGCTCGAGCACGGCGCGGACTTCAATATCCGCGATCCGGAGCATGCATCATCGCCCATGGGCTGGGCGTGCTTCGGTGCGGACGTGGTCGCCGAGCCCGGCGGTGATTACGCCGACTGTGTGCGCGCGCTCCTGGAGGCCGGCGCCCGCCTCTCCGCGGACGAGCACGTGCCCCGACACGCAGGCGTGCTGGAGGTGCTCCGAACGCGTGAACGCGGAGCAGGCTCGTCGGCTCCGTAGCAGTCGGCGGGCTACCTGTATCCCGTTGCGTCGGCTGGCTTGCCGGCCTCCTGCACTTCGAGGAGGTAGCGCCACGCATCGGGGCGGGAGCCATCCACATCCGTGAAGCCGTAGACGTTCGCCAGCTGACCGCTTGACAGCGACTGGCCGTTCCAGCGAGCGCGGCCCGCATCGGACGCGAGCGCTGCGACGGCGCGACCCACATAACGCGGTGTTTCGGAGATCACGAAATGCGGTACCTTCAACGTCGCGTCGCGCCACGTGGCCTCCGTGACGCCGAACGCTTCCAGCATCATCTCCGAGCGCAACCATCCGGGAGTGATCGATACTGCCGTGGCTCCGTGCGGCTCCAGATCCATGGCATGCGCCCACGCCATGCGGTTCACTGCGACTTTGGCGAGATCGTAGAATGGGTTGATCCGGTAATGGTCCGCGTTGTAGTCCGCCGTGCCGTCGCCCACCTCGACGAGGAGCCCGCCGCGCTTTTCGATCAGCAACGGAAGGGCGTAGTGCGCCGTGATCAGATGCGTATCGATCGCCAGATGCAACAGGCGCAGACCGTTCCGCAGATCATGCGCCCACACCGGCTGGTTCCATTCCTTGAGATCCTCACCGCCCCAGATGTCGTTCACCAGAACGTCGAGGTGTCCGTGATCGGCACGGATCCGGTCGATCAGGCGTTCCACCTGATCCGCCTCGAGATGATCGACCTGGACCGCGATGCCCTCGCCGCCCGACGCCGTGACCAACTCCGCCGTTTCTTCGATGGCCTCTGGCCTGCCATACTCCGATCGATGCTCGCGCGTCGTCCGGCCCGTCACATACACGGTCGCACCCGCTGCCCCCAGTTCCACGGCGATGCCGCGCCCGGCCCCGCGCGTCCCACCAGCGACAAGTGCCACCCGGCCCGCCAGCGTCATTCGAGATCCCTTCGTCGATGAGCTTGATTCAACCGAGGTGTCGCCTCGCGTGCTCTGCATCGGGCAAGCCGCAACGCAATGATCGTGACAACACCTGCTCCGTGCGCGCCGATCGCCGGGGTCGGCCCGGCGCTCCAGAACACCCTCCAGTAACGGGTCCCGGCCCCGCTCCGTAACGGTCCCATCGCCTCGCCTGGCCTGCCGGCTGCTCGATCAATTCGAGATGTACATCTATCAGAATGGGATGCTCCGGGCGGCGTCCGAAATTCTTAAGATGTTGATTTCATTGGAGTTGCTGATTGGTCCGATGGTTGCCTATGTGTTTGACGGAATTGTTGAAGGCACAAACCAGAGGAGAGAAAAATGACGGAGCGTTGGGAGATCGATAGCGGTCATTCGGGGATCCATTTCTCGGTGCGGCACATGGTCGTGGCGAAGGTGCGCGGGCAATTCGCACGGTGGAGCGGAACCGTGGTGATCGAGGGCGGAGATGCGAGTCGTGGTCAGGTCGATGTGAGGATCGATGCCTCGAGCATCGAGACGGGGTTGGCCGATCGGGATGCGCACCTCACGTCGGCGGACTTCCTGGACGTCGCGAACCATCCGGAGATCACGTTCAAGGGGAAGCGCGTCAAGAATCGGAGTGGAAACCGGCTGGACGTAGTGGGAGACCTCACGATCCGCGGGGTGACGGGGGAAGTCGTGCTGGAAGTGGAGGACACCGGGCGTGCGAAGGACCCGTGGGGCAACGTGCGGGCGGGTTGGACGGCAAAGACGTCGATCGAGCGCAAGGATTACGGGTTGATGTGGAACCAGGTGCTCGAGACGGGCGGTGTCGTGGTTGGCGACCGGATCGACATCGAGATCGACGTCGAGGCGGTCAAACAGGCCGCGGTGAAGGTTGCCTGATCGTTCCTGCACGCGAGCGTTGGAGGAGGGCCCCGATCGTAACGGCGCGACCGGGGCCTCTCTGTTGTTGCCGTTGGTGGAGCGACGCCGAACGCGCCCTGGACGGAGGCGAGTCAGCGGGTTCGTTCGAGTGTCTGTCGGCCCCATCCGCCGAGGTTGGCGGCGGCGTCATAGGTGCTTTGGAGGAAGTCGAGCACGGCGGTGTCCGGGTCCGCCGACATCCGTGCTGCATCGTATGGCAGCACCCATTCACGAAGCGTCATATCGTACTTGCCCGAGGCAGGCCTGATGGGCGCTTCCGGAAAGCCGGCCGGCTCGGGGTACGCGTAGGCGTAGAAGGCTGGCTCTGGCACCGGCCCGCCGGCGGTGCCGGGCCACCAACCGGCACTGATGCACTCGTGCGAGTAGGACTCGCGCGTGACCCAGTCGCCGAGATTCGGGATGCCGCCCGGATGCACGGGTGCCGGTCGTCCGGAGAAGCGGGTGCAGGCGAGGTCGAAGCCGCCCCAGAAGAAGTGCACGGGGCTGCACTTTCCGATGAACCGGCCGCGGAACTCGTGGAGGACGCGGTCTGCCTGGGCCAACGCTCGCCAGAAGCGGTTCGCGGCGGCGGCATCGTAGGACTGATGTGTCTCGTCCTCGGGAAATGGAATGGGCTCCTGCACTTCGACGGGGTGTGGCCAGATGCGCACATCGAGGCCGAGACCGTGCAGGCCGGCCATGTACTCGTCGTAGAAGTTGGCGACCGAGCGCGGCTCGAGCTTCATCGACCAACGGGCACCGTCATCGGCAGCGATGGTCAGCTCGTGCCCGACCAGATCGAACTCGATCTCGAAACCGTGCTCGTCGTGAGGAATGCGCGATGTCGTGAGGCCACGGGCCGAGACGTAGAGCGGGACCTGCCACCAGTGGTTGACCATGGGCGCGAGTGACAGCCGTGTCTTGCCCACGATCTGCGTCCACATGTGCAGTGTCTCGCACGTGTCGCGCCAATCCTCGAGCGGAAGCGCGGGCCACGGTTCCCGCCGAGCGGTGGACCGGTGCTGGTTGGTCGCTCGCATTCACCCACTTCCTGTCGAGTCAGCTGTCGGCCAGGTCTCGAACCGCTGCGGCAAGCAGCCGTGCCTTCGCCGCGTCCTGCGCGCGCTGGGCGTCCGAATCGAGCTGGCCCGCGAGCTGGAGCAGGGCGCCGGAGCGTGTCTGGCCAGCGAGCCGTTCGACGCGCGCCAGTTCGGAGCGAATCGCCGTGATCCGGGCGGCGTCAAGTCCGTTCGAACGCTCGAGCTGGTCGAGGTACGCGCGCGTGAGGGCGAAACTCGGCGGCCAGACGAATTTCTGCTGCTCCTGGGCATTGAAATAATCGAGCTGTACGGACTTTGCGGCGTCGATCTCGTTCTGAGTGAGGAACGCACTCGGCTGAAGCTCGAACACGTCGAGGCCGCGCTCGATCTCGGAGCTGTAGATATAGCCGTTGAACCAGTAAGCGGACCACGAGCCGGCCGTGCGCAGCGTGTCGGCAATGAAGGGGCCGCGGTCGAAGAAGGCGATCTCGACGGGGTTGCTTCCGTCGGTCCAGTCGAAGATGGAAATACCACCCTGGTACCAGCCCTGGACCTTGATGTCGCGGCCGGGGACCGGGATCAGCGAACCGTTGTGCGCGACGCAGTTCTCGGTATCCGTTTGCGCAGCCGGCATCTTGTAGTAGCTCAGGAACTCGGCCCGTTGGTTCACGATGCGGAAGATGGCGTTGCCGCCCCAGACCTCGTTGTCTGTCGCGCGGCAGCGGGGCGCGGTGCCGCCGCCCCATTCATCGGTCCACAGCACCTTCGTGCCATCATTGTTGAACGAGACGGAGTGCCACGTCGCGAAGTTGGTGTCGGCCACTGCGGACAGGCGCCGCGGCTCGGCCGGATTGCGGATATCGATCAGGATGCCGTATCCCTGGCAGGCGCCGCCCGCGAGGCCGACGGCCGGGTACGCCGTAATGTCGTGACACTGGTTCGGCCCTCGCCGCGGAGCATCCGGCGCCTCGCCACCGCGGCCACGACCGCCGCCACCGCCGGAGCGCCGGGGTGCGGCCTCCATGCCGGCGAAGACCCTGGCCGCAGTCACGATGCGAGCGGTCTGTGGCGCGGCCAGCGGGACCTGTATCACCTCGATACGGAACAGCGACGAGTTGGGATCCTCGTCCGGGCTCAGCTCCGAGCAGCCCGCCAGCTCGGCCGGAGGCCGGACACGTGCGGAACCGGACACGTAGATGTAGACGTTCGCCGGGTCGTTCGGGTCCGTGACGAGCGAGTGTGTATGCGAGCCGCGGCACGTCTGTACGTTGTGGATGTAGCGAGGGTTGTTGATGTCGCTGATGTCGAAGATGCGGATGCCGCGCAGCCGGTCGTGGCTGACGGGTTCCTGTGGTGCCTCGGTTCCGCAGTCGAGCCGGCCGCTCGTCGATTCGCTCGATACGAACAGCAGATTCTGATAGACCGACACATCACTCTGCGATGCAGGGCAAACGTACGCTCTCAATACGCGCGGATCCGCAGGATTCGATGCATCCCACACCGTGAAGCCGTTGAAGTTGCCCTGGAACACATAATCGCCGAGGAACGCGAGATCGGAGTTCCATGCCTCGTCGATGCCGGGCGGTGAGGGTCTGGTCACGACGAGCCGCATGTTCCACGAGGCCTCACCCGCGTCCGTCTTTCCCGCGCGCAGACCGACGCGCGGATCGGGATCGGGCGCCGCTGTCTGCGCGGCGGACACAGGAGACGGCGTGGCCGCAGCTGGCGCCGGCGCTGACGTGGAGCACGCGGTGATCGAGAGCAGTCCGAGGCCGAGCATCGCCGAGCCGAACACGGCGCTGCTCCGCCGACTGTAAACGGGCCGTACCAACGATAGAACCATCACGGGGTCACTCCGGTCAGGTGTGGGTGGAGCGAAGAACATCGCCAGCGCCCTCCTCGTTCATGGCATCGAGCATCCTCTGCATGCGATCGATCTCGGAGCCCTGATCCGCGAACGTGTCGGACGCGATCTTGTAGATGAAGTCGTCGGCGCCGCCGCCATACGATTCGAAAAGCTCGTCGACCATCGTCAGCGCACCTTCATGGTGCTTGATCATGAACGTCAGAAAGAGGCGGTCGAATTCCTCACCTCGTGCGCGATCGAGCTGTGACATCTCCTCTGCCGTGAGCATGCCGGGCATCAGCATGTCGTGTTCGACGCCGTCCATCACAATCCTGCGTCCCGTGGGCGATGGCTCCGGCGCCGCCTCGCCCATCTCGCGGAGCCACTGCTGGATCAGCCTGATTTCGTCCGTCTGCGCGACCGTAATCCGCTCGGACAACGTGCGGATGGACGGATTCGCACCGTGCGATGCGGACCAGCCCGCCATCACGATCGCCTGCGCATGATGGTGGATCATGCCCGACATGAACTCGACGTCCGCGGCATTGGCGCGGCGAGGAGGCGTCGTTCTCGGCGCCGCGGCGGCGGGCGAGGGTTCTGCAGCGGATCGCGGCGCCGCTGATCCGGCGCATGCCAGAACCATCATGGTGGTCAACGTGCGCAGTCCTGTTGTCAACACGTCTTCAATCTCCTGCGATGTGGAACGCGACCCTCCGGGCGCCGGCCGGCTTGCCCGGCCCACAATCTATGTTGTCCACCGGCTGCCTGGGCAAGGTCGGTCCGCCTCGACGCCCGGTCGGTGAAGTTTGGGGCGGGTCTCGAAGCGGATACCGAGGCGGCGACCAGAAGAAGCGAGTGAAGTCGGCTGCACCACGGATAGTGCGACGAATGACGGCCAGGCTCGGTGCCGGCCATGTGAAGCCGCTCTGGAGACCGGCCAGGATCGAGTCGGACACCGGCCAGATCGTGAACAGCTTCTCTGCCGTGATACTCTCGATCAGGCTGACGGGCGTCGGTGCCCGCCAATCCTGCATTTTGGAGAGTACTTCTCCGCGGATGCGCGGGTCGATCCACGTGGCATTGGAGGAAGGCACACAAGAATCGGACCCACGGACAACTCCTGCGCCATCTCCTGTCACAACGCACGTTGCGCCGTGCGCTGCTGTTGGCGCACGATTGAGTGCGCCAGTCAGGAGTCTTCCCGTGCAACAGTCCAATGAAATGCGATCAGCCTGCATAACGGTTCAGAATTGAGTTCAGGTCGGTGATTCTGAGGGCGAAAGCCACGTTATCTGGGAGAACTTCACGATCCTCGAAGTCGGTCTCAGGATCACGCCCTGATTCGTCGAGTCGCCTGACCGTCGGGCGCCATCTCGGACCTGAGTCCCTCCTCAGTTCGTCCTTTCCGAACCAGCCATTGCGCCAGGCGAGTACACCGCACCTGTGGGCGACATTTTGCGGGCACGCGCGTTGGCATACGCGCGGTGCCCGGTACTACCGCTACGCTATACGTCCCACGGACCTGGAGCACGTGAACGAGATTCTTTAGTGCGTACGCGTCATTGCCTCGTCCAGATCAACATGATCCCACACGCGCTGTTTGCGCCGCCGTACTTCGCGGGCACCTGCGCGGGCCCGGTATACACCTCGATGGCTTCTATATCTTGAGGGAGAATGGAATCGACATTGTATCGATCACCCGGCTCAGCATTGCCGTGGGACACGACGATGCCATCCAGGAATACCGGCGGGAAACACATCATCGCTGGGGTGGCGTTGAATCCTGTCAGGCCACTCGCACGGAGGCGAACGTCACTGAACCAGCCATCCGTAACGATCCTCACCCCTGGCATACCTTGGAGCAGGTCGCTGAGTCGGCGCGGGTTACGTCTCACGACATCATCCCGTTCGATGAAACGGCCGTGTCCCATCCGTCGCCGTTCGTAGAACCCGACACGGTCCAAGGCGGGCACACCGCCTTCGACGCTAATAGTCAGAGCGTTGAGGGGAACCGCTGCCACGCCCAAGCGAATAATCGTTTCAGCTGAATCGTTGCTTGCAATTGAAACAGGACCAAGAGTGGCCGGCGCAAATCCGGTGCGCTCGACTCTTAGATGATATGAACCCCGACTCGGGGCTCGGAGTACGAAACGACCGGAGTCATCGGCGATTGTGCTGCCCACTACCGTTCCAGCTTGATCGACAAGTCGCAACAGAGCTTGGCCAACGGGTACCTCTGAGCTGGCGTCAATGACGCGGCCACGCACTTCCTGTGCGCTGGTAGTCTCGACGGCAATTGCCAGGAGGGCAACTGCGAGGAGTAGCTTTCTGCCCCAAGTGGCGGCGGCAAATCGGCACACTGTGCCTCTCTTGACGAGCATGCTCTATGCCCCATTGATACGAGTAAAACTGCCTCCACAAGAATCAGCTGGGAGATCGGTCATGCGTATTCCAGCTCGGATCCGAGCGCTTGACGCGCCAACATGTGGGAGGTCGAACGTCGACCAACGAGCCGCTTCGGTGCGTCGCCACGGGCACCCATCAACCTTTGCCAGCCATGAAGGGACGACCCTCGAACCTTGATCGTTAGGACGGGTACGTGCAAGCAGTGCGGAGCAATGCCGGCGGTCCAGCCGCGGCGGGCCACCCTCCGTGCTTGCCGCCAGGATGTTTACTCGACCCGTGACTCGTTGGGTGATAACTCGTCCCGCCTCTCCCACCGCCACCGCATGTTGCCACGATACGAACCAGCGCACTGGGTGAAGGAGCGTCAGCGTGGGCGTTCCTTGCAACCCGCTTTCAACAGCTTCACGAACTCGGCGATGCGCTCTGCGCGCGTCGCGGGACTTCGCCTGGTCGCGTCGATCCAGCGCAGGTAGCCGTTGCGATAGAACTGGGCAATCGAGTCGAAGAAATCGGCGGCTTCGGGCTCGGCCGCGAGTGCGGCAGCGATGTCGGCCGCCAGCCCTTCACGCTGGGGCCCCTCGAGGGCCAGCACGACGGCGACTTCATCGCCGGGGCGCAGGCCGCGGTCACGCCGCCAGGCCGGTCCGAGGGCGAGGATGTGGCCGAGGCCGGACTCTTCGACCACGCCGCGGAAATCGCGGCCGCCGATCGAACCTGCGACATGATAACGAGAGCGAGCGCCCCACACTTCGACTGGATCGAACGGCAGCCGAATGAAGACGCGGCCTTTCTCGGCCCCGGCGATGGTGGTGTGAAACAGCTGTTCCCCGGTTCTGCTCGGAGGCATGGTGTGTCCTCGTGAATCGGGCACGTCGCGATGGTCTGAGTGAAAGTAGGCGCGAGCCGTGCGCGTTACCAACCCGCCGATCTGTTTGCGGGCGTGGTGCGCGAGGTTGAAACGAACCAGATTGTCGTGGGTAAGACGGCACGCATTGCTGGTGATGCGGAGCCGCGCGCAACTGGACCGCAGGGAGCGAGCGGCCGAACCTACCAGAAGTGAAGTACGCGGATCAAACAATCGGAGAGGATTCTCGGGTGGAGTCGATCCGACGCTGGGTCTTTGCAGGAATCGCAGTCGTGGTCGCGTGCGAGCCGGGTCTTGCGCCTTCCATGCGGCGCGGGTTGGAACGCGGCCACGAAGCGGCGGATCAATGGATCGCATCGGCTGCGATGCCGGGCGTATCTGCGCCGACGGCCATCTCGGTTGGCTACCTCGAGCGACTGCGGCTGGGCATGGGAAGTCCGTTCCGGCTCGCGGACCAGGCGCTGAGCGATCCCCGTCTCGACGCGACGAATCAGAGACTCCTTGCGTGGGCGATCCTGGCGCGAACGCTGGACCGGCAGGCGTACCAGATCGACCCGGCGTCGCTCGATGGCATCACACGAACGATCCCGGAGTGTTCGAGAGCAGGGGCGACGTCGCCCGCGCCCGGATGTTCGCGGCTGAGCGCGCGTGCACGAGCCGGCACGGAACGGGCGGCCGGTTTGCTGCACCTCGAGTTGATCGATGATGTGATCCGGGAATCCGACGATCCGCGCGCGGGCGAGCTGGCCGTCCGGCTGGTCTATGCGCAGGCTGCGTCGGAAGGCGTACTGGATGCCGGTTCGCCTCAGCTGGCTGCACAGGCGGCCGCGCTGTTGCGCGATCGCGAACTTGCGCGGGAGGATGTGCTCGGGCTGCTCACGGCGGCGGGCGAGACGCGCGTGGATCCTCTCCGATTGCTCGGCCGGTGGCGGATCGAACGACGGTTCGCCGTTGAAGCGCCGCCGATTCGTTCGCTTTCCGACGGGGTCGAGCAGGAGGCCCTCGCGAGCGCCTCCCGGATCGGCCAGGATGTACGGCGCATCACGCTGGGTGCCGGACCGGATGTCCCGGCCGAACCGCGTACAGCTTCGCTAATCGGTCCGGCCGCCGCGCGACGACTGGCCACGATCGCGGATTCGGCGATTCAACCGCCGCAGGCGCCGGTCGCCATAGCTGTGGCCGCCACCCGGACCGAGCTGCTCGAAACTTCGGAAGCCGGCCGGACATCGCGCGCGGCGCGTGAGCGTTTCTTTGAAAAGGCCGTTTCCGAAGAGGCCTTCGCGGCCGAGTACGCGCTACTGGAGCAGTCGACGGCTGGCGCGAAGACGTCACTCCCTGCTGCCGCGAGGACGGCGCTCTCGGTTGCGATAGCCCTCCGGGCGTATGCGCAGGAGCCGGTGTGGTTCCCGGGCTTCCCCGGGCCATCGCCGGATGAAATCGAGGCGCGACACGGCCTGACCGAGGTCGCGTTTGCCGAGGGCGTCCCCGCTTCCTGGCAGCCGTACTATCTGCGTGTTATCGATCTGGCGCTGACGGACCTGCGTCGCGTCCTGCCGGCACTGGACCTGACCGGGCTGCGCGTGAACATCTCACGCAAAGGGATTCGCGAGGGCACACTCGCTTTGCATGATCCTCGCCGGCGCCGCCTGATCCTGCCGCCCGAGTCGGGCGCAGGCACGATCGCGCACGAAATCGCACACGACCTCGACTGGCAGGTTGCGCTGGGCCGTTATGGTGTCCGTGGCGACTATGCCAGTGACGGCGCCGTCCGCTCGCCGCGTGACGCACTTGCGATCCGACTCACCGATCTGGCTCATACGGCGGGGAACGCATCCGACGGCAACGCTGCGGCAACGCATCTGCGCCGGCCGACCGAGATCCTTGCACGGAACGTAGACTGGTTCGTTGCCGCCGCGCTTGCCGCGCAGGGCCGGTCCAATGGTTACCTGACGTCAATTCAGGACGATGTCTTGACTGGCTATGGCAGTGCGCGCCCGCCGGACATCACGGGCGGCGCGGGCGAGGCATTGATCGAGGTCCTCGATCAGGTAGCGCCGCTCGATCCGCTGACTCGCGAGGCGTTCCTGACCCGGTACGGCCGCAGTCGAACCTTGACCGCATACGACCACGCGCGCCGCATGCTGGAATCGGCCGGCGTCCGCTGCGTGAAGGAAATCACGGGGTCGCCCGGCCGGAATTGAAACGCGACGGAGGGGCCGGATCGCTCCGGCCCTCTCCCTCTGCCGCATTCAGCCTTCGATCAGCAACACGGTGTCAACGGCGTGGATCACACCGTTCGATGCTTCGAGGTCGGGAGTCACGATGGCCGATGTCGTGGCACCGGGCACTACGGCTTCCGCCGTTACTTCGGCGGCCGGCGCGGGCGCCTGCACGCGCAGCGTCTCGCCATCCTTCGAAACCTGAACGCTCGATCCCTGAAGTGTCGCGACGTTCATGGGTTCCGTGACATCGGCGGACCGGATCGCCTGCGCTGCGATATGGAAGGACAGCAGCTCCTTCAGCGTCTCCGGGTTCGCCATCAACTCGTCGAGCTTCCCTTCGGGCAACTTCGCGAACGCCTCATCCGTCGGCGCGAAAACCGTGTACGGGCCCTCGCCCTGAAGCGTCTCCTCCAGGCCGGCCGCACGGATCGCCTGAAGGAACGTCGTATGGTTGCCCTGCCTCTCGAGTACGCTGATGATGGTTTCGGGTTGTGGCTGCTGCTGCTCCTGCGCCAGAGCCGGTGAGGCTACGAGCGCGAGTGCAGCCGCCACGATCAGCGGCGTCCTGTGGTTCCACATTTGCTCCTCCTGGGGAAAGTGGTGACGCGCGGTCGGCCATTGCTGCGGATGGAACGTCGACGCCGCGTCGCCCCAGGCGGTCCGTCCGTGCGGCCGACGCGAGCCCGATCCGGCGCGCGTTCTGCGCGCACCCCGATCGGAATGCGAAGAGGCATCATTCGTGCCAGGGCTGAATCGAGTGGTCGGAGGTGAAACGGATGGGTTGGCAGAAGGGGCCGGCTGCATCGCCGGCCAACGCCGTGCGCTGACTACCGCTTCCGTCGATAGTTCACGGTCATCATCTGCTGCCAGGTTCCGTCGCCGGTCAGGACATTGCCGGTGAGGACGCGGTGGTCGTCACTCCTGAACTCGATCACGTCCTTGTACCGCGTCATCCCTCCGTCCCCGGACATGGTGGGACCTTCGGCTTCGAGCGTCAGCACCCGCCCCGCCCCGTCGAGCTGGCCGTTGTCGTACACCCAGAGGTGCGTCATCATCGACCCGATCCACGTTCCCACGTAGCGCTTCTGCTTCGGGTCATAGCCGAGAGTCATGATCGAGGTTGCGGGCTCGCTGCCCGGCATCTCACCCTCGCCCTCCGCGATGAACCACAGGCCATCGAGCGACCGCACGTGCTCCGTTCCACCGAACGTCTCGACTGGTTTTCCTGGCTCCGGTGGTGCCTCCATTTCGTACGTCCAATCGCCCACCAACTTCTCCAGCCAGCGGTGTTCCTTCTGCGGCTCGGCCTTCTTCATCGTTTCGTGCTGTGTTTCAGGATTCGCCATCTGCTCTGTCTCCTTCTTCCTGCGTCCCGGCGCTCCGATGCTGTTCGCGCGGGACGACGTTCCGATTGCCACACTCGTCCGTGAGCATGGCAACCCTGTCTTACCCGCCAGCGACTGGCGCCGTTCGCCATGGGCAAGGGCAGAACGTGTGAAAGCACCCACCTGGACCCACGACCCGGCGGGTCGCGGCCCTCCTATTGACATTCGATACGAGTGGTGGCACTCTTCCTCTCATATCGAGTGTCGAGAGGAGAGGGGATGGGGCGCAAGCGAACGACGCTGCTACAGGGCACGCTCGACCTGTTGATCCTGAAGGCACTGGCGGCAGGCGATCTGCATGGGCTGGGCGTGTCACGGCGGATCGAGGAGATCACGGGCGGTACGTTCGAGGTCGGGCCGGGATCGCTGTTTCCGGCGCTGCATCGACTGGAAGAAGCGGGCTGGCTCTCGCCGTCGTGGCGGCCGTCGGAGAACAATCGGCGCGCGAAGTACTACCGGCTGACGAGGGCGGGTCGGCGGAAGCTGGGTCAGGAAACGGCGGAGTGGAACGAGATTGCGATGGCGATCGCGCGGGCGCTGGAAGCGTGATGCGCGGTATTGGCCGTTCGCAACGTGTACGTCTGCGACGCCGCTACGCGCGGCACCTGCGCGCATGAGCCGACGGGGCTGCTCACGCAGGGTGCGTTCGACTCGGAAGGGGATCGGGGAGATGAAGGAAGAACTGTGTGAGAGAAGCCGATTGTGCTTACGATACGCGATCTGATTTCACGCATGGTCGGATTCTGGCGCAATGTCGTGCACCGGGAGCGCGTGGAGCGCGATCTGGACGACGAGATGCGGGCGCTATTCGAGATCCTGGTCGATGAGAAGATGAGGAGTGGCCTGAGCGGTAAGGCTGCGCGCCGAGCGGCGCTGCTCGAGCTGCGAGGCATCGAGGCACTCAAGGAGCAGGTCAGAGAAGAGCGAACGGGCGCGTTGGTGGACGCGCTGCTCCGGGATGTTGGGTACGGCGTGCGGGTTCTTTGGCGAGGCCGTTTCTTTACGGCTGTTGCGGTGTTGACGCTGGCGCTGGGGATTGGTGCGAACAGCGCGGTCTTCAGTCTTGTGAACGGGCTGTTATTGAGGCCGTTGCCGTACCCGGAAACGGAGCGCCTGGTCTGGATCGCCACGTCGTTGATCACGCCGGACAATCTGGGGCAATGGCGAGCAGGCATGCGCTCGCTCGAGCGGGTTGGCGCGTTCACTCTGCGCAGTCCGGTTCTCACGGGTAGTGGTCCCGCCGAGCGGCTCGGGGGGATGGTGGTAACGGAAGAGGTTCTGCCGTTGCTTGGTGCGGCACCTGTTTCTGGCCGGCTGTGGACGGCGGATGAGCAGGGAACGGACGGGTCACGCACCGTGGTCGTGAGCGAGCGTCTGTGGAACCGTATTGGCGGAGGTGAGAGCTTTCGCGCAATGAGCATCACGCTGGACGGCGAAAGCCTTGCGGTCATCGGTGTGCTGCCTGCGAGTTTCGCTGACCTGCACTACGAGAGCGACGTGTGGTTTCCGGCCTCGAGCCAGGCGGATGAGAGGTACAACATCATCGCGCTGCGCCGGCCCGGTGTTCCGATATCGGCGGTGCAGGCGGAGGCGACGGCCCTGGCCGAGCGCGTCGACATGGGCGGCGCCTCGCCGCGCACGAGGTTCGCCAACACGCAGGCAGTGAGCACCGTATTCAAGGGCGATATCCGCGCGCCGTTGCTCGTTCTGTTTGCGGCAAGCGGCCTGGTCCTTCTGATCGCATGCGCGAATGTCGGCAACCTTCTGCTTTCCCGCGCCGCGGGCCGGAAGCAGGAATTGGCCGTGCGCCATGCGCTTGGTGCCAGTCGCGCGATTCTGTTGCGGCAGATGCTCACAGAGAGCGCGGTGCTTGCGCTGGCTGGTGCGCTTGCCGGCTGGCTGGTTGCGATCGGCGGACTCCACGCCGTTCTCGCACTCGTTCCGGAGTTTTACGGCATGGGCCGATTGGCCAGCGTGCGCATGGATGCGAGCGTTCTGACGTTCACGCTGGTGGTCGGGTTCGCGACCACGTTGCTCGTGGGTCTGACGCCAGCCGTGAATACGGCGAGGGACGCGCGCAGAATGGCGGCGGGGTTCACACGCGCCAGCGCCACGCGTGGCGTGCGCCGTTCCCGGGAGATCCTGATGGCCGGCGAGGTTGCGCTTGCGCTCGTGCTGCTCATCGGCACTCTCCTGCTGATCCGGACGTTCGCCGTGCTACGCCCCGCATCGCCGGGTTTCGAGGCCGCTGATCGCATGGTCACGAGGCTCAGGCTGCCGGCGGAACCGCCGCAGGACGAAGTCGCACAGGCCAATTTCGCGCGACGACTCCTTCGCGAAGTGCAGGCCGCTGCCCCCGCGGCGCGCGTGGCGATTGCGACCGATGTGCCGCTCTCGGGCTTCATCATGAACTTCCCGATCGAAGCAGTGGACGGCGCACCGATCGCAGAAGGGCAGAGAGACAACCTGGATCTGGTTGCGGCAACGCCCAACTATTTCGACGTGCTCGGCATCCGCATGGTGCGCGGGCGCGGCGTGGCCGATTCCGATCTGCCAGGTGCTGCTCGCGTGGCTGTGATCAACGAGAGTGCGGCCACCATGTGGTGGCCGGACGCTGACCCGATCGGCCGGCGCATCCGGCTCGACGACCGGCAGGAAACCAGGGAGTTCACCGTAATCGGCATTGCCGCCAACACGCGCAGCAGCGGCATCAACACGAATAGCCGCCCGACTGCGTTCGTTTCGTTCTGGCAGGTGCCCGAGGATGGCTTTGAACTCGTCGTACATCAGCCGTCGGGAGCCATCCTGACGGGCGATGCCATCCGACAGATCGTGGCGTCGATCGATCCCGGCTTGCCCGTTGGCTCCATCCGGATGATGGATCAGATCGCCGCCCGCGCCGTCGCAGAACCTCGCTACACCATGATCCTGATGACCGTTTTCGGCGCCCTCGCCGTGGTGCTCGCACTCGTCGGTTGCTACGGTGTGCTCAGTTACACGGTCGCGCAACGCACACGAGAGATCGGCGTGCGCGTCGCCCTCGGTGCAACGCGCGCCACCATCGTGCGCAGCGTTGTGTTGCGCGGTGCGCTCCTCGTCGGCGCCGGCCTTGCCACCGGAACCGCGGCCGCGCTCGCGCTGACGCGCACGCTCGAGAGCAGCCTCTATGGCGTGACGCCGACCGACACCGCTTCCTTCGCCGGCGCCGTTGCCGGTCTGGCCCTCGTGTCACTCGCCGCTGCATATCTGCCCGCCCGCCGCGCAGCCGACACTCCGCCGGTCGAGGCACTCCGAGCAGAGTGAAGCGTTCAGGCCTCGGCGACCCTCGTCGTTCTGCACACGCGTTCGTGCCGCAACCCCTTGACAATGCCGCTCGATCGCGAGTAGTTAGCACTAACATTCTTAGTTTGCAGGAGATGCGTTTGGGACGGGATTCGCTCGGGGAGTTCGAGCATCAGGTGCTGCTCGCCATCCTGCAACAAGGTGGCGAGTCGTACAGCGTGCCGATCGTGCTGGAGCTGGAAGAGCGGGCGGATCGGGAGGTAACGCAGGCGGCGGTGTTCATCGTATTGCGGCGGTTGGAAGAGAAGGGGTTGCTGCGGTCGCGGATGGAGGAAGACACCGGGCGGATGCGACGGTACTTCCGGATCACGGCGGCGGGCATGCGGCGGCTGCGTGAATCGAGGCAGGTGCTGCTGCGCATGTGGGAGGGTCTGGACGCTGCGCTGGACAGGCCCCGGTGAGGGAGCGGATCGCGTTGGCGGATCGGGTCGTGAGCTACTGAGGCTCAGTCGCTGCGCAGGACGTGCGCGGGATCGAGACGAGCGGCGAGTCGTGCCGGCAGCCAGCACGCGGCGGTGGCTGTGCCGAGCATCGTGAGTGCGACAATTGCGAGGGTTGCGGGATCGTGGGGTGAGACGGCGAACAGCAGGCGAGTGATGAAGCGCGTCGCTGCGAGCGCGAACGCGAAACCGACGGCGGTCCCCAACAGGACGGGCTTCATCCCCCGGCTCAGCACGAGACCGAGCACCTTTACGGGACTGCCACCAAGAGCAAGCCGAACGCCGATATCCTTGCGGTGCTCGTGTACGAAGTAACTCATGACGCCATAGATGCCGATCATGGCGAGAACGAGGGCGACGCCGGCGAAGGCGATGACGATGCCGGCGAGGTTGCGGGGCGCGGCGAGCGCATCGTCGACGAGATCGTCGGCAGTGACGACATTCGTGATGGGGATTGCGGGATCGAGTGCGTGCACGATGGCGCGAATCGAGGCGAGCTGCTGGAGCGGATCGCCGCTGGTGCGGACGAAAAGGTTGGTGGACGAGGCCAGCCACTGAGACTGTGGAACGTAGACCGTGCCGACCGCTGCTCCCTGCTGCGAGTCATCGAGTCCGAGGTAGCGCACGTTCTCGACCACGCCGACAACGTTGACGATGCTGCATTCCGGGCTCTTGCAGCCACCTTCGTAGAGCTGCTTGCCGATGGGGTCTTCACCGGGATAGATCCTGTCGGCCCAGGTCCGGTCGACGAGGGCAGAGGTCGTGCCGAGTTCGGGGCCATCGCGTGCGTCGAACATGCGCCCGGCGACGAGTCCAATGCGCAACGCCTCGAAGTATCCCGGTGAAGCGACGAGCCATACCGCGGCAGGTTCTGTCTCACCGTCCGGCGTCGGTCGGTCGAGTGGATCGAAGTTGTTGATGTTGTTTGCATCGCGCGGTGGCCGCCCCGTGCTGAGGCCGGCCGCAAGCACGCCCGGCAAAGCAGCCACGCGCTCGACGAGTCGATCCCAGAAGATCGCGCCTTCGGACGGTTCCTCCCCGTTGGCCGCCCGCGCCACGTTCAGAGTCAGAACACGATCACCGTCGAATCCCGGATCGACACGCTGGAGATGAAGAAAACTGTTCATCAGCAGCGCCGCGCCGGCAAGCAATGGAACGGCGATCGCAAACTGTGATGCGACGAGCGCGCGCCGAACGCGGTGCGCGGATGCAGTTCCTGTCACAGTCCGGCCGGCCGCGCCCAATGTGTTCGCGATACCACGCTGTGCACTCACCAGCTGAAGCGCAGGAACGACACCGAACACGACCAGACTCAGACACGCCAGGAGCAGCGCGAAACCGAGGACCCCGGCGTCGAGCGCAAGGTAGCCGGCACGCGGCAACAGATCGGGGCCGGCCGCGCGGATCGCACCGATCGCGATGGCAGCCAGCCCCAGCCCGAACAGCGCACCGACCAGGGCAAGAAGTACACTCTCGGTGATGACGAGCCGCACGAGGCGCGAGCGGGACGCACCCAGTGCTGCGCGCGTCGCCAGTTCCGCCCGCCGCTGCGTTGCCCTCGCCGTCAACAGTCCTGCCGCGTTCGTCGATGCGACGAGCAGCAGCAGAGCCACCGCGGCGAGCAGCACGAGCAGCATCGTTCGGAATCGGCCAATCACGAATTCGTCAAGCGGCATCATCCCCCACGTGGACTCCGCATCCCGCCATGACCACTGCCAGATCGGGAAGATGCGATCGTTGATAGCGCGCAGTTCGCCCGCCGCCACGGCCGGACTTGTTTCACTCCGCACCCGGCCAACCATGGTGAGCGTGAACGGGCCCTTGCGCGCCGGCGGTTCAAACTGGAGTACCGGAAACACATCAAAGCGCTCTTCGAGCGGACCGACTTCGCGGGGCAGAACGCCGACCACCGTGAAACCCTGGCCGTCCAGACGGATCGGCCGGCCGAGAACGCCGCCGCCAGCACCGAGCGTTCGTTGCCAGAAACCCCAGCTCACGACTGCTGTCGATGGTGCGCCACGTTCGCCATCCGCCGGCTCGAATGTGCGACCCTGTGCCGCATGCAGCCCCAGCAAGTCGAACCAGCCCGCCGTCACCGCACGAACCCGCACCCGCTCCACAATGGCGCCGCTCGTCAACGTCCGCTCGCTCGACGTGTACGCCGCCACACCATCGAAGCTCGTCTGCTGCGCCTCGATCGCCTGATAGTCCGCAACCGAGAGATTCCAACGATTCCCGTTGATCGCGTGGTAGATGCGCACCAGTCTGTCACCACCCGCGTACGGCAGCGGATCCAGCAGAACCTCGCGCACCACCGCAACCATCGTTGCGCTCGCTCCAAGCCCCAGACCCACCGTGAGCACGATCGCCAGCGCCATCACCCGGGATTTCCGCCAGCCGCGCAATGCGTGCCGCACATCGCCGGCCGCTCCCGCGAGAACTCCCGCACGGCCGGCGCTCGAGCCCTGCTTCCTACGGCCCAACCCCGCCATCCCCGTGCGAACTCGATCGCGAAGCAGTCGCATCGGGTACCGCCGCACCTGCCGCGCGTACCAGCGCCCGGCCGCCTCCTCGCCCTCCCGCTCGACTCGCTTCTCCCACAGCTCGCCCAGCTCACTCAGCAGCGCGGCTCGCTCGACCTCCGGAACCAGCAGCCGGAGCATACCGCGCACCAGGAACGAGAGCCGCGGCATACCCGGCGATCCCGCGGACCTGTTGCTCGACCTCCCGCGCGCATTGTGCCGCATGACGGCTCTCCGGCTGAGACTAAAAATGTTAGTCCAGAGTACTGCCGGACCCGTGGCGTGTCAAGGATGCCGGTGCGGTTGCCTCTTCACCCATCCGTTCGAGTGCGACTGACGTGTGCTGCGACGAGTCGTTCGCGCTCGGCCGCAATCATCTGGAGGTACGGTTCGGCGTGCATGGCGGCAGCGATGGCTTGCGCGGAATCGAGTGTCCGTTCGATGCGGGCGATGTCAGGAGCCGGTTCGGAAGCGAGCAGTCTGACACTCGCGAGTGCGACATCGCACGCGCTGAGGCGCAGGCCGCGACCCTGCTCGACGGGAACGAGGGCTTCGTCGATGAGGTCGCGCGCGGCGGCGAGGTTGCCTTCGGCGGTCCGTACGTCCGCGAGTGTGGCCAGGATGCGCGGCTCGTAGAGGAGCGCGGTTCGTCGTTTGCGCGCGAGTGTGAGTGCGGACTCGAGCAGATCGGCGGCTATCGCGATATTACGGGCGGCCAGTTCAGCGGCGGCGAGGAACGTCGCGGCCTCGACGCGGGAGAACGCGCTCCCGCGCTGTTCAGCCAGTTCGAAGGCGAGGCGGCCGTGCGTGAGCGCGCCGGTGAGATCGCCGCGCAGGCGCAGGACCTCACAGAGGAATCCGTGTGTTCCGTACAGTGCCTCGAGGCCGCTCTCCTTCTCATCCGCCAGAAGTTCGACGAGGGCGTGTCGAGCGACGTCGAGTTTACCGAGCCATGCGTTCGCCATCGCCCACCAGATGCGGCACAGTGCCGGCGAAGTGGACCGGCTGAGGGCATCGCGTAAAGCGGCATGGCGCGCGAGATCGGCGAGGGCACGTTCAGCGACGGTGCGGGCGGTGTCGATGCGTCCGACAGCGAGCAGTGCGTGCGCGAGCACGGCGTGCATCTCGAACTGTAGTGTCGCATCGTTCGATTCCATGACGAGTCCGGCAGCCTGTTCAGCACAGGCGAGGTACTGGAGGACGTCGCCGGCAAGACCGCGCAATCGTCCGTAGGACGTGAGGAGGAAGGCGTGACCACCACGATCATCCAGCCGCTCGGCGACAGAGCGCGCTTCGTCGAAGAGTCTCTGTGACTCGATCTCTTCGATTCCGGCGATGCGCCCGATCTCGAGGAGTGCGATGCGCGAGGTCAGCTCGAGCATCAGCGTATCGCGTGATTCGGGAACAGAAGCGAGGAGGGCGGACACCTTCGTGCAGTGCCTCGCTCCATCCGCGGGGTCGTTGCGGGCGATGCGCCGGCCGGCGTGCTCGTGCCAGCGCGCGGCCTGGAAGAGATCGCCCGCTTCTTCGAAGTGATGGGCGAGCAGAGCGGCGTGAACCGGAGCGGCGGCCCCGTGGATTTCAAGCAGCGCCCGCGCGACGGCTGCATGGGTTCTGCGGCGCCGATCGGAAAGCAGCGTACGATAGGCGACTTCGTGCGTGATGGGATGACGGAACGCCAGTTCACCGGCGACTTCGGTGGCGCCGAACAGATCGGCTGCGGCAAGCTGCTCGAGCGAAGCGCCGAGTTCGGGTTGCGGCAGATCCACGACGACGCGCAGCAATTCCGCTGGCACATCGCGGCCGATCACGGCCGCGGCCTGGAGCACGTCCTTTTCGCGAGGCGCGAGTCGATCGATGCGCGAGGCAAGGACCGCCTGCACGGTCTCGGGCAGCGCAATGTCTTCAACCGGTCCAGTCGGCGCGTACGCACCCCGGTCGCCACGCAGAGCACCGCGCTCGACGAGCGAGCGAACGATCTCTTCGACGAACAGCGGATTCCCGCGCGCCCGCGCTTCGATCCGGCCGCGGAGCGGCGCGAGCGCGGCATCGCATCCGAGCCAGTCATCGAGCAGTGTCGAAGCATCGTTGGACGCAAGCGGCGCGAGCCACAGCGGTCGGGCTCGGGCGCGCCACACGGGCCGATACTCGGGCCTCGCCGTCGCGAGCAGCAGTACGTTGCTGCCGGCTGATTCCGGCGCCATGAGCTGCGCGGCCAGAATCGCGAGCACGGACTCGCTCGCCGGGTCGAGCCAGTGCATGTCCTCGATCCAGAGCAGCGACAGCCGGTCGCGAGCGCGAGCCCGAACGAGATCGCAAAGCGAGAGAGACAACTGCTCGCGGCGCGCCTCCGGCTCGAGTTCCGAAGGAGCCAACGTCGGATCCGGTGCACCGAGAAGCTCGAACCAGAAGGCCAGGGTGCCGCCATCGCCGGCATGACCGTTGGTCAGACGCCGTTTCACGGCAATCCGGATGTCCTCCGCGCCGGTACGGTCATCGACATCGAAGAGGCTGCGTGCCAGATCGACGATGGCGTGGAACGGCAGCATTCTGCCGTGCGATTGCGCGCGAGCATAATGTGGAGTTACGTTCAAGCGCTCGATGAACTCGTGACACAGGCGGCTCTTGCCGGTGCCCGGCTCGCCGGTGATGAGCACGACATTCGGCGTGCCGGCCTGCGCTTCGCGCAATCCTCTTTCGAGCACGGCGAGTTCGCGGTCGCGGCCGACGAAGCGGGAGAAGCCGCGCGCACGCGAGCGATCGAGCCGGCTCTGGATGGGTCCGGGTCCACGCAGATCGAACACGCGTACGGGAGCGCTTGCACCCTTGAGCTGGTGCTCGCCGCGATCGGCGAGTTCAAAGAACCCGGACGCGAGTCGTGCAGTCTGCTCGGTCATGCTGGCGCCGCCGGCCGGCGCGAGTTGTTGCACGCGCGCGGCGAGTCCGACGACGTGACCCTGCGCGGTATAGTCCATGCGCAGGTCATCGCCGATCCGGCCGACGACGACTTCCCCCGAGTTGAGCCCCATGCGGACGGCGAAATCGAGGCCGCTTTCGCGGCGCACGGCCTGGGCGAGGGCGCTGGCGTCACGAGCCATGTCGAGCGCGGCGGCGCACGCACGCTGCGCGTGGTCCTCGAGGGCGATGGGCGCGCCGAACAGCGCCATGATGCCGTCCCCCGTGTACTGGTTGATCGTCCCCTCGAAGCGGTGGACGCCGTCGGCGAGGATGCGGAACAGGCGATCAAGGAGGCGATGCCATTCCTCGACATCGAGGCGCTCGGCGAGTTCCATGGAGCGCACGACATCGGCAAAGAGGACGGTGACGGGCTTGCGCTCACCCTCGAGCGCACTCTTCGAGGCGAGAATCTTCTCGACGAGATGGCGCGGTGTGTAGGTGCGTGGCTCGGGATTCACCGGCTGCGAAGCCAGCCGTGTGCCGCAGGCGTTGCAGAACCTTGCCCCATCCGGGTTCGCGTGTCCGCAGGATGGGCAGGTCACAGAGGTGCACCCATTCGCGATGACATGGCTTCGTGCTCCTGGCCAGGGGATCGGTTGCGGTCCTCGGGATCTTGACCTGTGCCCGGACCTGAATCAACGTCCACGGTACGATGCATACCCCGAACGAGGAGCCGCGCGGTACGACTCGCCGGCTGAGCGCCATCATGTTCACGGACATGGTGGGATATACGGCGTTGTTGCAACAGGACGAGCCGAGGGCGCGGCGGGACCGGAAGCGCCAGCGGTCCGTGCTGGAGCGCCACACGCAACGCCACGGTGGTCGCATTCTTCAGTTTTTCGGCGATGGTGCACTCACGGTTTTCGACAGTGCGATCGAGGCCGTAGCCAGCGCCGTGGCGATCCAGCGCGAGCTGTCGGAGGAGCCGCGTGTGCCACTGCGCATCGGCATACACACCGGCGACATCGTCCATGATGAAGACGGCGTCTTTGGCGATGGTGTGAACGTGGCATCGCGCATCCAGAGTCTGGGTACACCCGGATCGGTGCTGGTTTCCGCAAAGGTGTACGACGAGATCAAGAACCAGCCGGATCTGAGGGCCGTCTCTCTCGGCGAGTTCAGTCTGAAGAACGTACTGCGGCCGGTCGAAGTGTTCGGAATCGCGTGCGATGGCATCGCCCTGCCAGCGCTCGGATCGCTGCCGGGCCGTACGATGAGCGCGCGCCGCAGCGTCGCTGTCCTGCCGTTCATCAACATGAGCGCCGATGTCGAAAACGAGTACTTCAGCGATGGCATCACGGAGGAGTTGATCAACCTGCTGACGCGCGTGAAGGGCTTGCAGGTGACGGCGCGCACGTCGTCGTTCGCATTCAAGGGGCAGCGGCAGGACGTGCGCCAGATCGCGACGACGCTGGGAGTCGAAACGGTCGTCGAGGGCAGTGTGCGCAAGGCCGGCGATCGCGTGCGCATCACGGCCCAGCTCATCGATGCGGCCAGTGGCTACCATCTCTTCTCGGAGACGTACGATCGAGAGTTGACGGACATCTTCGCGTTGCAGGATGAAATCGCGAATGCGATCGTGCAGACCGTGCACAGCCGGTTGGTTCCCGAACAGTTCATGAGTACGCTCTGGGAGCAGAGGCTGGATCGGCTCGAGGCGTATCTCGAGACGACGCGCACCAGCACGCAAGCGCATGGCTACTACCTGCAAGCGCTGCACGAGTACAACAAGTGGACACCGGAAGGCCTGCGGCGGGGTGTCGAACTGCTCGAGAGATGTATCGCGGCGGATCCGGAATACGCACCGGCGCATGCGGCTCTTGCGCGCGCGTGTGGTTACATGGCTTCGACCGGGCAGATGGATGTCGAAGCCGGCCGCAGGACGGCCGACGTCGCCGCACGTCGTGCCGTCGAGCTGGATCCGCAGCTCGGTGATGGCCATGTCGCACTCGGAATGGGCAGTCTGTTCTACCACTGGGATGCGGATGCGGCGTACCAGCAGATTCAGAAAGGCCTCGGTCTGAGCCCTGGCTCTGCACTCGCGCGGCAGGCCTGTGGCATCCACCTCATCGTGATCGGCGAAGCAGAGCGCGCGATCGAGGAAATGGAAATCGCGGCGCGTCTGGATCCCCTTTCGATGCTCATGCTCTACTCGCTTGCGTGGGCGCAGCTCGAGGCAGGACACTACGGCGAAGCGATCGATGCGTGCGATCGCATCCTCACGACCGACCCGATGTTTCGCGCTGCCCACGATGGCAAAGGCTTCGCGCTCATGCGCCTCGGCCGGTTCGAGGAAGCGGCGAGGTCCTTCGATCGTGTCGTCGAGATCACCGGCGACCCCTTCAAGGGGCTCGCCCCCCGCGGCTACAACTTCGCCGTAATGGGCAGAACGGCTGAGGCCCGCCGTACCCTCGAGATGCTGCATGAACGCGCAGAAGAGCATCCCGAGCAATCCCTGGAATTCGACTTCCTGACCGTGCACTTCGGACTTGGCGAACTCGACAGGGTATTCCCTTATCTCGAGGCCGCGGCGAGGAAACGGCTCGCCGAGGTGCTTTTCTCCGTGAACGGCCAGTTCTGGAGCGAACTGCGCAGGGACGCCCGCTACTGGGAAGTGATCGGCCGGCACGGTCTGATCGCGATTGCCCGCGACAGGCCGGGCGAACACGGCGGAGCGTCCCGTTCTTAACGTCTGCGCCGGCCGGGCTCCAGCCGAGTGCGCAGGAACCGGCCCGTGTACGAGGCCCTGCACGCGGCAATGTCTTCAGGCGTGCCTGTCGCTACGACACGGCCGCCGGCGTGTCCGCCTTCCGGCCCGAGATCGATCACATGATCGGCTGTCTTGATGACGTCGGGGTGATGCTCGATCAGTAACACCGTGTGTCCTGAATCGACGAGCCGATTGAGCGACCGGAGCAGGTGCTCGACATCGGCGAGGTGGAGGCCGGTGGTCGGTTCATCGAGGATGTAGACGGTGTGGCGTGTGCGCTGGAGCTTGCTCATCTCGGTCGCGATCTTGATCCGCTGGGCCTCGCCGCCCGAAAGCGTTGTGGCTGACTGGCCCAGGGTGAGATAGCCCAGACCGAGATCGTTCAGGACTTCGATCTTGCGGGCAACGGCCGGCTCACTGGCGAAGAACGTGACGCCTTCCTCGACGGACATGTTCAGTATGTCGTCGATCGTCCTGCCTCGCAGCGTGACCTCGAGCGTTTCGCTGTTGAAGCGCGCGCCCTTGCACGCGCCGCACAGTACTTCGACATCGGGCATGAAGTAGAGCTGCGTTGTGATCACGCCCTCGCCCTGACATTCCTCGCAGCGGCCGCCCTTGACGTTGAAGCTGAAGCGGCCCGGCTTGTAAGCGCGCTCGACGGAGAGGGGCGCTTCCGTGAAGAGTGAGCGGATGGCGTCATAAAAGCCGACATACGTGGCCGGGTTTGACCGGCTGTTCCTGCCGATGGGGGATTGGTCGATGTTCACGACTCTGTGCACGTGTTCGATGCCGTCGATGGCGTCATGATCACCGGGCAGTGTCCGTGTATCGATCAGCCGTTTCCAGAGTGCCTTGAAGAGGACTTCGTTCACGAGGGTGCTCTTGCCGGAGCCGGACGCGCCAGTGATGGCAACCAGCCTGCCAAGCGGGAACGCGACATCGATGTTCTTGAGGTTGTTCTCACGGGCCCCGCGCACGGTGATGGACCGGCCCGTGTCGTTGCGCCGGACTGCGGGTATCGCGATCGAGCGGCGCCCCGAAAGGTACTGTCCGGTGGGCGAAGCATCGCAGGCCAGGACATCGTTGAGGGCGCCCTGCACGACGACCGTGCCACCATGGATGCCGGGACCGGGGCCCATCTCGATGACGTGGTCGGCGGCACGGATCGTATCTTCATCGTGTTCGACGACGATCACCGTGTTTCCGATGTCGCGAAGACTTTCGAGCGTCGCAATCATCTTCGCATTGTCTCTCGGATGCAATCCGATGCTGGGTTCGTCGAGGACGTAGAGCATCCCCATCAAGCCGGAGCCAATCTGTGTCGAGAGTCGGATGCGTTGGGATTCGCCGCCAGACAACGTGTTCGAGCGGCGGTTCAGATTGAGATAGTCGAGGCCGATGCCGAGCAACAGTTCGACGCGGCGGCGGATCTCCTTGAGGATCTGACGGCCGGCATCGGCGCCCCGGGAAGAGGGCGGGACCTGATCGAGGAACGCGTACAGCTCGTCGAAGTTGAGGTCACCGGCCTGGTGGATGCTCCTGCCGTCTACCGTGAACAGAAGGCGAGTCGAGCGGAGGCGCGCGCCCTTGCAATCCGGGCACGTGTGCTCGACCATGACCTTGTCGAGCCACTCCTCCATGCCGGAGCTGGCTTCGCCGCGCTGCCGATAACGGCGATAGTGCCGTTCGATGCGGCGTGCGATTCCGCCGAAGCCAACGGTGTGGCCTTCCCAATCCTCGCGCTTGACTTTCGCATCGGGCGGCGCGCTCATCGCAATCCTGCGCGGCTCGATCCCGTTCAGGATCGCGTCGTGCGCGCGTGGCGGCAGGTCCTGCCACGGTGTATCGAGCGAGAACCCCAGGTCCAGACTCAGGCTGTACATCATGCGCCCGTCCCACGTGTCCGGATTGTACCGGTACGCCTCGCGCACGAAGCAGCCGTCGCGGATGCTCCGCAGCGGATCCGGAACGAGCAGTTCCGGGTGCGTCAGCTTGTGCACGCCGAGGCCGCCACATGTGCGGCACGCGCTCTCCGGGTTGTTGAACACGAACCAGTCCGGCTGGATATCGCCATAGACGAAGTGGTGCGTTGCACTGCACAGTCCGCGATAGAACCGTTGCCTTTCCGCCTTGCCGGGTCCGCTCACGATGTGGACCTGCATGAGACTGTCACCGACGAGCAGTGCCGCGGCGATGCCGGCCTTGATCGCCTTCTCGTGACGGCGGCCGGTCACGAGGCGGTCGACGACGGCGTCGATCTCACGCACTGCCGATTCGTCGAGTTCGCTGTTCTCGGCGAGGTCCACGTGTGTGCCATCGATGATGAGACGGCGGCAGCCCTTCTTGCGGACTTCCGTGAACACGAAGTCAAGGCCCTCGCCATAAACCGGGAATAACGGAGCCCGCAACTCGATCTCCGTCCCTTCCGGCAACGACTGGATACTCTCGAGAATCTGGCTCGAGGACCGGCTCGGCACGACCTCGTTCGTGCGCGGGCAATGCGGTTCGCCGATCGTGGCAAACAGCAGGTTCAGATAACTCGCGATGTCGGTCATGGTGCCAACGGTCGAACGCGGGTTGCTGGCGATCGTCTTCTGCTCGATCGAGATGACGGGCGAGAGTCCGAATACGAAGTCGACATCCGGTTTGGCGACTTGCGCGACGAACCGCCTCGCGTAGCTGGACAGTGATTCCATGTAACGCCGCTGACCCTCGGCGTAGATGGTGTCGAAGGCGAGGCTCGACTTGCCGGAGCCGGACAGGCCGGTCACGACGATGAGACGGTTACGCGGGATCTCGACCGTGATGTTCTTCAGATTGTGCACGCGCGCGCCCTGCACCGCGATGGTCGTGCGTGCAGACTTGGTCACGGATTTCCGCTTTCGATCAGTCGCCATCGCGAACCTGATCGGCCGACAGGTGGAAGAACGCCAGCTCCTGCACGGTGGTGTTGCTTCTGCGCGTGAGTTGAACGGGAGCGCCGGCCTTGCCGATCAGGCCCTGGTCGGCAAGGTACTCGCACGCCAGAGTCACGCCGTGGATCCCGAAATTGCGCGCGAAGTGATCCTCGATGTCCGTGGCCGAGCGCGCTTCGCCAACCTCTCGAAGATGGTCGAAGACGGACGCGAACAGCAGGTTGGAACGCTGCGCCAGGTAATCATCAATGGCGGCGAGCGCGGCCTGCACGGTTTCTCGTGTCTTTCGCGAATTCAACAGATCCTGATAGACCATTCGGAAGAAAGACGGATTCAGAGAAAGCGCGCGCGGGATGACCTCCCTGTCCGCAAGCAGCCTGGCGTTGATGACCTCGATCATGGCCAGCGGTGTCGCCGAATAGAGGATGAAGAGGGCAGTGTATTCCAGATCGCCGCGGGTGAGAAACCACTTGTGCGCCTTGTTGATGGGGCCGAGAGCATCGAGTGCAGCGCAAAGCAGCTGCAATTGAATGTCGCGCTCGCCGATCTCGGCGAGGCCGGCGAACAGTGCGGCAATGGATTCGTCGTGCGTGTAGAGCAGCCGTCCGCGGGCGAGGAACGAGTGCATGAAGGAGTTGCGCAATGCACCTTCGACGGTCCTGCGGAACGCCGCACGGGGCATGAGGAGCGCGTGAACGTTCACGCCGTCGGCGTAGAGCGCACGGTCACTGGTTTCGACCTTGCGGTCGTCGATCGTGACCAGCAGCAGATCGACGTCTGACTTCGACCACACCGTGTCGTAGGACAGGCTGCCGCACAGGATGGCAGCGAGGATCGAGCGGTCTTCGCGGACTTCCGCGACCAGCGCATCGAGCGCGGTATTGAAGCGGTGCTGGACGGGATCCGGGGCGCGCTGGGGCGGCGGGTCGCCGGTAGAACGCACGGTCACGTCCGGTCTCCGCTCGCAATGCGACGCAACGTCTCGATCGGCCGGCGCAGCGAGCGGCCTCGCCGGCGCATGTCGGACCACAGGTCGCCAACGCTGGCAATGCGTGCGTCCATGGTGCGCAGTGTGAAGGACTGCGGGCCGGCAGCGCCGCGTTCGATCTCGTCCCACGAGCAGGGCGCGGAGATGGGAGCACCGGGCTTCGCGCGGACAGCGTAGGTCGCCGCGAATGTCGCGCTCCAGTTGTTGCGGCCGGTGTCGACGTAGATTCGCCCGCCGCGGTCCGCTTTGCTGAACTCCTGTGTGAGATGCTTCGGATCGCGCTTCACGAGCAGAGTACCAACGGCGTGGGCAAAACCGGAGACGTTGCCGAAGTCGGCTTTGCCGTCGAGCGGAACCGCGATGTGGAACCCCTTCGAGCCGGACGTCTTCACCCAGCTCGGCAGACCCAGCTCGTCGAGCAGGTCGCGCAGGTCCAGCGCGGCCGCGCGCAGTACAGCGGGCTCGTCTACAGACGGATCGAGGTCGAACACGCAGATATCGGGATGATAGAGCTTGGGCGCGCGGGACGTCCACACGTGGGGCGTGATGCAGTTCTGGTTGGTGATCCAGAGCAGCGAGCGCCTGTCATGGACGAGCGGATGGTGGACCTTGCCATCCTTCTTCGGCACGTCGATGCGCTTCAGCCACTCCGGAAAGCCCTTGGACACGCTCTTGTGCATGAATCCCGGCTCGGCGATGCCGGCCGGGTACCGTTCCATGGTAATCGGCCGGGCGCGCATGTGCGGTACCATGATGGATGCGACGGACTCGTAGTAGGCCGCGAGTTCGCCCTTGGTAATGCCGTCATCCGGGAACAACACCTTCTCGGGATGCGTGATCACGGCATCTCTCGTACGACTTCGCGTGGCGCCTTGTCCGTGCGCACTCGAACGAGTCGCGGGTGACGCAGTTTGCCGTGCACGGTCCACTCGGTGAAGGCGACCTGCACTACAATCGCGGGCCGGACCCAGTGCGCGCGCACGCGCGGCAGCCCGATCGCTTTCGTGAACGGTGCCTTGTCGATCTCGAGCCCGTCCAGACGAGTACGGAGGTCGAGCAGCAGCTTCGTGTCAAGACCGGTGCCGACCTTGCCGGCAAAAACGAAATCATCGTTTTCGAAATAGCCGACGAGCAGCGCACCGAGGCCGACCCGCCGACCCTGTGGATCCGTGAATCCGCCAATGACCAGCTCCTGTGTTGCTTCGCACTTCATCTTGAGCCAGTGCGGCGAGCGGCGGTGCTCATACTTCGAGTCGCGTCGTTTTGCGATGACGCCTTCCCAGCCCTCGCTGCAAGCACGTTCCCACGGCTTCCCGTCACCGAGTGACGCGACGCGTTGCAAGGGCGAATGAAGCGGCAACTCGCCCAGAAGGGCACGGCGCTCTTCGAGCGGGAATGCCATCACATCGCGACCGTCGAGCCACAGGATATCGAACACATGGTACGCCGTCCTGCCCGGTTTGCCCCACACGCCCGTGGCCTCGCCGTCGAGGATCACGTCGTGCACCGGCAGCTTCGCGATGGCCGCGACAACGGACGGGTATGCCCCATTCTGTGGAAGTCGATTGCGCGACAGCAGTCGGATCTCGTCGCCATTCCTGAATGCGAGCAAGCGAATGCCGTCGAGTTTGCGCTCGAAGATCCAGTCCGGGCCCGTGAATCGCTCCTTCGTCAACGTGGCCGCCATTGGCACGAGCCAGACTGGAAACGATCCCGTCATTGACACCGGTCCCCGTTGCTGCCTGCGTTTGTGAAAGATGCCGTCTTATCTTGGCGGGGTGTCATACCGAACGGAAGAGGTAACGTCGTTCTCGGCGAGGGTCACGTTTCGCGCGGACTGCCGGCCGTCAAAAACCGGAGTGTGCCTGTGAACTCAGCGACGAGTGCCGGCCGCCGAATCGAGCGCAGCCGCCGCCCTGCGTTCGGCAAGCCACGCATCGACGAACGCGAGTTCGGCGTCCATCAGTTGAGTCTGGAGTACGAGCGTGGTAGGCAGATCGAGCTGGCCCTCGGTGTAGGCGATGCCCACCAGGTCCTGGTTCGCACGGGCCGGCTCGACGACCTGGCTTTCCAGAGTGGTCAGTACCT
Source organism: Longimicrobiales bacterium (assembly GCA_050732695.1). Lineage (GTDB taxonomy): Bacteria > Gemmatimonadota > Gemmatimonadetes > Longimicrobiales > RSA9 > JBFFZF01. Next base: position 7,125 of record JBOHRL010000045.1, on the reverse strand, counting down.
CACGCGCGGCCTGCCACACGGTCAGCGCGGCGCGCACTTCGGTCCGGACTCCGTTCTCGATGCCCGCGCGTTCTGCCTCGAGGCGCGCGACCTGTGCGGCGGTTTCATCGCGAAACCCCTGATTGCGGTTCCAGATCGGCACGGACAGGCCGACACGCAGACCCCAATCCAGTTCCTGCCCGGGCAGCGTGCGTTGCGCGACGCCGCCCACCACCACGTTCGGAATGGCTTCCCGGCCAGAGAGACGGCGCCTGGTTCTGGCGCTCTCGAGCAGCGCAGTGACGGCGGCAAGGTCCGGTCGCGAACGCAGCGCGAGCGCCGTCAGACTGTCCGCATTCATCGCTTTCGGGGTATCGACATGCATGGTGTCGGCGCTGGGTCGGACCGGCGTTTCGGGCGGAAGTCCGAGCGCGCGCGCGAGCGCGAGCAGCGCCGTGTCGCGAGCGAGACGGTCCATGCGTGCCGCCGCCGCGACCTGGCCCGCATGGATCCGCGCGATGTTCAGGTCGAGTGTGCTGACCTGCCCTTCGCGAGCCTGCGCTTCAACGGCCTCGCGGATACGTATCCCGAGTGCCACGCTCCTCAGGCGGATGCGCTGGCGAATGCCTGCGCCGACGGCGAGGTACCAGGCGGTGATAATATCGTGGTATGCACGCCGCTCGGCATCGGCGAGGTGGGCTTCCGACGCCTCGACCATGTGCCGGGCGGAACCCGCGCGCAGTCCGCGCTGGCCGGCCCATTCGATCTCCTGCGAGAGAATGATCTCGAGCGGGCTGTTCGAGCCGGGGCTGATCAGGCGAGTGGCCTTGGCCTCGAGCAGCGGGTTGTATGGGAGGACGCGGGCCTGGCGCAATCCGGCCCGTGCTTCGTCGACGCCTGCACGAGCGGCGCGCAGATCGGGCCTTGTCTCGAAGCCAATGCGAAGTGCATCGTCGATGCTGAGTTCGAGTGTGTCGGCGGTCTGTTGCGCGTGGGCGCGCACGGGTTGAGCGGTCAGCAGCGTCATTGCTGCAACGGACGTAACAAGCAGGCGGAACAGAGGCGATGCGACGCCGGGAGCGGCGAGGCCGGTCGGAACGCGGAGTCGAGTGGTGACGGTGGGAGCGAGCAGGTTCCGCGCGGTCATTCGGGTGTTTCCGCACGCACGCGGATGGGCCGGCCGAACCGGAGATAAAGTGCCGGTACGACGAGGAGGTTGAGAATCGTCGATGTAACGAGTCCGCCGACGATGACGACGGCGAGCGGGTGCTCGATCTCATGGCCGGGCCGGGAGCCGGCGGCGACAATGGGCAGGAGCGCGAGTGCTGTGGCGAGAGCGGTCATGAGGATGGGCGCGAGGCGTTCTTCGGCGCCGCGGCGCACGAGATCGGGTCCGAACGGAACGCCTTCTTCGACCTCGAGATGGCGGAAGTGGCTGACGAGCAGGATACCGTTGCGTGCGGCGATCCCGAGCACGGTAACAAAGCCGACGAGTGCACCGAGCGACAGGATGCCGCCGGTCATGACGATACCGAGAACGCCGCCGACGAGCGCAAAGGGAAGCGTGAGGAAGACGATGAGCGCGAGCCGGGTCGAATCGAAATCGGCCTGGAGCACGAGGAAGATGCCGAGGATGGCGAGTGCGCCCATGAGCAGGAGCAGGTTGCGTGATTCCTGCTGAGCCGCATACTCGCCGAGGATCTCGGGGTGATAACCGCGGTCGAAGTCGATGTCCGCAACGCGGGCTTCGATCTCGCGTGCGACCTGTCCGAGGTCCCGGCCGGCGACATTGCAGGTCACGTCGATCTTGCGCGATGCGCCTTCGCGGGTGATCTCATTGCGCATCGGCTCGAGGATGACGTCCGCCACGGCGTAGAGCGGGACCTGGCCGCCGCCGGGCGTATCGATCATGAGCTGGCGCAACGCCTGGGGGCTGGAACGTGCTTCGGGCACGCCCCAGACGGCGATATCGAAGGCCTTCTGGCCTTCAAAGAACTCGCCGACCGTAGTGCCGCGAACGAGCGTTGTGACGGTGTGCTGGACATCGGCGGGCGTGAGGCCGAACCGGCGCGCGTCCTCGGGCCGGAAGTTCACGGAGATCTGAGGCACGAGGACCTGCTGCTGCACGTGGAGATCGACAACACCGTCGATGCCTGCGAGCGCCGCTTCGACGTCGCGCGCCTTCTCCTGAAGCACGTCCAGATCCGGGCCCGAGATGCGGACGACTACGCTCGCGCTGGCGCCCGTGAGTACTTCCTTGATACGTTCGCGCAGATACGTGAGCAGGTCTCTGTACAGACCGGGATACCCGTCCACGATACTCTGGAGCGTGGTCACGGTCTCGTCATAGTTCACGGATGGATCGAGGCTGATCCACAGCTCGGTGAAGTTGGGGCCGACGACCTCGTCCGCGACTTCGGCCCGGCCGGTGTGCGAACCGAAGTTGCGCACACCCGGAACTTCACGCAGCTCGCGGCTCGCGCGCAGCGTGATGCGATTCATCGCTTCGATCGATGTACCGGGTTTCTCGACCCAATGCATCAGGAAATCGTACTCCTTGAATCGAGGCAGGAACTCTTCACCGAGAAACGGCGCAATCAGGACTGCCGCGCCGAGTGATGCTGCCACGACCCACGCCGCGCGCCGGGGCCGGTCGATGAAGCCGGGCAGAACGCGCCGGTACTGCTCCTTGAGGAAACGCACGACGCGCGGATCCTCATGGCGCCGGTCCACACGGCCCGGCAGCAGCAGCAACGAAAGTGCAGGCGTCACGGTGAGAGCGACGCCGAGGGACGCAAGTATCGCGAGGATATAGGCCCACGCCAGCGGGCGGAAGAACGTGCCGGCGAGGCCGGGCAGAAAGAACACGGGCAGAAACACCATGACAACGATCAGGCTGCCGTAGACGACTGCGCTGCGGACCTCGATCGAGCCATCCAGCACAACGCGAAACGCTGACTTCGGGTGACCGTGCGCCGCATTGAGGCGCATTCGTCTGGTGATGTTCTCGACATCGATGATGGCGTCATCGACGACTTCGCCGAGGGCAATGACGAGGCCGGCGAGCACCATGGTATCGATGGCGCCGCCCTGGTATCGAAGGATGAGTGCGGCTGCGAGCAACGACAGCGGAATCGCGAGCAGACTGATCAGCGCAGTGCGCCAGTCGTTCAGGAAGAACGCGAGCAGGACAATGACCAGCACGCAGCCGGCGAGCAGAGCGCGATTGAGATTGTGCAGCGACATCTCGATGAACGTTGCGGGCCGGAAGATCGTGGGATCGACCTCGACGCCCTCGAGTCCGGGCGCGAGCGCTTCGAGGGCGGCCTCGACGCCGCGTGTGACATCGAGCGTGTTGCCCCACGGCTGCTTCTCGACAATCAGCAACAGGCCGGGCCCGTCATTGATGATGGCGTCGCCGATGACGGGTGCGCTGCCGTTCACGATGTCGGCGACATCGCCCAGCGTGACCGGTGTGCCATTGCGGAACGTCACCGGAATCGATGCCAGATCTTCGGGCCCATCGACGGCGGCGCGATGCGTCACGACAAGCCGCTGGTTCGGCGTATCGACGAAACCGCCCGCACCGACGGTCACGACCTGTCGTGCCGCGGCCTCGAGCTGTGCGAGGGTCACGCCGTTGGCGGCGAGACGGTTCGGGTCGGCGAGGACCTGGATCTGGCGATCACGCTGGCCCCATATCGCGACGTTCGCGACACCGGGCACAGCCATCAGGCGCGGCCGGATCGTCCACTTGGCCAGCGTGGACAACTCCATCTGCGTCAGCGCCGGTGAGCTGAGACCGATCTTCAGGACGCGGCTCGTCGATGACAGTGGCGACAGGATCACCGGCGGCAATGCCGCGGACGGAAGCTGCGGCGCGACCACGGCCAGCCGCTCCTGCACGAGTTGCCGGGCGCGCATGAGGTCCGTACCGCGCTCGAACAGCAGCACGACGGAACTCAGGCCAAGCACGGACTTCGAACGAATCGTCTCGAGCCAGGCTGTGCCAATCAGCGCGTTCTCGATCGGCACGCTGATGAGCGCTTCGACATCATCCGTCGAGAGGCCCGGCGCTTCGGTCTGGATTTCGACTTTCGGCGGCGCAAACTCGGGGAACACATCGAGCGGTGTGCCGCGCATCAGGCGGGGGCCGAGCAGAATCAGCACCGCCGCAAGTGCCACGACGATGTAGCGGAGGCGAAGCGCGATGCTCACGAGGGTTGACATCGGACTCGCCGCTCAGTGTGACGTGCCGAATTCGGTGCTGAACAACTCGGCCGCGCCCACTACGACAATCGATGTGCCGGGCGCCGGCCCGCGCGCCAGCACAGCCGTACCTCCTGTTACGCTGCGTACCTCGACTCGCCGCCGCGTGAAGACGTTGTCGCCCAGCGACTCGTACACCCACGCGCCACCGTAGATGTCGTAAAGAATCGCGGACCACGGCACGACCGACTCGGTCGCTTCTGCCCGCAGCGGGACCGACACGCTCACGCGCTGGCCCGGCCGGTAGCGTCGCTGCGCATTCGGCAGGCGGTAGAACAGGTCGGCGGACGCGGCCAGCGGGTCGGCCGTCGCCGGCCCCCGCACGGGCTGAATTGCGCGGCCGCCCTCGCCCTCGCCGCCCGGCTCCGCAAGAATGGCCGGCTGCGTCCGGTCCACGTTCTCGAGATCGCCGACATACACCGGCACGCGCACCCAGAGCGGGTCCGGATCGACGACCTCGAGCAGGGCCGCCCCGTCGGCGACGGCCTGACCCACCGCGACACTGACACTCTGCACGATGCCGGCATGCGGCGCGCGCAGGACGACGGCGGACATTCCGCTCGCGGCCTCGCCGCCGTGCTGGACGTCGAGTCTTGCCCGCGCGGCGGCGAGGACGGCTTCGGCGCTGCGCAGCTCGGCGCGCGCATCTTCGGCCTGCGCCGGCGATCCGACGCCCGCTGTGAGGAGGCGTTCTGCGCGTTCTGCCTTGGCGCGCGCGTTATCCCGCCGTGCTTCGGCGACCTCGACCTCCTCGCCGCCGCGTGCGACATCGCCGGGCAGGATGGCGAGGCGAAGCAGTGGCTGGCCGGCGCTGACGACGGCGCCAGCGATGGGCAGGCTGCCCTCGGCGGGCGAGAGGACGGTGGCGGCGCGCGGGGCCGTGATCGTAACGGCTCGGCCGGGCGCGGCCATGAGTTCGCCACCGAGCGCGTGCTGGCCCTGGACGGACTTCGATTCGACCTCGCCGAGGACGATGCCGAGGCGGGATACGGCGTCACTGCTCAGGCGCACCGTGGTGAGGTCGGCCTCGGTGACCGGGTTCTCAATGTGAGCGGGAGCCTCGGCCGGTTCCGGATCGCCGCCGCAGGCGACGAGGATCGCCGTACTCAGAGCGAGAAGGCGGATTCGCATCCGACCAACATAGAGGCGAGTCCGCTTCTGCGCAGGATTACAGAACGGCGGCGCGCGGTTGTGTACGGACCGGGAACCATTTCCCAAAGTCGGCCCACCTGGCTATGCGAATGTCCCGCGAGGAGGCCGGGTCATGGGTGGGTGAGCCGGGCGGCTGGCCGGATGTGACGGGCCGCATGGCAATGTGTGGCAAGATTGGGAAATGGTTCCCGGTCCAAAAGGAGGCGGCGGGCCTCGCTGCGCCCGCCGCCTTCCCTGGATGGATTGCTGCTACTGTTCATGCGCTGTTAGCGCATCGCCTTCACGTGCACTGTTCCGCTGCACGTCTTCTCTTCCTCGCCCGCAAAGCTGACCTGCCAGCTTCCCGGGATGCCGCTGCTCGTGTTCAACTCGAGCGTCGACTCATCGGGGTTGAACGATGCGACCTGGAGACCACTGCCTTCATCGACGGAGATGCCGCCGACCACGCCGATCTGCTCGGACAGCGAGTAGCCGACGGATACGGGCTCTGCGCCGATGGACACGCTATCGGGCGTGAGTGTTGCGGCGCACTGTGGCAGGTCCGCGGACGCGGGTTGTGCGCGCACCATCGTAAGTGCGACCAGGCCGGCGCCGCCGAACAGCGCGAGGGCTCGAATGCGTGTCGAGAGTTTGTGCGTTCCGTGCATGTTGCGTTCTCCTTGCGAGTGCCTGTTCTCTCCCAACGAGATGTGCGTCACCTCGCCACGAGAACGGCGGTGCAACAGCAATGCCAAGTACGGCTTTCTGAGCGCAGCGCAAACGTGCGTTCCGGCTGAATCGCAGAACGAAACATTCGATGTCATTTTTGCAACATCGTTGCACAGTTGCGTTTCTGGTGAGAATCGATTGCCGAGGTAGGGTTCGTCCCGAAGCAGGGTGCGACCGCCATGCGACGGAGCCGCGACGCCGTGGTCGACGCGTGCGTCTTGTCCGCAGAACCGGGTGCGTTGTTGAACCACACAGCGATGAAGTCCTTGTGAATCGCGCGCAGAGCGAGTCCTTCGCATGGTCAGGACGGCGGCCGCGGCCGTCTGGCCATCGCGCCGGAGCCCGACAAGATTGAGCATCAGTGACGAGGCGCCGGAGGCTGCCCGACCCTTCCCTCGCTCCGTCCGAATCCCTCGACTCCGCCGTATTCGTCGACCCTCATTGGCTCTCCCATCGCCTGCATTTGCCCAACTGATCCTCCCCCCACACATTGCCCGCCGGCGCAAAGCTGGCGCACTGGCAAACGGAGGACCCCCGACCCTGGATCATGACAGCGGCCCGCCGATCGCAGCGACGCGAGCACGAATCGGAGCACGTGCCGGAGGTGGAGTGGCATGCAGAACGGCCGATCCACCGGCGGCGAGTGTATCTGGTGCTCGCGGTGCTTGTGCTTGTCACTGCGCTGGCGGCGGTGGCTCTGCGGAATGTCGAGTGGGCGGTGACCGAGTTGACCACGGCGCAGCAGGCACTTGACGACATCATCGTGACCGACGGGCCAACGCTGGATCCCGCGTACGTCGAAGCGGTGGATGATCTGGTCGACGATCCAAGGGCGCTGCGCGACACACACTTCGACGGATTGCTGCACACGATTGCAATGCACAATCGCATCCCGGCGGAAGCAGCGACGGCGCGCACCCACCGCCAGATGCCGCGCACCAGTTCACTCGGCGTGAGTCTGTCGCTGGACTACGATCTCAAGGTCCGGACGCGACGCGACAGGACCTGGTGGGCGCT
>JBOHRL010000044.1:0-14105 GCA_050732695.1 Longimicrobiales bacterium | reverse complement strand
ATTCCGGGCGGCGTTCCTCCGTCGGCTGATGCGACGACCACGGGATCCACCGCGCGCGCCGGCGACCGTGGAGTGGATCACGACCATGAGACACGCTTCGTCCGCTGGGTTCAGAATCGGTACCGGCCGATGCTGCTGTGGTCGCTGGATCACCGCCGTGCCGTACTCGGCGCGACGGCTGCGCTGCTGCTGGTCGGCGTCGCGATCTTCCCGTTCCTCGGGCGCGAGTTCATCCCGACGCTGAACGAGGGCTCGATGCTCGTGCGTGCGACGATGGCGCCTTCCATATCGCTCAGCCACGCCACCGAGACGATCACCAGGATCGAGCGCGAGTTCATGCGCTTCCCCGAGGTCACGCAGGTCGTTTCGCGTATCGGGCGCGGCGAGGTGGGAGCACACGCGGACCCGGTCAACAACTCGGAGATGTTCGTCGACCTGAAGCCTGAATCCGAGTGGGAGACCGCGGACAGCAGGGAAGCGCTCGTGATCGCGATGCAGGAGCGGCTCGAACGGTTCCCGGGCGTTCAGCTCAACTTCACGCAGCCGATCGCGGCCGCCGTGGACGAGCTTCTCACGGGCACGAAGGCGCAGATCGCGATCAAGATCTTCGGCGACGACCTGGACGTGCTGCTCGAGAAGGCGGGTGAGGTAGCGGCGATCGTGCGGAGTGTCGAGGGTGCGTCCGAGGTACAGGTCGACCAGATCACCGGCCAGCCGCAGCTGCGCATTACGCTCGACCGTGCGGCGCTCTCCCGGTACGGCATTCCCGTCGAGGAGGTGCAGGAAGCCGTGCGTGCGGCGATCGGCGGCACGGCCGCCGGCCAGCTGTTCGAAGGAGAACGGCGCTGGGCGATCTTCGTGCGCTTCGAAGAGGCGTACCGGGCGGGGCCTGAGGACGTGGAGGCGCTGCTGCTCCAGGCGGCGGACGGCTCGCTCGTGCCGCTCGGCCAGGTGGCCGACGTCGAGACCCTCATCGGACCCCGTCAAATCTCGCGACAGAACAATCAGCGTTTCATCACGGTGCAGCTGAATGCGCGCGGCCGCGACATGGGGTCGCTTGTGACAGAGGCGCAGCAACGCATCAACGAAGAGGTGGAGCTGCCTCCCGGCTACCTGGTGACCTACGGTGGCCAGTTCGAGCTTGCCCAGGCCGCCAATCGCCGGCTCATGATCGTCGTGCCGATGACGCTGCTCCTCATCTTCGGAATGCTGTTCGCCTCCTTCAACTCGATGAAGGAAGCCTTGCTCATCTATCTGAACATCCCGCTGGCGCTGGTGGGTGGCCTGGCGGCGCTGCTCATCGCGAGGCAGAACCTGTCTGTGCCGTCGAGCGTCGGCTTCATCGCGCTCTTCGGCATCGCCGTGCTGAACGGTGTGGTGTTGATCACGTATTTCAATCAACTGCACGGCGAGCAGGGGCTTCCCATCCGCGAGGCCGTCGAACGCGGCGCGATGCTTCGTCTGCGGCCGGTGCTCATGACGGCGCTCTGCGCTATGCTCGGCCTCATCCCCCTGCTGTTCGCCACCGGACCCGGATCGGAGGTGCAGCGGCCGCTTGCGGTGACCGTCGTCGGCGGGCTGGTCACGTCCACCGCGCTCACGCTGCTTGTGCTGCCGGTTCTGTACGGGTGGCTGCACCGGGAGCCCGTGCGGTTCTGATCACGACGACGGGGCCGGCCTCACGGCCGCTCCGCCGATCACGGAGGAGCCATGCATGAAGATGATCGTTGCGTTCCTGCGGCCGGATCGACTGGATCCCGTCACGCGCGCGCTCGAGCATATCCCGCACTTTCCCGGAATGACCGTCACGGACGCGCGCGGATTCGGACGCGGAAAGGTAGAGGAGCCGCCGGATAGTCGGCGCGCCGAACTGACCGATTTCACGGAAACCGCACGGATCGAAATCGTCGTATCGGACGAGCAGTCGTCCACTGTCATGGAGGTGATCGAGAAGACGGCGCGGACCGGCCGCCGCGACGACGGCAAGATCTTCGTCCTTCCGGTCGAGCGAGGGCGGCGGATCCGCACGGGCGAGGAAGGAGATGCTGCGCTGTGATGCATTCGGTGAGTTCGGCGCGACGTTGCTGGTAGCCGGTAGCATACCCGGGCACACCCAGACCGACTACTGCACGCCGTCGATCGAAAGGCGCCCTCATCCAATGACCCGGGACAGGGGGTCGTAGTCAGCCCGAACCAACCGCTGACTCGGCCCGAGAGCATTCGAGGGTCGCCCCATTGCGCGTCACATAGACTTTTGGTCACTTACGGAGTCCCGTGCCATCGCGAGGCGGACCATGTGCCGATACGCCGTGCGTCTCTTCCTCGTCGCGATTCAGCGCGGTTAATTCGAACCCTGCCCTCGAGTGGGAGAGCCTCTCCCGCTCGAGGAGGCAGATTCCCGCCTTCCCGGTCGCGAGTGAGGCTTATGCGCCGCCAATTCGCCGCTCATCCAGTCGCCGCGAATGTGAGACACTTGACATGGATCTTCTGCATGGTGGGATGTGCGAGTTCCGATAGCCCATCATCAGCGCCGTCGCTACCATCGGCAGAACTCATCCTCGTGGATACGGTCCTGCTCGCCGAATCAGATTCCAGTTTCCTGGGGCATGCATTCGGGTTTGCCGCACCTGCGGACGGAACCTACTTGATATCGGATGGCAGGAACATGACCGTGCATCATTACGCTGCCGATGGAAGCTACGTTGGCTCCATCGGGAGGCGCGGAAAGGGACCTGGTGAGTTCGTGGCGCAGCCCGGTGTGTTGGTGGTGGATGCGGACTCGCTTCTCTTCGTGAAGGATGGAGCACTGGTCGAGATTTTCGAGTACCCGTCGGGACGTTTCCGCCAGCAGGCGGCTCTGGGCGGCTTCTCAGTGCCGGGGCAAGCCCTGGATGGACGCCTCTTCTTCGGGCGGGTCGACCGCGACCGGCGAACGACCGTTGGAGCACTCCAGATCACAGCGGATTCACCCGCCCTCGGTGGTCCGTTCCCGAGTCCGCTTGGTCGAAGTGTGGTACTCGATCATATGTTCTCGTACGTTCAGGTTACGACGCTCGGAACGGATGACACGGTTGCTGTTGCTGTCCAGGGTTCTGACTACCTTTTTGTCGGGGCTTTCGATGAACCCTCCTATGACAGCATACATGTTCCGGTGATCCAGCGACACGGTGCACGCCCCGACCTCCTCGAGCGGATCACAGATGATCCTCGAACCGCGGAACCCGCGCTGTACCAGGTATCCGTGCCTTGGGCGTTAGCTCAGCTACCGAATGGGTACGTCGCCTACGTAGCGGCCGATCAGGAGCTATCGAACAACCGGCTGCTCGCAAGTCTATACGTGTCCGTCGTCGACACTCAAAGGCGCAGCACCTGCCCTGATGCTGCGATTCCAGCGCCGCGCGATCCGCAGCCGTGGGTAGCATTCCGTGGTGATACGCTTTTCATTGTAGTGCAGGACCTTTCGACAGAGGGTAGGCCTTATGCGGCGATCCGCAAGTATCTGATGGATACTGAACGGTGTGAATGGATTGTGAGCGAAAACGGGCAGGGCTCATAAGAGGTGACGGGTGAATTATGAGCGCATTGATGACAGGGTTTGGGTTTCTGAAGAGGTCCGGTGCCGATCCTGCCGCATTCAGCTCGCGCGCGAAACGACGCTCGGTAGTGACCAAGACTCTCTAACCGCCGGTGGCTGGTCAAGTGTCGTCCGTAACCGGAAAGGTGAGTACTTCGCCGCCGCACTTGTTTCAGCCGGTTCGAATCACATCCGCTCGTACAGCACTAGCAAGGTCGCCGCTGCCCGCATTACTAGTTTCCTGATTCTCGAATTGGTAACCCCGCGGTGGACTTCGCCGAGCCGAGCGTAAGCATCCCTGTCCACGAAGCGGGGAGGCACGCATCGACCGAACCTCATCCAGAACGCCGTGCGCCACGCGGGCGCCGGGGGATGTGTCGTCGTGAGCGCGGACGAACTTCCCGACTACGTCCAGTTCGCGCGCACGGCGGCGTCGAGCAGGCACTCGAGCCGCTCGGCTTGACAGACGGCAAGCGGGCAAATCGCACGTTGGAACTGCCGCAGGGGGCATCTCGCGGTCGATCTCCACGCGGCTGGAACGCCTGACGGCTTGAAGATCCGAAGCTGACTCTTTAGCTTTAATCCATGCCACGCACTCGTTCTCGGATCGTCGGCCTCGTGCTCCTGTCCACGCTCGTCCTCTCCTTCTCGGAAGCGGCGTGGGCATCGGCGTGCGATCCCTCCATGGCGGAGATGCGCGAATCCTCGATGGCGGACATGGCCGGTATGGACGACGTGCCTGCTCGCCACGACGATCCGCCGGGGAACGGCAACGACCAGCGTGCGCCTGGCGACTACGATGGAGACTGCCCGTTCGCGCTCCCTGGCGGTGTCGGTTGTGCCGCCTCCGCTTCCTTGCCCGCGACGGTGACACTCACGATCGAGCCGGCACCGGTGAGGGCACTGCCGCCGGTCACGGCCGACCTCAGCGCTCACCTCCTGCACGCCCACTCGATCTTCCATCCTCCGAAGGCCTAGTCCATCAGCACCGGATCCACTCCGGTTCCAGTCCCAGACAACGAACCTTGATTCTTCTCTGCCTGCGCGCACGTGCGGCAGGGACCGATCGCACAGCGTGTCGCTGGCAGAACGGCGGTCGCAAATGTGTGATCACGGGAACGGACTACGACGAGGTCATCGATGAAGCAGAGGAGCATCGCGGGCAGAATCACATGGCGCGCATCCGCTCGACGAGCGACGGACGGAGCAACGTTCGGTGTTGCGCTGCTCGCTTTTCTGGTCACCGGGGCGCCGGTCCAGGGCCAGGCGCTACCCGCACGTTCGCCTTCCGCCGAGGCTGCTGCGGCGTCCGCCCAGCTCGATTCGCTGATCGCGCGCGCGCTCGAGGTGAATCCAACCATACGCGCGGCACGCCAGCGGATCGATGCCGCCCGCGCGCGGGTCGGGCCGGCGGGAACGCTCCCGGACCCGATGCTGGGCGTGGGCATCATGAACCTGCCGATCGCGGAGCCGGGATTCGGTGACTTGATGACGATGAAGACCGTGGCGATCGGACAGACGCTGCCGTTTCCGGGCAAGCTCGCACTCGCGCGAAGGGCAGCCGAGCGAGAGCTCGAAGCCGCAGGGGCGCGGCTGCGGGCAACCGAGCTGGACATCGTGGCCGAGGTTCGGAAGACCTACTTCGAGCTCGCGTTCCTCGATCACGCCTTCGTAATCCTCGAACAGAATCAGAAGCTCCTGCTGAGCTTCATGCAGGTGACGGAGTCGCGTTATGTCGTGGGGACCGGCACCCAGCCGGACGTGCTCAAAGCACGCGTCGAGACGGCCCGGCTGGCGGAGCAGGCAGTCGCGCTCGCGGAGGAGCGGAGAGGCGTTCTCGCGCGCCTGAACGCGCTGCTCGACCGGCCGAGCGAGACGGCAGTCGCAGGACCGTCCATTCCAGAGCGGATTGCCAGAGCGGCCGTCGCGGACACGCCCGCAGCGATTCGCTTCGCATCGTCGCTCGGCGCGCGCGCGCCGGACTCGCCGCTCCCGCCGTTGGCAGCGCTCCAGGAGCGCGCGATCAGCAGCAGCCCGGCGCTGCGCGCGCATGAAGCCGAGATCGCCGCACGGACGGCCCGCGTGCAGCTCGCGCGCAAGGCGCACCTGCCCGACTTCGATCTCTCCGTTCAGTACAGCCAGCGTGCGGACCGCAGCGACATGGTCAGCGTGATCGTCTCTGCGCCTCTCGCGCTTCATCGCGGTAGCCGGCAGGACCAGCAAATAGCCGAGGCCAGCGCGGAGGTTACGGCGCTCGAGGCCGATCGCCATGCCATGGTGAACGACCTCCGCGCTGCGGTCGCGGAACGGTACGCGGACCTCGAGCGCGATCGCGCGCAACTCGGCCTCTTCGTGGGAGCGATCATTCCCCAGGGCAGGGCGGCGCTCGCCGCCGCGACGAGCAGCTTTCAGGTCGGGCGCGTCGACTTCCTGACTCTGCTCGAGAACCAGACAACGCTGTTCGACTACGAGATCGCCTACTATCGCGCCCTCACCGATTTCGCGAACAGCGTAGCCGAGCTGGAGCGGATCCTGGCGGCGGAGGTGTTGCCATGAGTCCGTGGAAGAGGGCCGGCGACATGCCGGGACGCACAAAGTGGCTCCTCGCCGCGGTGCTCGCGATCGTGATCGCCCTCGTTGCGATCTGGCTGGTACGCGAGACGGGCGATCGCCGCGAGGAACCGCGCGACCAGGCGCACGCGACGGACATGAGCGGCATGGAAGGCATGGAGATGGACGGCATGAATACGGGCGGTGGTGGATCCGTTCGGCTCACCGCCGATCAGATCCGCCAGTTCGGCGTCACCTTCGACTTCGTCGAGGAGCGCACGCTGACCGAGCCGGTGCGTACCGTCGGCATCGTCGGGTTCGATGAGACCCGGATGGCGAGCGTCACGCCGAAGTTTTCCGGCTACATCGAACGCCTGTACGTCGACTTCACGGGTCAGCCGGTCCGGCAGGGGCAGCCCCTGCTCGAGATCTACTCGCCGGAGCTGGTCGCCGCGCAGGAGGAGCTGCTCCTCGCCGCACGTCTCGAGGAAGGTCTCTCGCGCAGCAGCGTGCCCGGCGTTCCCGCGGGAAGCACGGATCTGGTCGCCGCGGCACGTCAGCGCCTCCGGCTCTGGGACATCTCCGAAGCGCAGATCGAGGAGATCCTGAGAAGCGGCCGCGCTCAGCGCACGTTGACGATGCACGCTCCCGTATCCGGCGTCGTGGTGGAGAAGAACGTTCTCGTCGGGCAGGGCGTACAGGCGGGCACATCGCTCTATACGATTGCCGACCTTTCGGAGGTCTGGGTCCAGGCGGAACTCCGTGAAGCGGATGCCGCAATGATGGCAGAGGGCGACGCCGCGACCGTCGAGCTGGCGGCGTTTCCGGGACGTCCGCTGATCGGACGCGTCGAGTACGTGTACCCCACGCTGCAACAGCAGGCCAGAACGTTGAAGGCGAGGATCGCAATCCCGAATCCGGGTGGACGCATCAAGCCAGGGATGTACGCGACTGTTCGCCTGTCGGCTCCGCTGCGCAGCGCCTTGACGGTACCGGCTTCGGCGGTCGTGAACACGGGCGAGCGAAGCATCGTGTTCGTGGACATGGGAGACGGACGGATCGTGCCGCAGGACGTCGAGATCGGGCGCATCGCCGGCGATCTGGCGGAGGTCCTGTCGGGTCTCGAGCCGGGCCAGCGCGTCGTGACCTCCGCGCAGTTCCTGCTCGATTCCGAATCCAACCTCGCCGAGGTGATGAAGGCGATGATGGGCCAGATGAATACGTCCGACATGGACGCCATGGACATGCCCGACATGGAAGGAATGGGTCAGGACAGCGGCAGGATGAAGGGTATGGAGATGCCACGGCGGGAGCGGTAGCCGACATGCTGAAGCACATCATCGAATCGTCGGTCCGGCACCGGCTCCTCGTCGTGCTCGCGACCGTGGCACTTTCGGTTGCCGGGCTGTGGTCGCTGCTGCGGACGCCGGTCGACGCGATTCCGGATCTGTCGGACGTCCAGGTGATCGTGATGACTGAGTGGTCGGGGCAGGCCCCGCAGCTCGTCGAGGATCAGGTCACCTACCCGCTCTCCACCGAGCTGCTCAAGGTGCCGGGTACACGCTACGTCCGCGGCATGAGCCAGTTCGGGCTCTCCGCCGTCTACGTCGTCTTCGACGACGATGTCGATCTCTACTGGGCCCGCAGCCGCGTGCTCGAATATCTGAATGGCGTACGCGGCCGACTTCCCGAAGGAGCCATGCCGATGCTCGGCCCCGACGCCACGGGCGTCGGCTGGGTCATGCAGTACATCCTGGCCGACACTTCCGGCGCGCTCAACCTCGCAGAGCTGCGGAGCCTCCAGGACTGGACCGTCCGCCCGGCGCTGACAGCGGTGCCGGGTGTCGCTGAGATCGCATCGCTCGGCGGCTTCGAGAAGCAATACCAGATCGAAGTCGACCCGGCTCGCCTCCTCGCCTATGACATCCCCATCGATCGTGTGGTCGCCGCCGTGCGCGCCTCGAACCAGGACGTGGGTGGCAGGGTCATCGAGATGGGCGGTGCCGAATACGTCGTGCGGAGCTCGGGCAGATTCGACGGCCTCGGCGACGTGCGTGCGGTTCCGATCGGGACCGGTCCCGGCGGTGTGCCGGTCACCGTCGAAGATGTCGCAACCGTGAACGTCGGCCCGGAGATCCGTCGCGGGATCGCGGACCTCGCGTTCCGCGATGACGGCGGGCGGCTGGTGCAGGGCGAGGTCGTCACGGGCTGGGTCATCATGCGCTATGGGGAGAATCCGCTCGCGGTGATCGAGCGCGTCAAGGAGAAGATGGAGGAAGTCCAGCAGGCGCTGCCGGCGGGTGTGACGTTCGTGACCGGCTACGACCGGAGCGGCCTGATCGAGCGTGCGATCCACACGCTCCGCGAGAAGCTGGCCGAGGAGGCGATCATCGTGGCGCTCGTCACACTGCTCTTCCTCCTGCACGCGCGCAGCGCGCTCGTCGCGGTCCTCACGCTGCCGATCGGCATTCTCATGGCGTTCCTCGCAATGCGCATCCTCGGCATCAGCGCCAACATCATGAGCCTGGGCGGCATCGCCATCGCCATCGGCGCCATGATCGATGCCGCGATCGTGATGGTCGAGAACCTGCACAAGCACATGGAGCGGGAGGCCGATGCCGCTCTCCGTTCCACACAGCCCGGCAGGCCGCGGGAGACGCATTGGGAGCTGGTGACGGAGTCCGCACGGGAGGTCGGCCCATCGCTGTTCATCTCGCTGCTCATCATCACGCTCAGCTTTCTGCCGGTATTCGCGCTGGAAGCGCAGGAGGGCCGTCTCTTCCACCCGCTCGCCTGGACGAAGACGCTCTCGATGGCGGCCGCCGCCCTGCTCTCGATCACGCTCGTCCCCGTCATGATGGGGCTGTTCATCCGCGGCGGCGTGAAGCCGGAAGCGGCGAATCCGGTGAACCGCGTGCTGATCCGGCTGTACCGTCCGATCATCACGTTCGTGCTCCGCCACCGCTGGGGCGTCATCGGCGCTGCGGTCGCCGTCCTCGCGCTGACGATCGTGCCTTGGACGCGGCTCGGGAGCGAGTTCATGCCGTCGCTCGACGAAGGCAGCGTGATGGACATGCCGTCTCTCTTCCCGGCCGTGGGCACGGGACAGGCGAAGCAGATCCTCACGCAGCGGGATGCGGCGATGGCATCGATTCCGGAGGTCGACATGGTGTTGGGCAAGATCGGGCGGGCGGAGAGCGCGACGGACATGGCGCCCATGTCCATGATCGAGTCGGTCGCCATCCTGAAGCCGGAGGACGAATGGCGGAAGGGCGTCGACCGCGACTCGATCGTCTCCGAGCTGAACCGCACCGTGACGACGCCCGGTGTCGCCAACATGTGGTCGATGCCGATCAAGAATCGGCTCGACATGCTCGCCACGGGAATCAAGACTCCCGTCGGCATCAAGATCTTCGGTCCCGAGCTGGCCGTGCTCGACCGGATCGGCAGGGATATCGAGGGCGCGCTCCATACGGTGGAGGGGACGAACTCGGTCTTCGCGGAGCGCGCGCTCGGAGGGCGCTACCTGGACATCGAGGTAGACCGCCTGGCCGCGGCGCGCTACGGCATGACGGTGGACGATGTGCAGATGGCGATGATGGCCGCGGTGGGCGGCATGTACGCGGGTGAGGTGATCGACGGCCGGGAGCGGTACAGTGTGCTCGTGCGCTATCCGCGCGCGCTGAGGGATTCGCCCGAGCGGATCCGCTCTGTCCTCGTCCCCACGCCGGCCGGCGCGCAGGTCGCGCTCGGACAACTCGCCCGCGTCGAGGTCGTTCGCGGCTCACCGCTGATCAAGAGTGAGAACGCCTACCTGAACAACATCGTCTACGTCGACGTCCGCGGCCGCGACATCGGCGGTTACGTGGCGGACGCCAAGGCGGTGCTCGATGAGCGGCTCGACCTGCCATCCGGCTATCGACTCGAATGGTCGGGGCAGTTCGAAGCGATGGAGCGCGCGAACCGCCGCCTCCGCTATGTCGTGCCGATCACGCTCGTCATCATCTTCCTGCTCCTCTACTGGAACTTCGGCAGCGTGGCCGAGTCGGCCATCGTCATGCTCAGCCTGCCGTTCGCGCTCGTCGGCGGCGTGTGGCTGATGTGGCTTCTCGACTACAACATGAGCGTCGCGACGGCGATCGGCTTCATCGCGCTCGCGGGCGTCGCCGCCGAGACCGGCGTCATCATGCTGCTCTACCTCGACCATGCCTACCGCGACCGACGCGAGGCGGCCCGCATGCGCGGGCGTGACGATGTTGACGCCGCGGTCCAGTACGGCGCAGTCGAACGTGTCCGCCCCAAGATGATGACCGTTACAGCGATCACCGCGGGTCTGCTACCCATTCTCTGGAGCCACGGCACCGGCGCGGACGTGATGAAGCGGATCGCCGCGCCCATGGTCGGCGGGATGATCTCGTCTACGATCCTGACGCTCGTCGTCATCCCGGCGATCTACTCAATCTGGAAAGAGTGGGAAGTACGCCGCGCACAACGCGCCCCGGCGGCGTCTCAGGACCGACGGGATCGAGCACACGATCTGGTGGGCGCGGGCGTCTGACACAGCACTCGAACCCTTGGACCTGGAAGGAGAGCTAAGGATGACCTCGCGAACGAAGACCGCGGCGCTTTTCGCCGTGATCATACTGGCGTCCGCCTGCGGCCAGGATGACGAACATGCGGGAGCGGCGGGAGATGGGAGGAAGTTTCGGCGGAGATCCAGCGCAGCGTCGAATTCCGCGAGGCGTGTCCGGCGTCCGCCGTCGCGATGAGCCTCGAACTCACAGAGCCAGCGACCTGAGCGAAGAGATGATGCGTTACGCACTCATCAGCGACGTTCACGCGAATTTGCCCGCGCTGGAAGCCGTGCTCGCGGACATCGATGCGAGGCCGGATGTCGGTGCTGTCTACCACCTGGGCGATCTCGTTGGCTACGCGCCCTGTCCGGGCGGAGTACGACGTCCATCGGGCGATCGAGGGCATCCTTCTCGGACGCACCGAGTACGCCGATGGAATTCGCTGGTGCCGGATAACCGTGAGTGATTCGTGACATTCGTTCTGCACGGATTCGACTGTACCACGATCGCGCTGGAGCGCGAGAATCGAGAGTATCCGTGACACTGACTACGCAGGGATTCCATCATATTACGATGGTTTCGTCGAATGCGCCGCGGACGGTCCGCTTCTACCGCGACGTTCTCGGTCTCGTGCTCGTGAAGCGGACGGTCAATTTCGACGATCCGGGATCGTACCATCTGTATTTCGGCGATGCACGCGGCGCTCCGGGCACGTTGCTGACCTTCTTCGAGTGGCGGAACGTGAAGAAAGGTCATTGGGGAGTGGGCGGCGTGCATCACCTCGCCCTCGGTGTTGCAACCGAGGACGCGCAGCTCAAGTGGAAGCGCCGGCTCGAGGACGCGGGTGTCGCCGTATCAGGGCCGTACGATCGGGGTTGGTTCCACAGCATCTATTTCGCGGACCCGGATGGCCAGATCCTCGAGATCGCGACCCGTGGCCCGGGCTACACGTTGGACGAACCTGTCGATGCGCTCGGTCAGAGCGTGATCCAGCCGAAGCCGTCGCAGATGCGCGGCCAACGCGATGAACCAGCGATCCGCGCGCGCACGTGGCCCGAGCCGGTCACCGCAATCAGCGACGACATGCGCCTCGAGGGCATCCATCACATCACCGGGATCACCGATGACATCGAACGCGCCCATGACTTCTACGAGGAAGCGCTGGGCCTTCGTCTGGTGAAGAAGTCTGTCAACCAGGACGATGGCAGGACGCCGCACTGGTTCTGGGCGCGCTATGATGGCAAGTCCGTCACGCCCGGCAGCTCGTATACTCTCTTCGATTGGCGCAACTCGACCTACTTCTCGAGGCCGGGGGTCGGCCAGACTCACCACATCGCGTTCCGCGCATCGAGCGACGAGGAGCAGGCCGCGTGGCGCGACCATCTGGCGACCCTCGCTGTCGAAGTCACGCCCGTTCAGGATCGCGCATACTTCCGGAGTATCTACTTCCGTGCGCCGGATGGCCAGCTTCTCGAGATCGCGACCGACGGCCCCGGCTTCGCCATTGACGAGGACGCATCGCAGCTCGGACACAGCCTGCGGTTGCCGCCCTGGCTCGAACCGCGGCGGGCCGAACTCGAGGAATCCCTCGTGCCCCTGCCCTGAGGCCATCCATAATGCTTCATTACGTGCGATTCCCCGGCGCGGCGAAGGCGACCGGCGAGGACGACAGGACGGTCGTGCTGTTGCACGGCCGCGGCGCCGATGAGACGGATCTGTCGGGCCTGCGACCGCTGCTGCCGGCGAACTGGACGATCCTGCTGCCGCGCGGCCCGTTTGCGGGCAGCGAATGGGGGTACGGCGGCGGCTGGGCGTGGTATCGCTACCTCGGCGGCGACCGGCCCGAGCCGGACAGCTTCGCGCGCAGTCTCGTCGAAGTCGCCGAACTGCTCGCCGCGCTGCCCGCGCTCACCGGTGCAGCGGCAAACCAGGTGGTCCTGGGCGGTTTCTCGCAGGGCGGAACCGTAAGTCTCGGTTATGCGCTGGCCGCAAACGGCGCCGGACTGCCCCCGCAAGCCGGCGCATTCCAGACGCCGCGGCCGGCGAGCATCGCCAACCTGAGTGGTTTCCTTCCGAGCCACCCGCGTGTGCGCGTGGACGCGAACACGGTTGCCGGCCAGCGTTTCTTCTGGGCGCACGGCCGGATGGATCCCGCGATTCCATTCGCGATGGCAACCGCCGGCCGGGGCGCGTTGCGCGATGCCGGCGCCAATCTCTTCACCGTCGACGAGCCGGGCGGCCACTGGATCGAGCACACATCGATCGAAGCGCTCATCAAGTGGGTGAATGCGCCGTAACCGGGCGCGCGCATTGATGCCCACGATGAACTCGACGGCAGCCGCCACCGCGAACATCTCGACGAAGCCGACCCGAGCACCCGCGATGGCGTGCGGGTTCAATGCTTGTTCACACCAGCCGCGTCGTGATGTCAATCTCGGAGCTGAGCGTTCTGTGGACGGGACACTTGTTCGCGATTTCGAGGAGCCGCACTCGTTGCTCAGCGCTCAGCGCACCGTGGAACTCGACGTCACGCTCGATGCGGTCGAGCATACCGTCCTTCGTCTCGCAGTTCTCGCAGTCGGCCGCATGGATCTTCGAGTGTCGCAACCTCACCGTCACGGAATCCAGAGGCCATTGCTTGCGCCGAGCGTAGAGCGACACCGTCATCGACGTGCAGGCGCCGAGGGCGGCGATCAGCAGGTCGTAAGGGCCCGGACCCGTGTCAGTCCCTCCCACCGCCGCCGGTTCGTCCGCAACGAAGGTGTGGGGCCCAACCGTGATGTCCTGCCGAAAGCCCTCCGCGCTGCCACGGACCGTGGCCTCGCGCGGCTCCGCTCCCGCTGCGACTCTCACCGCCGGGTCGCTCATCGTGATCCCGACCGTACTTCAGGCTTCGTGGCGATGGTTGTTCTCCTGTCGCTCAGGAACATGAGGTTCGACGCCTCGGAAATCCAGCCAGTTCAGCTGAGGCCAAGCTGCCGCATGAACGTGACGAGGTCGTACATCCTGGCTACGCCGCAAGAGGCGGACGGCGGCAATGGCCCGCCCGCCCGGTCGCCCGCGCTGTCCATTTTGCCTCACAAAGTACTTGACATCCACGCGGCGGACGCCTAGTTTCGCGGTGACCCATGCGCCGGAAAGAAGAAGCGGCGGTGGACTCCCTCGAGCAGCAGATCGACGCGTGGCGCGCGCACCTGCGAAGGAGCCCGACGATCACGGGCTCGGACCCGCGGTGCTGGAAGATCACGTCCGCGAGCAGATCAATTCCCTTGTCGCCGGCGGGCTATCCGAAGACGAAGCCCTTTCTGGTGGCGGTCAAGCGGATGGGCGCGTTCGACGCCCTGACACGGGAGTTCGCGCGGGGGCATTCGGAGCGTTTGTGGAAGCAACTCGTTCTCTCAGGCGAT
>JBOHRL010000043.1:0-4050 GCA_050732695.1 Longimicrobiales bacterium | reverse complement strand
CCGCGAGATCCTCCACGGCCCACATGAGGCCGCGATCGTTTCGCTCGTGGACATTGGCCATCAAGAGAGCCGCGCGACGTCGCGCCGCCCCTGCTGCGCCGCGTGGTCGAAACCCATCCCGATGCATCGGTGCGGAGAGAGGCAATCGACATTCTGGCCGACATGCGTTGAACGCCAGCCTGCCAACGCGAAGCGAGCGCGGAAGAGCTCGCCCGCCGCTTCGAGGCCTCACGAAGCGTAATTCAGCAGTGCCGCCCGCCGCTTCGAGGCCACGCGAAGCGCGATTCAACAGTGCCGCCCGCCGCAACACCTTCCTGAGAACTTGCTCCGTCCCTCGTGCCGCGGCGAGGAGAGAGTGAATCGGCCTGGCCGATTCCGGTAAGAGGCATCCCGCCGGCCGGTCGCGAACTTCGCGCGGAAACTTCCTCGCCGGACCGTGGGCTCGCTTGTTGCGGTTCCAGAATCCGCGAATTCGAGGAAAGGAACCGATGCCGCAGCTTCACGTCCGGCCCGATCAGCGCTACGCGTGGCTTGGCCAATCGCTGCTCGTGGTCGACACACGGGGCGAATGCAGCCCGGACCTCGATCTCAGCGGGTTCTACTTCCG
The DNA here is from genome assembly GCA_050732695.1 of Longimicrobiales bacterium. Lineage (GTDB taxonomy): Bacteria > Gemmatimonadota > Gemmatimonadetes > Longimicrobiales > RSA9 > JBFFZF01. The sequence continues at coordinate 3,443 of JBOHRL010000043.1, read as the reverse complement.
TGAAGCGCGCTACCTGCGCGAATTGCGGCTTCGTATCGATGGCGTCCCGCCATGGTTGTGTCAGGCGGTGACCGATTCGCCTTCCGTGCTGCGGTTCGACTACGTGCACCCGGAGCTGTCCGAGTTCGGCGGTGGAGGAACGGGTCAATCCGGTGATACCATCACGACGGATGAGCACGGAATTCCGCATCGTGCGCTCGGTTTGAACCTCGAATACACAGCCGGCGTCGCAGGACTGTCCGCCGTGCTGAGCATCGAGAACCGATCGCTGCGCGTCGTCTCCTTCGATGTTAGCTGGGCGGTCAGCGCGGATTTTGCCGACATTCAGGAAGCGCAGGCGGGGAGCCGCGGCCGGGATGCCGTTGTACGTGTGGAAACCGGAGCGGACTGGCTGCGCATCGTCTGTGAGAATCGCGATCTCGGCTACAGCACCTGCATTCACGCTATCGGACCGTCGGTATGGCGTTGCGTCGATGGCGGTCTTTCCACGCGCCTCGAGATTGCGCCGCAGCAGCAAGCAACGCTGCGGTTGATGGTCGAACCCCATGATTCGGTCGATGCGATCGTGCCATCGGATGCCGCACATTGCAAGGCATTCCTCGATTCATGGTCTTCCGCGTTCACGAAAGTCGACGCGCCGTGCGGCGGCCACACGGCCGCGACCATCGGCGCGAGTACGCGTGACATTGCCTCGTTTCCACTTCTTTACGGCGAGCCCGACGAGTGGCTTGCACTGCAGGCGGGCATGCCTGCGTATCCTGCACTGTTCGGGCGCGACGCGATCACGGCCGGCTGGCAGGCGGCCATGCTTGATCGCGGCGCGTCCCTCGATGCCGCGCTCGTCCGGCTGGGCCGGCTGCAAAGTAATCGCTTCGATGATTGGCACGATGAACAACCTGGACGCATTCCCTATCAGGTCCGGCTCGGTCCGCTTGCCCGCCTCGACATCAATCCTTTTGGCGCCTACTACGCCGACTTCGCGAGTCCGCTCATGTTCGTCGTAGGCCTCGCACACCTGTACGCGTGGACCGGCGAGAAGTCACACATCGCGCGACATTGGGATACGGCACGCCGCATTCTCGACTGGGCAAGGACGTGTGGCGATGCGGATGGTGACGGCTATCTCGAGTACATGACCCGATCACCGGCCGGCACCAAGAACCAGGGCTGGAAAGATTCTGGCGATGCCATCGTTTACGACGACGGTTCGCCTGTGCCGAGTCCGATCGCGACGTGCGAGATCCAGGGCTATTGGTATGCGGCGCAGCAGTTGATGGCCGTGTTGTGCTGGATCATGGAAGATCGCGAGGACGGCGCGGCGTACCGGAGTGCGGCAGCCGAGTTGAAGAAGCGCTTCAACCGTGACTGGTGGGTCGACGAGCAGCGCTGCATCGGCCTGGCGCTCGATCCGGAAAAGAATCTCGTGCGCGCGGTTACGAGCAACGCGGCACACTGTCTGACCGCGGGCATCGTGGACGATGAGCACTTGCCTCCGCTCGTTGGCCGGCTCTTCAGTCCCGACGTCTTCTCCGGCTGGGGCATCCGCACGTTGTCGACACAGCACGTTGCGTACGATCCCATCAGTTACCACCGCGGCAGCGTGTGGGCCGTGGAAAACGCGACGCTTGTCTTTGGCCTGAGACGGTTCGGCTTCGATGCGCGCGCGGCTGATCTCACGCGCGCCCTCTTCGACCTCGCGGCGCTCTATCCTGACTATCGGATCCCGGAAACCATCAGCGGTCATGCACGCACCGATCTGCGGCTGCCTGCGGCGTACCCGCGAGCGAATACACCACAGCTCTGGAACGCCAGCGGCTTCACGCTGCTTCTGCACTCCATGCTCGGCTTGCAGCCGGTTGCGCCGCTCGAACTGCTGATCGTCGATCCGATGCTGCCGAGCTGGCTGCCTGAAATCGTGCTGCACGGACTCCGCCTCGGCGGCGCAACAGCAACGCTCCGCTTCTGGCGTGACGCGGCCGGCAACTCGCACGCTGATGTTTTGCACCGGCAGGGTACGTTCCACCTCATACGCCAGCCGCCTCCCGAAGCGCTCACCGCGAACGCGGGCGATCGTTTGTTCGCACTCGCCGACGGACTGATCCACCATCGACCTCGAACCACACAGGTGCGTACCACATGAATATTACACTGAAACCGGTCGCCGAGCAGGTCATCGTGATCACCGGCGCATCGAGCGGAATCGGCCGCGTTACTGCCAGGCTTGCGGCACAGCAAGGCGCCTGCGTCGTCCTTGCCGCCCGCAACGAACACGATCTTGACGGCGCCGTCCACTCCATCCGTGACGCCGGCGGACGCGCGGTGCACCAGGTGGCCGATGTCGCCGATGCCGCTCAGGTCGAAGGCATAGCCGAAGCCGCACTGACGGCCTTCGGCAGAATCGACACCTGGGTCAATAATGCCGGCGTTGCCGTCTACGGTCGCATCATGGACGTCCCGCTCGAGGACATGCGACGGCAATTCGACGTCAACTACTGGGGGCAGGTGTACGGCAGCCGCACGGCGGTCCGGCATCTGTACAGGGATGGCGGCGCGCTGATCAACATCGCGAGCGCTGTCGCCGATCGAGCGATCCCTCTACAGGGAAATTACAGTGCTACCAAGCAGGCCCTCAGAGCGTTCACGGATACCCTGCGCATGGAGCTCGAGGAGGCGGGTGTTCCCATTGCCGTGACTTTGATCAAGCCGGGCAGCATCGACACGCCGCTGTTCGACAAGGCCAGAAGCTACATTGGCGTCGAGCCGCAACCGGTTCCTCCAGTCTACGCACCAGAAATCGTGGCGCGTGCCATCCTGCACTGCGCGCAGCACCAGGTGCGCGACGTGATCACCGGCGGGATGGGCCGGGTGCTCAGCATTGCCGAACACGTACCAGGACTTGCCGACCGCTATATGGAGCACTCGATATTCGAAGCGCAGATGACCGAGCGGCCGACGGACGACCGGCCCGACAATCTGTACGCTCCCGTCGCATTCGACGGCGGCGAGCGCGGCCGCAACTGGACGGGTCGCACCAAGCGGACGAGTCTCTATACGCGCGCTGCGCTGCACCCGCGCGCGGCGGGCGCGGTATCGGTCCTCGGAGCGACGTTCCTGGCCGGCGCCATCGCCGCTCTGAGCCGCAGCCGGTTCGTCGCGAATGGTGACCGGTGAACATGGCGGAACCCACACCTCCACGGTGGCCGCCTCGGCTCACTCGGACGTCCGCGGCTCGGGGAAGAAGATGGCTTCGATCGGCTGCCCGAACGTCTCCGCCAGCGCGAACGCAAGCGGCAGCGACGGATCATACTTTCCTGTATCGATCGAATGGATCGTCTGCCGCGAAACCCCAACTGCACGCGCCAGCGACTCCTGCGACCAATCCCGCTCCGCACGCAGCACCTTCAGACGGTTCTTCATGCGTACCGCTTCCGCGCCAGCGCGAT
>JBOHRL010000042.1:0-5719 GCA_050732695.1 Longimicrobiales bacterium | reverse complement strand
GGTCCATACGGCGGAGCATCAGCTCAGAGAACGAGGGCCATCGGGGATCGAGGCGGTTCAGCGGGATCGACATTCATCATGCGCCGGTGTCATCCACGAGGGCGGTGCCGTTGGTTGCGATAATGCGCGAGTACAGGCGGGCGCTGTCCTTGAGTGTTCGCGCCTGTGTCTCGAAGTCTACGTGCACGATGCCGAAACGCTTCGAGTAGCCGAGGCTCCATTCGAAGTTGTCGAGCAGCGACCAGGCATAGTAGCCGCGCACGTCGACACCCCGCTCGATGGCATCGAGTGCCGCATTCAGATGCGAACGCAGATACGAAACGCGGAGCGGGTCGTGCAGGCGGCCGCCCTCCGTGCGTGGCGGATCGTAGAACGCAGCACCGTTCTCGGTGATGTAGAGAGGAATCGGACCGTAGTGCTTCGCCGTCCAGAGCAGGACATCGGTCAGTGCCGGAGCATGGACTTCCCAGCCCGTGTCTGTATACGTGTGTCCTGCCTGGTGCGCGTTCGATGCGCGCAACGGCAGAACGTGCGGATCGTAACGCGTGACACCGCGCGTGTAGTAGTTGATGCCGAGGAAATCGAGCTTCTGACGGATCGCAGCGAAATCGTCTGGCGGGAAGACCGGCCACGCATTGCCAAAGATCTCGCACAATTCGTTCGGGTACCGGCCGAGAAACAGTGGATCGAGGTACTGCCGGTTCATGTACGCCTCGGCGCGCTGCGTCGCGGCACGGTCCGCTGCCGAGTCACTGGCGGCGACTTTGGGCTCGAGATTGACGACCATGCCGATGCGGTGGCGGCCCTCGGCGCGGTACGCGGCGATGGCTGCACCGTGCGCGCGCATCAGGTTGTGCGTTGCGAGCGGTGCTTCGAACAGGTTTCTGTGACCGGGCGCCAGAGCGCCGTGCAGGTAGCCGCCATCGGTGACGACCCACGGCTCGTTGAGCGTCGCCCACATCGTCACACGATCGTCGAGCTTGCGATAGAGAACGGTCGCGTACTCGGCAAACCACGCGGCAATGTCGCGATTCAGCCAGCCGCCTCGGTCATCGAGCGCGGCCGGCAGGTCCCAGTGATAGAGCGTGACTGCGGGTGCGATGCCGGCGTCGAGAAGCGCGTCCACGAGGCGATCGTAGAACGCGAGCCCCGCGGGGTTGACCCTGCCCGTGCCGTGGGGCAGTATCCGGCCCCATGCGATGCTGAAGCGATACGCGTTCAACCCGAGACCCCGCATGAGCCCGACATCTTCCGCCCAGCGGTTGTAATGGTCGCAGGCAATGTCGCCCGTCGCGCCGTCGCGCGTCAGGCCCGGCGAATGACAGAAGCGGTGCCAGATGCTCGGACCCGCACCATCCGCCAGAGGCGAGCCTTCGATCTGGTACGCCGATGTTGCCGCGCCCCACAGAAAGCCGTCTGGAAACCGGCGCGGCTGACTCATTCGATAGGTGCCGTATGGCGAGCGTGAAACTGCATCGGGTCCACAAGGTCTACGGTAACGGCTTCGTAGCAGTCCACGAACTGTCGCTCGAAACGGGCGATGGCGAGTTCGTCGTGCTCGTCGGACCGTCCGGCTGTGGCAAGAGCACGACGCTGCGCATGCTCGCCGGTCTCGAGTCGGTCACGAGTGGGACGCTCTCGATTGGCGACCGCATCGTCAATGATGTGGCGCCGCGCGACCGCGACATCGCCATGGTCTTCCAGAACTATGCGCTCTATCCCCATATGTCGGTGTTCGACAACCTCGCCTTCGGCCTGAAGCTGCGCAAGCTGCCGAAAGCCGACATCGATCGCCGCGTCCGACTCGCCGCTGCAACACTCGACATCGAAGCCGTCCTCGATCGCAAGCCTGCTCAGCTCTCGGGCGGACAGCGCCAGCGCGTCGCCGTGGGCCGCGCCATCGTGCGCGAGCCGCAGGTCTTTCTCTTTGACGAACCGCTCTCGAACCTCGACGCGAAACTGCGCGCGCAGACACGCAAGGAAATCGCACGGCTGCACCGTCAGCTCGGCGCAACCATGATCTACGTCACGCACGATCAGGTCGAGGCCATGACACTCGGCGATCGCATTGTCGTGATGGACCGCGGGTTCGTTCAGCAGATCGCATCGCCTCTGGAACTCTACGAGCGGCCCGTCAACCGGTTCGTCGCCGGATTCATAGGCAGCCCCGCCATGAACTTCATTGACGGTCGGATCGAGCAGGACGGCGGGCTGCGCTTTGTTTCGAGCGATCGAGTCATCGCATTGGTACTCGATGCCGGCGCGGCGAGGACCGTTTCGCTGCCGGCTGATGTGACCCTTGGCGTTCGCCCCGAACACATTGCCCTCGCCGGTCCGCAGGACGCCGATGCCGTGCCGGTGACGCTCGACGTCGTCGAACCGATGGGCAACGAACTGATCCTCTATGCGCGAACGGGAGATCACGAAGTCGTCGCTCGAGTCCCGCCCGGCGTTCCGCCCGAACCGGGGTCCGTCATCCGACTCACACTCGATACGCGGCGTATTCACGTGTTCGACGCGAAGAGCGGCGCTGCACTGCGTTGAACTGCCACCGGGCGATTCCGGATGCGGAAGCATTCGAGCACAGATCTGCCAGACCTCGATGTCCAGCCCCGCCCGGGTTGCCCTCGAAATCGTGCGAACCTGCGCTCAAGTGCGTGCCGGCTCGATGTCCACGACAATGTGACGCCACTTGCCTTGCCGGAACCGCAACACGCTGAGCGTGCAGCGCGTCAGGTGGCCGAGCAGGATGGCCAGCCAGATGTCCGTGGCTTCGAGGCCCTTCGTTGCCTGGAGCACGAAACAGAGACCGATCGGCAGGACAATCTGTGAGATGATCGAGATGTACAGCGGGCTGCGCGTGTCACCGGTGCCCTGAAGACCGCCCGTGTACGTGAGTGCGACCGTGATGAACAGACCGGACACGCTGAGGAAGCGGAGCAACTGAACGGCGATCGCCACAACCGCCGGATCCGTCATGCCGAACACGGCGAGGAGCTGGCGCGGCACCGCAAGGAAGAGCAGGCCAACGACCACTGCGACACCGAGTCCGAAGCGCGAGGCGACATGCACCGCGCGCATCGCTCGCTCCGGCTTGCCCGCGCCAAGGTTCTGGCCCGCGACCGCCGCCGCCGCACCCATCAGTCCGACCGACGTCCACGTGATGAGCGAGAACAGCTCCGTGTAGCTGACCGCGTACGCGGCCTGTGCTTCCGCACTGCGATCGAGCGATCCGACAAAGCGTAACAGCATCACACCCGCAACGTTCATCGCAATGCCCTGAACTCCGGTGGGAAGACCGAACCGGAACAGCGACCGGATCACGGACAGGTCCGGCCTGAGCGCACGCCCGCGCGGGAACTGCACCACCCAACGCCCCGTCCACAACGCGAACAGTGTGTACAGACTCATGCTCCCCGTGGCCAGGACCGTGCCGAGCGCAGCGCCCGCCGTCCCCAGCGCCGGAACCGGACCCACACCGCGGATCAGAATCACGTTCAGCACGATGTTCAGCACGGTGACACCGACACCCAACCGGAGCGGCGTCTTCGCATCACCCGCCGAGCGCAGTGCACCGCCCATCATGAAGAAGATCATCATGCCGAAGCTGCCCACGAACATGATGCGCAGATACGGCAGTGCCTCGACTTTGACGTCCGGTGCCGCATTGATCAGATCGAGCAGGCCGGGCGCGAGGAAGTAACCCACCGGCGCGAGAACGCCGAGCGCGAGTCCTACGGACGTCAGGAAGGCCTGATAAACGGCGCGGTTGACCTTTTCGCTGTCGCCGGCACCGGCAAAGCGCGCGACCAGCACCCCCATGCCGGTGTACAGCGACGAGATGAATACGACGACGACGAGGAAGATCTGCCAGCTCACGCCGATCGCCGCATTCGCCGTGTAGCCGACGTAGTGCCCGACCATCGCGTGATCGATCATGCCCTGGAGCCCGCCGATCACGTTCTGAAGCATGGTCGGCCATGCGATGCGCCAGACCGCGCTCCGCACCGGCCCGTCGATGATCGAACGATCGAAGCTCCGACCCGGCCGACCCGGACCCGCCGGCGGCGGCGGTGGTGAAGGCGGCAGCCCGGCGGGCGAAGCCGGTTCCGCTGGCGATGGCGGTGGTGAGACCGGGACCGACCGCGATGAAGGCGTTGGTGCGTGCGGTGGCGTCAGCGACGCGTGGGAAACGTCGTTTGCCGACTGCACGGGCTCGATTCGGTCGGTCAATGCTGCTCGCTCATCTGAATTGCTGCTCGCAGGCGACCGCCAGAATCCCACCGGCCCTCGGGCAGTGCGCCGCGCCGATCGAATCAACAGCTTCGTGCATCAAGCATGGTCGCGCCATTGACTTGCGTGGCGCAAGGCAGGCCATCCCGTGCCTCGTTCCATTGATCCCGCGGCAGGCCTCGGCTACGTTCGTGCGGGCCGGTAGCTCAGCGGCAGAGCAGGGGCCTTTTAAGCCCAAGGTCGTGGGTTCGATCCCCACCCGGCCCATGAGGTAAACGGAAGCCACAGCGCAACTTATGCTGTGGCTTTCGATGTTCTTGGTACCCTTCTTCCTCGGATTGTGCTTACGGTTGTGTTGAAATTCGGGCGCGGAGATGCTATTCAGGAACGGGGCGGCAGGACACCTGGAGGCAACGATGCGCGGCAGGCGACGCAAGCGAGCTCGTATCTACTGGCGGGGAACGGGGCAGCAGAAACGTGCGTGGGGGAACTTCGGCGACTACGCCGACGTCAGCGGACGCAGGGAGCCGCTCGTGCCCGCCGGTTCAAAGGTGGCGACGACCGATCCGGTGCTCGCCGAGACGCTCGCCGCGGAGCGCCTGAAGGAGCTGGAATCTGCCCGGCGAGGAAAGATCCTCACCGGCGTCGCGCACCAGGTGACGCTCTCGCAGTTCGCCGAGCACCACCTGCTCGCGAAGGCCAAGTCCGCGAAGGTCACGTACGAGTGGGTCGCGAAGTCGGAGCGATACCTGCAATCCGCCGTGGACTTCTTCGGCGCCGATCGCGCGCTCGGCTCGATCGGAGTGCGCGACGTCGAAGCGTGGATGCACTCGCTTGGCGACAAGAGCGGCAGGCGTGGACGCGCCGGGCTGTCGAGCGGCAGTATCCGGCACTACCTCAACGCGCTTTCGAACCTGTACCGCCGCGCCGCCGGTGAAGGCTACGTCCTGCCCGGATACAACCCGGTGGCGGCGGTCATGGACAAGCCCAGCATCGGCAGGGAAGAGGCGCGGTGGCTCGAGATCCACGAAGCGGCCCTCCTGCTGGCGGCCTCGCGCGGGCATGAGCCATCGCGGGTAGATGGGCTGCCTTTCGTCTACCCGCTCGTCGCCACGTTCCTGCTCACGCCGAGCGGCACGCGCATCGGCACCGTCGGTTTCGTTAAGCTAGTGTCCCGTAACAGTGAATTGCGACATAAGTCATACTAATCCGTGACTTTGCAGAGTACGCTGTGCGAAACGCGCGATGCTCGCGAGGATCTCGTCGCCAGTCTTGACCCAGACGTAGGGCTTGCCTGTCGCATTGTGCACGGCGATGAACGCCTGGATGGCTTTGATCAACTCGCGGACGCTACGATGTGCACTACGGCGGAGCTGCTTCGTCGTCAGGGCCGAGAACCAGCGCTCGACCAGGTTCATCCAGGAGGCGTACGTGGGCGTGAAGTGGAAATGGAAGCGTGGGTGACGGGTCAGCCAGCGCTGGATTG
>JBOHRL010000041.1:0-34011 GCA_050732695.1 Longimicrobiales bacterium | reverse complement strand
TGACGCGACGCTCGACCTGATGGCCGAGCGCGGGATGTTCTACGACCCGAACATCGGTCTCGTACTCCAGAATTATCTCGACAATCGGCAGAAGTTCCTCGGTGTTGGCAACTACACCGATGAGGGCTTCGCGCATATGGAGCGCGCGGTGCCCTTTGCACTTGACGTATTCAAGAGGGCGATCCAGCGGCCGGGCATCCGGATCGTCTTCGGCACCGATGCCGTCGCCGGCGCGCACGGCCGGAACTTCGAGGAGATCATCTACCGCGTGCAGGCGGGTGGCCAGGAAGGCGTGGCGGCGCTTGCTTCGGCGACATCCGTCGCGGCCGCATCGCTCGGCCTTGCCGATTCGATCGGCACGCTAGCGCCCGGCTTCGCTGCGGATCTGATTGCGCTGGACGGAGACCCGACGGCCGACATCACGGCACTGCGGCGGGTTCGCTTCGTAATGAAGGAAGGCCGTGTCGTGCGTGACGATACGAGGCCGGCCGGGGTGTCTTCCTACGCGCCCGATGCGTCGCGCGCGGCGACCGGCTGGGCGGTGTGGGGCGGGGATGCTGCGGCAACGAAGTACTCGCCGTTACGCCAGCTCGATCGCATGAACGTCAATCGTCTCGAGCTGGCGTGGGAATGGCGGCCGGGTGAAGAACCAATCGCGGATACGGACAGCACGCGTGCTGCTCGCCCGGGCAATTTCCAGGCAACACCACTCGCGATGGGTGACACACTGTACCTGTCCACGCCGTTCAACCGGGTTGTCGCACTGGATGCGGCGACGGGTCGCGAACTCTGGCGTTATGACACGGGCGCGTGGCGCGCGGGTCAGCCGTCCAACGGGACGGGTTTCGTGCATCGTGGTGTCGCCACGTGGACGGATGGTACGGAGCGTCGCATCTTCATGAACAGTCGCTGGCGGTTGATCGCACTGGACGCGCGAAGCGGCCGGCCGGTCCCGTCTTTCGGCTCGAACGGCGAGGTCGATCTCGCAGCCGATCTGATCTGGGACGTCAACCGGCTTCACTACACGAACACATCGCCGGTTCTCGTTGTAGGCGATCTCGTGATTGTTGGCAACGGCGTCGGTGACCGTTTGACGTACCGCAATGATCCGCCGGGTGATGTGCAGGCGTTCGATGTGCGCACGGGTAAGCGGGTGTGGCGCTTCAATCCGATCCCGCAGCCCGGCGAATTCGGTCACGAGACGTGGGAGGACGGATCGTGGGCGTATACCGGACACACGAACGTGTGGGCGCCCATGTCCGCCGACCTCGAGCGCGGACTGATCTACCTGCCCGTAAGTACGCCCAGCAACGACTTCTACGGCGGTGCGCGCAAGGGTGACAATCTGTTCGCGGAATCGCTGGTCTGCCTGGATGCGCGCACGGGCCAGCGCGTGTGGCACTACCAGATCGTACACCACGGCGTATGGGATTACGATCCGGCGACAGCGCCGGTACTCGGCACGGTCCGAGTCAACGGTCGGGCGCGCGATATTGTCGTGCAGCTGACGAAGCAGGGGTTTGCGTTCGTCTTCGATCGTGTCACGGGCGAGCCCATCTGGCCCATCGAGGAACGACCGGTTCCCCCGAGCGATGTGCCGGGCGAGCGGCTTTCGCCCACACAGCCGTTCCCCTCGAAACCGGCGCCCTTCTCACGTCAGGGCTTCTCGATCGATGATGTGATCGATTTCACACCAGAACTGAAGACGTTTGCACAGGAAATACTGAAGCAGTATCGCACGGGTGATCTCTACACGCCACCGTCCCTCGAGGGAACGGTGTTGATGCCGGGCGTGATTGGTGGCGCCGGTTGGGGCGGCGGTGCGTTCGATCCGGAGACCGGCGTGCTCTACGTCAAGGCGAGCAACAGCCCGGGACTCATTCGCCTGACGCAGTTGCCGCGCTCGGACACGATCGATGCAGAGTACTCGTTCGATCGTGGCCTGTCGCTCGGCTTCCGCGACGCGACGCCTCCGCCAGGCGTGACATTGGCCGCATCGCCCGAGGGCCTGCCCCTCGGCAAGCCGCCCTACGGCACGGTAACGGCGATCGATCTGAACAGCGGTGAGCACCGCTGGCAGGTCCCGGTGGGTGATACGCCGCGTCTGCGGGAACACCCGCTCCTGCGCGATCTCGGTCTGCCGCCACTCGGTGTGAGCGGGTCGCCCGGTCCGCTCGTGACCGCGGGTGGCCTCGTGTTCCTGACGGGTGGCGGCGAGGATCTCATCGCGCTCGACAAATCGAACGGTCTGATCCTGTGGCAAGCGAATCTCGGCGCGAACGGCTACGCGAATCCCATGACGTACGCGACCGCCGATGGCCGCCAGTTCGTCGTCATTGCGTCCGGTTCGGGCGACGACGCCGTCCTCAAGGCATTCGCGCTGCCGCGCGAGGCCGGGCAAACCCGATGACGGTGCCGCATCGCATACATCCTTGGTAAGGGCGGCCAACGGAATGCTGCTGCGGCGGGTCTTACACCCGGAGAGGCGGCGGACCTGTCTGCCGCAACACTGTCTTCATGCGATTCACGAACGCCTGCGGTGGTCGGCCGGACCCGCCGCCGAGAGCGAGCGTAGAATAGAGGGTCGGTTGGCCCATTGGGATGGAATCGGATGCAATCTTCACTCTGGCAGAACCTGAAAGAACGCAAGATCGTGCAGTGGGCGATCGGCTACATGGCCGGCGCCTACGCGCTGCTCGAAGTCACGGACATCCTGGGCGACAATTTCGGCTGGCCGAGTTCGGTGGCGCGCGTGACCGCGGTCCTCCTCGGATTCGGCTTCCTTGCTTCCCTGGTCATTGCCTGGTTCCACGGTGAGCGCGGCCATCAGCATCTGCCACGGTCCGAGGTCGCGCTGTTGTTGCTTATCGCCGCGTGTGGCCTGCCCGCGGCATGGTGGGCCGGCGTATCGGCACCCGGCACCGGCCTGACCGATGCTTCGCCCGCCGACGATTCCGCGACGATCGGCCAGCTCGTTTCCTTCGATTCCGCGAGTACCGCCAATTCGGTTGCCGTACTGCCGTTCGACAACCTGACCGGTGATACGCAGAACGACTACCTCGCGGACGGCATCACCGAGGACATCATTGCCGCGCTTGGGAACAACCCGGCCTTGCGCGTGATCAGCCGCACCTCCGTGATGCGATACCGCGACACGGAGAAGACCATTCCTCAGATCGCCCGCGAACTCGGCGTTGGAACGATTCTCGAAGGCAGTGTCCGTGTCCAGGGCAGCCAGGTCCGCATCGTCGCACAGCTCATCGACGTCGCGACGGACGCGCACGTCTGGTCCGACACCTATGATGGCGAACTCGAGAACATCTTCGCGCTTCAGTCGCGCGTTGCGCAGGATGTCGCTTCGCGACTGGATGCCGGAACCCCCACGGTCCTCGCGGACGCCGCCAGCGCCGCGACCGTCGATGCGATCGCATACCGGCAGTTCGCGATGGGCCGGCAACTTGCCCGATCGCGTGACGATGCGGATCGCAGCCGCGCTCGCGCCTACTTCGATTCCGCGATTGCACGCGATCCCGAATTCGCGCGCGCCTACGAGGCGCTTGCCGAACTCGATGTTCCCGAGCCGCTCGACCTGATGTTGGAAGAGCCCTTCACGGAATCGATCGTCGACGGCACGAGCGACGACTTCGATGCCTTCGCAGGCTCGCCCGGGTCCGCCGACAGCTCGCAGAGCCCTGCGCAGATGGCGCTTTCCATCAATCCCCGACTTTCCGGCGCGCAAAGTTCGCTCGCACTCCAGCAGGCCGTCCGCAACGGTGACGTCTCGAGCGCGATCGACAACGCAAAGAAGGCGGTCACCGTAAATCCGAATGATGTGCGGGCCCGTTCACGGTACGCCCAGATTCTCGCCGGCACTGGCCAGCTCGACCACGCACTGGTCGAACTCGAGGCCGCCATCGCCCGCGATCCCTTCTCGCCTCGCCTCGCCGCCCAGATGGGCGAATTGCACTTCGCGATGGGCGAGCCCGAACGCGCACTCGCATCGTTGCGCCGCTCGATCGATCTGGATTCGAGCAATGTCGGCGCCCACATCACGCTCGCGCTCGTCCTCAACGAACTCGATGATACTGGCGCCGCACTCGCCGAGATCGAACGCGCCAGCACGATTGCGCCCGATCATCCCGCCGTGCTGAGCACGCTCGGGTTCTTGCTCGGCGAGGCCGGCCAGCTGGAAGCCGCTCGCGCGGTCGCGCGTCAGCTCGAGGCACGCGCACGTAGCGCACATCTCCCCGGCAATCTCATCGCCCAGGTCTGGTCCTCGGTCGGTGACGCCGCGCGCGCCGCAGACTGGCTCGGTCGCGCCGAACGTCAGCGCAGCCAGGGGGACGGTCCCGGACGTAGTGGCGAAGGTCGCCGGCGCGCCGAAGGTCAGCACGTCGAACGCGTCCGCGTCTTCGTTTCGCCCACTATGCGCTACATGTTCTCCGAGATGCGCTCCCACCCGGAACTGCGCAGCAAACTCGACAGTATGGGGTTTTCCGTCATCGTAACGAAGGATTCCATGCGCGCCCCGCCTGTGCCACCGCGTCCGGACTCGATCCGCCGCTGACGAGGAGGGCGCGCGGTTGTGTGAGGCGGTGCTATGGCCGGTCGGCCCTGGGTACTCGAGGAAATCGATTGGACGACAGTGCGCGATACTGCGTACGAGGTCGCCGTACTGCCGTGGGGTGCGACGGAAGCGCACAACACGCACCTGCCCTACGGAACGGACAACCTCGAAACGGTCCGAATCGCCGCAGCCGCCGCCCAGGCGGCGTGGATGCAGGGAGCGCGTGTCGTCGTCCTTCCGACCATTCCATTCGGCGTGAATACACAACAACTCGACATCCCCCTCACACTCAATCTGAATCCAAGCACACAGGCGCTCGTGCTGCGCGATATCGTCAACAGCCTCGACGGGCACGGTGTGCGAAAACTCCTGATCCTGAATGGCCACGGCGGGAACGATTTCCGTGCGATGATCCGTGAACTCCAGCCCGCAACACGTCTCTTCCTGTGCACCGCGAACTGGTATCAATCGGTGCCAGCGGCCGATTACTTCGAGGAGCCGGGCGACCATGCCGGCGAACTCGAGACGAGCCTGATCCTGCACCTCGCCCCGGACCTGGTGCGTTCACTCGACCAGGCCGGCAGCGGCCGGGCCAGAAGTTTCCGGTTTGATGCGATCCGTCAGGGCTGGGCCTGGGCCCCGCGTCGCTGGACCCAGATCACGGAGGACACCGGCGTCGGAGATCCACGGGCAGCGTCAGCAGAGAAGGGCAACGTGTACTTCGCCGCGGTCACGAGCGTCCTGGCCGCGTTCCTTGTCGATCTCGCGGCCGCCGACGACGTGTACATTTAACGGACCGGGTACCATTTGTTACAACCGGCCCATCCAGCAATCCGTTTCTACCCGGCATCCCCTCGATTCACCGGTACCCACCGCGTTTAAAGCCGGTTTTCGATAGTCGTTTGAGCAGACTTTGGGAAATGGTACCCGGTCCACATCACCCGGCCAGGGTGCTGTTCAAGTAGACCGGCTCACCGGTAACCTCGCGCACGATCCATCTGGCCAGCCACCGTGGCGGCACGACAGGCGTGTCGGGCGAGGGCAGTTCGACCTCCGCAAGGACGAGGTCCCGGCCGTAGAACCGGTCGATTTCCCAGGTGAAAGCTCCATCGTCGACGATCATCCGCCTTTTTGAAACGCGTCGCCCGCGGGTGAGTGGCCAGAGAGTCCGGAACACCTGTTCCGTGGTCTCCTCTTCGACTTCGCGGCGAGTCACGCCGCGGCCGCTCTTGATGGCGCGGTAGTATCGGACCGGGCCATCGGCCGAGCGGATTCGGCGGATGCGCTCGCGCAGGCGGTGGCCTGGGAGCCACCCCTGGTCGATGCGCACACTTCGGGAGCCTTTCCGTCGAGGCATGCCGCTCAGCAGGAACTTGCGTTCGATCTCGATCTCGGGCGCGGCGTAGGCGCGTAGCGCGGCCGCGAACGTATCGACTTCCTTGAACAGGCCGCGAGCGTCGCCGGTAAGCCAGGTCCTGCGCACAGTGTGAAAGGCGGTATCGCGTTCGAGCCGAACGTGCTCTTCCAGTGCACGCAGCGCGCCTACCGCTTGATCATCCGAAGCCTCGGCCTGCGCACGCGCAAGCCGCCGTTCCTGCTCCACCGCCTCCGCCTCCGCCTCCGCCCCCGAAGCCTCGGCCTGCGCACCCGCAAGCCGCCGTTCCACCTCCTCCTCCTCGCCCGCCTCCGCCTCCGCCCCCGGTGCCCCGGCCCGCGCACTCGCATGCCGCCGTTGTCTCTCCTTGGTGGCCCGCGCCAGCTCCGCCGCGACGAGCCCGACCATGATATCGAGGTCGTGCAGCGTGCCGAGGTCGTCCTGGAGCGCTTTCAGCCGCTCGATGGTGGCCTCAGCGTTGGGGGAGGAGGCCTGGAAGGGTTCGAGCAGGTACCGTAGGCGCTTGCCGGCGATTCGTGCGCCGTGCACGCGTGCCCCGTCCTCGACGCCGCGAACTGCGGAAAGGCGGGTCGAGAGGTTCGCCGAATAGAGGATGGCGGTCGCGGCGGCCGTTTCTGCGGTGGTGGGGGATCGAAGGGGATCGACGGGATCGATGTTGGCGGTGTAGCGGGCGAGTCGTCCGTCGAGCCGGTCGCGCATCTTTCCGAAGCGGGCCACGGCGGCCATCGCGCGACGGTCCGCGGCGACCTTCGTCTTGCGCAGGGAGTCGGCCAACAGGCGGGCACCGGCCGCTGCCGTGGGGCGCATCCTCGCCCGCCTGCGCAGCCATTCGAGTTGTACCTCGAGGTCGCGCGCGACACTGGTAGCGCGGGCGATCGAGCGGAGGGACCGGCGGTCCGCCTGTTTCACGGTGTCGTCGAGGGCGGCTCGAAACGCACGGATGGTGGAGCGCAGGCGACGCAGCGCGACGCGGAAATCGTGCAGCGCCTCCGAGTCCCGCTTGCCATGGAGTCGCGCGTGCTCTGACATCGCATCGTCGAGATGGCGTCGAGCGATGAGCCGCACTCCGATCGAGACGGGGAGGTCATCAACCGGTGAAAGGGTCGGGCCTGCTTTGATCGTTGACACGCTGCTCTCGTTCCGGCGCAACGCTTCGACCGGATCGACCGGCCAGGGCGCCGCGAAGTTGCGTACCTGTCGAGGATCATCGCAAGAGTGCGCTGGTAGACGCCGACACTTTTCCTTAGATTCTCATCGGCGACGGGTGCGGATCGCGATGGATGAGCCGGCGCAACATGCGCAGGTCGTGCGGCCAACACGTGTCCCGCGCTCCGCATCCGTCCTCGACGCAAGACGCGCCGGCGAAACGAGCAGATGCCGTTCAACTCGCGAATACACCAGTCCCGGGCACAGCGACTGCGGCGAGGCAGTGGCGCGCGTATGATCATCGTTCTGCTCGCGCTGTTCCTGCTGGTCCCGCTCTACCGGCTTCAGATCCTGACCGCCGAGCAGTTTGCGTTACAGGCTCGCCAGAATCGCATGCGGCCTGTCGTCGTGCGCGCGCCGCGCGGCACGATCTACGATCGGCACGGTCGCATCGTCGCGGAAAACATCGTCGGTTATCAGATCCTGCTCATGCCTGCGCCAATGGACACGTTGCGCGCGCAGGTCGATCGGCTGCGGCCGGTACTCGGCCTCGACAGTGCCGATGTAACGCGCGCGTTCCGTCGCTGGCAGCGGGCCCCGCATCTGCCGATGGAAGTCGTTGGCGATGCAACGCCGGAAGCGATCGCCAGGCTCGAGGAGCGACGCTTCCTGTTTCCGGACGTGCTCGTGCAGGAGTATCCGAAGCGGCATTACCCTGCGGGGCCGGCCATCGCACATTTCATCGGCTACATCAGCGAGATTGGCGAGGACGATCTCGCGAAGCCGGAATTCGAGGGCTACGAGAGCGGCCGCTGGATCGGACAGGCTGGCCTCGAAGCGTACTACGAGCATCAGATCGGCGGCGAGCCGGGTGTCCGTTATCTCGAAATCGATGCGCGCGGGCGCATCAAGCAGTGGCTGCCCGAATCGTTCGGTCAGCCCGCGATCCCCGGTGAGGACCTCCAGCTCTATCTCGACCTCGACCTCCAGGAGTTCATCGCTCACATCTTTCCGAAGGAATTCACAGGCGCGATCGTCGCCATCGAACCGAAGACGGGCGGCATCCTCGCGTATTACAGCAATCCGACGTACGACCCGAACGCGTTCATTGGCGGCATCCCGACCACGTTGTGGAACCGGCTCCAATCCGATTCGACGTTACCTCTCCTTGACCGTGTGTCGGGGTCAGGTCAGCCGGCGGCGTCGACGTGGAAGCTGCTGGTCGCGAGCATGGCGCTCGATCTCGGTCTGCTCGATCCGGAGGAAGTCATGCCCATCCCGTGCACGGGAGGCATGAACTACGGCAACCGTTACTGGCGTTGCTGGCAGACATCGGGGCACGGTCCGCAGGATCTGATCAACGGCATCAAGAACTCGTGCAACGTGTACTTCTACCAGGTCGGCCTTCGCATCGGCCTCGACCGTTTTCTACAGACCGGTGTCCGGCTCGGGTTCGATCAGCGGACCGGCATCGACATCCCGCATGAGATCAAGCCGACGTTCCCGACTGACCGCGAATTCTGGCAGAAGCGTTTCCGCTATACGGCGCAGGAGGGCGAAGTCCTTTCCATGTCGATCGGACAGGGTCCGATCACGATGACAGCGATCAAACTTGCCCAGATGTACACGGCGATCGCGCGGCCTGACGGTCGCGTGCCCGCGCCGCGCTTCGCCATGAATTTCGGGATGCCGGCTGACACGTACGATGTCGGCTTCGATCCGCTCGATGTCTGGTACATGGAGGCCGGCATGCGACGCGTCGTCGCGCCGGGTGGTACGGCGCAGTTGAGCCGGCTGCGCGACTGGGATTTCGTTGGCAAGACCGGCACCGCACAGAATCCGCCAAACAAGGACCACGCGTGGTTTGTCGGTCTCGGTGGACGACCCGGCGGTGAAGCCGAGATCGCCGTGACGATGTTCCTCGAATTCGGCGAACACGGCTGGCTCGCATCCGGCTATGTTGCAGAAGCCATCAATTTCTATCTCGACCGCAAGTACGGCAGACCGTTCCAGGGTTGGGCTACTCCGCGAAATCGCGCGCCGCGCGGCCTGCCCGTTTGGAACTGGCAGACCCCGATCGTGGATCCGCCGAAACCGGACTCGCGAGTCACTGCCGCAACCGCCGATTCGGCGAATATCGCGACTGCAACACCGGTCGTGAACGACGCTCGCAACACGACTCCGCCTATCCGCAACGACACGTCCACTGCTGCCCCGCGCACGCATGAGTAGGTCCGGAAACCTCCTCGCCCACAACGCTGGCGCCGAGGCATCGATCCCAAGATGATCGTCTATCCCGTACGCCGGGCGAGTCGCGCGAACCCCATGCAGCGTGCAATTCACACCTTGTGAGCGCGATGCATGTCCAGTTGGCTGCGCAGGGAGTTCGTGGACTCGCGTGTTCATGGTTGCAACGCAGCTACAAAGTCGCTGCCACGAGCGGCTATCGCGAGTATCGTCGATACGTCTCCAGCTACGGCGGCCTGTAATATTGTCTGATACGCAGCGCGCGTACTCGCGTCCAGCTCGGCATCGGTCTGCCCACAAGCCGGATGACAATCCTGCCAATCCAACAGGCACAGCTTGCAGTCAAAACAATGATTATTCCTCCACAGGTTAATGCCGATCGTACCGCATACCAGATGCCCTTGTTGACCGCTCACTTCGCAGGATTCTGTGTTACCGCAGTCGAGATCCGTGGATGCGGACGTGAGACCCGCGGTTAACGCCAGACTTGTGACGACACCAACCATGCCGCGCATGCTGCCTCCGGTCGTTAAAGAGGGACCGTTGAATGGGCTAGTTATTGCGCCTGATCTCAGCCGTCGCGATCGAGATCTGCGGCGTTCCATCGACGGCCGGTGCATAGATTGCAAATCGGCGACCCGGCAGGGCTGCAATGACCCTTTCTTTGAGTCGCGCGCTTGTAACCTGGCGGCCGGTTGAGGGATCGATCACCTCGATCATGGTACTGAACAGCAGTGCTGCATTCAGCCGCGTCAGACGGATTTCCGTGGCGTTCGGTCGGATGTCCCTGGGCCATGCATCTCGCCACGTCAGAGCGGGAACGAAGATGACTACCCATAGGTAGCCTTCAGCATCGGACTCCAGTGCCATTACTCGAGGCGAGGGCGGTTTCGACGGGCTGCCGATGCGCAAGTCGGATCGAGCCGGGAACGACGCGGTTGTTCGCTCCAGACTTCGTATCGCGACGCCGGTACTATCCCATTCGGTAAGCCGATACACTGCTGCTTCGGCGGTCCAGAAGGTGCCTCCATGGGTTGACGCCATCGGACTCGCCAACGCGCTCGTCTCGCCGGGCCGAAGTTCGCCATGGTTGGCGCCGAACGAACGCATGATCTCGGCGCGTGACGATTCCAGCGTCAGTGCATGTAATGGCCAACCAGTTCGTTCGGCCGAATCGACCAGCCCATTCATAACAACGACGTGCGGCCAGACAAGTACGCGGCCCTGCTGGAATTCACCAGGGAGCGCCACCATTCGTCCAGCGCGCAGGTCGGGGCCTATAATGGTTGCCCTCGCAAGACCGTTGTCGATCACCACGATCGAATCCTGCGCGCCAGTAATGGCATCAAAGACGCGCATGAACTCGCCCGGGCCCGCCCCTCGCCGCCCGACATCGGCCAGAAAGAAGCCGTCCGGGGTAAACACTTTCGGAGGCTCGTCCGAATCGATAACCCAGTATCGGCCGCGGCCATCAACCCGTACGGTCCACGGTATTCCCGCAAGAGATCCTCCGCCATCTGTGGTGCCGAGCAAAGCGATGGACTCGAATGCGATCGAGCAATTCGGGCAACTTGGTGGCTCCGCGACCACAATCTGGGCTAGCAACGCGGGCGGGCCCGGAAATATCGCTGCCACGGTCGCGAACGCGGTGCGCATCATACGTGCCGCGACCATGCCGGAATGGTGCATACCACACCTGCTCATAACCCGCTGCGAATCTGGCGATACCAAATATGAACGCATGATTCGCCCTTTCATTGGGGACCGTGTGCGCCGGCATGCATTCGTGGTCGCGCCAGATACGATCTCGTTACGTCCAGCGAGAAGAACCGTTCGGCAGTGGCGAGTATGGCGAATGCCTGAATCGCGAGTCGGCGCAATGAACACGATGTCGCCACCCTCAGCAATAAGAACCGCCGAGCCTCGAAAATGTGCTAAAGAAGTTCGCCGCGGAAGGCGAACCTGAGCCCCAATCGGCCTCGTCCGTGGCTGAGGAGGGTCAAATGATGTACTCCTGCGAGTCACGACAATTTCCAGCACCCAAGCCATCCCCTTCACGCTTCTCCGCCCGCGGCGCATTCACTCCGCTGCGATGCATCGCGAGCAGTGAGCGCAGCCGCTCGGCTGCTCGGTGGGCGTGAACACGGACGGGTCCCTCGGTAACACCGAGTTCCCTGGCCGCCTCGCGGCATGTCATCTGGTCGAGAAAGTGGGTCGGGCTCAGAAGTTTCCCGTGGCCACCTCTCGCAGAATACTGACATCCACCGCCTGGTCGGCCACGATTCTCTTCAGGCGCGCATTCTCCTTCTCGAGCTCACGCAGCCGCTTCGTCTCCGGTTCACGCATCCCTCCCGCACCGCGCTCGCCAGCGAGCTCGCTTGACGCCCAGCTCCTTCATGGAGTCTGGACTTTCACAACGGCTGGATCAAGTCATAAGGGATCAGCCCATCATCAGAAGCGCGTTGCTGACCACGCCGGGCATCGACTTCGCCACCCGCGGAGGACTCGATGCGGCCCGCGTCGCGCAACTGTACTGGACTTGACCGCTACGGCGGAGGACTCGACACGCGTTCGGCGTATCTGGCGCACGGGTAGGTGTCGAAGCGCGATCGTGCATGTTTCCGCCAGCGGAAAAGGTGAACACGCGGCGGCAGGTGTGGCAGCGTCAGTGTGCAATCATGGGCGAATGGCGCTGAGGATCGCACACGGGGGACCGCCGACAATGCGAGTGTGTAATTCACGGCGCGACCGTGCTACATTTGTTGCTTTTTGTTTCTCTCTCTCTCTCTCTCTTGATTTGATATCAGACTGCGCGCACGCCCGAGTTGAGCGTTCACGGTGTTCGGTGAGATACCGAGTGCTTCACCGATCTCGCGGTGCGTCATTCCATCCATACGAAGCAGGGCGATTTCAGCACAACGCCCTGGCAGGATCCTTTGAAGGTACGCCGCCAAGGCCACCGCATCATCGCTGGCATCAACGGTCCATTGGGGATCGGTGTGTGCGTGCAGGCTCTCCGACACCGAAGCCAGGCGGTTCCGACGGTTGACCTCTCGCCAACACTCTCTGCGTAGCGCGACGAAGAAGTAGGCAGGACTGGTTGATTCTGGGGCGGTCGTCGCGGCAAGCAGCTTGGTGAACACGGCTTGTACCGCGTCCTGTGCATCGTCGCGGCTACCGAGAACCCGTTCCGCGTAATCTTGCATTCGGTCTCGTAGCGCCGCATACAACGCGCCGATCATTGTCCCCTGGCTCGCTGCAGCGCCGCAGTCGCGATTGCGGTCCAACTCAACCATGGCAATGACTTCCCGGATCACACCGTACCGGCCGAAGCAATTTGCTGCGCGGCTCAAGACCTGCTCGCCTTGCGGCTCGGTCCAGAAGAATACCTGGCGGTAGTGAGCGACGCAAGGATCTTACGTATCCTTCTCTAAAATGGCGGTGCATGTGGAGGAGCCGCCGATCGAGCAGTCGTGAACGTGGCCGGATGGGCTCAGGTTCGCCTTCGCGGCGAACTTCTTTAGCGGATTCGCGAAGCTCGACGGTTCTTCTTGCTGAGGGTAGCGACATCGTACACCGGTCCTTGAACCGAATGCTGAACGCGCGCGGTCGCGGCAGAGTGCCTGCTCTGCCACCAGTTTCAGATCTGGACTGGCCAGGAGTTCGAGTGGTATCACTTCTTCGACCTTGAAACGGCCGACGAGTGCGAAGAGGAACCTGGAACCATGTGCCGTGCCTGTGGGTTCATGTCCGAGTGTCACGGCGAAGACGATCCGCAGGAAGGCGAGTGCCATGAGGAGTGCGCGGGAAGCCTGGCAGCAGTGATCGATACGATGGATGATCTCGTTAACGAACTGATCGCAATCCCGACCGAGCGCAACCGCGCAATTTTGGTGCAGGCCGTTGCGGCCGATCCGCGAGTGGAATTCGATCGAATCCATGACACGGTTCGGTTGTTTGGATGTGGCGGCATGGTGGCAAGGGAGTGGACGTTGCGTGGAGTTGGCACAAAGCCCCATGCGACGGACGACTGGATTCCGTGACGGATGCACTCGAGTTGTGCCCGTTCGGCTCGGCCGGAAACAGGGACGTAGGCATGGTCCAGTCGAGCGCCCTGACGACTGCTCTCCGCATAGCGCTGATCGTCACGGCAGCCGGGTGCTTCGCCGACAGGACCTCAGTGGCCGGCCAGGGCTCGGTCATCACAGACAGTGGTGGAGTGCGCGTAGTCGTCAATCGAGGTCCGATGTGGCAACGTTCCAATGGCTGGCAGGTATCCCCGAGTCCGGTCGTATCGCTCGGTTTCGCAAGTCGGGGCGAATCCCATGCGTTTTACCAGATTCGAGGTATCACCCGGCTCGCCGACGGAACCATCGTCGTACTCGATGGGGGAAGCGCTCAGCTCCGGGCCTTTTCTGCGTCGGGCGACCACCTTTGGAGCACAGGTTCGAGGGGATACGGCCCCGGCGAGATGCAGGACCCCATGCGCCTGGAGAGGTTGATGGGTGACACGTTGCAAGTCCAGGACGGCGCGAATCGCCTGCGGTTTGCTCCGGACGGTCGATTCGTGACGCACGAACGGGTGGACCTGCAACGGTTATCCAGATTGGGGCGTTACTACGCCAGTGAGGAATGCAGAGTGCCGAGCTTTGCCGCCGACTACCTCGTTGTGTGCTGGAACGCCACCAGAACGAACAATGTGAACGATTCCTGGATGCGGGTGACCGGCTTCGCACGAGTAGCGTGGTCGCTGGACCAGGTTGATACAATCGCGACGTTCTTCGTGCATGACGGGCGAATCATCCGCCGGCCACTGCATCCGACTGGACCGCCATGGTTCGTCATAAGCCCACTGGGCACGCGCGGCATCTTCCGCTTGAGCGGGCGAGACCCGAAGATCCTCTACGCTCGTTCGGACGCCTATCGAATCGAGATCTACCGAGTGGCCGATGCATCGCACATCCTGACTGTGGCTCGGCATGTGCCGCGGCGTATTCGTACACCAGTCGAGGTTGACCTGGCCATGCGATGGGGACCGCATCCGCCGACTGTCCGTCGCGAGCTCCGCGCGGACGACGATCGCTTTCCGGTTGCGGATTCTCTTTCAATCGCCATCGATTTTCTTCTCGACGAAATGGATTTCCTTTGGGTACGCCTCGGTCCGCACGGCGACGAAAGTGACGCTGTGCGGGATGTCGTGTCACCCGATGGCGTGCACGTTGGACCAGTGCCGCTTCCGTCTGGTGACTACGACGTATTCAGCCCGGATGGCCTTTACCTCGGCACGGTCAAGCTGCTGCCAGGATTTCGCATCTTCGAGATTGGCGAAGACTACATTCTGGGAGTCCACCGCGATGACTTTGACGTCGAGCACGTGAGCCTGTACACGCTGCAACGCACGGTCACGGGTTCGTCACAGCCTCATTTATAGATCGTCGAGACCGCGGCACATGCCAGCTGCTGATCATGGCCCGAGACGATATCGTAGCGACGCGCCATTTCGTCTGGCACTGATGGGTCGAGCAACGAACGGTCCGAATGAGGCCGAATGGGGTCAAGGTTCGCTTGTGAGAGGCACCTGTTTTAGCGGATTCGCGAAGCCCTGCTCGGATGACCTACGCCGTCGACCGACTCGGCGGCGCGCATATCGGACGGTGATCGAATCACCATGAATGCAACGAAAAGTCGATGCGTCGCGCTCCTGTGAGCTCTCGTAAACCCTGTTGGAGGCGGTGGCGCAGGCTGGGTGTTGCATTCACTTGCGCGCGCATCCTGGTCCCACTCATGGTCAGCGTCGATGCTTTCGAGCGGCAGAAGCCCGCCCTGGTACAGCTCTTGACGGATGCGAGCTGCGCAGCATGCGAACTGAGTGTGGAGCGGATCGTTTTTTTGGGAAGCGTCAGACCGCGAGCTGCTGGTGTATCCAGATGCGAGCGTCCAGCGGGACTCGAACGGTCGTTTCCTGGTCGGCTCCAGGTGCAATATTCATCATGAAGTTATCGATCCGGCCTCCGGCGAGGTTCTGGGAAGACAACGTCTGGAGACCAGCGGCGATTGGTTCACAAACGATGGCGTGATCGTCGGTGACCGCTGGGAAGGCCCGCTGCTGCGTCTCGGTTCTGTCTGTATCCCTCCCCTTGCCGTGCTACTTCGCTTCGCTCATCATCAGCCCGATCCAATGCAGTCTCCCTCACGGGACCCACCTCGATTCCAGGGACAGGTTTGCATGACCGGCTTCATTCGAAAGGTCTCAATCCTCGTGTTGGCTGTGCCCACCGGGCTCGCGGCACAGACAGCGCCGCCCGACGCCGATGGCTGGACACCCGCGCTCAGCATGCAGTATCGCAGCATCGGCAGCATCGATGTCTCGCCGGACGGCAGTCTCATTGCCTATTCGGTGCGCGAGCCCATGATGAACGGCGATACGTCCGAGTATCGCACGCAGATCTGGATCGCAGCCGCGGACGGCTCACGCAACGTGCAGTACACGCGTGGCAACGAGTCCGCCGACGGCGCCCGCTTTTCGCCGGACGGCCGATTCCTCGCGTTCACGAGTTCCCGCTCCGGCAAGAACCAGGTCTGGGTGCTCCGCGTCGATGGGGGCGAGGCCGCGCAGGTGACCGAGCAGGAAGACGGCGTCGGTTCGTTCCGCTGGTCGCCGGATGGCACACGCATCGCATTCACTATGACGGACCCGAAGAGTGAAGAGGAGAAGAAAGCAGAGAAGGAGAAGCGCGACGTCATCCTGGTCGATCAGAACTTCAAGTTCTCGCACCTCTACGTGCAGCCGGTTGCACAGGATGCGGATGGCAAACGCCCCGTCACGCGGCTTACGGAAGGCACGTTCCACGTCAGCAGCTTCACGTGGACGCCGGATGGCGGCGCCATTGTGTTCGGCCATCAGCGGGACCCGCGCATCAACACCGGCTTCATGAACGGTGATATCTCGGTTGTCCACGTTGCGAACCGGACCGTCACGCCGCTGGCCAGCGGCGCCGGCGTCGAAGGCAGTCCAGCGGTTTCACCAGACGGCCGGTGGGTCGCA
This sequence comes from Longimicrobiales bacterium, assembly GCA_050732695.1. Lineage (GTDB taxonomy): Bacteria > Gemmatimonadota > Gemmatimonadetes > Longimicrobiales > RSA9 > JBFFZF01. The sequence goes on along the minus strand of JBOHRL010000041.1, from coordinate 17,610 downwards.
TTCGTATCGAGCGGTGCACAGCCGGAACCCGTCGGGTTGGGCGATGTCTACGTCATCGCCACGAGCGGCGGCACACCGAAGAAGCTTGCGGATACACCCGACCGGAGCGCGAACATCGTCGCGTGGTCGACGGATGGGCGCGACGTCCTCATCTCGGAATCGATTGGAACCGAACGCCACCTCATTGCGCTCCCCGTCGATGGCTCGGCGCCGCGCACCATCACACAGGGCGATGGTGTGTACGGCGGCATGGCCGTGAGCGATGATGGATCCACGCTCGCGTTCACATGGGAGGACACGGGCACGCCGTCCGATCTCTACGCATCGCCCTTCACCGGTTTCGATCGCACCCGTATCACGAATCTGCACGCCGACGTCCCGAAACCACCGATGGGCAGGACCGAACTCCTCACGTGGAAGTCGCAGGACGGCAAGTTCGATATCGAGGGGTTACTGACATATCCGGTCAATTACCGCGAAGGTTCACGCGTGCCGCTTGTCCTCAATGTGCACGGCGGACCGGCGGGCGTTTTCGCTCAATCGTTCACCGGCTCACCCTCGATCTACATGATTCAGACCTTTGCACAACAGGGCTACGCCGTGCTACGGCCGAATCCGCGCGGCAGCACAGGGTACGGCAGAGAGTTCCGGCACGCGAACGTGAAGGACTGGGGCTTCGGTGACATGGATGACCTCATGGCCGGCGTCGATCACGTCATCGGCATGGGCGTCGCCCACCCAGACAGCCTGTTGCTCATGGGTTGGAGCTATGGCGGCTACATGACCAGCTTTGCCGTCACACGCACCGACCGCTTCAAGGCGGCCAGCATGGGCGCCGGGCTGCCCAACCTGATTTCCATGGTCACGACCACCGACATCCCCGATTACCTCGCCGGCCACATGGACGACGAGTTCTGGAACGATTACGAGACCTACGAAAAGCATTCCGCGATGTATCGCATCGCCAACGTGAAGACGCCAACACAGGTCATCCACGGCGCTCAGGATCTGCGCGTGCCGTTCACGCAGGGACAGGAGTTCTACGTCGCGCTCAAGCGCCGTGGCATCGATACCGAGATGATCGTCTATCCGCGCACACCGCACGGTCCGCGCGAACCGAAGCTGCTCATGGACGTGACCGGACGGATCCTCACGTGGTTCGACAAGCACCTCGGACGCCGTGCGGTAACGACAGACGGAAGCTGAAGGCATCTCCATGTCCGGCATGTTCCCGGACCCCAGGTTCGTCGGGTTCGCCCGTCCGCGTGCGGGATCGAGTGACCGGCAGCGAACACGAAGGGCGCGGCGGCCATCGTCGCTGACCGGTCGTAACCCTTTCCATCACAAGCAGTTCGACGACAAGGCAGGGAGGGCATGCTTCTTTCCGAATGGGCCGTAGCGCTCGCTCCCTTCTGAACGGAGCTCCATGCCATGGGCACCCTGATCCGCGACCTGCGTTACGCGGTCCGCGCCCTCGTCCGGAATCGCGGCTTCACACTCGCGGCCCTGCTCACGCTGGCTCTCGGCATCGGCGCGAACACGGCCATCTTCACGGTCGTCAACACGGTATTGCTTCAGCCGCTGCCGTACGGCGAGCCGGACCGTCTCACGCTACTCTGGATGGTGAACACGCGCGAGAACATCGATCGCGACATCACCTCCTATCCGGCATTCTCGGACTGGCGGTCGCAGAGTCGGAGCTTCGATGGGGTGGCGGCGTACTCGCAGCGTAACATTCAGCTCACGGCTGGCGAGGGCGAGCCGGAACAGATGCGCGGCGCATTTGTCACGCAGGACTTCTTCGATGTTCTCGGTGTTTCCGCGTTTGCGGGCCGCACGCTGTTGCCGGAGAACAACGACCCGGGCGAAGAAGCGGTCGTCGTGCTCTCGTACGCGCTCTGGATGCGTCGTTTCGGTGGCGACCGGGATCTCATCGGCAGATCCATTCCGATGGACGGTCGTGAATGGTCTGTCGTGGGTGTGATGCCGCCGGGCTTTCAGTACCCGGAGACGGTCGAGCTGTGGATGCCGCTCGCGCCGGTCGGGCCGATGGCGAACAACATGGAGTCGCGCGGAGCACTCTGGCTGCCTGTGATCGGCCGCCTCGCACCGGGCGTCACGCTCGAGCGGGCGCAGTCGGAAATGACCGGGATCGCGGCCCGTCTGGCAGAGGAGTATCCGGCGCAGAACGGCCAGGGCATCTTCCTCGAACCACTCCACGAATCCGTCGTCGGGCAGGTCCGGCCCGCACTCCTCGTATTGCTCGGTGCTGTGGCCTTCGTGCTCATGATTGCGTGTGCCAACGTAGCCAACCTGCTGCTTGCGCGGGGCGCGGTCCGCCGTCGGGAGATTTCGGTCCGGCTTTCCGTAGGCGCCAGTGGAGGTCAGCTTGCGCGCCAACTGCTGACCGAAAGCATGGTGCTCGCATGCATGGGTGGTCTGGCCGGGTTCGCGCTGGCCATATTCGGCGTGAACGCGCTGGCCGCCGCGAGCCCGCCGGGCATCCCGCGGCTCGACGATCTGAGTGTGAGTGCACCCGTGATCGGTTTCACGTTCCTCGTGTCGCTCGTCACAGGCCTGCTGTTCGGACTCGCGCCGGCCGTGCAGGCCGCACGCGCACCCCTGTCGACCGTGTTGCGCGATACCGAGCGCGGCGATGGCGCACACATGGGACGCATCCGCCCGCTGCTCGTCGTCGCCGAGATTGCGCTCGCACTCGTGTTGCTGGTCGGTGCGGGCCTCATGATTCGTACGGCGATGGCGCTTCAGTCCGTCGACCCCGGCTTCAATCCGGACAACGTACTGACCGTGCGCGTCACGGTGCCCGCGTCGCGCTATGCCGACCCGCCCATGGTCATGGATGTGCACGACCGCATTCTTGCCTCACTGGACGCATTGCCCGGCGTCACGTCAACGGCCGCTGTCACCAACCTGTTCCTGAGCCGGCTGCCGAACATGGCGCCCATCACGATGGAAGGCACGCCACCGCGCGGGCCGGATGATCCGATCGTCTCGGTCGTGAATGATGTGGCAACCGCGGATTATTTCGAGACGATGGGCATGCGCCTCGTAGCCGGCCGCACGTTCGCAGAGACCGACAATCCTGAATCCCCGCCGGTCGTCCTTGTCAACGAAGCATTCGTGCGGCAGTTCATTCCGGATGGCAATGCACCGGACAAGCGCTTTACGTATGGCGATGGCACGGGTGAGAACGTGCAGTGGTACACGATTGCCGGTGTGATTGCCGACACGCGCCGCTCCGGCCCGACCGAGCCGGTCCGGCCGGAAGCCTATTTCGCGCAGAGCCAATTCCCAGCACGCGGGCTCATGCTCATGATCCGGACCGCCGGTGCGCCGCTCGACCTGTTGCCCTCGGTACGGAGCGCCATTCGCCAGGTGGATGCGCAATTGCCGCTCGCGGAGGTCGCGACCGTCGAGCAACTGATGCAGCGCGCGCTCTCGGCCCGTCGCTTCACGATGCAGGTGCTGATGCTGTTTGCCGCCGTTGCTGCGACCCTTGCAGCGATTGGCATCTACGGCGTCATGGCCTACCTCGTGAATCACCGCACGCGCGAGATGGGTGTCCGCCTTGCCGTCGGTGCCGAACCCGCCGATGTCGTACGACTCGTGCTGGGCAGCGCCGCCCGGCAGATTGTTCCCGGTCTTCTCATCGGCCTTGCAGGTTCGCTTCTGCTGACTCGCCTGCTGCGCACGCAACTCTTCGGTGTGAGCCCGACCGACCCGATCACGTACGCCGCCGTCGCGCTCGCACTCGGCGGTGTCGCCCTGCTTGCGAGCTGGCTCCCCGCGCGCCGGGCAGCGCGCGTCGATCCGATGTTCGCGTTACGATCCGACTGAAGCCGGCAGTTCGGGGGAGGGCCCGCCAGACCGAAACCCCCTTGCACTAATCCGCTCACGCACGGATTCTACACGAATCGACGCCTGGATCCATCCCGGAAGAGGAGTCGCCATGCGTGCTCGCCCAGGTCACGTAACACTCGCGATGCTGGTCACGCTCGTGCCGGTAACGGCGGGAGCACAGTCGATTACCGTCGATGCACTCCGTCCGCTGACGTTCCGCCACATCGGGCCGGTCGGGAACCGGATCTCGTCCGTGGCCGGCGTTGTGGGCGATCCATTGACCTACTATGTGGGCGCGGCGACCGGTGGCGTGTGGAAGACGACCGACGGTGGTACGGTCTGGGAGCCGATGTTCGATGATCAGAATGCGCATGCGATCGGCGCCCTCGCCGTCTCCGTTACCGATCCGAACGTCGTCTGGGCCGGCACGGGAGAGCCGCACATCCGGTCGAACGTTTCGCTCGGCAATGGCGTCTACAAATCGACCGATGCCGGCGAGACGTGGACCAACATGGGACTCCACGAGACAGGACGCATCAGCCGCATCGTCATCCATCCGATGAACCCGGACATTGTGTGGGTGGCCGCACTCGGCCACGCGCACGGGCCGCAGCAGGAGCGCGGCATCTTCAAAACAGAAGACGGCGGCGTGACGTGGCGACACGTCCTCTTCGTCGATGAGAATACCGGCGCCTCGAGCCTGATCATCGATCCCGCCAACCCGCGCATCCTGTTCGCCGGGATGTGGCAGGTTGTCGTGAATACATGGAACCGCGAGAGCGGTGGGCCGGGCAGCGGCCTGTTCACCTCGCGCGACGGCGGCGATACGTGGACGAAACTCGAGGGCAACGGTTTGCCCGAGCTGCCCGTCGGCAAGGTCGACGTCTGCATGTCGCACTCGAACTCGAGTCGCGTTTATGCTCTCATCGAGACGGGCGACGGCGTGCCGTGGCACGACCGTGCGACGGAGAGCGGCGAGTTGTGGCGGTCCGACGATGCGGGTGAATCATGGCAGCTCATGACGCATAATCGCGACTTCGGCGGACGCACGGCGTATTACAATCACTGCCACGTATCACCGGATGATCCGGACGAGGCCTATTTCCTGACTGCGGATTTCGTACGCTCGATCGATGGCGGCCGAACGAGTGCAGCAAACGAGGGCCGTCAGGAGCCGGGCGGCGACAATCACGCCATGTGGATCGATCCGCACAATGGCGACCGCATGATCATCGGCAACGATGGTGGCGTCTCGATCTCCGAGAATCGCGGCTGGACCTGGCACCGCCTCCAGCTGCCGGTCGCGCAGATGTACCACGTCACGGTCGACAATGCCATCCCGTATCACGTGATGGGCAACCGCCAGGACGGTCCATCCTCACGCGGGCCGAGCAATACGATGCACGGCGGCGGCATCCCGCGCGGTGACTGGCACGCGGTCGGCGGCGGTGAGAGCGGCTTCGCAACGCCCGACCCGACCGATCCGAACATCGTCTGGTCCAGTGCGTCCGGTTCCGGCGCGCGCGGCGGGATTGTCGTCCGCTTCGATGAACGCAATCGCCAGTTCCGCATGGTCGAGGTATGGCCTGAAAGCACCGGTGGCTGGCCTGCCGAAGAACTGCGTTTCCGCTTCCAGTGGACGTTCCCGCTGCTCGTCTCGCCACACGATCGCAACACGCTGTACGTGACCAGCCAGCACGTGCACCGTACCACGAACGGCGGACAGAGCTGGGAAGTCATCAGTCCGGACCTCACCACCAACGACAAGAGTCGCCAAGGCATCTCCGGCGGCCTCACGCCGGACAACATCGGCGTCGAGTACTGTTGTGTTATCTATGCGTTCGATGAATCACCGGCTCAGGCTGGCGTGTTCTACGCGGGGTCCAATGATGGCCGTGTGCACGTGAGCCGTGACAACGGCGCGACGTGGACCGACGTGACCGCCAACCTGCCCGGCAGCCCGCCGGATGGCGTGGTGCGTGGCATCGACGCATCGAAGTGGGACGCAGGGAAGGCCTACCTCGTGATCGAGGCGCACCAGGTCGGCGACTTCACGACCTACGCTTACAAGACCGAGAACTACGGCAGCAGCTGGACGCCCATCGTGAACGGCGTTCCGCCCGGCCCGCTCGCCTTCACACGCAGCATCCAGGAGGATCCGGTCCGCCCCGGCCTCCTGTACATGGGCACCGAGAACCGCCTTTACATCTCGTTCGATGATGGCGCGAACTGGCAACCGTTCATCAACAACCTCCCGCCCTCGCCGATGTACGGGCTCGTCGTACAGCAGCATTTCAACGATCTGGCCATCGGCACATACGGCCGCGGCTTCTGGATCATGGACGACCTGACGCCGCTCCAGCAGCTCACGCCACAGGTCGCTGCATCGAGCGCTCACCTGTTCGCGCCGCGCGATGCCTATCGATTCCGGTCGCGGACATCACCCATGACGATGCCCAACGACATGACCGCCGGCGAAAACCCGGAGTATGGAGCATCGATCAACTACTGGCTTGGCAGCACGCCGGACGGCGATGTCACGATTCGCATCGCGAACGCATCGGGTGACACGGTCCGTACCTTGAGTGGCACAAGGGACACGGGCATCAACCGCGTCTGGTGGGACCTCGAAGACGAGAACTCGACGCCGGTCCGGCTGCGCACGACGCCGCGCTACGCGGACTGGGTCGATCTCGGGCCTGACCGCGTGCGCATCGCCAACAATGGCCTCACCATCCTCCAGCCACCCGGCAGCTACACCGTCACGCTCGAGGTCGATGGCCAGTCGTTCACGCAGCCGCTGCGTGTGCTCAAGGATCCGAATTCGATCGGTACGGAAGCCGACATCGTCGCGCAGATCGCACTCGTCGAACAGATCCGCGCCGATCACGATCTTGCTGCCGATGCGATCAATCGCATCGAATGGGTGCGCCGGCAGCTCTACGATCTCGAGCCGATTCTCGAGGAACAGTCTGGCGCAGATGGGCTTCTTCAGGCGGACCGTGCCCTCATGACAAGTCTCATCGAAGTCGAGGAACAACTCGTCCAGCTGCGCACGACCGGCACCGGTCAGGACGGTGTGCGCTGGCCCGCCAGAATCTCCGAGCGACTCCGCTACCTCGCCGGCAATGTCGCCACCGCCGATTTCCGGCCGACCGACCAACAGGGCGAGGTCCACGCCGTATTGAAACAGCAACTCGAGACCGCGCGGACTGCCGTCGATCGCGTGCTGAACGACGAACTGACGGCATTCAATCGAATGCTCCAAGAGCGCAATCTGCCTGGTATCATCACGGAACAGCTTTAGGATCGAGATGCCGATGCACCATCCGGACACACGCGACCGGAGCCTCACTCTGAGATCGAAGTCGATCGTATCCCGTCCGAGGCTGTCGATTCGTTCGTTTCCTTGCCGATCTGGTCGACACGTCGTTTACACGATGCTTGCCATGCTGGCTGCCGGCTGCTCCGGCTCGTCTACCGCGGCACAGGACGCGGCCATTCGCGTGCCTGTCGACCAGTTCACGCTCGACAACGGTCTGGCCGTCATCCTGCATCGCGACACGACGTCACCGATCATCGAGACGAATATCTGGTATCACGTCGGATCCGCGAACGAACAGCCGGGCCGTACCGGGTTCGCACACCTCTTCGAGCACATCATGTTCGAGGGGTCGAAGAATGTGCCGGAAGGCAGGATCGATGAGTGGTTCGAGGAAGTCGGCGGTGCGCCGAACGGGTCGACGGCGCCGGATCGCACGAATTACATGCAGACGTTCGCAAGCAATGCGCTCGACATGGCGCTCTTCATCGAATCCGATCGCATGGGCTGGCTTCTCGATGCAATGTCCCCGGCCAGCGTGGACGGGCAGCGCGATGTCGTCAAGAACGAGCGCCGCCAGAGCTACGACAACCGGCCGTACGGCCTTGCGGGCCAGATTCTGAACGAGGAGCTGTTCCCGGCGGATCACCCGTACCACTGGCCGGTCATCGGCTATATGGACGATCTGAGTGCAGCGAGCTACGAGGACGTGCGCGAGTTCTTCCGCCGTTACTACGCACCGAACAACGCGAGTCTTGTCATCGCGGGTGATTTCGAGGTTGCGGAGGCGAGGCGACTGGTCGATCGCTGGTTTGGCGAGATCCCGCGTGGCGAACCTGTGCCCCGCCTCGAGGCAACGCTGCCGGTCCGAACGTCAGCCGAACGCGTGATGCTCGAAGATCGCGTCCAACTTCCTCGGCTCGTGATGGCATGGGTCACACCACCGGCGTACGCGGATGGCAACGCCGATCTCGACGCACTCGCTGATCTCCTCGCCAGCGGCAAGAACTCGAGGCTCTTCAAGCGACTGGTGTACGAGCTTCAGATCGCGGATGACGTGTCAGCCGTCAACGCGACAGCGCGACTGGCCTCGCAGTTCCACATCACGGCGACCGCTCGCGCCGGCCACAACCTCGCCGAACTCGATTCCGTCATCCTCGAGGAGATCGACAAGTTGCGTACGGCACCGGCGGAAGCGGCCGAACTCAGTCGCGTGGTCAACCAGGTCGAAGTCGGCTTCTATGAAGGACTCGAGCGCATCGACGCCAAGGCAGACCAGCTCAACGAATACCTGTATCATACGGGCGAGCCCGATTTCTTTCAGCGTGAACTGGATCGGCTGCGGGCGGTAACGCCGGCGACGATACTGGCCGCCGCAGAGCGTTATCTCGATCCGGACACACGCGTGGTCTTGAGCATCGTTCCCGAAGGCAATACGGTGCTCGCTCTGCCCGAAAGCCGGCCCATTCCACGGGAGAACATCGCGCAGAGTCCGCGTGCGCGTTGAACGGAGACGAAACGCGATGGCATTATCGCCTGATACCAGGATGCTCGGCGCACGAGCGGTGGCAGGACCGTGCGGCGCTCGGCATCCATCGCTCGTCAGGGCAGGGAACCGCGCTGCTCGGAACACAACGTTTCTTGTGGTCATCGCATGGCTGACCGGTGCTCTCGGTACCGAGGTCGAAGCGCAGGCTCCGGATCGCACCATGCGCCCGGCCCTCGGTCCGATGCCGCGGGTGAATCTGCCGGATGCACAGCGGTTCGCGCTGGATCACGGACTCGAGATCGTGCTTGTCGAGAAGCGCGAAGTCCCGCTCGTCCAGATCAACGTGCAGATCCGGGCGGGCGCCGCATTCGATCCGCAGCAGAGTCCCGGCCTCGCCTCTCTGACTGCCGATATGCTGGACGAGGGAGCGGGCGGCCGCTCCGCTCTCGACCTCGCCGATGCGTTCGAACAGCTGGGCGCACGCTTCAACATCAACGCCGGGCGCCACATTGCCACGATGTCGCTGCGTGTGCCTGTCGCTCGCCTGGACGATGCACTCGCTCTGGCTCGCACCGTCATCCTCCAGCCCGATTTTCCGGCAGAGGAGCTTCAGCGGAAGCGCGATGAGCGCCTTACGGCACTCATTCGCCGCCACGATGAGCCCAATGCCATTGCAGAAGTGCTGTTCCAGGAAGTCGTCTTCGGGAAGGATCACCCCTACGGTCGCAGCGCGATCGGCAACGAAGCGTTTCTCCGCACGGTAACGCCTGATCATCTGCGGGAGTTCCACAGTCGCCACTACGTCGCGAACAACGCGAGCGTCATCGTCGTGGGTGCCGTCGATGCCACAGCCGTGCGCGCAACGATCGAGCGTGCATTCGGTGAGTGGCAACGCGGGAACGCGCCTGAACTTCAGTTGCAGGAGCCGTCACAGGTCAACGATCGGACCATCTACCTGGTCGACAAGCCTGGCGCTGTTCAATCCGTCATTGCGATGGGCCGCGTCGGTGCGGCACGCGACGATTCCAGTTACTACGCGCTCGAAGTGATGAACACGATCCTCGGCGGTTCCTTTACATCGCGGCTCAACCAGAACTTGCGCGAGGACAAAGGCTACACCTACGGCGCGGGCTCCCGCTTCGATCATGGGCTCGTCAAGGGGTCTTTTGGCGCTGGCGCCGCCGTCCAGACGCAGTCGACCGGTCCGGCGCTCGCCGAATTCATGAAAGAGCTGCGCGCCATTCGCGAACCGATCGCGACCGCCGAATTCGAGCGCGCGCGCAACAATCTCGCCACCAGCTTCATCCAGGGGTTCCAGTCCGTTGCGCAGGTCGCGGCACAGATCGGCGATGTGCGCGAGTTCGGTCTGACTGCGGACTGGCTCGACGGCTACGTCAGTAACGTCCTCGCCGTCACGCCCGCCGATGCTGCACGCGTCGCGCGCGATGCGATCGATCCGGACAACATCGCGATCATCGTCGTCGGTGACCGCGGCCAGATCGAGGCCCAGATCCGTGCACTGAACCTGGGGGACATCCGCGTCCTCAGCGTCACGGACGTCCTCGGTCCCGTCCCCGTGATGGGCCGGCCAACGAGTTGATCGCGTCTGCGCCTGAGCGCCGGCGGCCAGTCTCTCTCTGCGTCGTCGCCATGAACGAGGAAGACCGCATCGCGCGTTGCCTCGGCTCGGCCGACTTTGCCGACGAGATCATCGTGGTCGACAGCCATTCAACCGATCACACGCGTGAGATTGCCTCGAAGCTCGGGGCCCGCGTCATCGAGCGCGATTGGGCCGGCTACGTCGCACAGAAGAACCACTGCGTCGACCTTGCAGGGAATGACTGGGTACTCGTGCTCGATGCTGACGAGTGGCTTGCACCCGAAGCACGGACCGCCATTCTCGATGCTCTCTCACGAAGCGATCCGCCAGACGGATTCGAACTCAACCGGTCGACCCGCTACTTGGGTCGCTGGATCCGCTACGGCGGCTGGTACCCGGATCGCAAACTCCGTCTCTTCCGCAAGAGCCGCGGCCGCTTCCAGGGAATCGATCCACACGATCGCGTCCGCGTCCAGGGCCGCGTCGAACACCTGCCGGGCGATATCCGCCACGACCCGTTCCGCTCGATGGCGGACCACCTGCGTACCATCGATCGATATACGACCATCGCCGCCAATGAAAAACGGACGCGCGCTCAGAAGGCACGCCTCGTCGATCTTACCTTGCGCCCATGGGCCAAGTTCTGCCGGATGTACTTCCTCGAACGCGGATTCCTCGAAGGCGTGCCCGGCTTCGTCATCGCCGTGACCGGGGCGTTCTACGTATTCCTCAAGTATGCCAAGCTGTGGGCAATGGATCACGCCTTCGACGAACGGTGATCGACGGGCTCGGTGAGGCGCGAACATTGCAACACCCGGTCGCCGGCGAGAAACGCAGAGGACATCACGGCCGGCCCCGGGCACTCCTGGGGGGACGAGCATCGAGGCATTCGCCATGGCTCGCAGGTCGGCAAGGGGTCGGTCGTGACCAATCACCGGGTTTCTGTCGCGAACTCCGCGCGTCATTCGTTTTCTGCGCAGAAACTCGACCTTTCGGAAGGAGCCCACAATGATACGTCGCGCCACCGTATTCCTACTGATGCCCACATTCGTAGCTGCCACACTGGCTGGATGTTTTTCCGATGAGCCTGACGACATCACGGACCCGACGCCCGACTTCGTCAGTTGCAGTGCGAGTGCGCCCTCGCCGCCGGCGGACGCGCGCGTGATCCGCATCCAGAACTTCGCGTTCGGGCCGGCTCAACTCACGATCCCAAGTGGAACAACCGTCTACTGGATCAACTGCGATAACGACCAACACACTACCACATCGGACAACGGTGTGTGGGACTCTCCGCTCCTTTCGGAGAATTCGGCATTCTCACGGCGGTTCGATGCGACCGGGAGCTTCCCGTACCACTGCACTCCGCACCCGTTCATGACCGCGAGTATCACGGTTCAGTAGCCAGGCCTCGCGCCCGTCCAGCGTCGCCGGCGGGCGCAGCAATAGCAATGGCGAAGATGTCAGCCTGCTGCGGGGTCGCCGACGCGCCCGAGGAAGAGGATGGTTCCGGACGTTCGTTCGCGGATGACGAACAGGAACGGCCGGTCGATGGTGATCGATGGCGGCACCGATGTGACCGCCATGCCAACGGCTGTGGCGGCGGCGGCCTCGGTCCCGCGCTCGTGCACGTCGATGAACGTCTTGTGTTCAACGCGTGAGATGTAGAGGTCGTTCCGGGTCGGGTTGATGCGATCGAAGTCCGCGTTATTGGCGTCGAACGCGATCGCCATTCCCATCATTGAAAGCGCATCATTGAGCTTCGTGCCGTAGTCGAACCGGAATCTGGGCATGGTCAACAGGATGCGCGTGCGGGCGAGCCCGTTCATCCATTCGTTCCATCGAGTGGGGGTGAGGTTCGTGAGGATCTGATCGAGACTCCGACCCTCGGCGGGCGCAACGACGACCATCCCGAACACGCTGTCCGCGTACACCAGCTCGATGACATCGGCGTCTGCATCGCGGAAGAATGGCCGGCCGGCGTCGCCGGACATCATCGGCACATTCACGGTCGTTCCGTTCAGGGTGTGGAACGGGCCATCGCGCGTGGCGCGCTCCTCGAACGGTTCGGACCACGGCGCCTTGAAGTACACCGCATTGACAAGGAACAGCACTTCGAGCGGATCGATACTCTGAATCAGGTCCTTGATGCGGCCGCCTGTTTTGTCCTCAGCCCATCTGCTGATAGTCGACGGCGCACTCGCGGCCCGGAAATCGAGAGCGCGGACTTCAGCATCGAAGTGATCGCGCGCAGCATCGAGGAAAGGTTGCTCGACGACGAACGTGGCCTCGTGCCACACGCTGTTTGCGATGGTGAACTCGACCGCCGGATCGCGCGCCAGCAACTGCCGGAGCAGGCCCGCGTACGCCTCATTCATTGCATTCTCATCCATGCTGCCGAAGCCGAGCGCAGTCCGCATCGCGTCCCATGTCGCACCACGCGCCCCATTCGCGGTCATGCCGAGGGCCATCGAAACACTGAGCGGTGAGAGCATCACGTTTGATTCCGATGCCGATTGCGCGACCCCCCGTAGCAAAGTGAAACCGAAGTCGGTGTTCGCCGAGGAGACCTGCAATTCATCGGATGTGAAGTCGCGCACGGGCTCGGTCGGGAATCCGTTCGAGCCATTGCACGCGGCAGTCACCAACAGGAGTCCTGCCGTGAGGACGGGCAGCAAGCGATGGCGAGGACGGGCCATGCGAAGGCGAACCCGGTCGGGGGTGGATCCAGAAGCGGACATGGGTGGTCTCCCTTCGTTCTGCGCATGCATCTCAACCTACAACGCCTTTCGACGTTCCGCCCGGACGGTCGAGGCAAGCAAAGGGGAGGGTGCGAGCCGCGCGGAAGGATCGAAATATGGCCCGATCGAATCCAGATCAACGCTGAACGGGAACCATGCGCCGGCCCCGTGCATCCACGATGATCGGCGTGACGAGCGGAGCGCCTTCGCGCAACTCGAGCGCAGCGCCGTCCTGCCAATCCTGCGCCGAAAGACCGCCACCCGGGCTGAAGCTGCTGGCCATGCTCGGGTTGACCGCGTAGCCGAGATCCGCGAGCGAGGCCAGAGTCACGGACGACAGGGGGGCTGCCCCGCCGTTGATCCAGCCCGTCATCAGCTCGGATCCGAATACGGTCTCGCGCCAATGACTGTCACGCGTTCCGGGTCCGCCCGTGTTCTCGACCGGTACAGGATTGCCGGTATAGCCGGAACCACTGGACAGAAATGCCGCAACTGCGGAACCACCAACGAAGTACGGATCCGCCGAGCCGGCTCCCGCCACGAGACCGTTCCACATCGTGCCCACTCCGAGAACGTGGCCGATCTCGTGTGCAACGACCGCCGCCAGCGCACCATTCGCCTCCATCTGTGAAACGTCCGCGGCATCGAGGTACATCACACCGAGCACCGGCAGCCCGCCGCTCCGGATGAAGCACGGTCCGGCCGAGCCCAGGATCTTGCCGGGCCCGTCGATCGGAGCCACGGACACGAAGATCACGAGGTCGTCGACGATCTCGTTCACAGCCGGGTGCGGTACGCCGCACGCGCCGGCCGCCACGGAGATCGGGACGGACGAGAGGTCTCCTGTGATCGCACCGGTCCACCGCGCGGCTGCGTTGCCGAACACAGCCTGCTGGCTTCCGGACACGGAGCCCGTGAAGCGGACTTCGATCTGGTAGCCATTTCCCGAACTCGGGCCGCCGCTGCCGCCAGATCCTCCGGTGCCGCCCGTCGATGTTGCATGGAACGTCACGGCGTCGAGACCCGATACCGATGCCGTCAGGATGTTTGCACCCGCATTCCCCAGGAACCACGCTGTTACGGCCGCGACACCCGACCCATTCGTGGATGCTCCTCCGCCCGTCAACGACCCGCCGCCCCCTGTCACCTGGAACGTGACCGAAACGTTCGGAACCGGGTTGCCGTGCGCGTCGGTGACCACAACTGCCGGCGGAATCGCAACCGGCTTGCCCGCGCCGGCACTCTGGTTGTCGCCATCGAATACGCGCAACGCGGCAGGCGAGGCCGCGACACCGTGTGCATCGAACGTTACCGATGCGCCCGCGACTCCGTTCAGGATTGCCATCAGACGATTCACGCCGGCGCGCGTCCCCAGCGTCCACTCCGTGACCGACGCCGTGCCCAGCGCATCCGCGTTCTGCGTGAAGGAATTCGCTCCGATCACGCCACCTTGCGCGTTCCCGATCGTGCCTTCTCCTGCCACCACCTCGAAGTAGACTGTCGCACCGCCCACCGGATTCCCGAATCCGTCTCGAACCACCACCGTCGGCGCCGCAGCCACAACCGTCGCGACCGTCGCCGTCTGCCCGTTGCCAGCTGCGATCGCGAGCGCGGCCGCCGGACCCGGGATCGCGACCGCGACCAGATCCACGGCCAGTTCGCCTGCGCTCGCTCGCAATACCTGCTCGCCTGCCAACGGCCCGAGCGTCCATGCACCCGCCGCCGCCACGCCCTCCGCACCTGTAGTCGATGCTGCACCACTGACCTCGCCAGACACTGCCACAAAGACGACCGGCACTCCCGCCACTGCGTTCCCGTATCGATCCGTTATCCGAACCGCCGCTGTCGCACCAAGCACTTCACCGACCTGGCCGCTCGCCGGGCTCCAGCCCCATGCTTCAATTTGCGATGCCGGGCCCGCCAGACCCGTCGCGCTGAACATGACTGGCGTCAGCCCGCCCACCCTCGCCCGCACCTCATTCATTCCCGACACGTCACCAAGGCGCCACTGCTCGGCCACCGCATTGCCCGCGGCATCCGTCCGGACGCTCAGCGTCGCCGCCGGTGCATCGCCAGACGATAGAGTACCACCACCGGCCACGACCTCGAACGTCACCACTTCCCTTGCCATTGGCCGGCCGCGCTGGTCCAGCAACCGAACCGACGGCGCCGCCGCAACCGCCTCACCCGCCACGGCGCTCTGCATCAGCGAAACGGTCGCCTCCAGCGCCGTTGGCACCGGCGGCTCCACCGGTGAATCGCATGCGGCCAGCCCGATTCCAAGGGCAAGAACGGACACAGCGAGCACACGGCCCGCGATCGGCTTTCCAACTGGTTCGGTTCGCGTCTTCACGAAGACTTCGCTTGATTCCCGGGATCGTTTTCAGGATCGATGTCGCGCGGGAACCGTCACAGGACCCGGCGCCGGCGAGGCCAGCTGCGGCGTGGAACCGCATACCGCGTCCGGCATCGGGCCCACCGCCCCGCGGCCGCGCATGCACTCCCGAAAAGCAAGCCCGGAGCCACACGAGAGGAAGCCCGATCCGCGCTCTGGCGCGAATCGGATCTGAAGTCATAACCGATTGTGAATACGTGACTTACAAAGGTAGGATCGGTGCCTTGCCGCGGCCGGTCTCGACTCCAA
This sequence comes from Longimicrobiales bacterium, assembly GCA_050732695.1. GTDB lineage: Bacteria > Gemmatimonadota > Gemmatimonadetes > Longimicrobiales > RSA9 > JBFFZF01. Next base: position 1,953 of record JBOHRL010000041.1, on the reverse strand, counting down.
TGACCCGGTCAGCCGAGGCGCACCGCGGAACCTTGGTTGGCGCTCCCCGCTAATCCTTTCCGACCAGCCGATCAGCCGGCACGACGTGCAGCACACCCGCCGCGCACCCACCCCCCCGCAGTCCCACCCGCCGCGCACCCAGCCCCCCGCAGTCCCCACCCACCGCGCACCCAGCCCCCCCGCAGTCCCCACCCGCCTCCCACCCGATGTGTCCCCACCCTCACCTCGTACCACCCTCGCCCACACCCCCACCCGCCTCTGTCAGTTGTCTTCGTCGACGTGGTGTCCTCGAGCCTCGAGCAGCGAAATCAACTCGAGGACGTGATCGCGTCCGCGCGTTTCGAGGTGCATCACGATCTCGACGTCACCGACGGAAATATCAGCGAATGCACGGCGGTGCGAGATCTCGAGAACGTTCGCGCCGGCGCGGGCGACGAGATCGGTGAGGCCGGCGAGCTGGCCGGGGCGGTCTCGGACCTTGATCATGAGCCGTGCGAGTCGGCCATCGGCGACGAGGCCGCGATCGATGATGCGCGCGATCATGTTGATGTCGATGTTGCCACCGGAAAGCACAAAGAGGGCGGACTCGTCACGGTCAAGCGGGAAGCGCTGGTTGAGGAGGGCGGCGAGGGGAGCGGCGCCGGCGCCTTCGGCGGCGAGCTTGCATCGTTCGATCAGAATATGGACGGCGGACGCGATCTCTTCTTCGCTGACGGTGACGATCTCATCGACAAAGCGTTCGAGGATGGGGAAGGTGCGTTCACCGATCTGCTTGGTCGCGATGCCATCGGCGATGGTGTGGCCGGTCTCGATGCGAACGATGTGGCCGGCTTTTCGGGAAGCGAGTGCGGACGCAGCGACGTCGGCTTCGACGCCGATGATGCGCACATTGGGGCGCGCGTCACGGATGGCGGTCGCGATGCCGGCGAGGAGTCCGCCGCCGCCGATGGGGACGATGAGTGTATCGAAGTCGGGCGCCTGTTCGAGGAGTTCGAGTCCGATCGTACCCTGGCCGGCGATGACGAGATCGTCGTCGAATGCGTGCACGAGGACCCGACTTTCATCCTTTTCGATGCGGCGCGCCTCGACCATCGCATCGGACAGTGTCGCGCCGCGGAACGTGATGCGGGCGCCGAAGCGCCGTGCGTTCGCGACCTTGATGAGTGGAGTGGTCTCGGGCATCACGACGGCGGCGGGAATGCCGAGACGCTGGCAGTGGTAGGCAACGGCCTGCGCGTGATTGCCAGCACTTGCCGTGACCACGCCGCGGGCGCGTTCCTCCGGAGAAAGGTCGAGCAACCGGTTGAGTGATCCGCGATCCTTGAACGACCCGGTTCGCTGAAGATTCTCGAGTTTTGCGAACAGTCTGCATGGAAGCAGTTCACCGAGGCCGAGAATCGGAATACACGGCGTTTGAACGATGCCGTCACGAATGCGTTCGCGAGCGACAAGGATCTGTTGGATTGTCATGATTTCGGGTTCGGAGCGAAGGCGTCATCGCGTAATACCACCGGGCGCTGTTGCATTCCACTATTCCTTGACCAGAAACGAGCCCCAGAAACCAGCCCCAGAAACGTTGCCCCCAAAGTAAGGCCGGTCCTGCGCACTCACCAAGATCGAGGGAGGCCGCTGCCTCGGCCGCGGCTCGCCCACCATCCCGGCGGAACAGTGCGCAACGCCGGGCGACCTCAAAATCGAAACCACGGTGCCGCAATTGCGTACGTTCCCCTGAGATCCGCCTTCGTTGACGATTGCATGACGCATACCGTCTTTCTTTTTCAACGAGCTGTTCCGTGCCGGGTGAGCGAAGTTCTTCATGCTGGAGTTTGAAATGATGCAGAAGCGAGCGAGGACGACCTGTCCGCGCTGCGGCTGGTACGATACGTATCCCATTGTGCATGGCCAGCCGCGGCCGGACCTGAAACGCGTGCCGGTCGAGAAGGATCGTGCGCT
>JBOHRL010000040.1:0-22037 GCA_050732695.1 Longimicrobiales bacterium | reverse complement strand
GCGGCCCCGAACCGGCCCGCGGTCTACCGCATGATCGGGCCGGGCGATGTCGTGCTGTACGTCGGCAAGTCGATTCGAGTTCGCAGCCGACTGCTCTCGTATTTCAGGGCGGCGCGCGGCGAGAAGGCGGAAGAGATCATACGCAATACGCATCGGATCGAGTGGGACTATGTGCCGAGCGAGTTTGCTGCATTGTTGCTCGAGATGCGATCGATCAAGCAATGGCGGCCGCCGTACAACGTAGCGCATCGGAGGGACCGTTCGTATTGTTTCATTCGGGTCACGCGGGAGGCCGCACCGCGAGTGCAGGCCGTCGCTTCCGTCCGCGGCGATGGCGCGCGCTACTACGGCCCGTTCTGGGGACCGGAGCGGGTACGCGACGCGGTGCGTGAGATTTCGGACCTTCTCGAGCTTCGCGACTGTGCGGCGAACACACCGCTCCTGTTCGCGGACCAGCTCGATCTGTTCGATGCGGTGGATCGCGTGCCCATGTGTCTGCGCGGCGACGTGCAGCGGTGTCTCGCCCCGTGCGCGGGCCGGTGCACGCGCGCCGAGTACCTCACGCGCGCGGACATGGCGACGCGCTTTCTGATGGGCGATGACGATGCGCCGCTCGATGTGCTGCGGGGCCGCATGGGCCGGGCCGCACAGCGGATGCAGTTCGAGTACGCAGCCGTGCTGCGCGATCGTCTCGACGCGTTGACGATGATCCGGGATGAGTTGGTCGGCCTGCGCTCGACCATCGAGGAGCTGACGTTCGTCTATCCGGTTGCGGGCCACGACGGCGATGATCGCGTGTACATCATCCGTCGCGGCGTGGTTCTGGCTGACCTTCCCGCCCCGCATACGGGACCGGAGCAGCGTGCGATCCTCGACCGCGCCGATCGGCTGTGCAGGGGACCCGCGCGCGATCCGTTCGGTGTCGGGCCCGCGGAAGCGGGCGAGATCCTGATGATCGCGCGCTGGTTCCGGCTGCGGCCGGGCGAGCGGGAGCGTGCATGGCGTTGTGACGATCCCGACTTGAGCGCTCCGCTCGCCGTCTGACCTGATGTCCGTACACGACGATGTCGGATGGAAGCGGGCAGCCGAACGTGCGTATCGCTGAGGATGCCCAGCTTCATGCTCAGTCGTTTTCGCCGCTCTGCCAGCGCGGCCCGATGGCGTGACCGAGCCCGAGCTGGGACAGAATGCGCCCGACGATGAAGTCGATCAATGCGTCGATGCGATCGGGCCGATGGTAGAATCCGGGCGATGCGGGCAGTACGATGGCGCCGGCGCGCGTCAGGCGCAGCATGTTCTCGAGATGGATGATGGAGTAAGGCGTTTCCCGCGGCACGAGGATGAGCGGACGTCGCTCCTTGAGTGCGACATCGGCAGCACGTTCGATGAGCGAGCGTGTCGTACCCTGCGCGATGCTGGCGAGCGTTCCCATCGAGCACGGGCAGACGATCATGCCGGCGGAGGTTGCCGAGCCAGATGCGGGCGTCGCGCCGCGATCGTCATCCTCGAACCGCCTGACGCCGGTCCAGTCGCCCGTCGCCGCACGAAGATCTGTTTCGGACTCGATGCCGGCTTCCTCGGCGAGCAACCGCCAGCCCGTCTTTGACACGACCAGACGAACCGGTACATGCAGATCATTCACAGCGCGCAACAGCCGGACAGCGTACGGCGCGCCGGAAGCCCCCGTGATCGCGAGTGTGATGGGGAGCGCAGGCGCTTCGCCGCTGCTCACGTGGCCGCCATCTGGGCCAGGCGATCGAGCAGCGTCAGCGTGAAGAGCAGCATCGACACCGTGATGTTGGCGCGGAAGAAGGCACGGTCGATCCTGCGCAGATCCATCGCATCGCCGACAGCCGTGCGTGCAACGTGATTCTCATAAACCAGCAGTAGCGCCATCAGGATCACACCGATCGTGTACAGCAGGCCGACCGGAAACAATTCCAGAACGCGCACGGCCAGGAACAGCAGCACTGCCGCCGCGTGAAAGGCGCGGGCGAGGCGCAGAGCGGTGATCGGGCCGTAGCGTGCAGCAATCGAATGAAGGCCTCGCCGTTTGTCGAAGTCCACGTCCTGAAGTGAGTAGATCACATCGAAGCCGGCCACCCAGAACATGACAGCGGCGGCCACGATCGGGAGCGCGAACCACGGCGATGGCCAGACCCCGGATATCCCGAGGAAGGCACCCACCGGTGCAATGCCGAGTGCGAGACCGAGTACGTGGTGGGCCCACGTCGTGAATCGCTTCGTGTACGAATACAGGAATACCCAGCCCAGCGCGAGCGGGGCCAACCGGCCGCACAACGGATTCAGTTGGGCAGCCGAGAAAAGGAACAGGGCGGAGGCCAGCAACACGGACAACCATGCCTGGCGGACGGACAACCGGCCGGCGGGCAGTTCGCGCATGCGCGTGCGCGGATTCTCTGCGTCGAGGCGGCGATCGACAATGCGATTGAAACCCATCGCTGCAAAGCGCGCCGCCGTGAAAGCAATGACGATCCACAGCGCGGCGGCCCACGTGACGCGATCCGGTTGTGTGTACGAAGCGAGCACGACGCCGACGCCTGCGAACGGCAATGCAAACAATGTGTGGGGCAGCTTGACGAAGCTCGCGTATCGCGCCAGCAACGAACCGCCGTCGAAGGTCTGGCCCTCGCGCGCGGCCGTCACAGGCCGAGCTTCTGCCAGAGGCCGTCCACTTTCTGCTTCACGGTCGCGTCCATGGTAATCACCTCGGGCCACGTTCGCGTAAAGCCTTCCTCCGCAAGTTTGCGCGTGCCATCGATTCCCATCTTCGAACCAAAGGCATTGCCACGCGCGGAATGGTCGAGGTCATCGGCGGGGCCGAGTGTGAACTGGATGTCGCGCTTCGGGTCGATGTTGTTCAGCGCAAACCACCACACGTCCTGTGCGTTCTTCACGTCAATGTCATGATCCACGACTACAATGACTTTCGCCAGACTCATGAGCCCCAGTCCCCACAATCCGTTCATGACCTTGAACGCGTGGCCCGGATACTCCTTCCTGATGCTGACGAACACGAGATTATGGAAGATGCCTTCGGCCGGCATGTGGTAATCGACGATCTCGGGCAACGTCATGCGAAGCAGCGGCAGGAAGATCCGCTCGGTTGCGCCGCCCATGTAGTAGTCCTCCATGGGTGGCCGGCCCACGATCGTCGCAGGATAGATCGCGTTCCGGCGGCGCGTGATACGCTCGACGTGAAAAATGGGGAACCAGTCCGGTGGCGTGTAGAAGCCGGTGTGGTCCCCGAACGGTCCCTCGAGGCCGAGCGGCTCCTCGGTGTCGACGTATCCTTCCAGTACGATCTCGGCTTCTGCCGGAATGCGCAGATCGCTCAGCGTCGCCGATGCCGTGTGCAATGGTTCCCTGCGCAGGAACCCGCTGAAGAGGTACTCATCGATGCCGGGCGGCAGCGGCGCCGTCGGCGTGTACATGGTTGCCGGATCCGCGCCGAGTGCAACAGCGACGGGCATGCGCCGCTCGCCGCGTTCCTTCCATCTCCGGTAATGCCCTGCCCCACCCTTGTGTCGCTGCCAGTGCATGAACGCGGTGCGCGGCCCTGTCACCTGCATGCGATACAGGCCCAGATTCTGAATGCCGGTGTCAGGATCACGCGTGATGACCATCGCCATGGTAAGGAACGGGCCGGCATCCTTCGGCCAGCACGTCATGACAGGAAGTCTGGCGAGGTCGGCGAGGTCGCCTTCCTCGACGAGTTCCTGGCACGGAGGAGTGCCGCGGTACTCGCGCGGCGGGACCTTCGCCAGTTCGGCGAATTTTGGCAGCAACTGCACTTTTGCCCAGAAACCCTTCGGGATGTCGGGCTGCAGCATATGTGCGATGCGTGTCGCGTGTTCGGCAATGTCATCGACACCGAGCGCCATCGCCATCCGTTTTGAGGAACCGAATATGTTGATGGCGATGGGGAGATCGCTACGCGCGCCATTGTCGAGGATCGGGTGCTCGAAGAGGAGGGCCTTGCCGCCGCCGGGCTGTTTCATCACGCGGTCCGCGACTTCGGTGATTTCGAGTCGCACGGAAAGGGGCTCGCGGATGCGGACGAGTTCGCCCGCGCGTTCGAGCGCTTCGAGGAACGATCGCAGATTGTTGCTGGCCATGGGCGCGGAATGTAGCGGTGACGACGCTCGCCGCCAGCCGCTCAGGCCGGCTGGAGCGAGTAGGAACGGTGCCGCTCGGCGCGCGCCCGCTCGAGAATACCAGATCGCCGAAGTTCCTGCATCGGATTCTACCCGGCCGATCCCGGGCGAGGACCGGAAGATGCCGCCGGGTCTGGCTCCGCCGCAACGACGCGGCGAGTGATTGGTGCTGCCGTTTGCACCGCAGGTTCGCAGCACATATCGTTGCCGCCCTGACATGACCACGGCTTCGGCACGATCGATTCCGCCAGCCAGCGCGCAGGCGTCAATGCGGGCCACCGTCCTCGCCGGCTTCCTGTTCGCGCTCGCCGCCGGCACGTTCTGGGGCACGACCGGCCCGCTCAGCACGGCGCTTTATGTCGAGGGTTCGCGCCTCACCGACGTCGGCTTCTGGCGCGTCCTCATCGCCGTCATCGGGTTCCTCGCGTACGGCGGATTGTTCCGCCGTGACATCTTCCGAGCGGACCGCAAGGCAGTCGTCTACGTTCTTGGCATCGGCGGCGTATTCGTTGCCATCTTCGAGGTCGCGTTTCAGTACGCGATCGCGGGCGTAGGCGTCGCCGCAGCCGTTGCGCTGCTCTATACGGCGCCTGTGATGGTCGCGATCCTGGCCCGCCCCCTGCTCGGTGAAGCGCTGACGCCCGCGCGTCTCTTCATGGCGATCGTTGTCATGTTCGGCGTGGCCATGACCGTGAACGGATCGCACGTCGACGGCATCGCCGGGACGTCGGCCGGCGGCGCGGATCGCACGGCAGGCATTGCCGGCGGCCTGCTCGCAGCAAGCAGTTTTGCGGGCACCACGTTGCTCGCCCGCTGGTCTGTGCCGCGCTACGGCTCGACGCGTGTGCTGTTCCTGGAACTCGTCGGCGGCACGCTCGTGCTCGGACTGTTCCTGCCCGCATCAGGCCATGTGCCGCAGCCGCCTCCGACCATGGCCGGGTGGCTGTATATTACTGCTCTCGGCGCGGGCGCTGTGCTGGCCGCGAACTTCTGTTTCTTCGCTGCCGTCAAGCGAATCGAAGCCGCTCCGACAGCGGTCGGCGCATCGATCGAGCCTGTCGTTGGCGCGCTTCTCGCCCTCGCTCTGTTCGGGCAGCGCCTGACGGTGGCGGGCTGGGCCGGCCTGTTTCTGGTCGTGGGCGGCGTAGCCGGCGGTTATGCCATCGAGTCGCTACGCGCTGCACAATTGCACACTCGCACCCGGCCCTGACCAAGCTGCCCGGCGATGCGGACGACCGCACTCGCCTACGCAGTACCCAGACCACGGAGTCGTTCCCGCACGAGCGCTTCCTCCGCGAGTGCATCCGCCGGCTCTGGAATCCAGCCTGCACCGTCGAGGTAGGCGATCACACGCACAGCAGACTCCTCGGGGGTCTCGAACGCGGTCTGGCACGTGACTTCCGGATCGAGCGGCGGTTCGTACGGATCGTTGATGCCCGTGAAGTCATCGATTTCGCCGCTTCTCGCTTTCGCGTAGAGACCCTTCGGGTCACGCTGCTCACAGATCGCGACCGGACAATCGACGAACACTTCGATGAAGCCCTCGCCGATGGCCTGCCGGCATTCATCGCGAACGGAACGGTACGGCGAAATCGACGTGGTGACCACCGCGACATCATTGCGCGCCAGCAGCTTCGCGACGTAGCCAATGCGGCGGACGTTTGCGATCCGGTCTTCGCGTGAATAGCCGAGGCCCGATGAGATGTTGCGGCGGAACCCGCTGCCCGAGAGCAACTCGACCCTGTCCCGCCGCAGGGCGATTTCGTCCGCCACGCGTCGCGCAATCGTGCTCTTGCCCGAGCCCGACAGGCCCGTAAACCAGACGACGAACCCCTTGTGGTTTGCCGAACGCCGATCCATTGGCACCGTTCTCAATCAGCTTTTCGTCATCGGCTCCGCGTACGCGGCCATGAGCGCGTCCGCGACTTCCGGCCGCGAGAACTCCGCAGGCGGCCGTTCACCCCGCGACAGCAACTCGCGCACTTTCGTGCCGGACAGGAAGACGTGCTGGTCCTTACCGTGCGGGCACGTCTTCGTCGATACCATCTGTGCACAGCTCCGGCAGAAGAAGGCGTGCTCGAACTTGAGCGGCTGGATGCCCAGAGCGGCAAGATCGATGCGGTTGAAGATCTCCTGCGCTTCGTACGTGCCGTAATAGTTGCCCACGCCGGCGTGGTCGCGTCCGACAATGAAGTGCGTGCACCCGTAGTTGCGCCGCATGATGGCGTGGAAGATGGCCTCGCGCGGACCCGCATATCGCATGGCCGCCGGCAGAACCGACAGCAGGACGCGATCTGCTGGATAGTACTTCTCGAGAATCACCTCATAACAGCGCATGCGCACCTCGGCCGGAACGTCATCGGATTTCGTGTCACCGACCAGCGGGTGCAGCAGCAGGCCGTCCGTGATCTCCATCGCGCATTTCTGGAGATACTCGTGCGCGCGATGCACGGGATTGCGCGTCTGGAAGGCCACGATCGTCGTCCAGCCGCGTTTCGCGAATTCCGCTCGCGTCTCCGCCGGCGTCCGGTTCTGCTCCGGGAAGCCGCTGATGTCGTGCGGGTAGACGTACTCGATCGTGCCGCCCACGAGTTTGTCGCCCATCACGTCGAGTTTGGCGACGCCCGGATGGGTCCGCTCGGTCGTGCCGTACACGTGCTTCGCTTCGCTCTCGCGGTCCCAGTCGAACACGTCGTCGACCGTCAACACCGCGGCAAGCTCGCCATCGGGCGCGAACAACCCGGCTTCACTGCCCTTGCGCAGCATCGCCGCCGGTTCGCCGCTCACACCGAGCGTGACCGGCACGCTCCACGGCAGCCCGTTCGCCAGCGTCATTCGATTCACGACGCTCGTGTAGTCCGCATTGCCCATGAATCCGGCGAGTGGACTGTAGCCGCCGACGGCAATCAGGTACAGGTCAGAGAGGGTATGGCTCGTGACATCGATGCGAGGCAGGCCCTTCGCGCGCTCGCGCAGGGCGGACTCGCGTTCCGGTGTCACGGTCCGATCGATCAGGGTCCCGCCGTATGGAGCAAGCGACATGATCTTCCAATCTCCCAGGTTCGCTCAGTGAAGGAATCCGAGCAGCGGCCAGTACAGCCACTGCACGAGGAGCAGCAGCGCGAGCTGCGCGATGGACATGATGCTGCCCGTCACGACCATGTTGCGCATGCCTACGTATCCGCTCGCATATGCGATCGTGTTCGGTGCAGAACTGATGGGCAGCGTGAAGGCCATTCCCGCGCCGAAGCAGGTCGTCAGCACCATCACGGCCGGGCTGATGCCCGTGATGTCGGTGAGCGTGAAGGCAAGCGGCAACAGGACCGCAACGGCCGCTGCATTGCTCATGATCTCGGAGAGCATCACAGACAATGCAGCGAGACCGGCCAGTACGACGACCGGCGGCAGCGTCACGCGATCGAAGAGTCCGGAAACCAGCCAACTCGCCGCGTTCGTCCGATCGATGGCCACACCGACTGCAATCGCACCACCGTACATCAGTACGATGCCCCATTGGATGTAGCCATCGAGATCGTTCCAGCGGATCGTACCGAGCGCGAACATGCTGACGGCTCCGAAGACGGCGATGGCGGCACGATCGATCTGACCATTGAGAAAGATCCACGCCGCCACGGTCACCAGCATGACAGCCGCGACTCGCCATTGGACGGGGCCCATGGGGCCAAGGCGTCGCACGCTTTCTTCGATCGCCTGCTGCGCGCCACGCAGGTCGATCTTCTCCGGCTTCATCGACCCGCGCAGCACGAACAGCCCGACCACGACACCCAGAATGACGACGGGTGCCGATGCGATGGCCCATTGCACGAACGTGATCGTCGATGCGAATCGCTGTTCGTACAGTTCCAGCGCCAGCGGCACGCGCGCACTGCCGAGGATCGATGCGTTCGCGCCGATCATCGCACCCCACGCAAGGGCGAGAAACAGAATGCGGCCGTATCCGCTCCTGCCCGCCGGCAGCTTCGCCGCACGCGCGATCTCGAGCGTGATCGGAAACAGCATCGCCGCCGTCGCCTGGTTCGGCATCCAGATCGTCATGAACGCCGCCACGAACATGGTGCCAGCGGTCAATCCGAACGGACTGCCCGCGAATCGGCGCAGAAACAGCAATGCCATCCGTTTGCTCAACCCGGAATGGATCAGCGCGCCCGCCATGATGAAAACACTGAGAATGAAGAACACGGCCGGGTTGCCGAAGGCGGCGTAGGCCTCGGCTGGCTCGAGAGCGCCGAGAACCGCAAGGAGCGCCACTGCGAGGAGGCCCGTCACGCCGATGGGCAGAACCTGCGTCACCCACAGCGTCACGGCGATCACGAAGACGGCGAAGGAGGCCTTCCCGGCAGGATCGAGTCCCGCCGGCGAAGGGATGGCCACAACGGCAAGGCCCATGGCGCACCCGACGACGGCGAGAACCCGGCGGAGCGAACTGATGCCGCCGCGAACCACCCCGCGCCGGGCGACCGCCGACTCATCTTCAGGCCGGTCTTCCGGCCACTCGAACAAACTTGTCTGACCGGCCTGCTGGACCGGCGTCGACAACTCGTTCTCTCGATCCACCATGAAGTCCGAGTGCTGCCGGATCAGTCGACCGCTTGCGCCGCGGCGACCGGGGTCAGGTACCCATTCGCCTCCAGGTAACGGACCAGCTGCTCGACGCTTTCCTCGAGCGTCAGCCGGTCCGTCCGTACCACGAGTTCCGGCGATTCCGGTGCCTCATACGGTGCCGAGATTCCCGTGAATTCCGGGATCTTGCCGGCCCTCGCCTTCCTGTACAGACCTTTCGGGTCACGCTCCTCGCAGACCTCAAGGGCACACTCGACGAGAACCTCGACAAAATCGCCATCGGCCATCAGCGCCCGCACGGCGTCGCGGTCCGCGCGGTAGGGCGAGATGAATGCAGTGAGCGTGATGGCGCCGAACTCGGTGAACAGCTTTGCGACTTCGCCGATGCGACGGATGTTCTCCGTTCGATCCTCCGGGCTGAAGCCGAGATCGCGGTTCAGCCCGTGTCGCACGTTGTCGCCATCCAGGACGTAACACCGGCTGCCACGCTCGAAGAGGGCGGCCTCGAGCGCTCGCGCCAACGTGCTCTTGCCACTGGCGGACAGACCCGTAAACCAGAGCGTCACACCTCGATGCCCCTGCACGCGCTCGCGGTCCGCCCGCGTGATCTCGCCATCATGCCAGAAGATGTTTTGACTTTTCGGTTCCATGACTTCCGTTCTTCCCCCATTCGTGAATCAGACCGGGCCCGACCGCCGGGCTATCGCCGTTTCATAGACCGGACCGATGCGGACCATCACCTCGGCATACACGTCCGCCGCACATGCAACGATCCCGTGCGGCTGGACCGGGTCCGGCTTGTTATAGGCGAGCGCCGCACCCTGACAGTCCGTAACAGCGCCGCCGGCTTCACGCAGCAGCACTTCCGCCGCGCAGGTGTCCCACTCCTTGAGGTGCGGCACCGGATGGACGTACAGATCCCGGTCGCCCTCGGCAATCAGGGCGCACTTGATGCCAACGGATCCCGACGGCTTGACGTCCCGGATGCCCAGCCTGTCCCGCATGGCCTCGATCGTCGGATCGCCGTGAGACCGCGAGCCGACCAGGCGAAGCCCCTCGATCCTCGCCGGTGCGCACTGGAGGCGGCGACGCTTCCCGCCCTGTTCCGCCCACGCCCCTTCGCCTTCCGCGGCTGCGTACAGCAACCCTCGGACCGGCACGTAGACGACGCCGAGCACGGGCCGGCCAGCCTCGACAAGACCGATCATGACTGAGAATTCGCCGTTCCGGGCGAGGAATTCTCGCGTGCCGTCCAGCGGGTCGACCAGCCAGACCCGTTCGGCACTCAGGCGGTCCGCGGAATCGACGGATTCCTCTGCCAGGATCGCATCCGCCGGCCAGGCCCGGACGATCTCGCTCACGATCCACTCGTTCGACGCCAGGTCCGCGGCCGTTACCGGCGAGCCGCCGACCTTCGTCTGGTGGCCTGTCGCCCCGTAATGGCGGAGGATCCGTTCGCCGGCTTCGCGCGCGACCTGACCCGCGAAAGCGAGTCGCTCCCGAACATCAGTTGTTGCGCTGCTCAAACGCCACTCCGGGGACCAGCCGCGTTGACCGCGTCGCGCTGGCACCACGCACTCATCGGACCACGAAGGTCGAACGCATGCCGCGATCCTGATAGCCCTCGTCGGTACTGAAGATTTCGTAGGTACCGGCGGGAAGTGGCATGCTGAGGCGCACGGCGCCACCCGGCGGGATGGGAATCGTCCGCCAGCGGCCGCGCGTCGGGTGACGCACTTCGATGGTATGGGCTCGCTCACCCCGGTTCTCGATGTTGATCGTCGTTTCACCGGGCTGGATCGTATCGGGCGAGAGGTCGATGGCGTATTCGGACAGCGTGGCCGCCATCTGCGTGGCGTCATCCGCCGTTCCCAGACTGCCCGCCGGCCGGTCCGGATCACGCGCCGGCGGCATCGCCCGTGTCGCATCCTCGCCCTGAACGATCGGCACGGACCCACTGTCGGAACGCGCTTCGATCCGGAGTTCCGCATCCTCTGCGGTATCGCCGCACGCTGCGACGAGGACCATTGCTGCGATCCTCACCGTCATCGAGAACACACGTCGCATATCGGTCAATTCTCCTCTACAACATGATCGGGTCGCCCGAATCCCGGGCGGTGACGTCACCGGATGAGGTGCAGGGCTTCCTGTCGCCGGAGCACCCAGTGCCGGCGACCTTCGGCGTCGATGTACGCCTCCTCTTCCTGAGCCATCCGGACAGGTTGGCCGTTCCACTCGGGCACCGGTGTCGTTGCCTGTAGTTCGATCGAGAACCAGGTGTTCGGACGCAGGCGCACATCGCCTCGGCCGGGCACACCGTCCTGGCGGTCCCAGAGGCCGATCAACGGGCCGGCGCCGTGGCCGTGATCGCCGATCGGGTGCGTGTAGATCGATCCGTCGATGCCTTCCGTGCGCATGCGCTCGAGCGCCGACGCCAGCACTTCATTGCCGGTCCGGCCGGGCTCCATCTCGTCGAGCAGGATGTCTTGCAGACGGTTCGATCGGCCGAGCGCGGCCGTGAGACCCTCGGCAGGCGATGCTTCACCTTCTCGAAGCACGTAGCCCATGTGCTGCGTGTCCGTGCGTAGCCCGAGCGCCGTGATCCCGAAATCGCAGTGGAGCACATCGCCGCGACGGATCACGGGATTCGCAGAATCGCCCATCTCGACGCTGTTCCGCTGAACGCTCACACCGGGTTGGAACCAGTCGCCGAGACCGAGGTCGTTCACGCGCTGGCGCATCCACCAGACGACGTCGGCCGTGCGTGTCTCACCCGGCGTGATGACCTGGTTCGAGAATGCGGTCGAGATGATCTCGTGCACCACGCTCTGCATCTCGCGGTACGCCGGCAGCATCTCGGGCAGGCGCTCCTCGATGTATTCGAGTGGCAACAGCTCGCGCCGCACGACACGGGACGCGTAGACCTCGCCCAGCGCCTGCCGCATGCCGTCCCACTCGCCTACCGTCAGCCCGTCCGAGAAGGCGTGCGTGTGCGATACATTCACCGCAATCGTCTGCGGGTCGCGCTCGCCCACAACACGCGTCAGCAGAGTCCATTGCTCGGGTCCGAACGGTTCCGCTGCGCGACGCGTCGTGCCCGCCGTGCCGAACGCCGCAGCCGGGTCCCTCACGATCTCGTAGAGTCCGCCCTGCGACGTGCCGCCGATTGCGATGCGTTCGATGCCCGCATCGCCCCGGTCGAAGAAAACGTAGATCGTCCGCCGCCGTGCCGCCATCGTCGTGGGCGAGACGAGCGAGTAAAAGACCGGGTCCTCGTTGTACTCACGCGTGGGGATGATCCACATCTGCACACCGTGCTCTCGCATGAGGCGAGGCAGCACACGTTCGAGGCGGAGCGAGAGCCACTCCTGACGGATGTCCGCCTGCTCGCGAAGCGTGCCGAACGGCCGTTCCTGTGCGCGTGCCGGCGCCGCCGCGAGCACGGCAGTCAGCGCGAGCGCCGTCATCCGTTTCATTGGTCCCTTCCAGTCGTCGATTTGGCACAGGATCGCACGGCCTGCCAATTTACTCGATCCGCGGGGATCGTGCAGTCCCTGCCCCGAACTCGAACCGCAACCGGCGAACGCCTTGGACCAGCCACTCCACGACCTCGCGCACGCTCTCGGCGTCATCACGTTCTACCATGACATCGACGGCAATCCCCGCCTTGCGTCCGAGGCCGCGCTGGTCGAGGTCCTGCGCGCGCTCGGTGCACCCCTCGAGCGAACCGGGGATGCGGCGGATGCGTTGCGTGCGATGCGTGCCGCCGAGCCCGCCGTTCGCGTGCCGGCCGTGCACGTCGTCCGGGAAGGCGAGTCCCCAGCCGTGCCCGTCCATGGACTCGTCGCCGCGCGCGCTCAGCTCAGCCTCGAACGCGAAGACGGCTCGCGGGAGGAATGGACCGGCGATGGCTATCCTGCACCCGGCCCCCGCGGACCCGCCACGTTCTTTCCCATCGGTGCGGACCTGCCTTGGGGCATCCATCGCCTCGACATCGATACCGGCACGGATAGCCTGCGTACCACGATCCTCCACGCGCCCCGCCTTGCGCCAGCACCGGCCGATCCCCGCACCTGGGGTGTGTTCGCACCGCTGCATTCCTTCGGCGACCGCCGCACCGCTGACGTCGCGAATTATTCGGATCTGGGGCAGCTGAGCCGCTGGACGGCCGCGCTCGGCGGCTCGTGGGTCGCGACCTTGCCGCTCCTTGCCTCATTTCTCGATGAGCCATTCGAGCCCAGTCCCTATGTCCCGGTCTCGCGCCTCTTCTGGAACGAGCTGTACATCGATGTCGCGCGCGCGCCGGGGGGAAGTGGCGACACCCAGACCGTCATCCCGGATGGTGGCGATTTCGTCGATTATCGATGCGCGGCCGAAGTGCGCGGCGCTGCGCTTCGGGCGGCGGCCCGTCGTTTCTTCGACAGCGGCGGGGAACGGGATGCGCGCTTTCGCACCTGGTTGGAACGCCATCCGCGAGCCGGCGAGTACGCGCACTTCCGTGCCTTGTGTGATCGCTTCCGCGCTCCATGGCTGAGCTGGCCATCAGCGGCGGGCGACCGCGCTCGCGGCTCGACAGACACGGCTTTGCCGGGTTCCAGCTGGACCGGTGGCGCGGCGGCAGCGGACGTGCGCTTTCATGCGTACGCTGCCTGGGTCGCAGACGTGCAGATCCATGACATTGCGTCAGCGGCTCGCGCAGGCGATGCACGTCTCTATCTCGATCTGCCGCTGGGCGTACACCCGGCCGGTTTCGACACGTGGCACGAACCACGGCAATTCGCCTCAGGCGTCAGCGTCGGCTCACCGCCGGATCCCTTCTTCCGGAAGGGGCAGAACTGGGGATTCCCGCCCCTCTCACCCGGCGCCATCCTTGACGACGGACTGCGCTACGTCCGCGACTGCCTGCGCCATCACCTTTCCTGCGCGGGTATTCTTCGGCTCGATCACGCGATGTCACTCGAACGTCTCTTCTGGATCCCGGATGCCATGCCTGCCGTCGAAGGCGTGTACGTGCACTACCCGCAGGACGAGCTGCTCTCGCTTCTTGCACTCGAAGCTCACCGCCACGGTACGCTCCTCGTGGGCGAAGACCTCGGTACGGTGACGCCCGCGATCCGGAACGCTCTCGATGAGCATCGCGTACTGCGCATGTACGTCGCCCAGTTCGAGTTCAGACCGGATGCCGACCCGCCGCTCGCACCACCCGCACACAATGTCGTCGCCAGCGTCAACACGCACGATCTGCCGCCGTTCGCGGCATTCTGGGAGGCGCTGGACCTCGAGGATCAGCACGCGCTCGGGCTGCTCGACGATGCGGGCCTCGAACGCGGGCGCGAGGATCGTGCGCGGTTGCGTGCGCGCCTGAGCGAATGGGCGGGCCGTGACGCGCTGCCGATGGAAGCCGATGCCGAAGCGGCCGCTAGCGGCGCAGGCGTGTACGACGAGCGCAAAGCACGCCTCGCCCTCCGCTCGATTCTCGACCTGCTTGCACGAAGCGATGCGCCCATCGTCATCGTGAATCTTGAAGACCTGTGGCTCGAGACTCGACCGCAGAACGTGCCCGGCACCACAGCCGAGCGCCCCAACTGGAAGCGCCGCTCGAAACACGATGTCGCATCGCTCATCGCCGATGCCGGCGTAGCCGCCGCACTCCGCCAGATAGACCGGGAGCGCAAGCGACCCGACACCCGGATCGAATCATGAAGAATTCGCTCCTCTCGGATACGGACCTGTACCTCTTCAACGAAGGCACACACACTCGCCTTTTCGAGCGCCTGGGCGCACACCGCGTGCGTGGTGAGGGCACCTGTTTCGCCGTTTGGGCGCCCAATGCGAAAATGGTCTCCGTCACTGGCGATTTCAACGGCTGGAATCCCGAGGCGCACAGGCTCACACCGCGTGGCCGGTCCGGGATCTGGGAAGGATTCGTCGAAGGTGTTGGACCCGGTGCGCTGTACAAGTATCACATCGTTTCCCGTTTCGCCGGCTACACCGTGGACAAGGCCGATCCGTTCGGTTTCCTGCATCAGGTCCCGCCTCGCACGGCCTCCGTTGTCTGGGACCTCGCATACGATTGGACCGATGCAGCGTGGCTGGCCACACGCAGCGAACGCAACGCCGCCAGCTCACCCATGTCCATCTACGAGGTGCATCCCGGCTCGTGGATGCGCGAGCGCGAACAGGGCAATCGCTCGCTCGACTATCGAACCCTTGGCGAACGCCTGGGTGACCACATCCTCGACCTCGGCTTCACCCATGTCGAACTGCTCCCGGTCATGGAGCACCCGTTCTTCGGATCGTGGGGCTACCAGGTCACCGGCTACTTTGCCCCGACCGGTCGCTACGGTTCGCCACAGGACCTGATGGCCTTCATCGATGCGATGCATGCGCGCGGGATCGGCGTCATCCTGGACTGGGTCCCTTCTCATTTCCCGTCGGATGGCCACGGCCTCGCATACTTCGATGGTACCCACCTCTACGAACACGCCGATCCACGCCAGGGCTTTCACCCCGACTGGAAGAGCTTCATCTTCAATTACGGCCGTGCCGAGGTGCGAAGCTTTCTGCTCAGCAGTGCGCTCTTCTGGCTCGAGACCTACCATGCCGACGCCCTGCGCGTCGACGGCGTGGCGTCGATGCTGTACCTGGATTACTCGCGCAGGGAAGGAGAGTGGATCCCGAACCGCTACGGCGGCCGCGAGAACCTGGACGCCATCGGGTTCCTGAAACAGCTCAATACGGAGGTCTATGGCAGCGTGACTGGCGCACAGACCATTGCCGAGGAGTCCACGGCATGGCCGCTCGTGTCCCGGCCCATCTATGTCGGCGGACTGGGTTTCGGGATGAAGTGGGACATGGGATGGATGCACGACACGTTGAAGTATTTCGAGCGCGATCCCATCCACCGCGGCTGGCATCACAACCAGATGACGTTCCGCGGATTGTATGCGTTCACCGAGAACTTCGTGCTGCCCCTATCGCATGATGAGGTCGTGCACGGGAAGGGTTCGCTGCTCGCGAAGATGCCCGGCGATGAATGGCAGAAGTTCGCTAATCTGCGCGCTCTCTACGGTGTCATGTATATGCAGCCCGGCAAGAAGCTGCTCTTCATGGGCGGTGAATTCGGACAGTGGCGCGAGTGGAACCACGACGACCAGCTCGACTGGGGATTGCTGGAAAAACCGTTGCATGCGGGACTCCAGCGCTGGGTCACGGACCTCAACCGCATCTACCGTTCAGAGCCGGCCGCACACCAGCTCGATTTCCAGCCGCAGGGGTTCGAGTGGGTCGATGCCGATGACAATCGCCACAGCGTGCTCACGTGGCTGCGCATCGCGCCCGGCCGTGCGTCCTTCCTGCTCGTCGCGTGCAATCTTACGCCGGTGTTACGAACCGGATACCGCGTGGGTGTACCTGAGGCCGGCACGTGGACCGAAATCCTGAACAGCGATTCGGAATCATACGGAGGGAGCGGCGCTGGCAACTACGGCAGTGTTGACGCGACCAGAACGCCGTGGCACGGGCGCCCCTTCTCGATCGAACTCACCTTGCCGCCACTCTCTGTCACCGTGTTCCGCGGGACAGGCAGCCCGGCAGAGGCCAGACCAGCGCGCGAGGAGGCGAGGGCGCGTGTGCGCGCGCCGTGGAAGAGGCCCGTGCTGCATGAAGGCGTGCCCTCGGTTCCTGGCGCAGCCGCAGACCGTGACGCCGACGAGCCCGACGAAATGGACCAGCCTCCACCCACCCGGCCCGGGCGGCGCACCCGGAAGAAGAGCGGCCGGAGCACGAAGAAGTGACGAAGCCGTTCCTCTGCATCCACGGGCACTTCTACCAGCCGCCGCGCGAGAATCCGTGGCTCGAGACCATCGAGCAACAGGATTCTGCCTATCCCTACCACGACTGGAACGAACGCGTTAACGCCGAGTGTTATGCGCCCAACGCGGCATCGCGCATCCTCGACGCAGACCGGCGGATCACCCAGATCACGAGCAACTACGCGCGCATCAGTTTCGATTTCGGACCCACTCTGCTCGCCTGGCTCGAGGCCAATGCAGCGGAGACGTACGATGCCGTGCTTGGCGCCGACCGCGAGAGTATCGCCCGGTTCGGCCACGGCTCTGCCATGGCGCAGGCGTTCGGCCACATGATCCTGCCGCTCGCAAATGATCGCGATGTTCGGACGCAGGTCGTATGGGGCATGCGGGATTTCCGGCACCGCTTTGGTCGCGATGCGGAAGGCATGTGGCTGCCCGAGACCGCCGTCGACATGCGCTCCCTCGAGGCGCTCGCCGATCACGGCGTCCGTTATACGATCCTGTCGCCCGACCAGGCCTCTGCCGTCCGCCCCCTCGCCGGCGGTGACTGGGCCGACGTCACCGGCGAACGCATCGATCCGTCCCTGCCCTACCTCGTGAACCTGCCGTCCGGCCGGAGCATTGCCGTCTTCTTCTACGATGGCCCCGCGTCACGCGCCGTCGCGTTCGAGAATCTGCTCGAGAACGGTGAGCGATTCGCGCGCCGGCTCATCGGCATCACCCGCGCGGACGGCGGCCGCATCGCTCACATTGCGAGCGATGGCGAGACCTACGGCCACCACCACCGCTTCGGTGACATGGCTCTTGCCTTCGCGCTCCATGCGATCGAGACCGGAACGGATGCTCGGCTCACCAACCATGCCGCCTATCTGGCGGAGCACCCGCCCGCGAACGAAGTGCGTATCCGCGAGAACACGTCATGGAGCTGCGCACACGGCGTCGAGCGATGGCGCAGCGACTGCGGCTGCCACACGGGCGGGAAACCCGGCTGGAAACAGGCGTGGCGCGGACCGCTCCGCTCTGCTCTCGACTGGCTCCGCGACACCGTCGCGCCCCAGTTCGAGGCGCAGGCCGCTACCCTGCTGCACGACCCGTGGGCCGCCCGCGATGATTACATCGACCTCATCCTCGACCGCGCCGATGCGACGCTCGCCACGTTCCTCGACCGGCACGCGCGCGCCGCACCCGACGCAGCCGATATGACACGCATCCTCGAGCTGCTCGAATTGCAGAATCATGCCATGCTCATGTTCACGAGTTGCGGCTGGTTCTTCAATGATATTTCCGGCATCGAGACCGTGCAGATTCTCCGGTATGCCGGCCGCGTCGTGCAGCTTGCGGAGAAACGGTTCGAAAAGCCCGTCGAAGAGGAGTTCCTGCGCCGGCTCGAAGCCGCGAAAAGCAACGACCGCGAGGCCGGCGATGGCCGCACGCTCTACGAACGATATGTCGCACCCGCCGTCGTCGACCTGCTCCACGTCGGCGCGCACTTCGCCGTCAGTTCCGTGTTCCCGGGCCACGAAACCGAAGGCCACGTCTATCGCTACCGCGTCGCCCTCGAAGAGCAGAGCACGTCGCACGCCAACGAATCCACCCTTTCCGTCGGCCTCGTCCGTACCACGTCGGAAACCACACGGGAGTCCGAACGCCTCACCTACGCCGTGCTCCACTTCGGCAACCACAACCTGAGCGGTGCGATCCGGCGCTTCACGACCGATGACGCACATGCCGCACTGCGAACCGCTCTCCTCGATGCGTTCGAGGAACTCGACCTCGCGCGCGTCCTCTCGCTGCTCGCCGAGTTCCCCGACTACACCTTCTCCCTCCGCTCCCTGTTTCCGGAACGACAACGCGTGATCCTCTACCGACTCATGGACGCGAACCTCCGCGAAATCGAGGGAACGTATCGTCGCGTGTATGACGCGAACCTCTCCCTCATGCGCTACATCAGCGACCTCGGCATGCCTCTGCCTCGCGCGTTTCAGGTCGCTGCCGAGTTCGTCCTCAACCGCGACCTGTCCCGGACCTTCACCGCCGAGCCCGTCGATCTCCGTTTCGCCCGCACACTCCTCGAACAGGCCCGCACCACCCACGTCACTCTCGATCGCCCGGGCCTCGCCTTCGTCATACGCCACGCCATCGAACGCCTCGCCGAACGTGGTGCAGCCGAGGCGCCCAGAACCCAACCGCTCGAAGACCTCCTCGAACTCGTCGCCCTGGCCCGCGGCGCTGGCTTCGAACTCGATCTCTGGCGCGTCCAGAATGCCTTCTGGCGCGCCCGTCAGTTCGTCTATCCCGCGATTGCGGAGCGCGCCGCGCATGGCGATGAGAACGCTCTGCGATGGGTCGATCTCTTCACGGCTGTCGGCACGCAACTGTCCGTTGCCGTCGCCTGATTCATCGAAGTCAATGAGCTGCGCACCGCCGTCACGACCTGCGAACGCCTCGTCCATCGGTTCGTTCTCCGAACCGGTGCCGAATTCCGGCTCCGGACGTCGCACGTGCCCGCGCTCGTGCATTGAGGGCGCAGACGCCATGTCGAAGTGCGGCCGCAAGCTTCGACTCGAGACCGAGCTGTTTTGTCAGTTCTCAAAATGTAGGGACCTCCTGATGGGGTTCTTCTCAAACCTTTCCCCACCTGAAACGCCCGGTTTCTCAAAACTTTCCCCACCCCGGTGGCGTGACCACCGTGCTTCCTCGAGCAGCCCATGGCGGGCTGTCACGAGGGAGCGATGACGTACCGCGAGGTCACGATGATCGAGGTGAAGGAGATCCTGCGGCTGTGGCTGTTCCGGCGTTCCGAAACGGCGGATCGCCCTGTCCGTCGGCGCGGATCGCAAGACCGTACGCAGCTACGTCGAGATCGCTGCCGAGCACGGCCTCGCACCGGGACCTGACGGGATCGCGGCGCTCACGGACGAGCGCTTCGAGGCCATCCTGCTCGCGCTGAAGCCGAGCGCAGGGCGGCCGCACGGTGAGGCGTGGGCGCGGTGTCTGGAGCAGCGCGCGTTCATCGAGCAGAAGCTCAGGGACGCGAAGCTCTCCATACTATGAGCCCCTCCGACATCCACCACGGCCGCTCCCCTGCGGCAGCGTTGAGGATCAGCGACTCTCTCTCCGTTGTGGATCTCCCGTGTTGCGACGCGCTCTTTCTCTGCGTGCCGCCCCCATTACCCCGGCGAGTCGTTCGTCAGCCTGGCGATTGTGCAGCTTCCGAACACAGCGGCCTTCCCCGCGTTAGCGCCGGGTCGGCACTCGCATCTCATTCTTTCGAGGCCTGCTCAGGGTTCACTCACGTTGCGGCCCACAGATTTTGCTGGCCCTCCTGAAGAGGACTGTTGTCCGGGCAGCTCGACGATCTCCCGTTACCAGAAGACCGCCCGCCCGTAGCTACGAGGCCGAATCGCCAATTGCCTCGGCAGGACTTTCACCTGCAAGAACGCGCCACCTTCACGGCGCACGCTAACGTTCATTGTTTCACGACGCCCCGAGAGCCGACCGCAAGGGCGGCGAAGGGGTTTCCACCGCCCTCCACCAGCATTCACTTTCACCGCCCGCGGCGGCAAGGCGCGAAGCGCCGCCGCGGAAAACGTGTGTTAGAGGTGATGTGGGCTCCGCCCTTGCCTGAGAGATCAGCCGAGCATGCGGCAGTCGACCGTACTTCTCGTGTCGCAGAGAAAGAGAGAGATCGACGCGTCGGCACCAAGCGCCGCTTCAACATGGTGGCGATCACAGAGCGTGCTATGCTCGCGGCACAGGCCGGTGATGATATGAGATGAGTTCTCTCCGCTTTGCCTGCGATGTCCACAGCCGTCGACCTGGCCGCTCCGTAAACAGTTGCTCTTGTTACGTCAACGGTTGCATAAGGGCGGTCAACTCCGTCGCTCGATTACCGCAGTCGTCCGGTGCTTCGACTCGAACATCGCGTCGATTCCACGGATGGAATCCGGCCGCCTTTACCTCGACACGGTAAACTCCCGGTCGGTCGAAGACTGCAATGAACTCATCACCGTTGGGTTCGACCTCAGCGGTATCCGCGTAAATGCCATCAACTACGACCACCGTCACAGTGTGCGCGGGTATGGGCCGGCCTGTGATGGAATCAAGAACCAACACACGGACGCCTGGACCAAGAATCGGATCGCAGCCCGATGTCAGTATGTCACAGCCCGTCGTTGCCAACGCCAGACAGAACAATGCGTGACATCCTATCATTCGCATCTGCATTCGGAGTGCCTCCGTCCAGTTTAGAGTTGCAAACCGTACGGCAATAACATGCTTTGCGAAGCAAGTCCTTCCATGATCGTGAGGTCACCGGTTAACCGCAACTTGATGATCTCCGCGCATTCATCTGCTTGCCTTTCTGCTGCAGCAAGCTATCACTGGCAAAGCGGTGGCAAGCCGGTCTGTACGAGTTCTTGGACCTCAGATGCGGCGCGGTCGACGCCAAAACCGTAATATGCCAGCATGAGCCTGCTCCTGGATCGCTGGGGATTTCGCCGCTCCTCGATCGTGCCGTCCTCGCGGCCGATGCAGAGCTGACTGTCGCGCTTGTGCAGATCGAGTCCTACCGTAACCATGGCTGGCCTCCCGGTTCCTGTGCCCCGTCCTCGACGGTGAGCACGTCAGTGCTTGTGGGGCGATCCTGCAACCACGTTGCCGTGGAGGCCAGCTGCTTCATACCAACCTACTGCGGCTCCGGCTCGACGCGCATCGCCGAAGAAGTAGCCCGGACTCGGCGACACCCTCTCCCGACGAGGGCCGGCTCACCCCCTTCCCACCCAACTCGCACCCTCCAACCGTCGTCGCGACGGATCTTGGCGGAGCCATTCCAGCCTGCTTGACAACCAATAAGCATACGCTTATATGTTAGGCATGCAGAGCGCGGCCGTGGCCGAAGACAAGGTTTTCCAGGCGCTGGCGGACCCCAGCCGTCGAGCGATCTTCGTTTCGCTCACGCGCGGCGAAGCGGCAGTGAAGGACCTCACGGCGCGCTTCGACATCTCGCAGCCGGCCGTCTCGCAGCACCTCGCCGCTTTGAAAGACGCCGGCCTGGTGGACGGCCGCCGCGAGGGGCGCTGTGTCTACTACCGGGTGGAGCCGGGCGGGATGAAGCCGCTCATCGACTGGATCGCGCACTACCGCTCCTTCTGGACGGAGCACGTCGATCGCCTTGAACAACTTCTGGAGAAAATGGACCAATGACTACCACCGATACGACCGCGCGATCACAAACCGAATCCATTTCGTTCGAATTCGATTTGCATCATTCGCCGGAGAAGGTGTGGCGCGCGCTTACCGACCCCGTGCAGCTCGCGGAGTGGCTGCTGCCCGTCGTCGATCTCAAGCTGGAGCTCGAGCCGGGGGCTGCGTTCACGTTCAAGACGCAGCCGTATCCCGGGTGGGACGGCACCGTGAACTGCCGGTTCGTCGAGATCGAAGCGCAGAGGAAGCTCAGCTACAC
>JBOHRL010000039.1:0-132534 GCA_050732695.1 Longimicrobiales bacterium | reverse complement strand
CATTCACGTCAGGATTCTCACTTGGGTCCGCCGGCGCGCCATCCGGACCGCTCCGTCGATGATTGTACGAATGAATGTCGAAGACCACGAATCGACCGTGGCGTGCCCGCTTCTCCTCCAGAAGAACTGCAAGGTCTCGATAGAAGGCATCCCACGCCTCCAGAGAACGCGCAATCAGATCCAACGGCAGGGGCCCTTCCCAGACCCGCAAACCCCACGATTGCTCCGGCTCCACGTAGACCGCGCTTTCCCGCGGACGGTTCAGGTCGACCTCGAACCGCGAGCGCCTCCCAATCACGCGCGTGTCCACCACCTCCGTCCAACCTGCCGTGTACGGATCCTCCTCCCGCAGCCGCTCCCCTTCACTCAACCGGAGCCGCGCCTCGACTTCCTTCCGCACGGCATGGCCGTTATGAATCGCGACCGCGACAATCGGCCCCGGCCCGCGCGTGATCCTCCACGCCGGAGGCGTGGCTCCGCGCCGAACCGGTCGCGACGGTTTGTCTTCTGCTCGCTCGGCCCGCTCCGCGCCCATTTATCACCTCACCCTCCCCGGGCCCCCCCGTTGCCGCCGTGGTCCATTCCGCATCCGTTTGTCCGTGGCCCCTCCCAAAGGTGCAAGATCAGAGCCAGCAACCGTTTGCAGGACGATGCAGCGCACTGGCCACAGGGGTTCTTGCGAACGTGCCTTTGCGTGTTTAGTGTCCACTAGCTGACACTTTCAGGATGTCGACCCCTGCGAAGAACTCTCGGCTTCGTTACCACCATCATCCTGCGGGCCGTTCATGACGGCCACCGCCACGGCGCCGACATCATGGCGGCGACCGGTGAAGGCGGTGGCACGGTCTACAAGGTGCTGCGCCGGCTGGAGGAACGGCATCTGATCCTTGGCGGGTGGGAGGACGCCGGCATCGCGGAGCGGGAGCGGCGGCCGCGGCGCCGCTATTACCAGCTTACGCGGGCCGGTGATGCCGAACTGACGCGTGCGCTGGAGCGGTATCGCGAGCTGCTGGCTGGTGCGACACGGGGCGCGGGTGGCGCGGGTGGAGCGGCTGGAACGTTGCGGGGGGCGCGCGGGGCGCGGAACCCGACGCCGGAGTGGCGCGTCGAATGAGCGGCGCTGTGTGGCCGGGCAGCAGATTGCTTCGCGTGTGCCGGTTGCTGTTGCGCGTTGCCGCGAATCGGCTGCCGTTCTACCGGCGAGCGGAGTGGCTGGCTGAGTGGGAAGGCGAGCTGTGGGCGCTGAATCGGGATGGTGTGAGGCGTGTTTCGCTGTTGCGTTTCGCGCTGAGCGGACTGGCGGAGAGTCACTGGGAACGGCGGTGGGAGGCCGGTCGAATGAACGGATTGGGGCAGGATCTTCGGTTTGCGTTGCGACGTCTCGGCCGGACGCCGGGATTCACGGTCCTTGCGGTGCTGGTTCTGGCATTGGGGATTGGTGCGAATGCGTCGCTCTTCAGTGCGCTTAATGCGGTATTACTGGAGAAGCCGCCGTACCCGGAAGCGGAGCGGATGGTGGTTGTGGATCTGCTTCTGTCGCCACGGGCGGGTGCGCCGCGCGATACGTTCCCGTGGTCCTACCCGAAATTCGAGATGGCGCGCGCAGCGCTGAGCGGAGTGGACGTTCTTGCGGCATACGCCGCGCGGACGGGGGCGCTGGCGGGGGAAGGCGGCGCGGCGAGGATCGGAGTCGAGATTGTAACGCCATCGTATTTCGAGGTTCTCGGTACGCGGCCGGCCGTGGGGCGGGTGTTCGGGCGGGGCGAGGAGTTTCCGGCGGCGGGCGGCGTAGCGCTTGTGAGTCACGGCTTCTGGCTGACGCGATTCGGCGGCGACGCCTCGCTGATTGGCCGCACGGTGACGATCGACGGGGTGGCGCTCGAGGTTGTGGGCGTGGGGCCGCGGGGTTTCCGGGGTGTGTCGGGTGCAGCGGACGTGTTCGTTCCGGTGGCGGGACTGGCAACGATGCGTGGCGCGCGACGGGTCACGAACGCATGGTCGCACTGGCTGTACGGGATTGGCCATCTCCGGGCCGGTGTCTCGGTGGAGGAGGCGCAGGCGGAGGCAGGCGCGCTGGGTGCGGCGCTGACGGAAGCGTACCCGGATCCGTCCGGAGGCGGATCGCACGGTGTTGCTGTCGTGCCGTTCCTGCGTGCGCGCGTCAACACGGTTGCGCGGCTGGCCGTGATCGCGGTTTCGGTGGGTGGTCTGCTGTTGTTGCTGATCGCGAGTTCGAACGTTGCAGGTCTTCTGCTCGCGCGCGCCGCCGGGCGGCGGACGGACGCGGCGGTGCGATCGGCATTGGGAGCTGGCCGCGGGCGCCTGGCGCGAGAGTATCTGTTCGAAGGACTGATGCTGGCAGTGGCGGGCGGCGCGCTCGGCCTGTTGTTCGCCGTCGCGGGTACACGTGTGGTATCAGGGGCAGTGCGCTATGCCCTCGATGTCTCAGGAACGCGCGGCCTTCGGTTTCTCGAGCCGGAATCGTTCGGTATGAATGGGGCCGTGCTCATGGCGGGCATCGGCCTCGCGCTGATCACGGGCCTCGTGTTCGGGCTTGTGCCGGCGAGGACGGGAACGCGGCCAGACCTGACGGTCGATCTGCGCGCGGGCGGCCGATCGGTCGGGCGAGGATTGCGCGACGGGCTGCATACGGGCCGCGCCCTGCTCGTGGCCGGGCAGCTCGCGCTCACGCTGATCCTGCTCGCGGGGGCCGGCCTGATGAGCGCAAGTTTCGCGCGGCTCTCGGCGATCGATCCCGGCTTCACCAACGATGACGTCCTGACCGTGCGTTATGAACGCGGCCCGGCGCGATCGCCCGAAGAAGACCGCATCTTCGAAGCACAGCTCGTCGAGCGGATGGCCTCGTTGCCGGGTGTGCGCACGGCTGCAATCGCGCCCTGCCCGCCATTGGCAGGGCACTGTGAAGTACTGGGGATCCGCCAGGTCGATGACGGTCCGGTGATCGACTTCGGCAACATGGAGGGGATCCTGGGATATGCGGTATCGGATGATTATTTCGTGACGATCGGCGCCGGGATCCGGGGCGGCCGTGCGTTTCGACCATCGGACGTCGCCGGGAACACACCGGTTGCGATCCTCAACCAGGCAGCGGCGGCGCAGTTGTTCCCGGGAGAATTGGCGCTGGGTCACCGCATTGCGGTGACGCACGCAGTGACAGAGGAGAACATGGCGGAGATCATCGGCATCGTCGACGATGTCCGTTACGGCGGGCTCGAGGAGAGCGCCATGCCTGCGATCTTTTTCACGAGAAGGCAGGCCCCGTCCTCGTACGGTACACTGTTCCTGCACACGTCGGTCGATCCACTGTCGATCGTGTTCGACGTGCGCCGCACAGCGGCCGCGCTGGATGCCGACATGCCGCTGTACGATGTAACGACACTCGCCGAGTTACGCGCCGCGGCGCTGGCGCGTACGCGGATCGTGCTGGGCCTGTTCGCCGCGTTCGCGCTTACCGGACTGCTGCTCTCCGCGCTCGGCCTCTACGCCGTCGTATCGTACACCGTCGTGCATCGAACGCGCGAGATGGGATTGCGCGTTGCTCTTGGTGCGCCAGGCCGAAACGTGGTCGGGCTCGTGGCGGCGCCGCCGATTCTGCTGACTCTCGCGGGTGCGACACTCGGGATTGGCGGAGCCGTCTTCCTCACGCGGTTCGTGTCAGCTCTGCTCTACGGGATCGAGCCGAGCGATGTGCGAGTGCTGCTGGGTGCGACTCTGCTGCTGATCGCTGTTGCGGTTGGCGCTGCTCTCATACCGGCGTGGCGGGCGATGCGTATTGACCCGGCCGTTGCACTGCGTGCGGACTGACGACGTGCGGCCCGACGCGGCCGACCTCGACTCCAGCCTCGACGTCAGATCGAACCACCGCTGAAAGCCGTGGCATGGCCGGAGCGTGCCATGCCATCCGGATCCCCACTTCCCCGCCTGTCGGCGTCGTGAGCGCGGCGATAGTGTAGTGTCGGTCACAGGCCGAGCGGCCCGCGCGCGAAGCGCGTCCGTCGAGCAGAACGAGCGGGAGCGGCATGACGCAACCGTTGCAGGGTGTTCGCGTGGTGGACCTGTCGCAGGTCATGGCGGGCCCGTTCTGTACGATGCTGCTGGGTGACCTCGGCGCGGATGTGATCAAGGTCGAGCCGCCCGGAGAAGGAGATCTTTCGCGGACGATGGGCGGTGCGCGGTTGCGTCTGCGTGGCCCGGACCATGCGCCGTTCCTCGCGCTGAATCGCAACAAGCGAAGCGTGATTCTGGACCTGAAATCGGACCATGGCCGCAACGCGTTTCTGCGGCTCGCGTGCACTGCTGACGTGATCGTCGAGAGTTTTCGGCCGGGCGTCGTCGCGAAGCTCGGCATCGACTACACCGCAATTGCAGCCATGCAGCCCGGCATCGTATACGCGAGCATTTCCGGCTTTGGCCAGGACGGCCCGTACGCGCAGCGGCCCGGCTTCGATCTGATCGCACAGGGAATGGCGGGACTCATGAGCGTAACGGGCGAACCGGGTGGCGAACCCGTGAAGTGCGGCATTCCGATCGGCGATCTCGCAGCCGGGCTGTATGCGGCGAACGGCGTCATGGCCGCGCTGCTGGCGCGGGAGAGGAGTGGTCGCGGCCAGTATGTCGAAACATCGCTGTTCGATGCTGCACTCGGTCTATCGGTCTGGGAGGCGACAGAGTTTTTCGCGACCGGCGATGCTCCGGCCCGGCAGGGCTCCGCCCACCGCCTGAACGCGCCTTATCAGGCTTTCCGCACGTCGGACGGGTTCATGACCCTCGCGGCGTTGACGCCCGCACAGTGGCAGAACCTGTGCATCGTCATTGCACGCGAGGACCTCATCGATGACGCTCGTTTTGCAACCAATACCGGACGCATGACAAACCGGCCGGCGTTGGTGCGCGAACTCGGTTCAGCGCTCGCGCATGGGACCACGGCGCACTGGGTCGAGCGGTTCCTTGCGGCAGGTGTTCCGGCCGGTCCGATTCACGACTACGCGCAGGTCTTCGACGATGCACACACGCATGCGCGCAGGATGATCGAGGAGATCGAGCACCCGGTGGAAGGCAGGATCCGCACGCTCGGGTTCCCGCTCAAGATGCACGGCTCATCACTGTCCGTGCGCCGGCCACCACCGCGGCTCGGCGAACACACGGCGGAAGTTCTGGCCGAGATCGGACTGGACGAGACGGCGAGCAGCGAGGCTGCATCGCGATGACAGGATCCGCAGGCACCATTCGCATCGACAGGAAGGGACCTCGCCTTGACATCGTTCTGGACCGGCCGGAGGCGCGCAACGCGCTCACAATGACGATGTACGATGCGCTCGAGGCTACACTCGAAGAGGTGGCCGGTGACCGTGACGTCCGCGTCGTCGTTCTCCGCGGTGCGGGCCAGGCGTTCAGCGGCGGCACGGACATCGCGCAACTCGCCGCATTCGAGTCAGCCGACGAAGGCGTGACGTACGAACGCCGCATCGAACGGGTGTTCTCGCGACTCGAAAGCTTGCCGCAGCCGACCGTGGCCGCGGTCAAGGGTGTCGCTGCCGGTGCGGGATTGCTGCTCTCTGCTGCGTGCGATCTTCGCGTATGTTCGCCCGACGCGCGCTTCGGAGCGCCCATCGCTCGAACCGTGGGCAATGCGTTGTCGCTGGCCAATGCGGCCCGCCTCGTCGCGTTGCTGGGCCCATCGCGAGTGCGCGCGATGCTGCTCACAGCCAGCATGATGGACTCCGCCGAAGCAATGGCGACCGGCTTCGTCGTCAGGATCGTACCGGCGCTCGACATGGATGCACACATCGACGCTCTGTGCGAGAAACTCTGTGCACACGCTCCACTCACTCTGAGCGTCACGAAGCAGACCATCCAACATCTGTGCGGTCGAATGAGCGGGGCGGATGCGGCGCTCGATCCTACCGCCAGTGACGATCTCCTGCGCAGTGTGTACGGCAGCCGCGACTTCAAGGAGGGCGTGACCGCTTTTCTGACCGGCCGGCCACCCCGCTGGGAAGGCCGATGAAGCAGGCATCGGACCGCGGCCTCGAACGGGCACTCGCCCGTGCGCTCGAGGGGGATGTCCTGTTCGACGCGTACACGCGGCACCTGTTCTCGACGGATGCCAGCATGTATGCGATCGAACCGATCGGCGTAGTACTGCCCCGCCATGCCGGCGATGTCATGGCCGCGATCGCGATCGCGAGCGAGTTCGATGTACCGCTCCTGCCGCGCGGCGCGGGCACCAGCCTTGGCGGTCAGACAGTCGGCCATGCCGTCGTACTCGATTTCTCGCGATACATGCACGAACTCGTTGCGATCGATGGCGATGCCGGTACTGCACGTGTACAGCCTGGCCTGGTCCAGGATGACCTGAACCTCGCCGCGCAGAAGTACGGCCTGTGGTTCGCGCCCGACACGTCGACCTCGAATCGTGCGACGCTGGGTGGAATGATCGGCAACAACTCGTGCGGTGCGCGTTCCGCGCGGTATGGCATGACCATCGATCACGTCGATTCGCTCGATGCGATTCTGGCCGATGGCAGCCGTGTCCGCTTGCAGCACATGACGCCAGAAGAAGTGCAGGCGCGAGCACGCGGCAATACGCTCGAAGCCCAGCTCTATCGTGAGATCCCGCAACTCGTGCGCGGCGCGGAACACGCCATTCGAACCGGGTTCCCGCCGCACTGGCGCCGAAGTGGAGGCTACCGTCTCGACCGGTTGCTGCCCGAGCACGGGCCGCTCGATCTGTCGAAGCTCGTGGTCGGTTCGGAAGGCACGCTAGCCGTCGTCGTCGAAGCGACGGTGCGCCTCGTGCCGCGGCCGGGCGCGGTCAGTGCTCTGGCGGGACATTTCTCGTCCGTGGCTGCTGCCATTGATGCAGTGGCGGATGCGCGCGCCTGTGAAGCGGCCGCGATCGAACTTGTGGATCGCGAGATCCTGGGACTGGCACGTCGCTCGCCGATTCATGGCCACCTCGCGGCCTCGCTCGAGGGCGAGCCGGGTGCGTTGCTGTGGGTCGAGTTCCATGCCGATTCGACAGCGGAGGCGAGCGCCGCCTCGGCGCGACTCGGTGCCATGTGGAAGAAGAATGGGCACGGGTACGCAGTCGTTCGCGCCGAGACGCACACACAACTGGACCGCTTCCGTGCACTGCGCAGGGCCGGCCTCGGTCTGCTGATGGCGGCGGGCCAGGGTCGTGAGCGATCGCTCGCCTTCGTCGAGGACACAGCGGTCGATCCGGATCGCCTGCCGGAATACACGGAACGATTCGTCGCCATCCTCGCACGACACAACCTGCGCGCCGGCTTCTACGGCCACGCATCGGCGGGCTGCCTGCACATTCGCCCGTTCCTCGATCTCGCGCGGCCGGGCGCAGTCGATGTCATGCGAGAAGTTGCAGAAGAGGTCTGTGAACTCGTCGTCGAATTCGGTGGCATGAACAGCAGCGAGCACGGTGATGGCCTCGTACGCGCCGAGTTCAGTCGCCGCCTGTTCGGTGATGCACTGTACGAAGCGATGCGTCATGTGAAGCGCATCTTCGACCCGAACGGCCGCCTCAATCCCGGCAAGAAGGTCGACGCGCCGCGCATGACGGAAAACCTGCGCGATCCGGCCCTGCCTCGTGCACTCGCCGTTATGACGCACCTGGACTTCGGCGGGCCGGAGGGCATGCATGCGCTGGCGAACCGCTGCGCGCGCATCGGCGCATGCCGTCGCTCGCCGGACTCCGGCGGCACGATGTGTCCATCGTTCATGGCAACACGCGATGAACGGCACTCGACGCGCGGCCGCGCGAACGCACTCGTCAAGGCGCTCTCCTCGCCGGACCCGCGAGCCGCGCTCGGCGATGATGCTCTCCATGAGATTCTCGACCTGTGCCTCGAGTGCAAGGCCTGCAAGACCGAGTGCCCGCTGTCCGTCGACATGGCCGCGCTCAAGGCCGAAGTGCTATCGCATCGCCACGAGATCCACGGCGTCCCGCTGCGCGCTCGACTCTTTGCTCACGCGCGCACCGTGAATCGGATCGGTTCGTTCCTCGCGCCTGTCTCGAATCTGGCCTCGACACCGGCTCTGCGCGGGCTCGGCGAACGCATCACGGGCATCGACAGGCGCCGGCCCTTGCCGCGGTTCCATCGCATGACACTGAAACGCTGGTTCGCGCGTCGCTCCGAGAACGGTCCGCTCCGCACGACCCGCGTGGGTACGACTGCACCGCGCGGCGAGGTCATCGTGCTCGCTGATTCGTTCACAAGCTACACCGAACCGCACATTGGCATGGCCGGCATCGAGTTGCTCGAACGAGCCGGCTGGCGAGTCCGTCTCGTCAGCGACGTGTGTTGCGGGCGGACTTTCCTGTCGAAAGGCATGCTCGCCGATGCGAAGGCGCGGCTCGCCGCGCTGGTCGATCGCCTCGCGCCCGCAGCGCAGGATGGCACCCCGATTGTCGGCTTCGAGCCATCCTGCGTGTTCACATTGAAGGACGAACTGCGATCGCTGCTGCCCGGTGTCGCGGGTGTGGACGCGATCGCAGAGCAGGCCGGCCTCGTGGATGCGCTGCTCGTCCACGCGATCGATGACGGCGGCCTGCGCTTTCCGGCGCCATCCGGACCACCCGCCACGGTCCTGTTCCATCCGCACTGCCACCAGAAGGCGGCGCTCGCGGTCGCAGACAGCGTCGCCCTGCTCGAGCGCATCCCGGGCGCGCAGGTACGCGTCCTCGATGCGGGCTGCTGCGGTATGGCGGGTTCGTTCGGTTTCGAACGCGAGCATTACGAGCTGTCGATGACGATCGGCGGCCAGCGATTGTTCCCTGCAATTCGCGGTGCGCCGCCCGGAGCCTTTTTTGCCGCGACGGGCGTCTCGTGCCGCCAGCAGATCGCTCACGGGACCGGCAGACACGCAGAGCACCCGGTCGTCCTCACACACGAGGCGATCACGGCAAGGTAGCCATGACCGATGCGGAGGCGCGAGCACGCCTGACGAGCATCGTTCGGCGGAGCCGATCCAGGCTCCTTGCGATGTACGGCGCTGTGCTCGACTTTTCCGCATCCGGCTTCCCGGTGCTTTCGTGGAGGGTTGCAAGCATGCGCCAGACTTGCGCACTGTTTCTGGCATTCGTCGTTACGACGACAGGTGTCCGGGCCCAGACGCCGGAACGCGATCCGCCGTATCCTCTCGCTGACAGTCTTGCAACATGGTACGCGCTCGGCATGGGCGCGCATCATCTGTGTTCAGGAATGTGGGTGGTCGGCCGCGACTTCGAGCGGCCGCCGGAGCGCGTCATTGCAGAGGATATTTCGCGCTTTCCGGCGTTTCGCTGGGAAGATGAGTTCACGTTCGCGATCGATCCCGCGAGCCACACCGCGACGGTCACAGACCCGCAGACCGGGAGCCGGAGCGCGAAGTACAGCGGCGACCAGGGTTGTGCGATTCTGCCGGCTTCAGCCCGGGACGTCTTCTTCACGCCCACTCCGGTCGCATCGCGGCTGCCGGATCCGGCAGCGCAGGACTGGCCAATGGGCGATCGAGATGCCTTCGCGCAAGCCGGCACGGTCGATACGGTGAAGATCGGTGCCGCGCTCGACTGGGCGTTCGATGATGCGAACCTGCGCCGGCCGCAGAATACGCGAGGCATTGTTGCGATCCATGGCGGGCGAATCGTTGCCGAGCGATATGCCGAGGGCTGGGGGCCGTACACACCGCAGATTGGCTGGTCGATGGGCAAGAGCATCGCGGCGACGCTCATCGGCGTCCTCGTGCAGCAGGGTGCTCTCTCGCTCGATCAGGCGGCCCCACTCGAGGAATGGCAGAGTCAGCGCGATCCTCGCCGGGCCATCCGCATCCGCGACCTGCTGCGCATGTCGAGTGGCCTCGATTTCGACAACTTCGGACTCGACCCTTCCGAGTCGTACACGGCGGCGAACGAACACTTTCGCATCTACTTCGATGCCGTGAACGCGTTCGCGCACGCAGTGCAGCAACCGCTGCGCTTCGAGCCGGGAACGGTCTGGCGCTATCGGAACTCGGATCCGCTGTCGCTCATGGCGATTGCCCAACGGATTGTCGAACAACGCGGCGAATCGTTTCTCACGTTTCCGCAACGTGCGCTGTTCGATCGTATCGGCGCACGCAGCATGGTGCTCGAAGCGGATGCATGGGGAGGTTTCGTCATCACGGGTTACGATTTTGGCGGAACGCGTGACTGGGCGCGACTCGGCCTGCTCTACCTGCGCAACGGTGTGTGGGACGGTGAGCGGATCCTGCCCGAGAACTGGGCAGAGTTCGTGTCGACACCCGCGCCCGGCGATCCGTCCATGGGCTATGGCGGGCTGTTCTGGCTGAATCGCGGCGGCGCTCGGCCACGTCTCCCGGAGGACGCCTACTGGATGGCCGGATACATGGGCCAGACGACGATGATCATTCCTTCGCGCGATCTCGTCGTCGTTCGCCAGGGCCCGAGCGCCGGCGGCGATGGCAGCTACTTCGAGGAACTCGTCGTTCGTATCCTCGAGGCGATTGACGGCGCTG
Organism: Longimicrobiales bacterium; assembly: GCA_050732695.1. Taxonomy (GTDB): domain Bacteria; phylum Gemmatimonadota; class Gemmatimonadetes; order Longimicrobiales; family RSA9; genus JBFFZF01. The sequence goes on along the minus strand of JBOHRL010000039.1, from coordinate 122,001 downwards.
CTCGCGCATCCGGCGCACCGCTGAAATGAACACAATGCACGTGACTTTCGCGATGACGCTGGGGCTGCAAGCGCTGCGATGATTACGGAAAGCACACTCGTCGCGATCGCTGGACTCGTCGCCGTCATTGCATTGCTGTTCCTGACCATCACGAAGCTGCGCTGGCACGTCTTTCTGGCACTTCTGGTTCCGATTCTGTTGTTCGGACTCGTGCCCGGCGTCGACCGGGCGGTCTTCATCCGGGCATTCGAGGAAGGATTCGGTCGCACGGTCCAGAGCATTGCGGTCGTCATCGTACTCGGCTCGGTGCTGGCCGAAGGCCTCAAGCACACAGGCGGCATCGAGCGCATCACGATGACCATGATCCGATTCGTGGGTCATCGTCGCATGCCGCTCGCGTTGACGCTCAGCGGGTGGATCATCGGGATCGCCATCTTTTCCGATGTCGGTTACGTCATCCTGAACCCACTCGTTCATTCGGCAGCGATTCAGACCGGCCTCAACATGAGTGTGATGTCAACCGGCCTCGTCGGCGCGATGCAGTTGACGCACGCAATGGTACCGCCCACGCCGGGTCCGCTGGCCGCCGTCGCGATCGTCGAAGCCGATATCGGTAAGGTCATCTTTTTTGGTTCCATCGCGACCGCCGTTGCTGCCATGGCCGGCTGGCTGTACGCCATCGTTGTCGGGCCTCGCATCCCATCACCGCCCTCCGCCGACTTCGTCGGCCAGTCCTTTGTCGAGCGCGGCCTCGAAGCGGATCTGCCGTCGGCCGTACGCTCGTTCGCTCCGATTCTGATCCCGCTCGCGCTCATCGCCGGCCAGAGTGTTGCCGCTTTCTCCCTTCCCGCTGAGCACATCGTCAACAAGGCGATGCTCTACCTCGGCTGGCCGCTCGTCGCTCTCGGCATCGGCATCCTGCTCGCCTATCGAAACACGAAACCCTATCAGGCCGCCGCGCGCACCAGCGACTGGGTCGAGAACGCGCTGCGCACTTCCGCGATGATCATCCTCGTCACCGGCCTTGGCGGCTCACTCAGCCAGATCCTGCGCCAGACCCCTGCCGTCGATGCCATTGCCGAGGCCATGGCCGCCACCGGCCTGCCATCCATCCTCCTCCCCTTCGTGCTCGGCGTCATCGGCAACCTGATCACCGGCTCGACAACCGTCGGTGTCATCACTGCCGCATCCATCGCCGCTCCCATGATGGCGACACTCGGCCTGTCGCCCGAAGCCACCATGCTCGCCGGTGCCGCCGGGTCCATCATCATCAAGTACGTAAACTCGAGTTACTTCTGGGTGTGCACTTCACTCTCCCGCATGCCGCTCCGATCCGCGCTCATCTCCTTCGGCGGCGTCACACTCGTGAACGGCATCGTTGCCATGGCGGTCGTGTATGGTATGTGGGCGGCGGGTTGGATCTAGCCCTCATTGACCGCTGCCGTCATCCTGTCGCCCTCTGATCCTTTCCGTATAGAGGAAATTCGTAAACCCGACATCGTAATCCGACAGCCCGTTCTGGCCGGTAAGGCGCATGCGAAGATCGTAGAGCGTGCGCATCGCCTCAATGATGGGAGTCATGAGACCCGGAGGAGCTGGCTTCACGCGGAGCAGTTCCTTTTCGAGTTCGGGGCGCAGGCCGAGCGATCGGACACGGCGCTCGAAGGCGACTTCGTCACCGCCTTCGAGTGCCCGGATGTTCCGGTGCAATCGTTCAGCCAGTGCGGACTGCACGAGGACGGGTTCCTTCGATGCGGTGAGCGCGAGGTAGGCGAGGGCCTGGGCCTCGAGTTCGCGGAAATACCCCTTGCGATGTGCGAACTCGTGTGCGACGACGTGCGGTTCGAAGATGCCGGTGTCGCGGAAGATCGCGACATCGCCCGAAAGGATGTCGGCGGCACCGATCGCAAAAGGAAACAGGAAGCGGGCAAGCGTGAAGTCGCGCACTGCCGTCGATGTTTCGACGCGCTGATCCGTGATTCCTGCGATGTAGTCGGTCAGGTGCCGATCGACGAGGACGGCCAGTTCGGCGAGCGGTATTCGCTCCGTTGTATAGCCCACGTCGAGCTGCTGCGCGAGCACGTGGAGTTCGGCCTCGCGCAGTGCGGCAGGCATTGCCTCGAGATGGTCAACGTCCGCGCCGAACTCGGCGAGGAAATCGATCCTGCGCACGCCCAACCGCTCGATCCAGTCCTGGAACGAACTGCCTGCGTACATCAGCATGGCGGCCGTCTGAAGCGCAATGCCGGGGAGCGTCGCGCCCAGCACCAGCCGGGACAGCAGCGGCGCGCTGATCGCAACGTCCATCAACGAAACAGGCGAGTACGTCGCCTCGTTCGGGATCCGAACCGTGTCCATTCGTCTGCCTCCTGAACTCACTGCGACACGCGTTACATGGATGCGGGCGCGCCCGGACGGTACGTTCCGAAACTCCACAACTGGCCTTCGAGGTCGCGCGCCATGTACTCGCGCGAGCCGTAGTTCGTGTCCGCAAGCGGTCGCACGATGTCTACTCCTGCCTCCGTCGCCCGCGCGTAATGCGCATCCAGTTCATCGACGAAAACGTACAAGCATGCGGTGACGTTGCCGGTCTCCTTCGGACTGACCAGGCGCAGGTCATCGTCGCGGCTCGAACCGAGCATGATCATGGCACCGGCCAGCTCGAGTTCCGCGTGTGCAATCGACCCGTCCTCCCCTTTGTACACCGCATATGGCGAGAAGCCGAACGCACGTTCGAGGAACTCGATCGCCGCAGGCGCATCCACGTAGCGGAGCGCAGGATAGATGATCGTGGACCGGGCGCCCACGGTCGGCGTTGCGGTGGTGTCGTCCACAGAGTCCTCCGGATCTGGTTCAGGTTTGTGCATCTCTGAAGGTAATCTACGCGAATCGGCATGGACGCGGCCCGGCCCGGCGGAGCGTCCAGGCGGGTAACGCCCAGTCGGTATGGGCGGCCCCCCATCCGACGCGGGCTTGGAGGTTCGCCCTCGAGCGATGATATTGCACGACCTTTTCCGGGTGGCGCCGCCCGGGCTGTAACCAATAACCGGGGGACACCCATGAACAGGGCGGCATCGAAACTTGCTCCGTACCATATGGCGTGGCTGGTCATTCTGGCGACTGCATTGTCCGCGTCCCACGTCCATGCTCAGGACGAACCTCCACAGGGTTGGATCTTCAAGGGTGAACTGACGGCGGTCCTCTCGGGCGGCAATGGCGAAGCATTGACTGTCGGGCTGGGCAGCCTGGCCGAGCACCGTCGTGCTGCCAACCTGTGGCACTTCGAGGTGGGAGGCGTGCGCACGGAAGCCACACGTGTCACGCGGCGCGCGACCGGCACGGAGAGTGCCTTCATCATCCAGAAGGACGAGGATCGGCAGAAGACCGCCGAGGCCTATTTCGCGAAGGCGCGCTACGATCGAGCCCTGTCGGAGCGATTCTTCGTTTACAGCGGCGTCGATTGGCTGCGCAACACGTTTGCCGGCATTGACAGTCGATTCGTGACCGCCGCCGGCGCTGGCAACACGTGGGTCGATACGAACGTCACACGCTTCAAGACGAACTACGCGGTTACATACACTTTCCAGACAGACGTGGTCGAGAATCCGTTCGTAAAGGACCGGTTCGCCGGTTTGCGTGCGGGTTGGGAGTTCTTTCGTCAGGCAACTGCGACCACGGATTTCCTGAGCGTCCTCATCACTGACGTGAACCTGGACGAAACGGACGACGTCCGTTTTGATTTCACGAATTCACTCAACGTCTCGATCAGCAACGCACTTGCACTCAAGCCGAGTCTTCAGGTGCTGTGGCGCAACCTGCCTTCCTACACGGAAGTCGATCTCTTCACGCCGGCCGGCGCCCCGCTCGGTACGAAGGTCCTGACGCCGCTCGAAAAGCTCGACTACTTCTTCAAGCTTGCCCTGGTCGTGACCCTCTGAGACGGGTTCGCACAGAGTGCGGCATGACGGCGAGAATCTCACGCGGATCGAGCTGGCGCTGTCGACGGTATCAAAGGTTCGTTCCTGTTCCCGGCACTGCATGGCCACCCCGGGTTCACGGCGCTGCTGCGCAGGATGAACCTGACCTGATTCCAGAAGGGGAGCACTGAAAGGGAGCCCTCGATCATGTGCAGAAACATTCGCACGCTCTTCAACTTCGAGCCGCCTGCGACCGATGACGAGATCCGCGCTTCGTCGCTTCAGTTCGTTCGAAAACTGAGCGGCTTCAACAAGCCTTCGAAGGCCAACGAGGCCGCATTCCAGCGCGCTGTCGACGAAGTCGCAGACGCGGGCCGCCGCCTGATGGAGTCACTCGTCACGACGACCCCGCCCCGCGATCGCGAGGTCGAAGCATTGAAGGCAAAGGCACGCGCCGCCCAGCGATTCGCCTGACGGCACAACGCGCCGGGCCGGGCCGATCAACTGCTCCACCGCCGGATCCAGCTTCACTCGCGTCGACGGCGGGAAGCGGGAGAGCCCCCGCGTCGCAACTCGGAGGCTCTCCACCGTGATTCCGGATCAGACCGCTGGTCGATCAGGTGGCTGGCTGGATGTTGGACACGTGCCACTGGATCTTCCACGTGCCATCCGCCTGCTGGTGAACGAGCGTCATGTACGTTCCACCGCTGTTCGCCGGCTGACCTTCGACCGTCGCTGTTCTCTCGAACCAGCCCGCGTCCACTGCGTAGCCTTCGCCAAGGTCGAGCGTGTACACATCGTGGATCACGATCTGCGGTGAGCCAGCCGCCGCCCTTTCCGTCAGCGCGGCTTCGACTGCCGGCTTGCCCGTCACCAGCGGCCGATCCCCGAATGCAGCTTTGGCATCTTCCTCATAGTAGCCGGCGACGACGGAAGCGTGACCCAGATTGAAATGCTGCGCCCACGCGTCCGTCAGAGCCTTCATCGTGCCCTCATCGGGCGGCGGCTCGACGGCCATCGTGGAGTACGCGAAGCCTTCCGGTGGCGGCGCGTTGAAGTTGGTGATGACGGCGCTGAGCTTCCAACCGTCCGGTCCGCGTTCGAGCACACTGAGGTATGAGCCACCGGAAGATGCAGCGGTCCCCCCCGGAGGCGTGGTCTGGAGAGTGTAGCTGCCGATGTCGACGGCGTGGTCGCCGAAGACTCTCATCTCGTTCGACGTGAGTTCGAGTGCGGGAGTGACGGCCATGCTCTCTTCGAGCCAGGTGGCGATCGCGGCCTTGCCTTCGAGCACAGCGCCATCGGCAAGCAGAGCGACGGCCGAGTCGCCGTACATTTCGGCGACTACGGGGGCGTGATGCAGGTTGAAATGTTGAGCGTAGGCCGCGCGCAGTTCGTCGATCGCCGCTTCGTCCCCGCTTGTCGCCGCGACCTCCGACGCGGCGTTCTCGGCCATTCCTTCTTCATCGGCCTGGGGCTCGCACCCGGCCACGACGAGCCAGATCACCAGCGGTGAAAATCGACGCACCTTCACGGCGCACCTCCGTTTGGCGTTAGTGGGAAGCTTCCCGCCCATTGTGCAGTGCATCCAGCGTATTGACCCGGCGGTCAGGTTGTCAATGAGACCGCGCAGGGACATTGGCGTATCTTATTGTTTGACAAGCAATTATGCGAGTCCGTCAGGGGCAGCGGGAGGCGGGTACGGAAACACGACCGGGGTGTCTGGCCAGACAACGGCACCCGTTTCGAGTGGAAGCAGGAGACGGGACGGAGCCCGGGAGTACGTGGCCCTTCGCACTCGACACGGTCTGGCCTGACGGTATGTTCTGACCATGGATGGTCGCGCGTAACATGGTGATTCGGGACCCGCGGAACAGCATCACGATCGACTCCGTTGCAGCAGTACAGCGATTCCGTGCAGAGGTCTGGCGAATCGGCCGCCGTCGTTTCACGGATGTACGCGTCGATTCCCCCGTGCTCAGCGCATCCAACAATACGCAAAGGACGGTTCGGCTTCGCTCCCTGTACTTCGCTTGCGGTTGCAACGAAGGGAAAGTTGCGAGTGTGCTTGGACTGGTTGGATTCGCACTCTGGATGCTGATCCGTCCAGGCGGCATCGCATCGTTTTCGGCGTTCGATATCGTGATCGGCGTGGCGATCGTGGGGGTAGCCGGGCTTACGGGCAAATTTCTTGCGCTTACACTCGCGCGGCGCATCCTGGCCCGTTTGATCGCCACGCTCGAAGCGGATCTTGCGCGTTCAGCGCAGAACGCCTGAAGGAGAGCGTCAATGTTAACCGTTCCCGATCTCACTCATGAGCGCCGCGGACGCATGCATCCCGCGAACGTAGTTCTCGAGACTCATCCATTCATCAGGCGCATGCGCGTTTTCGCCCGGCAATCCGAAGCCCATGAGGAGAACTGGCGCACCGAGTACGCGTTCGAACTCGGGGACGATGGGGATCGAGCCGCCTTCGCCCGCGTACACGACTGGCTTCTGCCATGCAATCTCGAGCGCGCGCGCGGCGGCTTCGACGAGGCGGCCTTCCAGGCGAGCGCGCCATGGCCTGCTGCCGTGCATCGTGATGATCTCGACGCGGACGCCATCGGGCGTGACGCGCTGGACATGGTCGCGGAAGATGCGTTCGATCTTCGCGGGATCCTGGTCGGGCACCAGTCGGAAACTGACCTTGGCCGTGGCCGCTGATGGCAACACGGTCTTGGCTCCTTCGCCGGTATAACCTGAAAGCATGCCGTTGACCTCGGCGGTCGGCCGGAGCCAAAGTCGTTCTGGCGTGCTGAACCCGGCTTCACCGCCCAGCGATGACACGCCGGTCTCCTGCTGCAAGGTGGCATCATCGTAGCGGAGACTGCGAATCTGTTCGCGGAAGTCGGCCATCTCGAGGACATCGTCGTAGAATCCGTGAATCGCGACGCGCCAGTGCTCGTCGTGCAGCGTGGCGAGGATGCGGGCGAGCGCGGTGGCCGGATTGATCACGGCGCCGCCATAGCTGCCGGAGTGGAGATCGGAGCGCGGGCCGCGGACGCGCAATTCGAAGTACGCGATGCCGCGGAGCGATGCGCCGATCGTGGGTGTGCCGGGTGCGACCATGGTCGAATCGGAGATGACGATTGCATCACATGCGAGGCGCTTTGCATGCTTTTCGATGAACGGCATCAGATTCTCGCTGCCGACCTCCTCCTCGCCTTCGGCAATGACGATGACATTGAGAGGCAGCGCGCCGTTCGTCTTTGTGTGCGCTTCAATGGCCTTGATGTGGAGGTGGATCTGGCCTTTGTCATCGACGGAGCCGCGCGCGTATACGCGGCCGTCGCGGACCGCCGGTTCGAAGGGAGGCGAGGTCCAGAGATCGAGTGGCTCGGCCGGCTGCACATCGTAATGGCCGTAGATGAGAAGGGTCGGCGCACGTTCGCCCGCACCGCGCCATTCACCGAGCACGATGGGGTGCCCATCGGTTGCGTGAATCCGGGTCTCCAAACCGGCGCTCTGCATCTGGGTTTCGAGCCAGGAAGCGCAAGTCTGCATATCGCGCCGGTGCTCACTGCGCGCGCTGACGCTCGGAATGCGCAGGAAGTCAAAGAGTTCCTGTTGGAAGCGCTTCGCGTTGTCATCGATGTATGCGTGAATCTGTTTCATTGCTCCGGCTGTCGAGAGAGTGGGTGTTCCAGCGATTCATCGCGGGCGCCAGTTGGTGTGGCTTCCCCGGTGAGGATCTCGGTGAGCAGCGCGCTCGCTCCGTAGACGGATCGCAGGGCTTCGATGATGGCGGCCGCGTGAACGGCAATGGTACGACCTGCGCCGGGGCGGAAGAGGAACTCGTTGGGGAGCTGCTCGAGATTGCTGTCGAAGACGAGCCCGACGATGCGGCCGTCCCGGTCGATCATGGGACTGCCGCTGTTGCCTCCTGTGATATCCGTTGTGGCGACCAGGTTGAGGGGCGTACTCAAGCGCACGCGCAACCTCGCCTCGTCAAACGATTCGGGCAGTGTCCATGGCATCGCGTTGCTGAACGCGGCGGCACGGGCGTACAGCCCGTACAGCGTCGTCACCGGTGCCTGGACGGTGCCGTTCGCGGGATATCGCTTCACGATGCCGTCGGAGATGCGCAGCGTGAACGTTGCGTCGGGCGGGAACGCATCGCCCTGTACGGCAAACAGCGCCTCGGCGAGCCGCCGCTTCTCGATCGCCTCCGCGGCGGCCGTCTCGTTCCAGCGCTGACGCAGGACGCTGTATTCCTTTCTCGCCAGCAGCGCGAACCGAACCAGTGGGTCCTGGCTGACAACAAGGGCGTCGCGACCCTCCTTGATGAAGCGCACGCGCACGTTCGCGTCGAGGACTCCGGACGCGTAGGCCAATCGGCGGGCAGCATCGATCGGCGTTTCGCCTGGTTCGATGAGTGCCGAGCGAAGAGGGTCTTCGGGGCGGAGCCATGTCTTCGCGAGATCGATGTGCAGTGCGAGCGCCTCGAGCGAGAACGACTCGTCGATGGGTGCCTGCGCGGAGAGCACGGTTTCGAGGCGGGCCTGCTCGCGGCGGAACTCGGGTGTGCGTTGCGCTTCCGGCAAAGCGATCTGTTCGATGTATTCGACGAGTTCACCGGCCCACGCGAGGTGGGGGCTGCCGACGAGTTCGAGGTTCGCGATGTTGAGGCGGGGGCCCGTCTCGAGTTTCGTCCATTGCAGCTGCTCGATCCGATCCCATACGTCTCCGAATTTCCAGCGCAGATCGGCATCGGCGTCGATGCGCGCGCGCAGCTCGCGCTCCCAGCGCAGCTTGGTCGCGACGAGCAAGGAATCGCGCAACCCGGCGAGCTGGCCCGTGAACGCTTTCAGACCGTTCTCGACTTCGAAGATGCCCTGGCGCGTTTGATCCGCGGCCTGCGCGTCTCTTTCCGCAAGTCGAATCAGCAGATCGCGTTCGCCACTGTAGACCTGGATGATGAACGGATGGCGATACACCCGCTCGTAGAGAAGCTGCGACACGGTGATGAGGCGTGAGGTCGAGGCGGGATTGCCGGTCACGAAGACGGGTTCGCCCTCGCTCGCGCCCTCCTCGCGCCACGCGAAATGGTGAGGAGTCCGCGCAGGCGTCCGGCCATCGGCTTCGTACGCGCGAACGAAGCTGACATCGAGGGCATGGCGTGGATACGTGAAATTGTCGGGATCACCGCCAAAGAACGCGGCCTGAAGCTCGGGTGCAAAGACGAGTTTCACGACGGGATACCGTTTATAGCGATAGAGCATGTGCCGCACGCCCTGGTGGAGTGCGACGACCTGGCAGATGCTGCCCGTTTCGCGCTCACATTCGCGCCGGATCGCGGCCCGTTCGCGAGCCAGCAGATTCGATTGCGTGTTGTGATCGGTCATTGCCGATCCACGCACGACGGCCGTCATGCGTGCCGACACGTCTTCGATCGAGATGAGCTGGTCCAACCAGAGGTCGGGGCAGACGCGTTCCTCGCGCCGGTTGTCGGCAAGAAACCCGCGTTCGACATGGTCGCGGTCGGGCGAAGAATTCGCCTCGATGCACGGCCGCGCGCAATGGTGATTCGACATGGCGAGGCCGCCGGCGGAAACGAACGATGCGGAACAGATTTCACCAAACCGAAGCGAGGCGAGTCGCACATTCTCGAGCCACTCGGACGGAGGCGAGAATTCGTAGGTATCGCGCCAGTATTCGAGCGGCGGGTTCTCGAACGTCCACATCGTGCCCATCTCGAGCCCGGTCAGCGCCACGTTCTCGGCGCTACGCACGGCCGCTGCATCGGGCTCGAGCGAGAAACCGGACGGAGCCGTTGCCGGCGGGGCTACCGGAGGTCGAGGTGTCGCTGTGGATGAGGAGGCCGCGCAGCCGGCCGCCAGCGGCAGGAGCAGGACCCGGACGTATCGCTCGATCTTACGACGCATCGGAACTCCCAGTGCAACCCGGAATCGGATGACCCCCGGGTGGGGGAGGATCCTTTGAGGCATGGCTCGTGCCCGACGGGCCGGGGCGTGCGCGCTGCTACCCGGCACTTCAATCTGGCGTCGTCCCCTCGAACTCCGCCAGATACGCCGACACCTGTGCAGGCAGGACCCGTGGATCGATCGAGGCGATCCGGCCCATCGGCTCGTTTCCCGACAGGGTCAGCAGAAAAAGCGGGGGCGCTTCACCGTCGGTCTCACCGGGTGCGATTGCGGCGAGGAGTTCTGCCGCGGCCTTGGCGGTGTACGTCGGATCGAGCCGTAATCCGGCGGCGGCGAAGACGTCGTTGGCTGTCCTGCCAGCGTCGGTTTCATAACCGTAGCCCCTGCCGATCTGGTCATGTCGCAGTTCGACGAGGCGCAGGGCGGCGTCGGTTTCGGGCAGTCGCAGTCCGACTTCGTGCAAGCGCGAGATCGCGCCCTCGACAAGCGTACGAAGCACACGTTCATTGGCAACGATGCGGCTGGTGATTCGAGTGGCGACGATCGGCACTTCGAGACCCGCCATCGCGAAGCCGAGCGCGAGGCCCGCCGTCGTACCCATTGTGCCTGCCGCAACGAACACCCGCGATGGCCGCTGCGCCTGACCGGCACGGACCTGTTCGGCGATCTCGATCCCGGCACTCACGTAACCGAGGGTGCCAACCGCGTCCGATCCGCCCGGTGCGATCACGAATGGGTGTTCGGCACGATGCCGCAACCTCGCCCGAAAGATGCCGAGTGGCACGAGTTCCATGCGTCGGACCCACACGATGTCGGCACCGAATGCCGCATCCATGTGCAGGATGTCGCGGACGTGGCGCCTCCGCTGCTGTGGGAACAGAACGATCGAGACGTTGAAGCCGCGCTGCCGGCCGTAGATCGTTGTTGCGAGCGCGTGATGTGATCCTGCCGCGCCTGCGGTGATCAGACGGCGGCTCCCTCGCCGTTCGGCCTCCGCGAGCAGGAACTCGAGTTTGCGAACCTTGTTGCCGCCGTAGAGTTGCGCCGTGGCATCGTCGCGCTTGACAAGAATCCTGATCGGACCTGCGGAAGTCTGCAACGTCACAGTCTCGATCGGCGTCGGCATGGTGCCGAGCGGCATCCACGGGATACGACCATCGAGATGCGGATATCGCCGGAACAGCGCAGGCAAAGGCTCGATCATGGGATGCAAGGTACGCGCTGTGGCGCTGGCGTGCACGCCTGTGCTGGACTGTCGTGCGCGATCGGGCGGTGCTAGACTCTCGGATCAGATCCCGATCGACGTAACAACCTGACGGGTGAGCCGCGCAGTCTTCCCGGCCACGGATGTCATCTCTCCGAACTGCACGAGCAGCGAGGCATGAAATCGGTTCAAACGGTCACACGGGGCAGCGGAAGATCGAGCCTTCGCCAGGTCCTGCGCGGCAACGTCGTGTGGCTGTCCATTGTTTCGTTCCTGAATGATACGGCAAGCGAAATGGTCTACCCGCTGCTGCCGCTGTTTCTGACGGGTACGCTCGGGGCGGGTGCGGCCGTGCTCGGCGTGATCGAAGGCGCGGCGGAGAGTGCATCGAGTTTCATCAAGCTCGCGAGCGGTTGGATTTCGGATCGATCCGGCCAGCGCAAGCCGCTGGTCGTCTGGGGGTACGGCATTGCCGCGATCGCGAGGCCGCTCATCGCGCTCGTAACATCACCCTGGCACGTCCTCGCCATCCGGCTATCGGACCGGGCGGGCAAGGGCCTGCGCGCGGCGCCACGCGATGCATTGCTCGCGGAATCCGTGACCGCCGACGTGCGCGGGCGCGCCTTCGGCCTTCACCGCGCAGCCGATCATCTCGGTGCAGTCGTCGGGCCGATCATCGCCTCGCTCCTGTTGCTCGTGCTGGCCGGCAACCTCCGCGCGGTGTTCGCACTGGCTGCCGTGCCAGGCCTGCTCGCCGTGCTCACTGTCATCGTTCGCGTGCGTGAACAGGTGCAACGGCGACCAGATCGGCTGACGCCTCGCCCCGTGCCGGCGGCCGCTGACCGAGATTCGATCGACGCCGTGGGTGCCGGGCCGACACCAGCCCGTCCCGCGATCCTCGACATGCGCGGGCACGATCCCGTCTTCCCGCGTTTTCTTGTCGCCGTCCTGCTCTTCACGCTGGGGAACGCGACGGACGCATTTCTGCTGCTGCGCGCGAGTTCACTCGGCGTACCGGCTGCCGCAATTCCACTTCTCTGGGCGGTCCATCACGTGAGCAAGTCTGCGTGGAGCGTCCCGGGCGGAGCGCTGGCGGACCGGATCGGCGCGCAAAGAGCGATCGTGCTGGGCTGGTTACTGTACGCATTGACATACGTGGGATTCGCACTTGCTTCCGCTGTCTGGCACGTCTGGATTCTGATGATTGTGTACGGTCTGTTCTACGGTCTGACGGAGGCACCGGAAAAGGCGCTCGTTGCGGGGCTGGCCGGACGCGACCGGCGAGGCCAAGCATTCGGGGCGTACCACTTCGCCATCGGCATCGGTGCCCTGCCGGCAAGCGTCGGCTTCGGCTGGCTGTGGCAGACGTGGGGCCCAACAACTGCGTTCGTCGCAGGCGCGACACTCGCGCTGGCGGCGGCGTTCATGCTCGCGATCCGGGTTCCGGCGCAGGCGGGGAGGATCCGTCATTGACAGGACGGCGTAAACAGGGCGCGCCACCTTCGAGCGAAGATGTGCGCACGAACGCAGTCGCGCGGCCGGACTCACCCGCCAGCGTGATTGCAAACTCGTTCGTCGTGGTTCTGCATCGGACCCAGGACATCGTGAACATCGCCGGTACGTTGCGGGCGATGATGAATACCGGCTTCGAGCGGCTGCGGCTGGTTCAACCGGAGATCTTCGACGCGTATCGCATTGCAGGGATCGCACACGGGGCTGAACGGCTGATCGAGCGGATCGAGTTCTTCGATACGCTGGAGGCCGCGCTCGCCGATGCCGGCCGGGTGATCGGTACGACATCACGCCGGCGCACAGCGTCGTACGTGTGGCAGCACCCGCGACAGGCAGCGCCTGAGCTGCTGCGCGTGGCAACCTCACCCGATGCGCCCGTTGCTCTCGTGTTCGGCCCGGAGGATCGCGGTCTTTCGAACGAGGATCTCGATCGTTGCGAGCGCCTGCTCGTCGTGCCGACGAACCACGATCATCCTTCGCTCAACCTCGCGCAGAGCGTCCTGCTCGTGTGTTATGAATTGATGCTGGCTTCGCGCGAGGCCGGCGCACTTCCCTCCCCCAAGCGTCGCTCCTCACCAGCCTCGCCCCACCAGCTGGACGCCCTGTTCGAAGATTCGCAGCGAGCGCTCGAAACCATCGAGTTCTTCAAGGCGCGCAATGCGCCGATGGTCATGCGTTCGTTGCGTGCCATTCTGCGGCGCTCTGACATGACCGCGCGTGAAACAGCACTGCTCCGAGCGATGGCAATCGAGATCCGCAAGTTCTTCGAGCGCGTCACCCGATCCCGCGATTGAAGCCGGACAATGCAGTGCGGTGCAACCTTCCTCTGGTGAGTGTGGTCCAAGGGTAAGGTGTTGGCCTGCTCAGTCTTACCGGACCTAGGAGTTTCAACTATGCGTGGACGCGTTCTGGCCATTCTGCTCGGCACTGCCGCGTGCGCCGAGTCGCCGGTGGAGCGGACATCCGTCCATACCGATTCCGCAGGCATCGACATCGCCCTTGCCGGCAGTGTCGATGTCGACCCGGCCTGGACGTTTGAGCGAGTTCGGGTCCTCGGCGGTGACGATACGGGCGAGCAATCCTTCTTCGCGGCGGTCCCCGGGCTCGTCGAGGCTGACGGCACCGGCAATCTGTACGTCCTCGACAACGATGCGAACCGGATTGTCGTGTTCGACTCGGCTGGCGATTTCGTACGGAGCATGGGACGCGAGGGCAGCGCACCCGACGAGTTCACGCTGGCGTTGGCGTTCTCTGTTTCGGAAGGCGGCACGGCGAGTCTGTTCGATCTCGGCAAGCGCGGCATCATGCGGTTCGGACCGGCGGCCGAAGTGCTCGGCGTCGTCCCCACCCCGGTGGACTACTTTGGCGGGTCATTCCATCTCGAAGCTGGCGTTCTCACGATTCCAAGGCAACTCATGAGTGAGGCCGGTCGTACCGTGCTGGTACGCATGACCGAAACCGACACGGCTCACCTTGTTTCCCTGCCGGTGCCGCAACGCCGGGCGATCCAGCTGACGAGCTGCGGAATGGCGTTCTCGGGAATGCCGCCCGTGTTCACGCCAACACTGCGCTGGACCAAACGCGGAACGCGAACCGTTGTGGCGACTTCCGCGGAGTACGATCTGCTTGTTTTCGATGGCGATTCGCTGGTCATGCGCATTCGTCGCGACATTGTGCCATCGCCGGCCACAGCCGAACTCGCGGTCCAGGACCTCGGTCCGGCCATGGAAGTGAGGACGGAGGGCGGCGTCCGGCGCTGCGATCCGGGCGAAGTCGTCGAACAGCGTGGCTATGCAGACGTGATGCCGGCGATTGCGCGGCTCATCCTCGATCCGGCCGGCCGACTGTGGGTCGAACGCAGTCACGTGCGCGGCCAGTCCGCTCCCATCGATGTGTACGATGCGCGTGGTGACTATGCCGGTACGTTGCCGGCAAGCACACCCTTCCCCGTAACGTTCCTCTCGGCCAATCGCATGGCATCGATCGAAGTCGACGAACTCGACGTTTCGCGCCTGGTCATCCACCACATCAGCCACTGACCTCGAGTCCGAACACGCGCAGGGCGATGAAGAACGTGATCAACTGGATCAGGAACGCGAACAGCACGTTGAGCAGAATACCGGCACGGGCCATCATCGGGATGGTCAGCCGACCGGTTGCAAAAACGAGCGCGTTGGGGGGTGTCCCGACGGGTAACATGAACGCGAGACCGGCCGCCATCGCAGCGGGCGCGGCAAGCAGGAGCGCCGGGTGCCCGAGACCGACGCTTACCGAAGCTGCGATGGGCAGGAACGTCGCGGCTGTTGCCGTGTTGCTGGTCAACTCGGTAAGCAGGATGACGATGAACGTGACCATGAACACAAGTAACGGCAGCGGCCACGAGCCGAACCACGCCATGGCATCACCGATTCCCTCCGCAAGGCCGCTCGTCTGAACCGCGGCGGCCAACGAGAGCCCGCCTCCGAAAAGAACAAGTATCGCCCACGGAATCCGATCCGCTTCCTGCCAGCGCAGCGGGAACTCGCCTCGCCTCCAGTTCGTCGGCACGAGGAACATGAGGAGCGCGCCGGTCATCGCGATGCCGGCGTCCGAGATGGCAGGCACGACGGCTTCGAGCAGCGGCCGCGTGACCCAGGCCAGAGCCGTCGCCATCGTGATGCACGCGACCGTGATCTCGGTGCGTGACATGGGTCCGAGCGTGGCTGCCACCCGCTGGAACGCGTGGCGCACTTCTGCGTCCTGTTCGTGCGTCGTGCGGCCGACGGGATGCAGGATGCGCGTCAGAAGCAGCCATGCCATGGGAATACCGATGATGACAACCGGCATGCCCACCAGCATCCATTGCATGAACCCGATGTGGAAGCCATAACTCTCGGACATGAACGCAGCGAGCAGCGCGGTCGGCGGCGTGCCGATCAGTGTGCCCAACCCGCCAATGCTGGCGGCGTACGCGATGCCGAGCAGCAGTGCGATCGAGAAGTTGTAATGTGCGGACGTGTCGCTGTTGCCTTCTTCGATGGCGGCGATCACGGACTGCGCCATGGGCAGGACCATCACGACTGTGGCCGTATTGCTGACCCACATGCTGATCGCGGCGGTCGCGATCATGAAGCCGCCGACCAGATTCGCGGGCCGTGTCCCGACGAGAGCGATGATGCCGAAGGCAAGGCGTTTGTGCAGGCCGCAGCTTTCCATCGCTGCGGCGAGAATGAATCCGCCCATGAACAGGAAGATTGTCTCGTTCGCGAACGGTGCAGCCGTTTCACTCATCGATGCGATGCCGAGCAGCGGAAACACGACGAGCGGGATCAGCGCAGTCGCCGAGATGGGCAGGGCCTCGGTCATCCACCAGATCGCCATGAGCGAGCCAGCGGCCGCCGTGCGCCACGCCACCTCGCCGAGGCCGCCGGGCGGAGCGGACAGCAGCATGATGATGGAAACGGCGGCTCCAAGGACGAGACCGATCCGCTTGCCGCCGCCCGGCGCTGGTTCACTCATCCGGGTTGCTTTCGCATGCGCGATTCATCTGCGTCGCCAGAGGTCGGGATGGAAGAGCAGGAGCACGGTGAAGATTTCGAGTCGGCCGGCGAGCATCAGGAAGACCAGCACGAGATGTGAGACCGGACCCATCCAGCCGTAGTTGTCCGTCGGACCGACAGCGTTGAGACCGGGCCCGACGTTGCCGAGTGCGGACGCGGACGCGCCGATCGATGTCAGGAAATCGTGGCCGAGCAGCGTCAGCACCAATGAGCCGGACACGAACAGCGCGAGATACAGCATGACGAACGAGATGATATCCCGAAGATCATCATCGCGTAGTGCCTTCCGGCCGATGCGTGTCAGCACGACAGCACGAGGATGGAGGCTGCGCCGAAGCCACGTCAGGGCGTGACGGTGAATCGCATAGAAACGGATCACCTTCATGCCACCGGCGGTTGAGCCGGCCATGGCACCCACCAGCATCAGCAGAAAGAGCGTGAGCTGGGTAGCGTGCGGCCAGAGTTCCCAGTCTGCACTGACGAAGCCGGTCGTGGTGATGATCGATGCGACCTGGAAGAAGGCATCGCGAAACGTCTTTTCGACACCGAGCGAGACGTGATCACCGCGCACGAACAGCACCGACGTGACGAGCGCTGTCGCAGCGATGACGAGCACGCAGTACGTCCGCCACTCCGCATCGGCGAGATAGCGTCGCGGCTGACCGGTCAGCGCGCGGTAATGCAGGGCGAAGTTCATGCCAGCGAGCAGCATGAATGCGATTGTCACATAATCGATGTAGGCGGAGTCGTACGCGCTTATGGACGCGTTCCGTGTGGAGAAGCCACCTGTCGCCATGGTCGCGAACGCGTGGGTCACGGCATCGAACGCCCCCATCCCGCCGAACAGATAGAGAAGGATCTGTACGATCGTGAGGCCGGCATAGACGAGCCAGAGCAGCTTCGCGGTCTGCGTGATGCGGGGGGCGAGTCGTTCTGCGGTCGGTCCTGGAACCTCGGCCTCGAAGAGCTGCATACCGCCCACACCAAGGTACGGCAGAACCGCGACACCCAGAACGATGATGCCCATGCCACCGATCCAGTGTGTGAGCGCACGCCAGAACAGGATCGCGCGGGGCAGGATCTCGACGTCCGCGAACACGCTGGCGCCCGTCGTCGTGAAGCCGGACACCGACTCGAAGAGAGCCGCAGCAGGTGCGTCGACGATGCCAGACACATAGTACGGCACCGCGCCGACAACGCCGATCGCGAACCACGACAATGAGACGACGGCATAGCCTTCACGGATCGTCAGATCGCGCGTGAGTTGGGTACGACGGAAGGCGAGCCAGCCAAGCCCGCCGGATCCCAACGCTGGTGCGAAAAAGGCCATGAACGCGCCATCGCCCCACACGAGGGTGAGTGCGGCCGTGACGGCCAGAGCGACCGCCATGGCGATCACGCTGATGCTGACGACGTGAATGAGGTGACGACCGCTCACGCGAAGAGCCGTTCGATCTCGGCAATCGCCGGCGGCAGCGCAAAAACGACGACGCGGTCGCGTTCCTCGAGAATGTCCTGGCCACGCGGCATGATGATGGCACTATCACGGATGATCGCGCCCAGGACGGCATCTCTCGGAAAACCGGCGTCGGCGACGGCCCGGCCGCGCACAGGCGAAGCCGGGCCGACCTTGAACTCCATCGCTTCGGCCTCGATACCCTTGAGCGTTGCTACGCTCTGTACATTGCCTCGCCGGACGTAACGAAGGATGGCATTGACGGTCGACTGTCGCGCCGAGACTGCCGCATCGATGCCGACTTTGGTCACGAGCTTCATGTACTCGAACCGGTGGATGAGGCTGATGACCTTTCGCGCGCCGCTCGTTCTTGCAAGCAGACTGGCGAGCATGTTCGTCTCGTCGTTGCCCGTGAACGCGACGAAGCCATCGGCCCCTTCAACGCCTTCCATCTCGAGCAGCTCGAGGTTGGTCGCATCGCCGTGAAGCACGAGTGAATGCGGCAACAGTTCTGCCAGCTCGACACAGCGGCGGCGGTCCGTGTCGAGTATGGTGCAGCCGACCGCGTGTTCCTCGAGGTGCCGGGCGAGGTGCAAGCCTTCAGGACTGCCGCCGGCGATCATGACGCGCCGCAATTTGAAGTCGGTGTAGCCGGCGAGCGGGGGAATGGCAGGGATCCCGGCAGCCGGCGCTACCACGAAGAGCTGGTCGCCCGTCTCGATGCGTGTAGCGCCTGTCGGAATCGTTGTCTGGCCGTTCCGCACAATGCCGACGGTCACGTAGCGATGCCCCTTCAACTGCTGATCGAGTCCGGCGAGCGTTGAACCGGAGAAACGCGAATCGGGCCGCACCCGCAAGCCGATCAGTTGCACCTGCCCGCCCGCGAACTGAACCAGGTCGGTCGCAGCTTCGCTGTTCAGCAGCTGAAACGTCTCCCACGCACACTCGCGCTCCGGATTGATCATCAGATCGATGCCGAGGTGTTCGCGTGACAGCGGGCTCTTCTCGCTGTAGAACTCGGGGTTACTGACGCGCGCGACGGTCACATCCACGTTGTAGCGGGAAGCGGCGAGGCAGGCGAGCACGTTGACTTCGTCACGGCTCGTAACGGCAAGGGCGAGTTTCGCACTGCGGATCCCGGCCTGCTCGAGGACCGCAAGGGACGCGCCGTTCCCGGTGATGGTGAGGATGTCCAGCTGCGCCGACACGTGCTCGGCGCGCTCGGGGTTCGCTTCGATCATGGTGACATCCTGTCCTTCTTCGGACAGGCGACGCGCAAGGTGGAAGCCGACCTCGCCAGCGCCGATGACAATGATTCGCATGGGCCGGAATTCTGGAATGGATCGCACGCACGGGCAAGCAGGCGCCGATGCCTGCTGGCATGGCAGGCCCGTCGCGCGCCGCATCCGGCCCGACTAGCTTGCTGGCCGGAATCGAACCTTCGAGCAGGAGGCGGGATGGCGATTGGCGGAGCCACGATCACCGGCGCGAACGTCACTCTGCTCACGGACCTCTACCAGCTCACCATGCTCCAGGCCTACTGGCGAGAAGGCATGATGGGCACTGCAACGTTCACGCTGTTCGTCCGCCGTTTGCCAGAACAGCGGAACTATCTTCTCGCGTGCGGTCTCGACACAGTCCTCGATTGGCTGGAGCGGCTTCGCTTTACGACTGGCGAACTCGAGGCAGTGTCACGGATGGGTCCGTTCGATGCCGCGTTCCTCGACTGGCTGGGCGACTTGCGCTTCACAGGCTCGGTCCGCTCCGTGGCCGAGGGTACGCCAGTCTTCGCCAATGAACCGATTCTCGAGGTCACCGCTCCGCTACCAGAGGCCCAGCTCCTCGAGTCGTACCTGATGAACCAGATCCACCTGCAGACGATGGTCGCGTCGAAGGCGGCCCGCGTCGTGCGCGCTGCTGCGGGCCGGGCCATCGCCGATTTCGGGTTGCGCCGGATGCACGGCAGCGATGCGGCGATCAAAGCCGCCCGAGCATGTCACATTGCAGGTGTGAGCGCGACGTCGAATGTGCTGGCCGGTGCGCTCTATGGCATCCCCGTAACCGGTACGATGGCGCACAGCTACGTCCAGGCCCACGATCGCGAAGAGGACGCCTTTCGCGCCTTCGCCACACTCTATCCGAAGACGACACTGCTCGTCGATACGTACGATACACTCGAGGGTGTGCGCCGAGTGTGCGCGCTCGCGCACGAGATGAGGTCCCGCTTCGATGTTCATGCCATCCGTCTCGATTCCGGTGACCTCGGCCAGCTCGCCCGCGCTGCGCGTCGCATCCTCGATGAAGCCGGCCTCGACCGCATCGAGATCTTTGCCAGCGGCGGCCTCGATGAATACGCTATCGCAAACCTGATTGCAGGCGGCGCTCCGATCGATGGATTCGGTGTCGGCACGGACATGGGCGTATCCGGCGATGCGCCCTCGCTCGATATCGTTTACAAACTCGCCGAATATGAAGGCGAAGGCAGAATCAAGCGTTGCCCCGGCAAGTCGATCCTGCCGGGCCGAAAGCAGGTGTTCCGTACCGAATCGGAGGGCGTCGCGACGGGCGATGTGATCGGGCTCGCGCACGAGACGCTTCCCGGCCGGCCACTTCTCGCGGACGTGATGGCCGCCGGCGGTCGTCTGCCGGCCGGCCGCGTATTGCTCGATGCAGCAAGGGCGCACGCCCTCGAATCCCTCGAGCGGCTGCCCGCACCGCTCCATTCACTCGAACCGGCCGAGCCGCGCTACGCGGTTCGTATCAGCCCCGCCCTCGAGGCATATGCGAGCCGCATCACGAGTGCTGTCCTCGGACGATCGTGATCCTTGCTTCGAGGACGGTCGGTCGGGCTCGATGCGCGTTTGCTACTTCACCTTTGCGACGGCGGCAAGGTCTTCGTCGCGGCCGAGGATCAGGATCGTATCGGAATCCTTGAGTGGCGCGTCGGGATCGGGGACCGGGACGATCTGTTCCTGTAATACGTCGTGCACAGCAATGATGGACACGCGGTACTGCTTCGGCAGCTGGAGCGAGCGCAGTGAGTTGCCGATCCACGATTCCGGCACGGCCATTTCCTGGATGCCGAAGTCCTGTCCGACGCGGATGTAGTTGAGGATGCTCTGGCTGGCGATGCGGGTGGCGAGGCGGATGCCGGATTCGCGTTCGGGAAAGATGGTCTCGGTGACACCCATCTTCTCGATGACGCGGGCGTGATCGTTCGAGATAACCTTCACGTACGTTTCCGCGACGCCGAGATCGCGAAGCGCGAGAGCGGCGAGGATCGAGGCGGTGATGTCATCGCCGGTGCTGACGACGCCTACATCGGCGCGTTCGGCGCCGATACGGCGCAGGACGTCGATGTCACGACCGTCGCCGACGGCGGCGCGCGTGACGCGGCTCGCCATTCGGTCGACGGCTTCTTCGTTGCGGTCGACGGTCGTGACTTCGTGGCCGCGGGCGTGCAGCGATTCGGCCACAGCTGCACCGAAGTTGCCGAGCCCGATGATGACGAATCGTTTCATTGTATCTCCGGGAATCAACCGACAATGACATCCTCGTACGCGTAACGGAACCGGCCGGCGCGGCGCATGGGCAGTGCGATTGCGGCAGCGAGCGCGAGCGGGCCGACGCGGCCGATGAACATGAGCAGGATCGCGACGTACTTGCCAGCGGCGGTGAGCACCGGGGTGACACCCATGCTCAGGCCAACGGTGCCGAAGGCGCTGACCGCCTCGAACACGCGAGCGAGAAAGCTGAACTCCGCGGTCGTATGAGCAGGATCGATGGGTGAGAACGCCGTGAGCACGAAGATGCCGGCGGTGACGAGGACGGCCGCCATGACGAAGAGGCCGACCGCGCGAAAGATCGTGTCATCGGGGATCGTGCGGCTCCACGCGTTCGCGTCCTCGTGGCCGCGCAGTCTCGACCATGCCAGCAATGCAACGAGGGCCATGGTCGTCGTCTTGATGCCGCCGGCGGTCGAGCCGGGCGATCCGCCAATGAACATCAGGATCACGGTGAAGAACGCGGAACTCTCCGTCACCTGTGCATAGTCAACGCTGTTGAAGCCCGCCGTCCTTGCGGTAATGCTCATGAACAGAGCGTTCATGGAGCGGGCCCATGCGGGCATGCCTTCGAGGGCGGCGCGCCACTCGAAGAACGCGAATCCTGCCCAGCCGCCGAGGATCAGAACAGCGGTTGTCACCAGCGCGATCCTCGAGTGGAGCGAGAGCCGGCGCAGTCGCACATCGCGCGCGTAGTGGCGCACGACCCAAAGCTCTTCGAGGGTGAGGAAGCCGAGGCCGCCGATTACGATCAGAGCGGCGATGGTGCCGATCACCAACGGATTCTCGCGTGTCCAGATGAGCGAATCGCTGAATGTCGAGAAGCCAGCATTGCAGAATGCACTGACGGCGTGGAAGACGGCGTGCCAGATCGCCGTCGTCCCGCCCAGCTGGGGCGCCCACGCGAACCAGAGCAGGATGGCGCCCACCGCCTCGGCGACGACCGTGAACAGAATCACATTGCGCGTGAGGTGACGGTAGTCGAGGTGCGGCGCCACCTCGGCGGCTGCGGTCGAAATCGCTTCATGGCGCAGGGAGAGGCGGCCTCCGAATCCGAGGATGATCACAGTCGCAAACGTGATCATGCCAAGGCCGCCGAGCTGGATGAGCAGCAGGATGAACGCCTGCCCGAACGGCGTGAACGCGGTCGCGGTATCGACCACGATCAGGCCAGTGACGCAGACGGCGCTGGTGGCCGTAAACAGGGCGTCAATGAAACCGAGTCGCTCTCCGGTGTAGAGACCAGGCAGGATGAGGAGCCCGAGCGTGCCGAAGAGGATGAGAAGCGCGAAGGACACGACGAAGACTTCGGGCGGATCGAGGCGGCGCCAGAACGACACCGGCCGCGGCGCCAGCACCGGATCCTGCCAGAGGTTGAACCAGCCCGGGGTAGAAAGGCGGCGCCGGTGCCTGCCAGGCGACCTTGTCCGGCCTGCCGCCGTCGAAGACGATTTCACGCCGGGAGACTAGGAACCCGGCGCCCGGCAGGCAAGCCGGGCCAGACTGCCCCGATACGATGAGTTGACATGTATTCGACCTGCCTTTTCTGTAGCGCTGCCCTCGGCGCGAACGAGTCCGTCGAGGCATTCCCGATCGGCCGCCGCGTCGCGTTCGACGGCGAGCGTGGCCGGCTCTGGGTGGTCTGCCGCAAGTGCGAACGCTGGAACCTCTCACCGCTCGAGGAACGGTGGGAAGCCATCGAGGAATGTCAGCGCGCGTTCACAGATACCCGGACGCGCGTGTCCACCGAGGAGATCGGCCTCGCCCGACTGCCGGATGGGCTCGAACTGGTCCGCATCGGCAAACCGCTTCGCCCCGAATTCGCCGCTTGGCGCTACGGCGATCAGTTCGGCCGCCGTCGCAGGCGGGCGTTCCTCGTCGGTGGCGCCATCGCTGTCGTCGCGGGTGGCATCGTGATCGGCGGGACTGCCACCGGCCTGATCTCGGCGGGCGTGCTTTCGCAGACCGGCAACTTCGTAAACCTCTTCGTCAATGCGCGGACGCGGCTGCGCGTGCGCACGGCGGATGGCGACGTTCTCAAACTGAAGAACCCCGATCTTGCACACACCCGCATCCTGCCGGCGCAGGGCGGCGGCTATACCGTGAAGATCGGCAGTAAGAACCCACGCCTTTTCGAGGGCGCCGAGGCCGAGCGGCTCGCGGGCCTGATCGTTCCCAAGATGAACAGCACAGGTGGCACACGCGACGTCGTCCAGCAAGCCGTCGGGCAGATCGAGTCCGAGGGCGGGCCCGACGCTTTCCTCAAGGCCGCGATCGGGGCTGGCGCAGGGTCACGTTACGCACCGGCGATCCGCCGGAGGCGAACCCGAAAATACGAACCGGGCGCGGTTGCGAGACTTGCGAAACCGACCCGGCTCGCGGTCGAGATGGCATTGCACGAAGAGCAGGAACGGCGCGCTCTCGAAGGCGAGCTGCAACTGCTCGAGGCTGCATGGCGGGAAGCGGAAGAAGTCGCGAAAATCGCGGACAATCTCCTCGTGCCTGCCGATGCGGACACGTTCATCAGGAAGCATCGCCCGGACGAGTGATCGTGTCCCTCGCCGCGGCGCCAACGGTCGAGAACGGCCGTGCAGTCCTGACCAGCACGCGTTCCGGAGATCAGAACGAAACGCTCGTTTGCAACGTGACGCGGCGGCGAGGTTCTGGCCGGAAGAAGCTCACGTTCGCGGCTTCGGCATACAGTACGTCGGTCAGGTTCTCCACGGCAATCGTGAGGCGAGGTACCACGTTGGCATTGCGGAACAGCGTTATGCCGGCGCGAGCCGCGTGCACGGTGAAGGAGGGCAGCACGCTGCCGACGGGATTGGCGTCGAGCACGATATCGCGCCGTTCACCGTTGTGGCGAACGTCGTAGCCGAGCCAGAACCGGTCCTGCGGGTCAGCGTAGTGGAGTCCGCCGGTGAGTTTGCTGGAGAAGGAATCGCCGATCGGGTTCTCGGGATCGAGAGCGTCCTCTGACTCGATGCGGGTCCAGCTCGCATCGGCGGTGAGACCTGCAACAATGCCGACTTGTGCGGCAACCTCGACGCCCCTGTAGATCAGCTCGTCCAGGTTTACGTTCTGGTATGCTGGCAGTCCGTTGATCTCTTCGTCCAGGGGCGCGGTGCGGATGCCATCGGTCACTTCATTGCGGAAAGCGAATACTTCCAGGGCCAGGCGGCGGTCGCGGTAGCGAATGCCGGCATCGAAGTTGACGGCCTTCTCCGGCCGGAGGTCGGGGCTGCGCACCTGGTAGCCGTTACCCTCGGGCGTTGGCCCATCGAAGAACCACTCGATGAGGTTGGGAGCGCGGAACGCGCGACCTGCTGACCCGATGAGCTTGAGCCGATCCGTCAAGGCGAAGAGCACGTTGAGCGCACCCACGACGGTGTTCTCCGTGTGCGTCGAGAGTTCTTCGCCCTGGACCGCGCCTGCGTCCGCGTGGACCTGCTGGACGCGGCCACCCGCTATCACGGTAGCGCGTGTGCCGAGGTTGAACTCGCCCTGCA
Source organism: Longimicrobiales bacterium (assembly GCA_050732695.1). GTDB lineage: Bacteria > Gemmatimonadota > Gemmatimonadetes > Longimicrobiales > RSA9 > JBFFZF01. The sequence continues at coordinate 97,374 of JBOHRL010000039.1, read as the reverse complement.
CGAACGCGCCCAGACTCCTGTACGTCGCATTGGGTACCTGCGGTGCCGTGCTCACCGTCTGCTGCGGGGGACCGAAGCCGACGATCGTGGTGACGCTCGAGTCCGTGTTCTCCGAACGGTCGCGGAACGCATCGGCACCCCAGGTGAGAAGCACGGCCGGCGTGACCAGCTTCTTTGCCTCGATACGCGCGCCGGCGGTGCGCAGATCGGAGAAGTTGTGCGTATTGATTGCGATGCCTGCGCCGGGCGGCGCCTGCGGCCCGAACGACTGGAACAGGTCGAACGTGAGCACGCGCTCGTTGTCCTGCAAGTACGCCAGCACGTCGAACCGATCTGCAATCGGCGTGGCTAGCCCCTGCACGGACCAACCCAGCGTCGTCTTCCAGAAGCGGTGGTCCGGATAACCGATGTCGATCATCGGCTGGTCCGCCGCATAGTCCTCGGGATCGACGAATCCGAAACCCGCATCCTCCGCGTCGTACCGCTCCGCACGGATGAAGACATCGTGATTCGCGTTCAACGCATAGCCAACGCGCAACGCGCCGTTGCGATCCTTCACACCCGTCTCGTGAACGACCACATCGTCATCCAGCCGGATGTCACCGAACGTTCCCGCCGGCGCGCGGTAATCCCCGGCTTCCCGGATGGAGCCGACGAAATCGAATTCGAACGGACCATTCCGCCCGAACACCGCTGCCGAGCCGCGATGCTGTCCCTCCTCCTCGCCGAAGCGGTATGTCATGGAACCGTGAACACCGTCGCGCGCCGGGCGCCGCGTGATGATGTTGACGACACCGCCAATCGCATCGGTCCCGTAGAGAACGGATGCCGGACCGCGCACGATTTCAACACGCTCGACGGCCATGACGTCCACCAGCGCAGGGACTTCGCCGAAATCCTGCTGCCGGCGCGAATTGTTCAGGCGTAGCCCGTCTTCGAGCAGCAGGATCCGCTGGCCGCGCTGACCGCGGATGATGGGCCGTGCCTGCTGCACACCGACGCCCGACACATCGACGCCGGGCAATGCGCGGAACGCATCCGTTACCGTATTCGCCTGCAAACGCCGCAGCGCAGTCTGATCGACCACCGAAACGGGGACCGGTACGTTCGAGATCGGCCGAACCGCCCGCGTCGCTGTCACCACAAGCGGTTCGATCAGGATCACGCTGTCCGTTGCCAGCGTGTCACGCCGCGCACCCTGTGCCTGGATCGCGGATGAGTCGAGCAGCAGAAACGCGAACACGAGCCCCGCCACCAACGGCTGTATGGAACGCCTTCGTGGCGGTGGGCGATGATGAGCGGCCGGAACGCACCTCGAGTACCGCGACTTCCCATTCTCCATGTACACTGTTGCACTCCATTCGAGAGCCGACACGACAGAGCGGATGCGTCGCCGAATCGTACTCCGCACGATGCATCAATGAATGTCTCGAAGGAATGTGAAACGTTGGTGTGCGTACAGGTATTGGTGGCTCTACCGAACGGCGTGTCGGGCGGAATGCGGATTCAGACCGTCGTATGCTCCGTGTGACTACGGATCGACGGTTCGACCGACCAACCCGGCTTCGAGGGCGAAGCGTGTCAGGCCGGCGACGGTGCGGATCTCGAGCTTCTTCATGAGACTTTCGCGGTGTGTCTCGACCGTGCGCGGACTGATGCCGAACGCCTCGGCGATTTCGCGGCTGGTCTGACCATCGGCGACGAGCGCAAGAACTTCGCGCTCGCGGGGGCTCAGTTGTTCGAGCCGGTTGCGGCTGGTGAGGCGAGCGGTCTCGTCGCGGAGTGCCGCGCCGAGCTGCTGAGTCACACCACGGCCGAAGAACTCGCGTCCTTCTGCCACGGTCCGTACGGCCTCGCGCACCTCGGCGGGCCCGGCGTTCTTCAGGAGATAGCCATCCGCTCCGGCGCGCACGGCGCTCAGCACATACTCGGGATGGTCGTGCATGCTCAGGATGAGCAGGCCGGTTCGATCACCACGCTCGCGCGTCTGGCGGACGACATCGAGCCCGTTGATGTCGGGCATGCTGATATCGAGGATGGCAACATCGGGATGATCGGCGGCGATTCGATCGAGCGCGGCAGCGCCGGTCCCGACTTCGGCGACAATCTCGAACCCGGGCACGGCCTCGAGAACGGAGCGGATGCCTTCGCGGACGACAGTGTGGTCATCGGCCACGAGAACGCGAATGTGGGCAGTGGTCTCGGTCACACAAACCTTCCGTTTCGATCGGTTGACGCTGGCGAAGCCTGCCGGGTCGTGGCGACGCCGTCAACGGGGACCGTGACGCAGACTTCGACGCCGCCTGCTGGAGCATTCGAGACTGAGACGCGGCCACCAAGCAACACCATGCGTTCACGCATGCCGGCAAGGCCCGAGCCAGCCCGTTCGCGATCTGGCTCGTGTGTAGCTCCCGCAATCAATCCCCGGCCATCGTCGATCACGCGCAGAGTCACACCGGCGGTGTCAGCGCTGAGCACAACGGTCACCACGCGCGCGTTTGCGTGGCGTGCCACATTGGACAGCGCCTCCTGGAGCGCGCGGAACAATGCGACTTCTGCATCATTGGCGATGGACGGCAGCGAGGGCGGCGCATCGAAGCGAACGTCGATCGGGCGGTGCTCGGCAAAGTCGTCGACCAGGCCGCGCAGAGCAGGCAACAGACCGAGGTCATCCAGCAATGGCGGCCGCAGTCGATCGGTCACGCTGCGAATCCCGCGAATGCCCTCGTCCATGAGCGCGAGCACACGATCCAGTTTTTCGCCGTGAACATGGTCCGCCGTCTCGCGCAGCATGCCGAGCTGCATGTTGACGGCAGCAAAGACCTGTGCCGTCTCGTCATGCAGTTCACGTGACAGGCGGCGCCTCTCGGCTTCATGCTGATGCACCATGCGCGCAGCGATGCGCTCCAGTTCCACGGTCCGATCCTCGAGCCCGCGATAGAGTTCAGCGTTCTCGAGAGCAGCACCCAACTGCTGCCCGAGTGCGACCAGATAGCCCACATCGAGTGCCGCGAACGGATCCCGTGCATCGCCTACTACGAGGAGAACTTCGCGAATCGATTCCCGCCGCAGCACCGGCAACGCCGCGACGTAGCCGAACGACTCCGCCGTTCCATCGTCGCGCGCGATCACCGGTTCGCGGGTTCGCATCGCACCCACCACGGCCGTCGCTGTCTGCTCGGATGGCACCTGCCCGGTCCACGTCGAGCACGCTCCCGCCGCCGCGACGATCACGCCTGACCCGTCCCCACTCGAGCGCACCCACAGCGCACTTCCCCGCACCGCCGGCAACGTCAACGCCCTGCCCAGCCACTCGGGCAGAAACGTGCTTCCACCACCCGGCTGGAGATGCCCCGACAGCACCGACAGCGTGTGCAGGCCCCGGTCGAGGTCCTCTCCGACAAGCAGCAGGATCCCGGCCCCCATCGCCAGCTCGAACAGGATATCGATGTAGTAGCCCCACGGATTCCACACGCCCTGCGCACGCAGAAACGGATAATCCAGGTGATGAAAACCCCACAGGAGCAACGTAACCGCCAGGATCAGCGCTGCGCCCGATCCGACCTGCCGGTGATGCCGCAGAAACACCCACGCCGTCCACACCGTCGCGCCCGACAGGAACAGCACCGCCGGCAATGCCGCCAGCAGGAAATCGTTCATCTGGTAGATCGCGATGTACGACCAGATCACCGGGAAGACGAACAGCCATGCGTAGCGCCGCCTTGGTGCTGCCGGCTGCGAGAACACGAGCGCCGCCCACAGAATCGCGAGCCCCGTCCAGCCGGTGACGACCTGGTGCCAGTACAACCAGATCCGTTGTTCCGTGAGCAGGAACACAAGGATCACCGCCAGCCGAAGCGAGTACAGCAGCCACGCCGCCGACCAGGCCGCAAAGTACCGCTTCCGATACCGCCGGTAGAGGAAAACGCATACAGCGGCGAGGGCTAGGGTGACCGCCGCCTGGAAGACCGCCGCCGCCGGTTCGGACGAAGCCGCAACCGGAATCGATGTCGTCTGCATGCCGGAAAACGACACGACCCCGGGACGGCTCGCAACCGTCACGGGGTCCTCTAAAGACGAAACGGCCGCAATACTACCGCGACCGCTCGCCTAGCCGTAGCGCTCTCCCCGGAGTTCCCGCTCGCTACGGACTCTCGAACCTGCCGGAGGCACGACGCACAAACTTTGCCATCGAGGGCATGAATCGGGCCAAGCACTGTCATTGAAACAGCTTATACGATCCGTTCGAAAAGCCCGTTACAGCTGGGGTCCCGCTACACTTTGCCTGATGCCGGCGGTTCCTGCGTCAATTTCTGCGCGCCCGATTCAGCCTGCGGAGGTTGATCTCGACGAGGCGGCGAAGCTCCTTGATCGGCTCGGGGTTGTCATCGACCTGGAGGCGCAGGACGGTGTCATTGTTGAGCCAGACGCCGCCGTCTTCCTTGACGATCAGGAGGGCGGCCGACTGCATGCCGCGCGTGTCGCCACCAGCGGCCTGGCCGGCCTCGAGAGCGGCAACCAGCCGGATCGACATGTGCCCGGTCGTGTTCTCGTAAGCACGAACCATGTCGTTGACGACGGCTTCGCCGGCGAGGATGTTTCCCTGGGCGGAGCAGACGGAACCCTGGCGAGTGCAATAGGTGTGGCCGGCCCAGGCCGTGGCTTCGGGCCCGGTGAAAGCGAAGACGTTGCTTTTCGTGTCGATCACGGCGAACTGGCGGCCCTGCCTGGTCCAGTCACCGGGGCGAGGGTCGGGATCGCGGTCCCAGATCTGCCTGACAATGGCCTCAGGGGCCATGCCCTGCTCGAGGAGTTCGAGGGCCTGGGGGCCGTAGCTGACATCGACGATGGCCTGGGTTGCGACCGCACCGAACCCGGCCTCGGCCCAGAGCACGCCGTTGCCTACCGAGAAGACCCGCGATTGAACGGCGCCGCCAACCTCGCCCGTTGCCGCATCGAACGCGAGAATCGAGAACGTCGCGACCGGCGGCCACGGCAGATCGCCAGCCTTGCCGCCCGTCTGTCGAGCGGCGAGCGGTGAGGCAACCAGCATGATTGCGCACGCCGCTGCGCTCACACCTCGGCCCCCATTTCCGGCTCGCCCGAAGTGCAGACTCATGATGGTCCTCCTGCCGCGCTTCCGTTGATGATCCGAGCCGAAATGATGCGATCCATGCGATCGAAATAGCGCGCCAGGTATGCTTCACCGCCTGCGATCAGGCATTGATAATTCACGCCATTCCCGCCGAGCGAGGCCATGTCGCCGTACTCGCCGTTGAGCTGGAGCAGGATGTGCATGCCGTCGGTGACGCGGCCGATCGGTGCAAAGCCCTGCGAATCGTACTGCACGTTGTCGCGGTAGTTGATGAAGAGCTGTGTGGTGCGCGTGTTCGGGCCGGCGGTGGCGAAGACGAGCGTTCCAGTCAAGTTGCTGGCGCTCACGGAATCGTCCGGCATCACGAAGTCGTTCCACGCAGCCTGGACCTCAGGCACGCCGTGCACGCCGAACTGCACGATGCCGCCGGTCAGCACGCGAAAGAAGCGCGTCCCATCGAAGAACCGGTTGCGTACCAGGTTGTAGAAGCGTTGCGCCCCGAGTGGCGCCCACTCGCTCAGCACATCGACCGTCACGTCGCCTTTCGTTGTCTCGAGCAGGACGCGAAACGTGTCGGGCGGTGTGGTCTGGAAAGCCTCGCCGGCCGGGTCGAGAAGCACCTGCTGTTCAGGCGATGGCGATGGCAGCGGGCCCGCGCCGCATGGATCGCTTTCGGCACACGTTGTAACCGTGCCGAGTGCGGTGATGAAGAGGCCTGTGCCGAGCAGGCCCGTGGCCGTGCACCAGACGAGACGCACGTTCAGCTACTGGACACGTACGCAACGCTGACGATACGCCAGCGGCCTTCGTGCAACATGAGTGTGAACGCGTCCGTCCCGGACCACTCCCGTACGTCACCGGGGTCACCGAAGCGGGCCTCATACTTCGCCCATACCTGCGCGAGTTGGTCATCAGCGCGGACCTCCGCGCTGGTCAGCTTCTCCTCGAAGATCTCACGACTGCCAGGTCCCTCCGGCGCGAGGTCAATGAATCGGTCGACGGTCGTCACGTTCACACGGGGCATGGAGTCGCCGGGCTGCTGCCAGACCGTGGTGAGCGTCGCGCCATTCCAGAAATGATCGCGAAAGCGCTGCCAATCGCGTGCGCTCAGATCCGCGTAGTACTGCTGCACCGCGGCGAGGACCTGATCGCGTACGGAATCCGGCGCACTGCGCGGCAGCATGATCGTATCGCCGGACAATGCTGTCTCGGGAGATGGCGCACCGAAGGAGCAGGCGAAGATCGGCGCGCAAATGAGCGCCACCAGCGTCATGCAACGAAATGCAACGGCCATTCGGTTTCGGCTTTCTCTCCGGATCCTACTGCTGTGCCGGCTGTGCGATGATGCGCCAGATGCGGCCGCTCTGGTCGGACGTGATGTAGAGCGAGCCGTCGGGTCCCTGGGCGAGGCCGGTCGGTCGGTGCGCGGCTCCGTCCGGTGTGACCGACTGACCGGCGAATCCGTCCGCGAACACTTCGAAACCGGCCAGCGGGGCTCCCGCATTGAACGGCAGGAACACGACGTTATAGCCGCCCTGCGGCATGGGTTCACGGTTCCACGAGCCGTGGAAGGCGACGAAGATACCGTCACGGTACGTGGCCGGGAACTGGCTGCCGGTATAGAAGAGCAGATCGTTCGGCGCCCAGTGAGCGGGGAACGCGAACACCGGATCTTCTGTTCCCGCGCAGCGTCCCTGTTCCTGGCCATCGCCACCGTACTCCGGTGCGAGCACTCGCCGCTGGTGTTCCGGGTCGTAGTAGCAATAGGGCCAGCCGAAGTCATCGCCCTGATCTACGCGGAACACCTCCTCTGCCGGCTTTTCGGCGCCCGCTTCCGCCGAGTATTCCCAGCTCTGCGTGAGCTGGTCTCGGCCGTGCTGGACGACGTAAAGCTGGCTGTCGGGTGCGAAGCCGATGGCGACCGCGTTGCGGATGCCTGTGGCGAAGCGCGCACCGTCTGCCTGTGTCTGTCCGACGCGATTCGCATCGAAGGCCCAGATCCCGGCGCGCAACTCGAGATCAGGACACGGATCCTGCCCGGGGACGTCGGGCATCCGGTCCTGCGACTGACACGAGTTCGTCGGTGAGCCGATGTTGACGTACAGTCGACCGTCGGGTCCGACCGCGATCGATTTCGCACGGTGCGAACGATCCGCGGGCAGACCGCGCACGATCGTGTCCGGACCGGCCGTCGGTTCGAGAGCACCCTCGGAAAGAGTGAATCGCACGATCGCATCGTCATACCCGAACCACACCTGTTCGCCGGCAATATGCAGGCCCGTGCCGCCGTTCGGTTCACCGAATCGCGACTGAACATCGATCACGCCATCACCGGTCGTGTCGCGCAGTACGTAAACGCTGCCGTTCCGATCCTCGTCCGGCCGCGGTGCAACAGAGACGACGACATCGCCATTCGATCGCACCCCGATGTGTCGGGTTCGCACGTCACCGAGATCCGCGACCACGACCGCGCAGAAACCCGGCAGCAGTCGCAGGCCGCCATTGTCAGGAGCGCACGCGGGCGGCGAGGCCTGCTGTGTCGTGTCGGCAGGTGCACACGCAAGCACGAGCAGGGCGAGGATCTCGATCGGCAGGCCGCGACGCATGGGTACCTCCCCGCAGGTCCGGACATGATCGGCCGGTCACGCCACGGCCACTGGCCACCACCCCTGCAGCCCCGGAGCGCAATGGCGGCCATTGTTGCGCAGCGAAGTTAGCCCGCATCCCCGCTCTCGTCGAGTCCGCCCGTCCGGTGACGAACCGCCCCGCCAGCCCTATTCTGGTCCCGGATGAACCGTGCCCCAACGAACGAACCGAACCCGCGCATCGCTCACAAGTGGAAGGTGCTGATCTCGGTCGTCTTCGGCACCTTCATGGTGATCCTCGATACGACCGTCGTCAATGTCGCCTTCCAGACACTCCGTCACGAATTCGATGCTCCGATCGCTGACGCGCAGTGGATCATCAGCCTCTACGTTCTCGTGCTCGGCATTGCCACGCCGCTTGCCGGCTTTCTTGCCGATCGGTTTGGCATAAAGCGCGCCTATCTCTCCGGCCTCGCGCTCTTCACGTTCGGCTCGGTCCTCTGTGGGTTGGCGCCCTCCCTCGCATGGCTCGTCACAGCCCGCGCCATCCAGGGTCTCGGCGGTGGCTTTTGCGTGCCCCTCGGCAGCGCCCAGCTGCTCCGCACGTTCCCGGCCCGCGAGCAGGGTCGTGCTCTCGGCGTGTTCGGCATCGTCATCGTCCTCGCCCCGGCCATGGGCCCCGTCGTCGGCGGCGCGCTCGTCGACCTCGGGCTCTGGCGCTGGATCTTCTTCGTCAACGTACCCATCGGCATCCTCGGCATCACGCTCGGGTCACGTTTCCTTCGCGAATTCGCGAGTCCGCACACCATCCACATGGACTGGCTCGGTCTCGTCACGGAGATGATCGGCTTCGGCGCCATCCTCTTTGCCGCATCCATCGCCGAGGTCGAGGGCTGGACCTCACCACGAACCCAGCTCTGGTTGATGACCGGGTTGCTCGGCCTTGCAGCGTTTGCCTTTGTCGAACTCCGGATAGCGAAGCACCCTCTCCTCGACCTGCGACTGTTCCGTCGCAGAACGTTCCTCATCGCCAGCCTCGTCGGCTATGCTTCCATCATCGCCCTCTTCGGCGCCGAATTCCTCATGCCGCTCTATCTCCAGATGTTGCGCGGCACCTCCGCCCTCGAGGCCGGTCTCATTCTGCTGCCCATGGCCATGGCCGCAGGCATCGCATCGCCAACCGCCGGCCGTATCTATGACCACACCGGGCCACGGCCGCTCCTCGTCATCGGATTCATCCTGCTTTCCATCAACACGTGGCAGTTCTCGCTCCTCGATGCGAACACGCCCATCCCATGGGTCATGACGCTCCTCGCCATCCGCGGCGCCGCGCTGGGTCTGACCGTGCAGACCACCTTCGTCGCGGCGCTTTCCGTCGTCGCCGGTCCCGCCCTCGCTCGGGGAACCTCTCTCGTCAATGCGACCCGCAATGTCGTCCAGTCCCTCGGCGTCGCCCTCCTCGCCACCGTCCTCGCCAGCACCCTCTCACCCCAGACACGCCGCATTCAACTCGATGTGCTCTCACCCGTCGAGGCAGACTCCTCCATCACCGGACTCTGCCGCCCGACCGGGCTCGCCGGCCCGCTCTTCGATGCCGCCCGCCAAACCGCCTGCGCCGAAAGCGTCCGCGGCTTCGAACTCGCCTACCGCCTCACCTTCGTCGCCGCTCTCCTCGCCCTCTTCCTCGCGACAATGCTGCCCGGCTGGCCGGCCCCATGGGGCGGCCGGACCTCGCATCATCCCGACTAAACCCGAAGTATTTCCTCGCGACCCTCGCCGGCTGCCTCCATCTGCCGTAAGACCATATCGTAATATGTGCCGTTGGCGCGCATCAGCTCGTCATGGCTGCCTCGTTCGATGATGCGGCCATCCTCCATGAGCAGGATCAGGTCCGCGCGGCGGATGGTGGAGAGGCGGTGTGCGATGACGAAGGTCGTGCGTCCGGCAAGGAGAGTGGTCATCGAGGCCTGAATGAGCTGTTCGCTCTCGGTGTCGAGATTGCTGGTTGCTTCATCGAGGATGAGGATCTGTGGTGATGCCAGGACAGCGCGGGCAATGGCGAGGCGCTGGCACTGGCCGCCCGAGAGTTTGACACCACGCTCGCCGATGAATGTTTCGTACTGCTCTGGTAGCCGGACAATGAATTCGTGTGCGTTGGCGCGGCGAGCGGCGTCTTCGACCTCGGTATCGGTGGCGTTGTGACGTCCGTACGCGATGTTGTCGCGCACGGACCCATCGAACAGGAACACTTCCTGCTGCACGATGGCCAGCAGGTCGCGATAGGAATGCAGGCGGAAGTCCCGGATGTCGGAGCCGTTCACAAGGATGCGGCCGCGCGTCGGATCGTGGAAGCGCGCGACCAGATCGGTCACGGTCGTCTTGCCGGCGCCACTGCGGCCGACGAGGGCGATGACGGAGCCACCGGGAACGGTCACGTTGAAGTCGCGCACGACGGGCTGGCCTTCTCGGTACTCGAACTCGACGCGATCGAACCGGATCTCACGAACGATGCTGGGTGCGTCCCGTGCGTCCGGCCTGTCGGGCTTGTCATTCGGCATGGCGAGGACATCGAAGACACGCTCCGTGGCTGCGAGCGAGCGCTGGAGTTCGGAGAAGGAGTTGACGATCTGCCACACCGGGTTCAGCAGCAGGAAGGTATACCACTGGAACGCCATGATGTCGCCAATGGTGGCGCCGCCCATAATGTTGAGGTATCCGCCGAACCAGATGATCGCGACATTGACGCCGGCGAGCAGCAGACTCCACGAGGTCCACAGGACCAGCTCGCGGCGATGCGCGAACAGCTCTTTGCGGAGCACGGTGTGGCGGCCGAGCATGTACGTGAGGAGTTCGCGCATCTCGCGGCGGAATGCGCGCACCACGCGAATACCCGAGAACGTCTCGCCTACGCGGCCATCGATGTGCTCGACGTCCTTGCGCAGCGAGCGGTAGATGGGCCGGATCCGCCGTGCAAAGACAAAGCTCATCAGCATGGCACCGGGGATGATGGCAAGTGCGGCGAGGGCCAGTCTCCAGTTCAACGTGAAAAGGATGGTCACGGCAATGATGAGCCGAACGAAGGAGACGCCCGGCGAGACGATCGCCATCTGGAGCAGGCCCGTCGTCGTGTCCACATCGCCCGTGAGACGGGACAGAATCCCACCCGTTTTCATGTCCCAGAGTCTTGGCAGTGGCAGATGCAGGAGGCGATCGAAGAGCGAGTGGCGGAGCGACAGCATGACGTGCACGTTCAGCATGCGCTGGCGGTAGTCCTTGAGCACGCCGATCAGGTTGGAGATCACGACGACGGCAAGGAACATCGTGCCGGCGAGGTGGAGTCGGATCAGGCGCGCAGCGGTGTCCAGCGCATCATTGAGGAGCACGCGATCGATGATGTACCGCATGAAGAGCGGCTCGATCATCTGTAATCCTGCGGTCACCAGAGCGAGCAGGAAGAGCGCAACGACACTGGCGCGATACGGCTTCAGCCAGCGCAGGTACTCGCGGAGCGATTCGCGCTTGTTCCTTTCGGGCGGGCCAGTCTCCTGGTCGCGTGCGGCAGCCTCACCGGCGGGGCGTTGACCTTCACCGTTCAGTGCCGTGTCATCGAGTCGCCGGAGCTTGTAGTCCTGCCGGAAGTCGCCATAGCGATGGCGCGAGAATCGAAGACGTTTCATTGACCTCGATGGGACGAGCCCGATCAACCCGGTCGAGCGGCAGTCACCCCGCGGGAGCGGGATGTCAGGGGGTCCGCTGGCCCGGAGGATAGCGTCCGCCGGTCCCGAGTGCCAAGGAGACAGAGTTGCCTGGCGCTCCGCAGGCGCCAGCGGGTTGCCGGACGGGCGGACCGACCCTACGATCCACGCATCTCACCGAGCCGGAGGACCGACCGATGAAGCGCGCTTCGATTGCCGTGCTGACTCTGTTCGTGGTTGCGTTCGCGCAGGCCGCCGCGCAGGTGCCGGCGCCTGCATCGCATTTCGGCTTCGAGATTGGAGCCGACCGCAAGCTGGCCAACTGGACGCAGCTGACTGCGTACTACGAGGAGTTGGCGAAGTCGAGCCCGCGGGTGAGCGTCGACACTCTGGGCCGCGCGGAGAAGGGCCAGCCGTTCGTGATGCTGACGATCACGAGCGAGCAGAACCACGCGCGACTCGATGAGCTGAGGGACATCCAGATGCGGCTCTCCGATCCTCGCCGTGTGACGGGTGGCGATGCGGAGCTTCAGCGGCTGTTCGAGCAGGGTCGCACGGTCGTGCTCATCACGCACGGCATCCATGCGACGGAAGTCGGCAGCGGGCAGACGGCCGCTCGCCTGGCATACAGGCTCGCGTCGTCGAACGATCCGCGCATCCTCGAGATCCTCGACAACGTGATCCTGCTGGATATCCCATCGCTCAATCCGGACGGCTTGCAGTGGGTCGCGGACTGGTACAACCAGACGGTGGGCGGCCCGTTCGAGGGCAGTTCGCAACCGTGGCTGTACCAGTTCTACACGGGCCACGACAACAACCGGGACTGGTATGCATTCACGCAGAGCGAGACGCGTCTGACGGTCGAGCAGGCGCACAATGCGTGGCACCCGCACATCGTGCACGACATCCACCAGATGGGCAACAGCGGCGCGCGCATCTTCTTTCCGCCGTTCATCGATCCATTCGAACCGAACGTCGATCCGGCCATCATCGCCGGCTTGAACCAGCTGGGCGCGTACATGGCGGCGGAACTGACGGCGCAGGGCAAAGCGGGCGTCGTCATCAGCGGCATCTACGACGGGTTCACACCCGCGCGCGCATACCAGCATTACCATGGCGGCGTGCGCATCCTGTCCGAGACCGCATCGGCCGAACTGGCTACGCCCATCCAGCAGACTTCGGAAGACATTCGCGGCGGCCGCGGCTATGACGCCACGACCGCGAGCTGGAACTATCCGTTGCCGTGGGAAGGCGGGACGTGGGGCTTGCCGCAGATCGTCGACTACATGGAAGCGGGCGCACTGGCGCTGCTCACGAATGCTGCGAAGAACCGGCGCTTCTGGCTCGAGAACTTCTATCGCATCAACGATCGTGCAGTGAACGGCTGGCCCGAGTGGCCCGAAGCGTGGGTGATTCCGGCGAACCAGCAGAACGGGATCGGCCTGTCCTACGTGCTGAACATCCTGACCACGGGCGCGGTCGAGGTGCACCGTGCGGAATCGCAGTTCACCGCCGCAGGCCGCACGTTCCCGGCGGGCTCGTACGTGATCCCGATGCAGCAGCCGTATGCATCGTTCGCACAGACGATGCTCGAGGTGCAGCACTATCCGGATCTTCGCGAATACCCGGGTGGGCCGCCGCGCCGGCCCTACGATGTGACCGCGCACACCTTGCCGCTGCTGATGAACGTCGAGGCTGTCGAGATCGAGGAATGGGACGCAAAGCCAACGCTCTCCGCCCCGATCCCGGTCGAGCCTCGCCGTTTCGCGATTCCCGTCGCACTCGCCGGGCGCGATGCCCCTCGCATCGCATACTACAAGTCGTGGCAGGAACCGATGGAGGGCGGTTGGACGCGCTGGGTCTTCGATCAGTTCAAGCTGCGTTACGATACCATCCACGACGCGCGCATTCGCGCCGGCAATCTGAGCCGCGACTACGACGTTCTTCTGCTCCAGTCGCAGAGCCCGAACTCGATCCGCACTGGCTACGAGCCGGGCAGCATGCCCGACCCGTACACCGGCGGCATCGGCGATGCGGGCGCCACGGCGATTCGCGAATTCGTCGAGGGCGGCGGGCGCCTCATCGCCATCGAGGAGGCAACCGAGTTCGCCATCGAGTTGTTCGGTCTCGGCCTGCGCAACGCTGTTGACGACCTTCCATCACGCGAGTTCTACGTGCCCGGATCGATTGTCAAACTCGACGTTACGGGCGGTCACCCGCTGACGGCCGGCGTCGGCTCGACGATCAGCGGCTGGTACTGGGACTCGAGTCGCGCATTCGACATTGCCGCCGATGCGCCGATCCGCGTACTCGCGCGTTACGCACAAGGCAACCCGGTCCAGTCCGGATGGATTCTCGGGCCCGAGAAGCTGGCCGGCAAAGTCGCACTCGCCGAAGCGACCGTCGGTCAGGGCTCCGTCGTATTGTTCGGGTTCCAGCCGAACTACCGCGCCCAGACCGTGGCAACGTGGCCGCTGCTCTTCAATGCGCTTTCGATCGCGCGCTGATGAGAGCGACCTGCGCCGCCGGGCTCCTTTTCCTTGCGGCGTGCTCGCCAGCCGAGGATGGTGCTGCGCGGCCACCTGCGACTGCCGGTGTCGAGGGCGCTCTCGACCTTCTGATCCTGAACGGCCGCGTCCTCGACGGCGCCGGCAATCCCTGGGTCCTCCAGGATGTCGGCGTCGCAGGCGATCGCATTGCCTTCCTGGGCGATGCTTCCGCGCGGGCCATGACGGCACGCGATACTGTCGATGCTTCCGGACTGCTCGTCACGCCCGGCCTGTGGGATGCGCACAGCCACGCCGAACTCGAGACAGCCGAGGGCAGGAGCGCAGTACCGTTCCTGTTCCAGGGCATAACCACGGTCGTACTCGGCGTGGATGGCGGCGGCACGAATGAGATCGATTCCTTGTTTGCCCGGTACGAGCGTGATGGCATCGGCGTGAATGCGCTCCATTTCGTCGGTCACGGTGCAGCGAGACGTGCGGTGATGGGCACGGCCGACCGTGAGCCGAGCGTCGAGGAAATGGCCCGGCTGCGCGACTTCGTCCGCACGGGATTGGAACAGGGCGCGATCGGCCTGTCCACCGGTCTGTTCTACGTACCTGGCTATTATGCGAAGACCGAGGAAGTCATCGAGCTGAATCGGGTCGCGGCCGAATTCGGCGGCATCTACGACACGCACGACCGCGATCTCGGTGCCAGCTATCCCGGCATCGGCTTCCTCGCCTCCATGAGGGAGGCCATCGAAATCGGCGAGCAGGCCGGCACGCCGGTCATCTTCAGCCATCTGAACATGCAGGGCGCACACAACTACGGCCGCGCGCCGGAAGCCATCGCACTTATCGAGGAGGCCAGGGCGAGAGGCGTGAATGTGATGGCGGCACAGCACCCGTACTCCGCGACACAGAGCAGTCTGTCCGCGTATACGATCCCGCGCTGGGCGTCGGCTGGCGGCGATACAGCGCTGCACCGCCGCTTCGACGACCCGGACACCGCACGCGTGCTCGATGTGCAGACCATCGAGATGCTCGATATCCGGGGTGGCGCCGGGAAGATCATGATCGTTGATCCACGACCGGAGCTGAACGGGCGGACCCTGGCAGACGTCGCACGGGCGTGGGACCTTCCCGTGCCTGCGACCGTACGCCGCATCCTGCGCGACGACAACGCATCCGTCATGAATCACGACCTGTATGACATCGAGAACACGCGCATGCTGGCGCAGCAGGAATGGATGATGACGTGCACGGACGGCCGCACACCGCACCCGGGCCAGGAAACCGTGCACCCGCGTGTCTACGGCGCGTTCTCGAACAAACTGCGGCGCTTCGTTCTCGACGAGAAGATCGTGAGCATGTCGTTCGCCATTCGCGGCATGACGTCTCTGCCGGCGACGTTCTTCGGCATTCCGGAACGCGGCCAGATCCGGGAAAGCTTCTTTGCCGATATTGCCGTCTTCGATGAGAACGAGCTACGCGACATGGCCACGTATGCAGAACCGCACCAGTACTCTCAGGGCACCGTCCACGTGCTGGTCAACGGCCGGTTCGCGATTCGCAATGGTCAGCTCATCGCCGAGGGCGATCTGGCCGGCCGACCGATCCGGCGGGGCGGTGCCTGAGGCGCAGGGCAGACCCATGATCGAATCCCTTCGCCAACTCATCGAGCACGCACGCTGGGCCGATCGCCTGGCGCTCGACTCGCTTCGTCGCGCCCGTGCGGTACCGCCTCGTGCGCTCGCCACGTTCGCCCATGTCATTGCCGCCCAACGCCTGTGGTTGTCACGACTCGAAGGTGAGCCGCCCGGCGTTGCCGTCTGGCCATCCTTCGAACTCGGTGCGTGTGCGGCACTCATGCACGAGACCCATGTTGCGCTGGAAGCGTACGCTCGCGGTCTCGATGACGCGGCCCCCGGCCGGACGGTCCACTACAGGAACAGCGCCGGTGTCGAGTTCGACTCGAAGATCGATGACATCCTGATGCACGTCATGCTGCATTCTGCCTACCACCGCGGCCAGGTAGCCATGCTGTTGCGGAACGCTGGCGAGGAACCGGAGCCGACGGACTACATCGCGTTCTGTCGCGGCGCACCCGCCGCTCGTTCCTGAACCGTTTACTCGATGTCTCCGCAGGTCACCGTCGTGCCGTCGCGCGAGTAGGCAATGGCGTGACCGGCCGTCAGAACACTGTCGGCAACGACGAGTGTGTGGGCGCGAACGGATGTCGTGGCTGCGGTAATGCCGGCGAGGGCCTGGGCTACGCCGCCCGGGCTCACGCACGATCCACTGATCACGCGGCCGGTGTATGCCGTGCCGAGCGTCACACCGCGCAGAGTGACGGAGACACCGGACGTAGGTCCATCGACATCGGTGATCGCGGCGGTGCCGCTGATGCCTTCCGCGACCGTGACGAGTTCGACAGCCCGGTATCCGGGTGGCGGCCCGGCGATCTTTTCCATGCAGCCAGCCGCCAGCACCATAACGAGCGGTAGCAGGGCAATCCGTTTCACGAGTCTCCTCCGATGGTGGATCTCCGGGTCAGCCGGGTTCTTCGGCAACAGCCATGCAAGATGCACGCGAATCGGCGCAAACCATAGTGTCTGCACTGGTATGGCATGTTCGGCGCCGGCCGGGTCGGCGAATTTTGTGTCGCCTCATCCATTTTTTTTCGTGGACGCCTGCCCTGGCCGACGTCTATCATTCGATCATGCACGCGGTCGAGAAAACGCGCAAACCCCGGGACGAACCGCCGGGCACAGGGCATAGCGGCGGTTTCATGGGCGCCGGCCCGGTTGCGGAGCTGTCGGGCTTCGCGCCGAACGGGCTCGGTCGAGGAGTGCGCTATGCCGTTGCCGGCCTGCTGGTCAACGTCGTGCTGGTCGTCGTGAAGATCACGGCGGGTCTGCTGGGCTCATCGTACGCACTCGTCGCGGACGGCGTCGAGTCAGGAACCGACGTATTCGCCTCTCTCATTGTGTGGCGAGGACTCAAAGTCGCCGTGAAGGAGGCGGACCGCGATTACCACTTCGGGTATGGCAAGGCGGAGACACTGGCGGCGGCTGCGGTATCGTTGCTGATGCTGGGCGCCGCGGCTGGAATCGCGTGGCAGGCGTTCCGTGAGATTCGCACACCGGGCGCTGTGCCGGAAGCGTTCACGCTCGTGGTGCTGCTGGCCGTGGTTGCAGTGAAGGAGTACATGTTCAGGACTGTCGCGACGGTGGGCGTTGGGTCGAATAGCCGCGCGTTGAACACGGATGCGTGGCATCACCGGTCAGATGCGATCACGTCCGCGGCTGCGTTTGCAGGCATTTCGCTCGCGTTGCTGGGAGGCGAGTCGTGGGCGCCGGCGGATGACTGGGCGGCTCTGCTGGCTTCCGCGATCATCGCGTTCAATGGGTTGCGCCTCCTGCGGCCGGCTGTACTCGACCTGATGGACCGCGCACCGGACCAGGGCGTACTCGATCGGGTCCACAGCCTGGCCTCGTCCGTCGAGGGTGTGCGTCGTATCGAGAAGGTGCAGGCCAGGCGAGCGGGCGTTGGTTACCTCGTTACGATCCACATCGAAGCCAATCCAGCGATGCCTCTGCGGGACGCGCACAGTCTGGGTGGACGAGTGCGCAGCCGTATCCGCAGCGATGCCTCGATCCTCGACGTTCTGGTTCACATGGAGCCTCACGAACGGTGAAGCCCCGACCCTCGCGATTCACGCCGGTTCGAGGATCGTCTCCCGTTTCGTTTCGATTGCTTCGACCATCTCGTCAAAGGATTCCGCAAACTTGCGCACGCCATCCTTCAGCAGGAACTCCGTGACCTCGTCCATATCGATACCGGTGTTCGCCAGCGCTTTCATTGTGGCGCGCGCATCGTCGAGGTCTTCCGTGAGCGTGACACGAGCGACGCCGTGATCGAGGAAGGCTTCGATGGTTTCCGGCGGAATCGTGTTGATGGTATTCGGGCCGATCAGTTCTTCGACGTACTTCACGTCCGAGTAAGCAGGGTCCTTGGTGCTCGTGCTGCCGAACAGCACGCGCTGTGCGCGCACGCCCCGCCGCCGCTGTGAATCGAACGATGCATCGAAGATCTGCTGATAGCGGGCATACGCCAGCTTCGCGTTCGCGACGGCGGCCTTGCCGCGGAGCGCCTTCGCCTCTGCCGTCCCCATCGCGTCGAGCTTCCTGTCCACGACGACGTCGACGCGGCTCACGAAGAAGGATGCGACCGATGCAATGTTCTCTGGCCGCGTGCACTGCGCGGCGCCGCGCACGAATGCCTGTGCGATCGCCTCATAGTGAGCGAGCGAGAACATCAGCGTTGCGTTGACGTTGACGCCGCCCGCAATGAGCTGTTCGAGCGCGACCGCACCCTCTGGCGTGGCCGGTACCTTGATCATCAGATTGGGCCGGTCAACCGTTTTCCAGAGGCGCTTCGCCTGCGCGATCGTCTCGTCCGTCCTGTGCGCCAGGTAGGGCGATACCTCGAGGCTGACGAATCCGTCCGCACCACCCGTTTCATCGTAAACGCCGCGCAGAATGTCTGCCGCATCGCGAATGTCCTGAACGGCCACCCGCTCGAACAGCTGGATCGCTGTCGTTTCCGGGGTCTCCGTAATGGCGGCGCGCAGCTCGTCATCGTACTCGTCCGTCTCGCCGATGCCTTTCCCGAAAATGGTCGGATTGCTCGTCAATCCACGCAGTCCGTCCTCGACAAGGCCCGCCAGCTCGCCGTCGCGAACCATGCCCCGCCGGATGTAGTCGAGCCAGACGGACTGGCCATGTTCGAGCAGATCCCGCATCCCAGCCATGTCACACTCCTTCTCGTATTCGATTCGCCCGCCTTTGCGGGCGCCGCACCACACCCGGAGATACCCGACAGCATACGCATGGTTGCGGGCGTTTGCACGCGTCCCGGCTCGCACTGCCACGCGCGAGAACGCGCGTACACGGCCGCATGCTTTGAGTACCTGAATCGATGAGAGGAAATGGAACAGGAAGGTGAGCCAGGGTCCGGATCGGCCCGATTCCGCGGCGCGCTGGCCGGCTCGACGCCGCAATGGCGTGAGGCGAGACGTTCAGCCGTTGCCGACCTGCTTCTCCTGACGCGGAGCAAGACGGGCCTGCGTTGCGGCTCTGGCGCCTTTCTGTGCAACAGCCGCAGCTTCTGCCGCGGCCAGCCTTTCGTACTGCCGATCCAGCAGTCCCCAATAGAGCGGTTCCCAGAGCTCGTCACGCACGCCCACCTCGCGCATGTACGTCCGGGCGACTTCCATGGGACGCGTGGCTGCACCCATGACGTCGGCCACCGCGACGAGGTTGTCCACGTGCAGCTTCATCAGATCGCACTCGACATGACCGCTGTGTTGATCGATCCAGTCACGCAGCTCGTAGTTGCGCCGGCCACCCAGCCGTTTGCGGATCCGTTCGACAAGCGACGCAGTGATGTCCCATTCCACAGCGCCATCGATCGCGACGAACGTGTGCGGCAGATCCGTCACTTCGGTCGACGCGACACGGCCAAGATGCACCAGGACGCGCGTGCGTAGCGCCTGAATATCGATCTCGGTCAGACGGTGAACGCGCGCGTAGATGATGAGCGCTTGCGGCGCGCCGACTTCACCCTGCGCGCGTTGGATCAGTTCGAGCACATGCGTGAAATGCGCATCCAGCAGACGCTGGCGCGCGACCGCGATCGCGACACTCATGCTGGTCGCGTCGGTGCCTGATTTCGCCGGCCCTTCTTCGGCTTTCGACATTGAGGATCAGCTTCCTTCCCGAGAGACCCGGGACCCGCCAGGTTGCGAGGTCAAGCGGCAAGCGCTGTGCCGGTCGCCCTGCGCCCGTCCCACGTCGGGCTGCCTGTTCTTATACTATTGAATAGACTGGACTTACGGAACTTGCCACCGCTCTCGCCCGCCCGTGCGGAACCCGTCCACGGGCTTCAGGTCGTTGCAGGTGCGCCACGAGACGAAAACGGAGTATCAACCCGCGAGTCTCACGCCTGAAAGGTCGGCAGATCAGAAGGCAAGCTACACGGTCACGGACGAGGCGTGGCGTTGCAGTCCTCGGACTTGACAGGACGAACGGCGGGCGAGGGTGGTACGAGGTGAGGGGTGGGGACACGGCGGGTTGACAACGGGTGGGGACGGGGCGCCGCTGCGATTCGCCGCTCAACGCACGAGAGCGATGCCCGGCTGGGCGCAGGCAACGAATCCATGGCATCGCGCCGAGGTGTCGCCACATGTCTCCTTGATTTTAGCGGCGCGGGTCCCCCACCCGCTTCGCTCCCGCAGTTTCCCCACCCCCACCTCGTACCACCCCCGCCCACACCCGCCGTTCTTTGTTTCTAGCTGATGAGGAGTGATCTGAGTACTGCTGGTTCGACGGGTTTCGTCATATGCTGGTCGATGCCGGAGTCGCGGGAGCTCCGGCGGTCCTCGTCGCGGCCATAGCCGGTGACAGCAACGATCAAGGCGTTCTCGGTAGCCGGCATGCTTCGCATGCGGCGAGCGACCTCGTAGCCACTCATCAAGGGCAGTCCGACATCGAGGAGTACGACGTCAGGAGTGAATTCGGTAGCCAGTTCGAGGGCGTCCTCGCCGCTCGAGACATGGCGAACGTCGTGCCCCCAGAACTTGATGATGAGGGCCAGGCTCTCGGCAGCATCGGTGTTGTCGTCGACGACGAGAACGCGTTTCCGCGGAGGCAGGTTCGGGTCGCTGGCAGGCATGGCCGGTGTGGCATCGACCGCCGGATGTTGATCTGCGACGGGCAGTTCGACGACGAACTCGCTTCCGAGTCCCTCGCCCTCGCTGTGTGCGTACACTTTCCCTCCGTGCATATCGACCAGTGACTTTACGACCGTGAGGCCGATGCCGAGGCCGCCTCGGGGCTTATGGACGGATGGGCCGGCCTGAGTGAACAGATCGAAGATGCGGGGCAGCAGTTCTGCCGGAATCCCGATGCCGGAGTCCATGATGCGAACGACGGCGCGATCGTCTTCCAGTGATGCGGTCAGAGCGATGCGGCCGCCAGCGGGCGTGTACTGGGCGGCATTGATGAGCAGATTCGCAAACAATTGCGTTGCGCGCGGAACGTCCATGCGGACGCACAGGAAATCCGGTGGCAGCGAGACATTCAACTCGTGGTCGAACGAGATGATGGTGGGACGCGCAGTCTCGAGTGCTGCTTCGAGGACAAGGCGCAACGGCGCGGTCTCGAAGCGGAGTTGCGTCAGACCACGCGTGATTCTCGATACATCGAGCAGATCATCGACGAGACGCGTAAGGTGCTGCACCTGCCGCTCCATCATCTCCTCGACCTGATCCAACTGCGGATCCTCGCTGCGTGCGGAACGCAGGATTTCAATGCCGTTGCGCAGGGGCGCCAACGGGTTGCGCAACTCGTGCCCAAGCATGGCCAGAAACTCATCCTTGCGACGGTGCGCGTTCGCGAGTTCTTCAGCGGTCCGGCTCAGTTCGCGTTCAAGGCTGCGCCGGTCGGCGACATCGCGGAACACGATGACCACGCCGAACGGTTTGTTCTCGTGATCGCGAATCGGCGCGGCGGTGTCCTCGATCGTGAACTCGGTACCATCCCGGTGAACGAGCGTCGTGTGCTGCGCGAGCCCATGGACAACGCCATCGCGCAACGCGCGCGACACCGGGCTTTCGAGTTGGCGATTGCCCGGAGGGCGCGTGTGGAACACGGTGCCCAGAGGTTCGCCTCGCGATTCCGCTCGCGACCAGCCCGTCAGTCGTTCCGCAGTCGGGTTCATGAACGTGATGATGCCGCTGGTGTCCGTCGTGATCACCGCATCGCCGATGCTCGACAGCGCCATGCGGAACCAGGCCTCCCGGTCGCCAGCCGGCCTGAACCGGAGGAGCACGATGCCCGGTTCGCCGTCCTGTCGCGCGTGCATGGCTGCGCTCTCCGTGCGGCAATCGACCATCGCGCCACTCGCCGATCGACAATGCAACTCGACTGGCGTCAGGACTTCATGTGTCGCGGATCTCGCGAGGATGCTGCGCACGGTACCGGATCGGTCCGAGACGATGTCCGAAACCGGCTTCCCGACCAGTGCGCCCGGGGCCCAGGCCAGGAGCTTCTCGAACGGCGAATTCGCGGCCAGGATCGTCCCATCATCCGAGACGAGGAGTGATGCTTCCGGCAGAACCTCGAGGAACCGGACGAGCGGAGCCGCGAGCGGAGTCTGCATCAGCCCGCCACTCCCGGTCGTCCCCGTTGAGGCGGGCACGATTCCCGGCTCCGTTTCCGGCGCGTATCCGTCCATTGGCCTGTGCATTGAGTCCCGGCCCGTCGTGGCCGGGCTGTGATCAGTCTGGCTGATAGATGCAGGAGGTGGGCCAGTAGAGCTTAGAAGGTTCACCGGCGGCGGTGAAACGCCTCGTACTGGCCTGTTCGCTTCAGGCTACAGGGGTCGCCTCGCGAACCTCGACAGGGACGCCTCCCAGCTCGATTTCGCTCGCCGGCTTCCAGATCTGGAGCAGCGGAAAGCGGGTTGCGAACCAGCCGAGCGAGAGCAGGAGCACGCCGGCGAAGAAGAGCGTTGTACCCAACTCCTGCCAGCCCAGCGGGAGCCGTTCGGCGCCGAGATTGTGCGACGGATAGACGAGCAGCCAGCGCTCGAACCAGAGGCCGAGCAGGATGATGCCGGCGAAGATGTTCTGGATGCGTGGGATCCTCTTGGGCGCGACACCGAGCATGCCGAAGAACGGGATCACGAAGAGGCATGCGAACACGGCATTCGCGATGATGCTGAAGGGCGGCGTGAAGCGGTGGATCACGAAGCTCTGCTCGCCCGGCAGCAAACCGTACCAGATGACGATGAACTGGGAGAAGAACAGGTATCCCCAGAAGACGACGAAGCCGAACATCAGCTTGCCGAGATCGTGCCATTGCGATGGTGCGATGTGCGCCTCGAATCCGAGTTTGCGTGAATATGCGCGCGCGAGGATGGAGGTGGCAGCCATGCCGCCAAGGATTGCGGCCATGAACAGGTACGGGCCGATCAGTGTGCTGAACCAGTGCGGTTCGAGCGACATCACAAAATCGAACGCGATCATGGTGAACGCGAATGCGTACACGAGCACCAGCGCGGGTGCGAGTCGCGCGGTCCGGCGCCACGCGCGCAGTTCCTCCGCCGACTGACCCTGCCAGCCATGGCTCATGCGTTCGTACTGCGCGGCGACTGCGCCCGTCATCTTCGAGCGCACGGCCCCGACGTCCGGGCGCAGTGCAGCGCGCGCGAACACCGCCGCCAGCCACACGAACGAACCGAACAGGACGACGTTGCGCACGATCAGGAACGGCGTGTTGAGCCACGCCTCCTTGCCTGCGACCGGCTCGTGCAGCCACGGGAAGATGTGGTCCGCCGCGAAGAACATGGGCACCATCAGCAAGAGCGCGACGGGCAGGAATGCCACGAAGGACAGCGCGATGCGGCGGATCGGTCGGGACCACATGCCCTTGGTGATTGTGACCATGGCGGCAAGGATCACAGCACCCGACGCGATGCTTGTGAAAAACAGCCAGTTGAAGAGCCAGGCATGCCACGCGCGATCTGCGCCGGTGAGCAGCGCGATGACCCAGACGATCGCACCGATCAGTGTCAGGCCGATGGCGGCCATGCGCATGCCGCCCGGCATCTTCTCGAAGCGGATGAAAGGGGTTTCTAGATCGTGGGAAGCGTGCGGCATCGAATCAACTCCCGCCGCCGGGCGAGCCGCCCGCGGCCGCCTGTAACTGGCGGACATAGGTCACGATCGCCCAGCGCTCCCGATGCGTGGTCCGCGGGCCGTACGCCGGCATCAGGCCCCGGCCCGCCCGGATGACCGCGTAGATGTAACCATCGGTCCGCGCCACCGTCGTCGCTGCGGTCAGGTTCGGCGCCGGCAGCGGGTACTTCGCCTCGGCCGGGTCTTTCTGAATGATCGGACCATCGCCGAGGCCGGCTGTGCCGTGACAGACCATGCAGTGACGATCGAACATCTGCTGGCCGAGTGCGCTCAGGTCTTCGCCCGCGAAGGGATTCGTGCCATACGGTCCGCTCGCGAACGCGTCGAGCCCCGCGACCGTCGCCTCGATCGGCGGCAACGCCTCGCCCGCCGGTGTTTCGTACGGCACCGAGTTCGGCGGCGCCGGCCGCGGCGCTTCGTACGGATCGAAGAACGGCGCCTCGCGCATGAACGAGAAGACCGGTACGCTGGCCAAGGCATCCTCCATGCGCGTGCACCCGCCCGAGATCAAAACCATGAGAGCGAGAATGACGCCGGCCCTCCGGGCAGCGCGAACGTCAGAACGATGCGCCCTGGCAACGGCGACCGGGCCGCCAGCGCGAACCTGAGAACGGTGCACCCTGGCGATGGCGACCGGGCCAGCAGCACGAACCTCAGACCGCACCGCTCACCTCCATGGCTTCGCGCACCGCTACCGCGCCCGCGTCCCGGAGCATCGCGCGAGCTTCCGCTTCACGTCCGGCCGGCGCCATGACGTGGACACCGTATCGGTCGGCTGAGAATGCCGGATCGTAGATCACCATTGGCTTGCGGTTCGGCAGTTTTGCGCAGATGAACAGACCGAGCACCGTCGAGAGGGCGCCGAACAGAATCGTCAGCTCGAATGCGATGATGACCCAGGCCGGTAACGCGATGATCGGTTTCCCGCCAGTCACGAGCGGCCAGTCCAGCGATGTCCATGTAGGCAACGCGAATCCTGTGGCCGTACCCGTCAAGCCGCCCACCAGCGTAAAGATGCGCACCGGACTCTCCGGCGGGTGCAACGCATGCTCGAGATTGTGATCCGGTGCGGGCGAATACACGGTCAGCTTTTTCAGCCCGCCCGCGCGCAACTTCTCGATCGCTTCGACGGCTGCGTCCACGCCATCGAACACGCCCAGCATCCCGTGCGCGCTCATGATCTCAGGCCTCCACCCTTGCACGCTTGCGCCCGAAGCGGAGCGGGGCAGGCAGCACTTCTTTCAGCTCCGCCACTGAAACCGCGGGCAACAACCGCAGGAACAACAGGAACCACATGAAGAACCAGGCAAAGCTGCCGGCCGTGATCGCCATCTCGACCCACGTCGGCTGATAGTTCCGCCACTGCCACGGCTCGTATTCCGTCGCAAGGCTCGTCACGATGATCACGAACCGTTCGAACCACATGCCGATGTTGATGAAGATCGTGATCACGAACACGGCCGGGATGTTCGTCCGCACTTTGCGGAACCACAGCATCATCGGGATGATGCCGTTGCACGACAGCATGATCCAAGTCGCCCACCAGTAGTCTCCGAAGGCACGGTTCCAGAATGCCGCCCGCTCCGGCACCTCGACGCTGTACCACGCCATGAAGAACTCGGTCATGTACGCGTAGAAGACGATCGACCCGGTGAGCAGAACCAGTTTGCACATCGCATCGAAGTGGCGCTCCGTGAAGTACGCCTCGAGCCCGAAGATCTTCCGGATCGGGATCACGATCGTCATCACCATCGCGAGGCCCGAGAAGATGGCGCCCGCCACGAAGTACGGTGCGAAGATCGTCGTGTGCCAGCCCGGTACAATCGACACGGCGAAGTCCCACGATACGACCGAGTGCACCGACAGCACGAGCGGCGTCGCCAGCGCCGCAAGATACAGATATGCGCGCGTGAAATGCTTCCACTCGTTGTGCGTACCGCGCCAGCCGAAGGACAGAATCGTGTACAGCTTCCTGCGCCACGCCACTGTCGTCGCATCGCGCGCGGCCGCGATGTCCGGGATCATGCCGACGACGAAGAACGTCGCGCTGACCGTGAAGTACGTGCCGACCGCGAACACGTCCCAGAGCAGCGGACCGCGGAAGTTCGGCCACAACTGCCGCTGGTTCGGGTACGGGATCAGGTAGTAGAAGATCCACGGCCGGCCGAGGTGCACGATGGGAAACAGGCCCGCCGTCATCACCGCGAACACCGTCATCGCCTCCGAAACCCGGTAGATCGACTGCCGCCACCTCGCCCGGAACAGATACAGAATCGCCGAGATCAGCGTGCCCGAGTGGGCGATACCGACCCAGAATACGAAGTTCGTGATCAGAACGCCCCAGCCGACCGGGTTGGTCAGGCCGATCACGCCGATCCCGAGATAGATCATCGTGCCGAACGCGAAGATGCCCGACGCGAGCACCAGCAGCACAAAACCGAAGACCAGCTTGTACGAGCGGCCCCACGGACTCAGCAGCTTCAGGACATCGCGATTGACGCTGCCGTACGACTCGACGGCCGGGTGCGTCTCGGAACGTATGACCGTCGCCATCCGCTACCCCTCCGAACCCGCGGTCACGACTTTGCGCAGATAGACCACGGCGGATTGCGTGTTCAATTGTTCGAGCACGCGGTAGCCACGACCCGATGCGGCGACGCGCGCGACCCGTGAGTTCGGGTCCTTGATATTGCCGAAGACGATGGCATCGCCCGGACATGTCTGCGCACACGCCGGCGTGATCTCACCATCGCGCACGCGCCGATCCTCGAGACGGGCCTGGTTCTCGGCACCCCGGATGCGTTGCACGCAGAACGTACACTTCTCCATCACACCCTTCTCGCGCACGGCTACGTCCGGGTTCAACTGCCAGTTCAGCGGCTCCGCAAATTCGTACGTGAACCAGTTGTAGACGCGCACCTTGTACGGACAGTTGTTGGCACAGTAGCGCGTTCCCACACATCGGTTGTAGACCTGCGCATTCAGACCGTCCGGCGTGTGATAACTCGCAAATACCGGACAAACCGGCTCGCACGGCGCGTTGCCACATTGCTGGCACACCATGGGCAGGAACAGCGAGTGCAGCGTCTCGCCCTGGCCTTCATAATATCGCTCGATGCGGATCCAGTGAAGGATGCGGCCCTTCATGACTGTCTCCGGTCCGACAATGCCGATGTTGTTCTCGGCATAGCATGCCGTTATGCAGGCCGAACAGCCGATGCACTTCTCGAGGTCGATCGCCATGCCCCAGCGCGGCAAGTCCTCCGAGTATTCGCCGTAGTGTGTATCCGGCGGCGGGTATGCCTGGGGCGAGCCCTCCATCTCGATGGGCGCGAATCCGCCGGAGCCCTGGAGCTGCGACACGCGGGCGTCCATTGGGTGGCCCTCTTCACCGTGTCCGGCAGCGGCTGCCTCGCCCTCGGCGGGTTCTTCCTGGATGGCGACGACGCCGGTACCGGTGAGCAATGCGGTGCGGCGAGCTGCCTCTGCTTCGCGGGCCTCCTCGGCGGTGACGTACTGCGCGATGTCGCGGCCGTGCTGTTCCTTCTGGAGGCCGGCCTGTATGGGCCGCTGCCACTCGCCGGTTGCGCGGATGCCCGCGCGCGTCTGTTGGTAGACGAAGCCGCCGGATGCGGCATCGGTCACGGGCTCGAGCAGCTTGATGCCGTTGACGCCGCGACCCTGTGCGTAGGCGCCGAAGCCCGTGTGACCCTGGCCGAGCTGGATTGCGACGACATCGCTGCGCATTCCGGGGTTCGCCCAGACGGGCAGCAGGACGGTGCCGGCGGGGGTGGTGATTTCGAGGACGTGCCCGGTATCGAGGCCCATCTCGAACGCGGTCTCGGCGCTGACCTCGACCCATGACGACCACGTGAACTTGCTGATCGGATCGGGCAGTTCCTGGAGCCATGGTCGATTGGCCATCCTGCCATCGAAGAAGCGGTAGGATGGGTAGACCAGCAGAACGGGATTCCCTGCATCGCCGCTGAACGTCGGTTCGGCGAACGAGAGCTGTGCGATTCCAGCCCCGTCGAGGGATGGCGCCGTGGCGGCCGGTGCGGTCTGGACGACGCCCGCCTGAAGCGTTTCGTGCCACCACGGTTCGAACGGTGCACCGCCACCGGCGACAGTGTGGATTTCGCCGCTCCACCGGTTGCGCAGGTAGTCGTAGAACGTGGTCGCCGTGGTCGTGAGCGCAATGCCGGCGCGCTGTGCGACGGAGAGCAGGACATCGCCTGTCTGTTTGGTCTGGAAGACGGGCGTCATGACGGGCTGGACGATCGAGTGCAGGCCGCTGCGCGGCTCGGCATCGCCCCATGCCTCGAGGAAATGATGGTCGGGCAGAACCACGTTCGCGCGTTCGGATGTCTCGTCGAGATACGATGCGAACGAGGCAATGAATGGAACGTTCGCGAGCGATTCGACGACGCCATCGCCATCCGGCAGTGCGTACACCGGATTGGGCCCGTGCACGAGCAGTGCACCGACCTGCCCGGCCTGCATGCGTGTGACGAGGTCTTTCATTTCGGCGTACGTGTTCGCGCGCGTGCCGGCTCGTTCGGGCCGATCATAGCGAACCGTCGTGCCGATGTTGCCGGCCACGGAATTGAGGACGCTGACGGCCGCGGCAATGGCGGTCGCGGCGCCGTGCATCGATGAAATGCCCGGTCCGACTGCGAGCGAGCGGCCGCCGTTCGCGAAAGCGGTTGCAATCTGGCGGAGACGCTCTGGCGAGATGCCCGAGGCCTGCGCGTTCTGCTCGACCTCGACGCCGTTCAGCAGTGCAGCCGCGCCGCCGGCCGGTGCGCCGTTGTCAACGATGATGCGCGCGAGCGCGAGCGCGACGAGGTGTTCGGTCCCGGGCCGGACCGGCAGCCAGTCATCCGCGTTCATGTCGGTCAGCGACTGGTGCGGTGTGATGGACACCAGCCGGCCCCGCCGCTCGCCGCGGAACGCGTGCGCCTGAACGAAGCCGTGCGCGTAATCGATCGGCGAGAGCCACGTCTCGAGGAAATCCGCGCCGAAGGTCAGGACCACGTCGGCATTGGCGAAGTCGTGCGATGGAATCGCATCCACGCCGAACAGCATCCGGCTCGCCGCCCGGATCGGTTCGAGTGCGAACGGCTCCCAGCGCACGCGCTCGATCCCGAACGCGGTGCAGAACTCGTCGATCAAGCGGTCCATCGAACCGGTCATGGGCTCGCTCAGGAAGACGGTCCGTCCGCGATTCTGCACCAGTGCATCGGCGAGCCGCTGTTCGGCGTCCTCCCAAGACAACTGTGTCCATGCCTCGCCGTCCCGGCCCAGCGCCTGAGGCACGCGGTCCGGGTTGTAGAGCCCATGCAGAGAGGCGTGGCCGCGGGCGCACAGCTTGCCGTGCGAGACCGGCGAGAGCGGATTGCCCTCGGCCTTGACGGCTCGACCTTCGCGCGTGCGGATGTTCATCCCGCACCCGGCAGCGCACTCGGTGCACGTCGTGCGGTACCACGTCGACGTACCGGGCACGATGTCCTCGTGCGGGACGACATACGGGATGAGCTTCTCGGCCGCGCGGGTGCCGCCGCAGGCCGTAGCTGCTGCGCCAGCGCCGGTGACGCCGAGGACTTTGAGGAAGTCGCGCCGTTCGAGGCCCCGCCGGCCGTCGGGACCTCCCGTTCCGGGCGTGGTCAGGGACGGGCGGTCCGAGCCAATCATGGGATGCTCCGGCACGTCAATAGTGGCAGACCGCACAATCGGTGCGGACTTCTCGCTGGCGGTGGCATTCGATGCACCAACCCATCCACAGTGGTTGCTGCTGTACAACTTCGCGCATGGTCTCGACGGGTCCGTGACACTCCTGGCAGGTCACGCCCCCCTTGATGTGGCGCATGTGTGGAAAATGCGCGTGGTCCGGCAGATCGTGAATCCGGACCCACGGAATGGGCCGCTGCTGATTCCAGTACTCGGCGAGCAGGCGGATTCCGGCGCTGTCGCGGCGGAACAGCGGCTGGCCACCGGCGATATGACAGCCTGCACAGACCTGGACGGCCGGGATCCCTGCGTCTGGCGATCGGTCTGCTGACGTGTGGCAGTACTGGCACGGGATCTGATTCTTGCCGGCGTGCAGATCGTGAGGAAAGGCGATCGGCTGAATCGATTCGGTTTCGGACGTCGGGGCCTGGGTCGCGGCGATGATTCCGGCCATGACCAGGAGGACGGCCCCGGCCAGGCCGAAAGCGGCCCATTGTAGTCTCATCGTCGCGAACTCGCGTTCCGTTCGAGGTCAGGTGTTACCGGCACCCGCCGGCGTCAGCCGGTGCGCTCCAGCCGTGCGGGCGGCCACGATAGGGTCACTGGTGCAGCCGCGCAAGAAGTCACCGCCCGCGCCAAAGCCGCGGCAATGTGCGGTTCGTGCCGGTGGCCCCGCAACCCTGGCCGCCTCGCGCGAACGATCAGCCGTTGTGGCGCATCGACGGGGAGCGCAAGTTATGAGGAGCGCGTGTCACACGTCGAAGGCATCGCCCACGAAAATATCCGTTGCGTCGAGCCGGCCCACAGACGACACCGCACATGAAGCACGTCCCGATTTCAGGTGAAATGACGATGAGAAGACCGCTCCTGCTGCCGTTCCTCCTGCTTGCTGCCGCATGCGCGACCGTCGGCATCGGCGTGGATGTGCAGGGTGGATTCGAGCAAGGCCTCGCGGCGCTCTCCCGCCAGGATTACCCGGCGGCGGCGGAGCGCTTTGATTGGGTGGTCAACACGTCCGGTCCATCCGACGGTCTCGCACAACACGCCATGCTCGTCCGCACGACGGTCGCGATGGATTCGCGCAATCCGGGTCGTGATCTCACGCGCGCCGCCGAACTCGCTGCACAATTGCGCGATGCCGGCAACGCATGGACGCCGGCAGTCGGTGAATCGCTGCGCCTGCTCGCCACCGAGCTCGAGACTGCGAACAAGAGACTCGCGCACCTCGAAGCAGCCCGCCATGTCGCCGCGTCCGTATCGGGCATGGTCCAGCGCGGCCTTGCGCTGCGCCTCGATTCCGTAACCATCGAACGCGATACACTGCGCCGCAAGGTCACGACCCTCGAACAGCAACTCGATGAACGCGACAAGCAGTTGAAGGAGAAGGAGCAGGAGCTCGAGCGCATCCGGAAGATCATTCGCAACTGACACACACGTGAGCACCCGGCCGAAATGACGCTGCGCACGCGGCTCAGCCTGACCATCGCCGGGATCGGTTCGGTTCTCATTCTGCCCGCCGTCTACGCCGTCGTGCAACTCGGCGAGCTGCGCCAGATCGCGGCCGAACAGCGATCCAGTCATGGCGAGGCCTACATCGCCATGGGCCAGATGCAGACCCAGCTCGCCGAGCTTGACCGGCTTCAGCGCAGCTACATGATCCTGCTCGAGGACCAGGATGCGGAAGCACGAAGTGCGATGGTGGCCGCGATCGCGAAAGCCCGCGAGCAGGTCGATC
The DNA here is from genome assembly GCA_050732695.1 of Longimicrobiales bacterium. Taxonomy (GTDB): domain Bacteria; phylum Gemmatimonadota; class Gemmatimonadetes; order Longimicrobiales; family RSA9; genus JBFFZF01. Next base: position 66,282 of record JBOHRL010000039.1, on the reverse strand, counting down.
GCCTGCGCGATGCGAACTACCACGCGCTCGCGCGATACGCTGCCCGCAACATCGATGCGCTCGGCGTCGCCACTCGCCGGATCGAGTTGTTGAAACAGTCGGGCCGTGGCGACGAAGCGTTCGCCTATCTCGAGTCGGATGTCCGGCCTCTCTTCGCTGCCGCCCAGAAAACGACAACCGACATCCTCGCCCAGATCGATGCGCGCAGCCAGAAAGACCTCGAGGAGGCTGGCGAGATCAGCAACCGCGCCCGCACGACCGCTTTCTCGGGAATGCTCCTCGCCATTGGCGTAGCCGGCCTGCTCGGCCTGTTGATCACGCGTGCCCTGACCATGCCCGTCGTCCGGCTGCGCAATGCCATGGCCGTCGTCGCCGACGGCGACTTCACCCTGCCCAGAGAACTGGCTTACGAGCGGAACGACGAGATCGGCTCCGCATCGCGCTCGTTTCGCGCCATGACCAATCGCCTCGCCGAACTCGATCGGCTGAAAGCGGAGTTCGTGAGCATCGCCACCCATGAACTGCGCACGCCGCTCAACGTCATCAGCGGTTATGCCGAATTGATCGCCGAGGGCGTGTACGGCGAGCCGACGCCGGGCCAACGCGAAGCCGTCGAGACGATCCGCGACCAGACGCGCGTCGTGTCGCAGCTCGTGAGCCAGCTGCTCGATCTCTCTCGCCTCGAGGCCGGCGGGCTCCGCCTCGAGATCAAGCCCGAGAAGTCCACGGAGCTGTTCCACCGGGTCGAGCGCGCATTCGCCCCGCTCGCCCACCGTCGCGGCATCACCTTCGAGGTCACCGCGCACGACTCCGTTCCTGAAACCGTGCCCATGGACCTCGACCGTATGAGCGATCAGGTCATCGGCAACCTGGTCTCGAACGCGCTCAAGTTCACGCCCGAGGGCGGACGTGTCTCCGTTGATGCCCGCGATGCCGATGGCTGGCTCGCCATCACCATCGCGGACACCGGCTGCGGGATTCCTGAAGCACAGCTCCCCCACATCTTCGACAAGTTCTACCAGATCGGCGATGAGGCGAGGAAGAAGGGCGCCGGCCTCGGCCTGACCATCGCGCACGATGTCGTCAAGTCGCACGGCGGGACCATCACGGCCGAGAGCGAAGTCGAGCGCGGCACGACGTTCCGCGTCAGGCTGCCCCCGGGCGGCCGTCTGACGACCAGCTGATCTCGCGGCACATCCGGCCTGAAGCGGCGTATACTGCCGTTCGTCCTTGGGGTGTAGCTCAATGGCAGAGCGGCCGGCTGTTAACCGGCAGGTTGCAGGTTCGAGTCCTGCCGCCCCAGTTCCAGCAACTGAAGCATCGCGATGAGCCTGCCGTGTACCTCGCGCGACCTTTTCATCGATCGTGCGCGTGACGGACCTTTCCTGTGCGCGCCATGCAGCATAGGTTTGACACACCTACCCCGTACTCCCGCTCGATCCGGGCGCGAGTTCTTGTTTCGCGCCCGGATCGTGTCGGGCGATTCTAGCCCTGAACGGAAAGCGTGGCTGCGTCACCCGCCGTCATGAGCGGGCCGCACTCCGACGCAACCCCGCGTTCCTGCCCTTACGGCAGGCGCGCCCGGGATTGGCGGCCGTGCGCGTGGCGCGCGAGGGAGGTTGGCGTGACCATCCGTCTCTTCATTGCCGACGATCATGCGATGGTGCGCGCGGGGTTGCGTCGCATTCTGACGGAGGCAGGCGATGTGCAGGTGGTGGGCGAAGCGGGCACAGCGGATGAGATGCTGCGTCAGCTGGAGAAGATCGACGCAGATGTGGCGCTGCTCGACGTGTCCATGCCAGGACCGGGAATCATCGAAGTCCTGCGCGTGTTGCGCGAGACATCGCCTCGCACACGTGCGCTCGTCCTCAGCATGCATCCCGAAGAACAGTACGCCCGGCGTGTTCTGCGCGCCGGAGCCGCCGGGTATGTTACGAAGGACCAGGCTCCCGAACGGCTGGTCGAGGCGATCCGGAAGACCGCTGGCGGCGGCCACTTCGTCAGCCCCCGGCTGGCGGAAGCTCTTGCCGCGGCCCTCACGACAGGACGCACGGAAGCGACTCCCGTTTCCCACCTCTCCGATCGCGAGTTCGAGGTGCTTCGCCTGATCGGAACAGGATGGAGCGTCAAGAAGATCGCCTCGGAACTGGGCCTCAGCCACAAGACCGTCAGCACGTACCGGGTTCGCCTGCGGGAAAAGCTCGGCCTCAGGACCACGGCCGAACTGATCCGGTTCGCCATAGCCGAGGGCCTGGTCGAGTAACGCAGGCTCTTTCCGCCAGCCGATCGCCTTGCTATCATCGCACAACTTCGTTGCTCCTCTCGAGGAGGTGTGATGCTACGATTCATGCCCATGGCGCCGGCGGTTGCCGCGTTTGCCTTCGCGGGGCCGTTGTCCGCGCAGCAGCAGGCCCCGCGCGATACGACGCCGCCCCTCGAAGTCGGTGCCGTCGCTCCCGATTTTGCGATTCCCGGCGCCACACGCTACGGGATCCTCCAGGAACCGGTCCGGCTGAGCGACTTCAAAGGCAAGACCGTCGTCCTCGCGTTCTTCTTTCGGGCAAGGACACGAGGCTGAACGATCCAAATGCACGCGTACCGTGATCAGTACGCGCAGGTCTTCAACGGTGGCCGGGACGTGATCCTGATTGCAATCAGCGCGGACCCGGTCGATGCCCTCGCCAGCTGGGCGAAGGACGACCAGTTCCCCTTCCTCATGGCGAGTGATGCCGATCTGCAAGTCGGGCGGGCGTATGGCGCGCTTTCCTCGCGCGGCCCGCTCACCAATCGCAACCTCTTCGTCGTCGGGCCGGACGGACGCATCGCGTTCCGGGCTGTTCCGTTCCGGGAAGTCGACCCCACGGCGTATGAGGAACTCGGCGCGGCCGTGGATCGGTTGACGGCGGGGCAGGATTAGAGGAACCGCTTCACGAAGGGCGTTTGAAGGGGCTGATGGGCGGAGGTTTGGTTTCCCTGCGTTGCCTTTCGGAGGGCTTCGCCGATCGGCTGTTCTTCGCCCGATCCCGTGTACAGGACCTTCCCCGATGCATCGAGCACAACGATGTATGATGTGGTTGGTGCAGCGAATGCGCGCGCGGCGGCTCCTCGCCGGTCGAAGAGGAAGCGACCGGGCAATTCGTGATCCTCGAGATGCCGCCGAATCTGGCGCGGCGTCTGACTGACGCCGACACCGACAATCAGGAATTCGACGCGATCGCCGTACTGCGCGAATGCCTGTTCCAGACGAGGTTCGAGCGCCTTGCAGACGGGGCACCACGTGGCCCAGAACTCGATGAGAACGGGCTTCTTGCCGACCCACTGCGCGAGATCGACCGCGTTGCCGTCGAGGTCCTCGATGACGGGTGCTTCAGGCGCTGTCCCGAGCGGCAGGCCAATGCCGCTATCCTGTCCCGCCGCGAGGCCGGGCCGAAGCGCTGTCACGGCGAGCGTGAGCATCGCCGCGGTGACGAGAATCCGATTCGATCGCATCACGAGCCTCCCATGGGTCACATCACCATTCCCATCTGGATGAAGTAGTACTCCGCCATGGCGATCAGGATCACGCCGGCTGCCCGCTTGATCCAGACCATCCATCGGCCGCTGCGCGGCAGCGCGGCGAGCGTGCCGGACGAGATACCGACCACGACGAGGAGCGCGGTCATGCCGAGTGAGAAGACGAACAGGTAGGCAAAACCGAGAGCAGCGCTCTGCGTGGCGGCAACCCATGTGAGGACTGCTGCAAATGCGGGCGCGCCGCACGGCGCGGCCACGATGCCGGAGGTTGCGCCGAGCAGGAACACGCCCGGGTAGGAGCCGCCTGACAGCCGGCTTGCCCATGCGTTGAGCCGGCCGGGCACCGAGACGGGGATGATGTCGAGCATGACAAGGCCGAAGATCAGCAGCAGGTTCCCGATCGCAAAGCGAGCCCATGGACTGGACGCGACAGCCCCGAAAAGCGAGCCACTCAGCCCGGCGAGCAGGCCGAGGAACGCATAGAGGAGAGCAAGACCGGCCACATAGGCCAGAGTCAGGCCGATGCGGCGGCCGCGTGACGCATCGCCCGCGGCACCGCTGATGACGCCTGCCGTGATCGGGATCATCGGATAGATGCACGGCGTGAGGCTGGTCAGGAGGCCGGCGCCGAAGAGTGCGACCAGCGCAGCAAGCGGTCGATCGGACAGCGAGCCGGCCAGGCCTGCGGTGCCCTGGACAAGGACGAGCACGGAGATCGGTTTCATCATCGCGTCACCCTCCCGAATGGAGCGAAGGGCCCGGGAGTTCCCGGATTGGCGCTCAGAACCGGCGCAGGACGCGGTACGCGATGAGGAGCAGAATCGCGCCGGTCGTCGCGATGAAGATGCTGCGCACGTCGAATCCCGTGACGGATCCCCAGCCGACGCGAGTCCCGATCGCGCCGCCAAGCATTGCGCCGACAATGCCGATCGCGATCGTGACGATGAGGCCGCCGGGGTCTTTGCCCGGCATGAGGAATTTCGCGATCGCTCCGACCACCAGGCCCAGTGCGACCCACGCGAAGGGTGTCATGGCTCGATCATCGAATTCGGACTTCGACCCACTTCTGGTAGCGCCAGAACGAACCACCCAGCAGCGCGCCAGCAAGCGTCGTCGCACTGACGACCTTCACACCAAACATCGGATTACGCGGCGAATTATCCGCAATCGGCGCGGTCTCACCACCGTCGTCGAGTTCGCCGAACTCTTCGGCCGCTGCCGCGACAGCCACGCCCACAAGCCCCAGCACGAGCCCCCAACGTGCGCCGCGCCAGCTCCGCTCAACGAATCTCGCGCGGCCCGCACTCTGCTCGAGCTTGCGGATGTCGTCGACACCGAATGTGATGGGTTCACCGTTCCTCGGCGCCACCACGAGGCTGCCCGGCTGCGTTGACTGGATCAGACCGGCTACGCGGCCGCCTCCGAGACGTGGCGTTATCCTCAGCAGCGTTCCAACGGGCAGATCCGGCATGGTCAGCGCGGTTGCCATCCCCGTTCGTGGCGGCGCGGCCACGACGTTTCCTCGGCGCGTCCAGATCAGGATCACGCCGCAGGAACTGGATTGATACTGCATTGGTCCTGTTGCGCCCTTGTAGACTTCGATGCCTTCGACCTCGTCGGGGCTCACCACATCGAAATCATCCAGCTTGTGCTCTCGCGGGTTATTGGGAATGCGATCACGACGCTGCTGGCCGTCGACGTATACATCAGGCTCGCACCCGGGGAGCAGGCCCTGCTGGTCCTGACTGAACGCGAGCACTTCGGCGTTGCCCCGGTTGAAGCGCACGTGCCTGCGCCCCGGATCGAGGAGGTGGATGCGCGTGCCCGGCACATTGCGCAGCAGATCCGTCAGCAGCTGCGGCCGCCGGGTTTCGATCTCGTTGCGGTCGATGAAATTACCGCTCGAGCTTCGCTCGCGTTCGTAGAATCCGCGCGCTTCGAGGAAACCGGAGCGGACGCTCACTTCGATCGGCGTCAGCTCGATGGCCTGCCGCGAAAGCAGAACTTCGATCTCGTGGGTTGCGCCCGCTCGCACGGCAATCGATTCCGTGCGTGTCGCATAGCCGATCATCTCGATCGTCATGGCACGCGAGCCCGCCGGCACGTGATCCACACGGAAGCTGCCACGTTCGTCCGTCGAAGCGCGGCTCTCCACGCCATTCACCCCGATCAATGCCCCGACAACCGGCCGCTTGCTCTCGTTGTCAACAACGCGCCCGACGATGCGCGCGCCAGACTCGACGTTCTGAGCGAATGCCGGCAACGCATGCGCCAGGATCAGGCAGGCCGCGAAAAGCGGAATCGCTGGACGGAACCTCATTCTCATCGGTCTCCAGACCGTACGTTCAGCCGCAGATCATGGGTAACCGCTCCATACCCGCTGAGGCAAGCTGCGGGCCGTGAATGAGCGGTCTCATTCCGGCTCGAGATCGACCCAGCGGACGAGTTCCGCGAGCGGCCCTCGACCGTCGTGATGACCGTCCGCCGGTGGCCACGGGAGCTGTTCGAAATTGGTGATCCGCGTTGCACCGGCGCGCGCAAAGCGTTGCGCGAGAGCCGCGATCCGTGCGGCATCCGCCGCGATCGCCACAGACTGGAGGAACGCGCCACCCGCAGGAATCCGGACGGGGACGTCTTCGAGCCGGCCGATCGGATATACGCGGAGCGTCCGCGACAGCGGCGACGGCTCGAACTCACCCGTGCCATCCCACACCACGGTCCAGCCGGTGCCCGGGCCAGTCCAGAGGGCGACGTCCTGGCCCCCGATCGCCCGGAACTCGGCCTGAGTCCGGGCCGCGTGCACCCGTACCGCCTCTCCGGCAGCGCGCGTGCCTGGCGGCAGTTCCGTGGCGATGCGGTCGAGCGCGGCTGCGATCATCTGTGCCATGTTGCGCGGCGAAACGCCACCGTCCTCCTCGATCCACACAGCGTGAGGCGAAACGCACCCTTGCTGATCGAACAACGCTACCGCTCGTGCGATGTCTGATGCGATCCGGTCCGCAGCAGCTGCGTCGTGCAGCGCTTCACGGCCGACCACGCCGATCGAGAAGCGGGGACCATGTTCGATGATGCGCGCCGCTGCCGGCGCGCGGGCTCGGACCGACATCGCCGCGGCAGCGCCGCCATACACGACGATCGCATCCGCTTCCCGCATCGCCGCATCGTTCGCGCGTTCGTCATCACCCGGCCAGTACGTCACTGCAACACATTGGCCGAGTGAAGCGTCTTCGGCCGCGAGCGCCCGGCCAAAGGCTGCCGCGAGAAATGGCTCACCCGAGGCCGTCTTGCCGAGGACGGCCGATTTGACGAGCAGCGACCGGATCAGTGCAGTGACAGCGACGCCCGGCACGTTCCCGGCGAAGATGTGCAGCGTGAGGTCCGGGCCGAATGCGCGACTGCGCAATTGCCGGCCCGGCTGGCCTCCGAAGTCCTCGAGCGCGCGGCCGCCGTCGAGTTCTGCCGCAAGCAATCGCTCGAGGACAGGCAGCCGCCAGTCGAGCTCCATCCGATCGAGCACGTGTCGCACCATTTCCGGCGCGTATCCCGATGTTGCCGCGATGACGCCATCCAGAGCATCGCGCATCGCCGCATCACTCCTCATTCCAGCCGCTGCGCGCGAGATCGCCGCCGCGATCTCGCCTGCCGGCCGCTTCTCCAACACCCGCTCTCGGGCAGCGCGCAGTGTTGCCGCGATGCGAGCAAAGCCTTCCTCGCGCAGCACAGGCACACGCAACGAAACGACGCCGTGCTCCATCGTCCGCCACCAGGCGATGTCATCGTCTTGCAGGCCGGGCAGGTGAAAAGCCTCGATCATGCTATGGCCCGCCCCCGGGCCGACCTGTCGGGCGGCTGCGTGCGGCACTGGCCGCAGCGGCAAGCAGCTCGTCCATCGCGATGGAACAGCCACGCGGGGCCGCGCCCTGCGCGCGGCCGAGTACCCTGAACCCGTCCCCCTCCATCACACCAATGTCCTCCGTCTGAATCGCCAGTACCGAGCCCGCGTTCGAGCCGTCGAAATGCTGTAACAGTCCGGTCCGGCCCGGCGGCAGCGACTCGAGCGTGTCCGGATCCACGGCGCGCGTCCGGACCCACGCCGGGCCGGACTTCCTGCGCACGCCGTCCCATACCTTCTCGTTATGATCGCGTAGCGACGTATCGTAGAACTGTGCCGTCATCTCCGTCATGCCATACTCATTGACACAGAATGGAGCTTCGATACCGAGACGTTCGCGGTACATCGTGCGGAGTTCTTCCTCTGCCACGACACGCGTACGACCCTTGAATCCGCCGGTATCCATGAGACGCGAGCCTTCGGGCAGATGATAGCGCCGGTCGTATCCGGCCAGCCCATCCAGCCAATGCACGAAGGAGAAGGAAGTGCCGAGCAGGCAGACCGGTTCACCGCGCCTTTCACATTGCCGCAGTGCGTTGTCGAGGGCATCGCTGTCGATGCCGCCACGCACCGTCGCGAAGTGCCTGCTGCCGGACGCGCCGAACACACTCAGCAGATCATCGACCATGTGTACGAGCGAGGAATCCGGCATCGCGCTGGACGACGGCAGCAGAGAGAACATGATGGGCCGCGCGCCGTCAGGCAGGACCAATCCCTGGAACGTGGGCCGGAGCGACGCATGGTACAACGCCAGGTCGCGAACATGATGTGTCCCTCGCCGCGTTCCCTGAGTGGTGCCGCTGGTGCGGAAGACTGCCTGGGCGTCCTCGGGCCTGCCCGTGACGAGCACGACTTCCTTGAATGCAGCGGTGGGCACGGCCGGAATGGCTGTCCAGTGATCGACCTGTTCCGGTGCTCGGCCTCGCCGCTCGCACCACGCCCGGTACGGCAGGTTGTGTTCGAACTGGAAGCGGAATACCGCGCGCGCAAGCGCATCGAATTCATCATCGGTGGTCGGCGCACACCAGCCGCGTCCGAGGAAAGCAAGCACGCGCGCGCGCAATTCGGTCCATGCTGCGTGCTCGTCGATCATTGCACCTCGAATCGATCGCTGCGCGCCTCGACTCGCCGAGCCGGCAGGCCGAGCAGCCGGATCAGGAGGCGTTTCGCACCTTCGCTGACTGCGCCAGTGAGCGAGCGATCGCCGCCGACCGCGGGGCCGAGTTCGCCTTGCAACCAGCGTTCGAGTTCTTCGAGATCGGAGAGTGAGAGCGTCTCGATCTCGAGGTGCGCGAGGTAATAGTAGCGGCCTGTGCGCACCGGACGGATCGACAGAGGGATCTCGCGTTCGACCGCCGCACGGGCACGGTCGTATGTAGTGAAGCGCTGTGCATCGCCATCCGGCGCACGCACGATGTACTGTTTCTCGAGAGGTTCGTAGAGAAGAACCGCGTTCCAGTTCGCGGTGGCCTCGAGGTCATCGAAGAAGCCATCACGCCACAACTCGACGCGCGCGCGGACGCGCACTGGCAGACCGGATCGCGTTGCTTCTTCGAGAGCCGAATCGTCGAGGACCGCGCCAATGCGCAGCAATGCACGCTGGTCGCTTGCGGTGTCCGGTCGCACGGCGAGGTTTGCGGTTTGCCCGAACGGGACAGCGACCGCGCCTGGCGCCCCGCTTCCCAGCGCGAGCAACGCCGTGGCGAGGCGGACTCGTCTCAAAGCCGGCGGCCAAGCCGGATGAAGAAGTTGACGCCCTGGCCGTGTCTGGATAACGGGACGGCGAGGTAGGCGCCGAGTCCGCCGACCCGGAGGCCAATGCCGGCATCTGTCGAGAACCCGCTGCGTCCACGTTCCCGGCCGCTCAATGCATCGGGCTCGATCCACGCGCGGCCGGCATCGAAGAACGCGATCCACCGCACCGGGAACTCGAGACCGAGGTCACCCAGCGACACGCGTTCCAGAAAGGGCAGGCCGGCCTGATACTCGATCTGAAAGAGCGCGACTCGATCGCAGCCGTAGTACGGAAAGAATGCAATGTGATTCACGGCGACGGCGGCGCGGCGGGCACCGCAATCGAGTGCGAATCGGCTGTAGCCCGGGAGCGTGCCTTCACCACCGAGCGTGCGTTGTCGCTGCGACGGCAGCGGCGTGCCATCAACGGAGCCGGCAGCGAGGACGCGCATCGCAAGACGTGAAGTTGGAGTGAGTCGCGCATAACGCCGGATGTCGATGGCTGCCGCGGAGAACTTCTCGCGGGCGCCGGACGGCGGTGTGACGAGGGTATCCTGATCGAAGCCGACCTGTTCGAAGCCGGGCTGGGTCAGGCGGCCGCCCAGGCCCTGCTCGAGATCGAACGTGATGTGCCATCCGGTTGCCGGGTCCGCGACTTCGTTGCGCGTGTCGTAAACGAAGTGCGATGCAATCGTGCGTAGTGTACCCTGCCCGACCAGCGGCTCCGGCCGCCACGGCTCATCGTTATCGAAGAGTGACCATGGACTGGCGGGTGAGACAGCGCCGTCTTTCTCGTTCCGGTATTCGAGCGTCAGGTCGTGCGGCCAACCGGCGCGCGCGAAGCGAAGGTACGCGGACCAGCCTTCTCGTTCGTAGCCGTCGCGCTGGTCTTCATGGAGAACGAACGTGGACAGGGCGTTCTCACGATCCAGCAGATCGCGTCGCTCGATCGGCGTAACTTCCGAGTACGCCGTCAGGCCGAGGCGAGCCGTCTGGCCGCCACCGAGGAACTGCTCCGCCCGCAGCAGATAGCCCATCTGACCCGGATCGATGCGCAGTCCGGATGCGCTGCGATAGATGGCCAGAGCCTCGAGCAGCGTCGGATTCGAGCGGCCGATGCGGACGCGCGGCCCGAATGCGACGGGCAGGCCTTCGACCCGATTGTAGTCGCCGCGCGCCGCAATCAGGAAATCGGTACGGCCGAAGCCGAATTCGCGGCCCGCCGAAAGCTCCGACTCGAAAGGTTCAGGTGAATGGACGATGCCGCCTGCATCGTGGCGGAAGGGCAGGGGTTCCTGGTAGTGATAGGTTGCACCACCGACGCGTCCACCCTGCGTCAACTGGCCGCCGACCACCGTCGCCGTGCCCGTGATCTCACCGCTCCCGCCCAGCTCGAGGTCGCCATTGATCACGACCACATCGCCGGCAATTCGGCCGTGTACGACGAGCGGGCCACCGAGCGCGACGACATTGCCAGTGATTTCGCCGCCTTCCACGAGCCGGAACTCGCCGTTCAGCCGGATCGTCGTGGGATCGTTGTAGAACGCGACCACACGCTCGGCCACGCTGTCTGGCAACTGAGCGAGCGGCGGTTCCTGCGCGCGGGCCGCCTGCGCCGCCAGCAGTGCGGCGATGGCAAGGAGTGCACGCGCGGGCCGAGTACTGCACGTCATGTTCATCTCTCGTTCCATCGTTCGATCCCCAGCCGCCGCATGCGCCGGTACAGGTTGGGCCGGTCCGTCTCGAGCATGCGCGCCGCATCCGCGACGCGGCCATCGCACGCTGTCAGTGTGTCTTCGATGATACTGCGCTCGAACTCATCGACACGCTCGCTCAGTGACAGGTCAGACGCCGCTGTTCCCGGTGCCGGCCGCGTATCGCGAATCAAGGCAGCCACTTCTTCCGACTGTACAGTCCGGCCGGAATACAGGATAGCGAGTCGTTCACAGACGTTCGCAAGTTCACGGACGTTGCCGGGCCAGGCATACGTTCGGAAACGCTTCAACGCACCGTCTGCGAGATGCGGCGGCGCGAGGCCATCGCGCGCATGCAGCCGCGTCAGAAAATGCGCGACCAGTTCCGGAATGTCTTCGAGTCGTTCGCGCAGGGACGGCATCTCGATGTGCAGCACATTGAGTCGATAGTACAGGTCTTCGCGAAACGCACCATTCGCGATGGCCGCACCGAGGTCGCGGTTGGTCGCCGCGATCAGCCGGACATCGACACGCAGCTCCGTCTCTCCACCGATGCGCTGAATGCGGCCGACTTCGATCGAACGCAGCAGCTTGGCCTGAGCTTCCGGCCCGAGATCCGCAACTTCGTCGAGCAGCAGCGTGCCGCCGTCCGCCAGCTCGAATCGACCCCGCCTCGCTTCCGCTGCGCCTGTGAACGCGCCCTTCTCGTGGCCGAACATCTCGGACTCGACGAGATCGCGAGGGATGGCGGCGCAGTTCACACGGACGAACGGGCCAGGCGCCCGCGCCGAACCCGCGTGCAGCGCAGTCGCGGCCAGTTCCTTGCCCGTCCCGCTTTCGCCCGTGATCAGCACGCGCGCGTCCGTGGGTGCAATCTGCTCGATGAGCGAGCGCGTTCGCCGCATCGTCTCACTCGAGCCGACCAGCGCGTGCCCACCCGCCAGCTCGGCCGAGAGACGACGCGAAAGCGCGCGGGCGCGCCGGAGTTCCGCCGCACCGGCGACAGCGAGCAGCAGCGCCTCGGGCGAAAGTGGCTTCTCGAGGAAATGGAATGCGCCGATCTTCGTGGCGCGAACGGCATCGGAGAGCGAGGCCCGACCGCTCATCATCACGACGGGTACATCCGGCCAGCGAGCCCGCATCGTTCCCAGCACGTTCAACCCATCCTGGCCCGGTAGCGCAAGGTCCAGCAGGACGACATCCGGCTCGCCCCGTTCCATCGCGAGCACGGCCTCCTCGCCGTCACCTGCCGCTGCGACCTCGTGGCCTTCGGCTTCGAGGACGCCGGCCAGCATGCGTCTCAGATTGCTCTCGTCATCGACGATCAGGAGCCGCGCCATGGGGATCCGTGCCCGCAGGTTCGGCCCGGCCGAGCCGCGGCGGCCGGTCAGCGCCCGACGATCAGGTGCGCCGCGATCGGGGAGCCCTCCGCTTCGAGGATTCGCGCGCTCGAGCAGCGCATCCGTGCGGAAGGACCATAGAAGAGGCGCAGCGAGCTTTGCCGCACGCGCTCGCCATTGCCCGTACCAACGCATTCCCATGCTGTCGCATACGCCGCCCGCAGGAGCGTGGCAAGGCTGTCCGCCGTCTCGACCGTGGGCGCCTGGACGCCAATGATGATCGCCGCATTCGCTCCCACGTCCGTTGCGATGTAGCTGAGCAGCGTGCGCGCGGCCTCGCGCACGTCCGACTCAGCACCCATGCCGATGAGCATCACATCGAGCAGCCGGTTCTCACCGACCTGATAGAGCGCATCGTGCATGTGCATCCGTGTGCTGTCACCGAGACCGAGCACGATGGATGTGTCGCCGAGGACCTCGAGGTTGGTCAGGAACCCCTTGGCGGGCGATTCCGTCAAGCCCGGCCCGGACAGCGCAAGTCCCGTCAGCTCCGAGACGCGCGCGAACCACGCGCTGTCCTGTGGCGACGTGATGAGTGCAATCGCGGCACCGGCCCCGCGTACGATGTCCGCGACTTCTTCCGGCGAGGCATCGACTGGCGCCGTCAGTGCAACGGTTTCGTATTCCTCCGGCGATGGGCCGCCGAGATTGACAGCACAGCCGGCAGACAGAAGGGCCGCCGCGGACACGGCAAGGATTCGTTTCATGATGTTCCTCCGGTCTCCTGCAATGTCCCTTCGGCCGTCGGCTGGCGGATTCCGGCCGGCAACACGACGACAAACTCGCTCCCGTGTTCTGACCGGTCACGAACACGAACCGTGCCGTCATGCGATGCAACAACCTGCTGGACGACGGCGAGGCCGAGTCCTGTGCCACCCGCCTTCCACGTCCGGTCCGGCTCGAAGATAACGTCCCTTGCGTGAGGCGGTATCCCGATGCCGTTGTCAGCGACGACGATCTCGACACCGCCTTCGGGCAGACTGCGAACCTGCACCTCGATGACGCCGGGCCTGTCCACGGGCGCCACCGCCTCAACGGCGTTTCGAACCAGGTTCCGGAACGCGCGCAGCAACGCATCGTAATGCCCGAGAATGGTCGTGACCCCGGACTCGGCATGGAGCGAGCGAGCGATGCCGTGCGGCACGTCGCTGGCCAGCAACACGGTCATCATCTCGACCGGATCGATCTCCGTCGCTGGCCCGTCAGGCGGCCGCCCGAGCAGGGCGAAGCTGCGCGCGAGATCATCGAGACGATCGGTTTCCTGTTCGATCACGGCCACGACTTCCGCCATTGCGCCATTGCCGGCCGTCGCCTGAGTCAGCCGGCGCGCGGCAAGTCGCAATGGCGTGAGCGGATTCTTCATCTCGTGTGCGACACGACGCGCCATCTCACCCCACACCCGCGTCCGTTCCGCTTCGACCGCGCGGGTCCGCCCTGCCGCGATTTCGATCGCGGCATCTCGCATCGCGGAGCGCAGCGCGCGAACTTCCTTCACATCAGCCGATTCCGTTGCGCCCGCCGCGGGCAGCGCTTCGCCACGCGCCATGGATGGCGCCCATTCGGTCAGTTCAGCGATCGGTCGCGCAAGATCGCGCGCCAACCGCTTCGCCGTCCACGCTGCAACAACCGCGAGCACCAGCGCCAGCAGGCCGACGAAGACCGGAGCCAGCGACGTGATCCGCTCGCCGATGTACGTCCATCGATTGGCCAGCCGCAGGGATTCGCTGAGCTGCGCGCGGTGTCGTTCGGCAGCACCTGCTACGACGCTGTCCGGCGCCTGCTGCTCGATCGCCGTGACGAGGGTCTGACCCGATGCGCCGACCTCGGTCCACGCGCCCAGCGTTCCGAACCACGCGACCGAACTCGAGCCGGCCGCGAGCGCCGCGGCAAGCACCAGCAGTGCGGGTACGAGCGCCAGCACCACCAGCCAGCCGAACAGTTTCCGTTCCAGCGTTCGCTTTCGCCGCATGCGCACAGCCATTTCATCGCGGGTAGCCGGCTCGCCATCCGTCAACGCGACGTCCATGGTCCTCTGGAGCGGCCGATTCCAGCCGGGTGCCCCCGACGCCGTGTATCCGGCTTGCCGTCATGGCCCGCCGTTCCGGACCGATACTCTCTTATACCGGGGGAACGCAGACGAGTGCGCCCCGGCCCGCCGCGCGGATCTTTTCCGGGCGGCGAACGTACGTGCCAGAACCGGTGAATGGCCACTGCCGCGGATGCAGTCCGGTCTCGGCCCGCACTCTCCCGCCGTCCCGGACCCGGTCCCGGCCCTGGCCGTGCGCGATGGCGCGCCGCCGGTGGAAGGAAAGGAGTCTGGACATGATCGTCCCCAACGTACGCCATTCGTTCGACCGCGCCGATGCGGCCTTCGTGGTCTGGCTGCTGGCACGGGGCGGCGAAACCGAGCGTGACCGGCTCGAAGCTCGCCTCCAGGAAGATGGCTTCGACGCCATTCTCGATGATCCGCGCACGCTCAACGCCGTGCTCGCCGGCCGCGAATTCAGCAGTGCATCGCCCGAACTCGTGTTCTATCTCCTCGTCCGTCATGCCCTGCTCGAGGAGAGCATTCACGATGTCGTGCTCGCGGATTACCTGACTGCTCTCCTTGTTGCGTTCGGCCGGTCCGACCGTGCCACGAGTCCGGGCCAGGAGGGCAAGGCCTTCCATCATCTCGTCGATCTCGTCGAGGCGGGCGATGCCTCGAGCGGAACGCGCGCTTTTCTGCTGCGTGCGCACCTCGGCGAGTACGCACTCTGGCTGAGCGGTCTCTTTCCTGACCACATCACAGCTCGCGTGCAGCGCCGTGGCGCTCCCGGAATTGGCTACTTCGAGGAACTCGGCTCGAAAGGGTACCGCCTCGCATCTCGCTTCGAGGAAGCGGAGAAGCACGGCCTCGACGATGTGTACCGCACCTGTGCCGACGCTTTCCCGGCGCTCCGTGTCGCACTCAACCGCATCGCCGACCGCCACCTGTTTCCCGCGACTGGCGATCGCATCGAACGCCTGCTCCGCCAGATCACGGACAGATTCGACCACTGATCCTGAACTACCACGTGCGGAACCGCCCCGCATCCACGTCGGGCAGGCGGATGTCGATTGCGCGGCCCACCAGGTGGGCTCCATCCATTCCCACCGGGACGCCTTACGTGCGCAGGCCCAGCCCGACCTGAATCGTGAACGCGCGGTTCTTCATGTCGCTGAATACGTCATTGGCATCGTCGATGTCAGAGAAGCCAACCTCGTAGCGTGCATCGCCAATCAGGATCAGCGTCTCTCCGATGCCGAGCTGAACGTCCGCGCCAAAGATGCCCGTGAAATCACTGGACTTCACGCCGAAGTCGACATCCGGATCATCGCACTCCGTCTCATCGAGCGAGCACGTCGTCTTGAAGCCGTACCCCACGCCAGCGAAGACGCCTGGCTTCACGACCACCAGCGGGATCCCGAATTTGAGCAGGACCGCAGGCTGCAAGTAGCCCAGCGACACGTCGCCATCGGACACACCGGAATACTTGAAACCACGTGTCACGAGATTCAGCTCGGGCTGAAGAGACAGGACATTGTTCGAGCCGAGAAGCAGAAAGACGCCGGCATTCAGGCCGGTTCGATTATCCTTGTCGAACGTCTCGTCGAGATCGCCGAGTTCGGCCGTCGCAACCGTCACACCAGCCTTGAATCCGAGGATCGGGGCACTTCCTTGCGCAACGATCGGGCTTGCCATGGCGAAGAGCCCGGCCACGATCCCTGCGAACCAACCGTACCGATGCATACACCCTCCCTTGTTCCCATTCATGAGCGCGGATCCGACACGCCCACAGCGGATTATGCAAGTTCCTGTCCCGGCTCGAATGGATCGGACCCGATGGTTGGGAAACCATGCGCCGGGCTGTTCCGGATCACGGATTGTCGCGCTACACTCCCCGGCACCGGGTTTCGCCGTGGATCGGACCGGCACCGGGCGCTTCGTTCCGCAGTGCCTCACCTGTCCTCGCCGCCATCGACTGAGGCGAGGCCTGACCGCATTTCGGACACCGCATCCAGCGCGCCTCGAGGGTCGTCCCGCAGGTACAGATCGAGCGCAATCCTGTCCCGCACGACGGACAGATCCGGAAACTGGGTCTTACCGCCTCGCCGCACGACGGGCAGGCCGGACACTCCTCCGCCAACGAACTGAGGAGCGGCCGAACCTCCTCGAGCGTCGTCAGACCCGCGCGAACCTTGTCCCATGAATCCTGCGCGAGTGTGTGCATCCCCTGTGCTCGTGCGGCCTCGCGAATCGCGTCCGCCGGCGCACGGCGGGTCAGCAATCGCCTGACTCGTGCATCGACCGTCATCAATTCGAAGATGCCGATGCGGCCGCTGTAGCCGGTCCCATCGCAACGGGCACAACCGCGGGCGGCGAAGAGCGTGAAACCGGATGCGATAGCGCCGATCGAACGAAGGTCCTCGGGTCGCGCGGGTCTTCGCACTGCACAATGTTCACACAAGCGGCGGGCGAGTCTCTGTGCGAGCACGCCGATGAGCCCTGCGGCGATGAGGTATGCTGGCGCGCCCATCTCCATCAGTCGCGATGGCGCGGACGGCGCGTCATTGGTGTGCACGGTCGACAGCACGAGGTGGCCGGTCATTGCCGCGGCCATCGCGATCTCCGCTGTCTCACGATCGCGAAGCTCGCCGACCATGATGACGTCCGGATCCTGGCGCAGCGCGGCGCGCAGGCCTGCGGCGAAACTGAGTCCGGCCTTGCGGTGCACCTGGACCTGTGTCAAACCAGCGAGCCGGTACTCGATCGGATCCTCGAGCGTCATGACATTGCAGCGCTCGCGATCGAGTTGGCGCAGCGCACCGTACAACGTTGTCGTTTTGCCACTCCCTGTCGGGCCCGTGACGAGCAGAACGCCATGGCTGCGCTCGAGCAGCCGGTTGAAGCGCGCACGCGTTCGGCCATCGAAGCCCAGTCGGTCCAGATCCGGGCCCGCGCTTCCAGCATCGAGAATGCGGATGACGATCTTCTCGCCGCCCTGCGCGGGCAACGTGGACACGCGCAACGCCAGGTCTCGCCCGTCCACGCGCACTGTGGCACGTCCATCCTGAGGCCGGCGTTTGACCGAGATGTCCATGTCCGCCATCACCTTCATGCGCGAAACGAACGCGCCAGCCGCCTGCGCGGGCAGCACGAGCAGTTCGCGAAGCACACCATCGACCCGCGCGCGGACACGCACGCGGCCCGCAGCCGGCTCGACGTGCAAGTCGCTGGCTCTCGTCTTGATCGCGCGCGCAAGGACCAGATCCACGAGCGCGACGATGGGTGGCGCTTCCGAAGCACGTCGCAACGCGACGACATCCGGCGATTCGGGCTCGTTGCTTCGATCCGCGCGTTTGGCCGGCATTGCTGGCAGACGATCGAGAACCCGCTCGACGGCACCGGCGTGGTATGCGGCGAGCGCGGCATCGATCGCGCCTGGCGCGGCCACGACAGGCTCGATCCGGCGACCCGTCTGGAATTGCAGGTCATCGATCGCGCGCGCATCGAGCGGGTCCGCCATGGCGACCCGGACCGATCGCTCATCCGCCCGCAGTGGCACCACCCTCAACTTCGCCGCCAGCCCGGCATCCACCAGCGAGAGTGCCGCCGGCGCCGGCTCCAACGGCGACTCCGCGTACGGCAAGCGCAGCTGAAGCGCCAGCGCGCGAGCGATTGCGCTCGCATCGACACCGTGACGCACCAGCACCTCGCCCAGCCGCTCCCGCGTGCGCCGCTGCTCCTCGATCGCCGCGTCCAGCTCGTCTGGCGTCACCGCTCCGGCCCGCAACAGGAGTTGACCGATCACTCGCGGCGCGTTCTCGCCCCGCATCGCTGTCCTCGCTTCGACCATGCTGCATGGTGCACGTCCGGCCCGGGCACCGGAATGGTCACACGGGCCGGCTGGACGCGAGTCCCGGCCGCATCGCACTTTCAACCAATGATCGAGTTGGCGGATGTGCACAAGCGATACGGCCGCACGAAGCATCGCGATGGCGAGGCCGAAGCTCTGGCCGGCCTGACACTGGTCGTTCCGGCCGGTCACGTCACCGCGCTGGTCGGGCCGAATGGCGCAGGAAAGACCACGCTCTTTGGTATCGCCCTGGGATTCCTTGCGCCAACCGCCGGCGATGCCACCATTGCCGGAAAGGAGCCGCGCGACTGGCTGCGAACCAATGGCGCCGGCTGGCTGCCGGAGCGCTTCACACCGCCCGGCGCCTGGCGCGTCCTCGAAGCCCTCACCTCGCTCGCCCGGCTGGACGGCATTGTCGAACGTGTGACAGACACCGCCGCCACGGCCCTCGAACGATTCGGCCTCGAACCATACCGCGACCGCCGCGTCGATTCGCTGTCGCGCGGACAGCTCCAGAGGCTCGGCCTCGCGCAGGCACTCATCGCTCAGCACGAACTCATCGTGCTCGACGAACCCACCGGCGGCCTCGATCCCGAAGCAAGGGCCGTATTCCGCGAGTCGATCGACGAGCTGAGGCTGCGCGGCACAACCGTGCTGCTCGCCAGTCACAACATCGCCGAGATCGAACGCGTTGCCGATACCGTCGTGCTCCTCGAGGCCGGCCGCATCCGCGACATCGTGCCGGCCCGTTCAACCCCCGATTACACGCGTTTCCGCCTCCGGGCAAACGCGCCCCGATCCGTGCTCGAGCAGATCTTCACTGATGCCACATTGACAACGCGTGCGGCGGACGCCCTCGATGCGGCGACGACGTTCACGACCGCGGTCCGTGATGCGGCGGATCTCAATACGAGGCTGGCCGCGCTGATCGCTGCGGGCGGGGTCGTCCTCGAAGTGACACCACGCATCGAACCTCTCGAGGAACGAATCGCGCGCACACTCGACTCGCCGGACACCGATGCAGAGGCCCGAACATCGGCTTCGGAGACTCCCGATCCCGAGTCGCCGGCACGGGATCCCGCGTGAAGATCACCGCGTCGGTGCGATTGCTGCTCAGGAGCCACGCGCGGCGGATCGGCTTCATGATCGCATTCGCCGCCGTGTTCCTGTTCGCCGCGTTCACGGTTCGACTGCTCACGGATACCGGCGATGGCCACGCCGAACTCGATCGGCTTTTCGCGTTCGGCGGACCCACGCTCGCCTCCGCGTTCCTCCTGCTGGGTTGGCTGGTCGGTCGGTTCCCCGTCATTGTGACGCTCGTACTCATGGCCGGCTTCTTCAGCCAGGATCGCGCCGATGGCATGGCCAGACTGTACCTCGCACGGCCCGTTTCACCCATCGCATTCTACGCTCTGCGATTCGCGACACTCGCTGCCCTTGCCTTCGCCCTCAGTGCGTCCCTGCTTCCACTCTTCGACCTGATCCTCCTCGGCGCATGGGCCGGCGCCGGTTCGTTCGCCCTGATCACCGCCGAAGTCATGGTCTACGGCGGCCTCGTCGTCCTGCTCTCCCTCTTCACACGCGCCGATGCATGGGTCGCTTTCCTCATCGCCGTCCTCGCCATGACCTGGCATTCACTTCGCGCCGCCGGCTTCCTCGACGCACTCACACCCGCCGGGCGCGAAACCATCACGTTCCTCCTGCCACCTCACGGCGCTCTCTTTGCCATCGAGAGTGCCTTCGGCGATCTCCGCCCCGTCCCCTGGGATGCGTTCGCGTTCGCATGTGCATGGGGCGTTATGATGCTCGTCCTTGCTGGTGTGTTCGTGGGCCGGCGAGAAGTCTGAGGCCCTCGTTTCTTACTCGCCCTCGGCGCTCTCTGTGGGAATCGTCGGCCGGGCTTCGAGGAGCCGATCGAGGATCGCCGGCGCCACCTCGAGGATCGACGTCCACGGACCGATCCGCGCGTGCCCGTCACCTACGACCAGGCCAGGGGCGGGATTGCGCGTGTGACCGGTCGTGCAGTCCTCGATGTTGCCGTGATCGCTCGCAACGATCAGGAGCAGGTCCACGGACATGGCCCCCACCACCCCGCCCAGAAACGCGTCGACGCGCTCGAGCGCGCGCGCCGCGACATCGAGCCGCTCCTCATGCCCGGCGTAATCGGTCGAGTAGTGCGCGAACAGCGTCAGATCGTGCGCATTCGCGATGCTGGCGAGGTTCGCGCCGGCTTCCTGCGGGCTGATGACGGGCAGGTCGCTCCTGCCAAGACGCTCGCGCCACCCGTCGTTCGTGATCTCGCTTGCAACCGCATCACCACGCGCGAGCGCCTCCGAGTGCCGCGTCAGGACACCCGCGCCCAATGCAGCCAGCGGAGCGCCGGTTCGCAGGAAACGCGGAGCACCGCCACCGGGCGCGCGGGCTGCCCGCTTCAGATCGAACGGCTGGCCTCGTTGCTGGACCGGGAGCTGGACGAACAGTTCCTCGGGATACGCGTTCGCGAACGCGACTCGCCTGCCTGCCGCCCTGGCGCGCGCGAGAACGCTCTGTTCGCGCACCAGTGGACGCAGTGATGCTGGCACCCACGGCCCGAAATGACGCCCGTGCTGCTTCGCCGCATTGATCCCCGTGAACAGCGCCGCCTGGCCGGTTCCGCTCTGCGGTGTGCCGTCCATGCCGAGGCTGGCATCGAGCGCAAACAGCGACGCGCGCTCCGTCCGTAATGGCGTGATATTGGCCGTCATCTGCCTGCCGCCGAGCAGTCCGCTGAGCACCGGCAGGTCTGCGGTGACGAACGCATTCGTCGCGGCGTCGTCACGGCCGAGGCCGACTCCATCCAGAAAGACGAACAGGGTCCGATCAGAGCCCGCCGCCACGGCGCGACTCACTCGCGGAAAGCGGGACCAGCCGGGCATGCGCCAGTTCCTTCACACCCGCATCCTTGTCGTAAAGGTCCGGGAGAAACCGAATACCGGTCTCATCATCGACCCACACCGTGAGATACGCAAGGTGGACCGGAATCGCCTGATCCAGTTCGACGTGCTTTTCCGTCTCTCCCGCGAGCATCGAATCGACCGATGCCGGCGCCAGTTCCGTCGCCCGTTCGACGATCAGATTCACGAGTTCCATGGGCTTCTCAACCCGTACACATCCGTGGCTGAACGCGCGATGCGTTTCGTCGAACAGCACGTCGGCGGGCGTATCGTGCAGATAGATGTTCGCCGCATTGGGGAACATGAACTTCACCTGCCCGAGCGCGTTGCCCGGCCCGGGACGCTGGCGGATGTGATACGGGAACGTGTCCGCCTCTTCCTCCCAGTCGATCGACTCGGGGTCGATGATGACTGGCTCTTCTCCGTCACGGTCGACGACCTCCATGTTCTGCTGTGCAAGATATTCCGGGGCCTCTCGCAGCAACGGCAGAATCTCCTCGTTCACGATCGATTCCGGCACGTTCCAGTACGGGTTGAGTACGATGTACTCCATCGTGTCCGTCATGGCCGGTGTTGGATTCACGTCCCTGCCCACCACCACTCGCATGTCAAGGATCGGCTCTCCATTCTCGACCACGTCCAGCTCATAGCTCGGGATGTTCACGAAGATGTGCAGGTCCCCGAACTCGCGTGGCAGTGAACGCCACCGGTCCATGCTCAGGCGCAGAGCGTTGAGCCGCTCCTCGATCGGCATGTTCAGTGCCGCACGCGTCGCATCGTCGAGTTCACCCGTCTCTTTCATCGAATGCCGCGTCTGGAAGTGCCGCAAGGCAGTGCGCAGGTCCGCATCGAACGTTCCGCCTGTATCGCCGGCTGGCGGGTCGCGTTGTTGCTCGTCGCCTTCGGCAGCGAGCCGCTCGCGCAGAGCCAGGATCACCTCTTCCCCTTCGCCCTCCGGGAGAGTCGCCCAGCCGCCATCGGTTGCAATCGCCACGTATCGTGCAAGCGCGTTCCGGAGACCCGCATACTGGGGCGTTATCGGCAACAGCGAGGCAGCCAGCTCGACGGGATCGTCACCCTGCGCGATGGCCTCGAGTTGCCGCCTGTGCCACAGGCTGTCCAGAGCCGCCGTACGCGGCTCGACCGCACCAACCGCGAGATCCTCGAGATGCAACAGATAGCGCGACGTTAACAGCAGCTCGAGGTCGCGCAGGCGGTCGGCGTCCGCGGCATCGTTCCTGCCCTGCCCCGAGTCTGCGAGCGCTACGAGCGTCGTAACCGCGTAGCGCTCCGGATTCAGGCCTTCATCGCCTGCACCGCGCAGCGTCGCGAGCGCGGCCCGGCCGCGCCGGTTCAATCCGCGGCGGTTCGTCCACAGGGGATCGCCATCCCGAGCTTCATAGAAGGCTCGCACCTCCGGTGACAGCTCGAGCGACTCGTCGCCGCCAATGGTCAGTGCGGGCGCTTCAGCCGCGATCGCCGTCGCGATGCGCGCCCGCACTTCATCGTCCAGCCCGAGACACGCCGTCGCGAGCGAGATCGCGGCAAGCGCGCAAGTCATTGCTATTGTGTGGTATCGCCTGCATCGGATCGAGATCCGCATCGTTCTGTCTCCTGGAGCAAAAAGCAAGCGCATCCGCGCCCGGCACAGTCAGGTCCACGTACGAGAATGCACGTGCCGTGCCGGGTGAGGACGAGCCGACGACTCCAGTGGCACCGGGAACGAAGACCCTCAGCTACGTGACGACCCTCTGGCGCCGCGCAGGTGGTTGAATCGGATCGAGGCCCTTCTCTCGCAAGATTCGATTGAACTCCGCGAGGTCTGTCGTGATGAGAACCTGCAACCGGTCGAGTTCCGTCTGTAGTTCGCTCGACAGGTGTTCGAACACCTCGTAGGTCTGCGCGGGCGGGCGGCCGCGCACGCCCTGAACCGCGCCCATCAGCGCGGCCAGCTTGTTGTTGAGTTTGATCGGGAAATTGAGCGGATCCTGGTTACTCTGGTTGCGATACTGGTAGATCTCGCCTTCGACGTCCGTGAACTTCGTCCTGAGCGGATCGCCCTGTGTCTGGACGCTTGCATCCTTTTCGATGCGCTCATCGATCTGCGTCTTGACATCGCGAATGGCAAGGACGGCCTCGTTCGCTTCGGAGAACCGATCGCGCACGCGACGGGCCAGTTCGAACTGTGCCTCGAGATCCGCCATTGTGACTTCCGGATAGCGCGGATCCATCAGGATCTCGAACTGTGCAGTGTGCGGTTCCTCGCCGTTCACGCGCAGTCGCGCCTGGTACGGGCCGGGCAGTGCGACCGGGCCGGCGTTGTCGTTCGCCGCCCACAGGATCATGTTCGGGAACGTCGTCGGACCCGCATGTTGCATGTTCCAGTTGAAGCGATTGAGACCTGCGCGTGTTGACGGTGTGCCGCCGCCGCCGCCTCGACCGCCGCCGCCACCGCCGCCGCCGCCACCGCCACCGCCGCCTCTTCCACCCCGGCCGGCTGCCTCACCGCCTTCGGGCGGACGCCGGCCCGTGTAGGAACGAACGACGTTGCCCTGCGCATCCAGGATGTCGAGTGATACGCTGTCTGGTGCCGTATCGAGGAAGTACGTGATTGCGACAGCGTTGTCGAGGCCGCGTCGTGCGTCAGCCGGTTCGAACAGGTGGACCTCTGCCGACGCGATCGTCGCATCGAGCTGACGGAGCTGTTCGATGCCCTCCATGATGTATGCCGATCTGCCGTGTGTGCCGATGACGAGGTCGTTGCCCTTGACCATGAGGTCGGCCACCTGGACATCGGGCAGGTTGCGGCGGAAGTCCTGCCAGCTCGCTCCATCGTCGAAGGAGATGTAGATGCCGTGCTCGGTCCCGGCGAAGAGCAGGCCCTGACGAACAGGATCTTCGCGGACCGCGTGCACGTAGTCATCGCCACGAATGCCATTCACGATCTTCGTCCACGTCTGCCCGAAGTCGGTGGTCCTGTAGATGTAAGGCGCGCGGTCATCGAGCTGGTGCCGCTTTGCGGCGGCGAACGCCGTGCCGGGCCGGTGCGGCGACACTTCAATGAGACTGATTCGCGAGAACTCGGGCAGCTCCGGCGGCGACACGTTGCTCCACGTCTCGCCGTGGTCGCGCGTGATCTGGACGTACCCGTCATCGCTGCCCGTCCAGATGGTGTTTGCGTCGTGCGGTGAAGGTGCGATCGTGAAGATCGTTGCATAGGTCTCGACGCCGGTCTGGTCACGCGTGATCGGTCCGCCGGAAGGCCCCAGCGTGGACGGGTCTGCGCGCGTCAGGTCCGGACTCAGCCGCTGGAAACTCTGGCCCATGTCCGTTGTCATCCACAGGTGTTGCGAGCCGACGTAGAGCCGTTTCGGGCCGGTCCGCGAGAACACGATCGGGTACGTCCACTGGAAGCGCTCCCGGATGTCTTCCGAAGAGTGGCCCATCGGATTTTCCGGCCACACGTTGATCCGCTCGTCCTCGCCGGTTGCGTAATCGTAACGCGTGAGCGCTCCGCCGTAGCTGCCGGCGTACACGATGTTCGGGTTTTCCGGATCGGTTGCGATGTAGCCGCTCTCGCCACCGCCCACCTCGACGATGTCCGCCATCTGTGACCAACCGCTCGACGCGACGCAGGCGGTGCTGTTGTCCTGCTGCGCGCCGCACACCCAGTAGGGATCGTGGTTCGATACGGTGATGTGGTAGAGCTGCGCCGTCGGATAGTCCTGGTCCGTCCACGTCTCACCGCCATTGAAAGAGACGTTTCCGCCACCATCGTTCCCGTTGATCATGCGCTGGTTGTCATTCGGCGCGATCCACAGATCGTGGTTGTCGCCGTGCGGGACATCGATCGTGGTCGGGAACGTCTTGCCGCCGTCAGCCGACTTGTGGAACCCGACGTTCAAAACGTACACGACGTCCCTGTCGCGCGGATCGGCGTAGATGCGCGTGTAGTAGAACGCGCGCTGGCGCAGGTTGCGCTGATCGTTCGTGCGCGTCCAGCTCGCGCCGCCATCATCGCTCACGAACACGCCGCCGGAATCGGCTTCGATGATCGCGTACACGCGATTCGGATCCGCGCCGGACACGGACACGCCGACCTTGCCCCAGATGCTCTCTGGCAGCCCCGGATTCCCCGTGAGCGCTGTCCACGTGGTACCGCCGTCCGTCGACTTGTGCAGCCCGCTGCCCGGCCCGCCACTGAACATGCCCCACGATGTGCGGTTGATCTGCCAGAATCCCGCGTACAATACGTTCGGATTCCCCGGATCGACTGCGAGATCGACTGCGCCGGTGGAGTCGTTCACGAAGAGGACCTTCTCCCACGTGCCGCCACCGTCGCGTGAGCGGAAGATGCCGCGTTCCTCATTCTTCCCGAACGGATGGCCGAGCGCCGCGACCCAGACCGTGTTGCAGTCGCCCGGATGCACGCGCACTCGCCCGATGGCCTGTGTCTCCGCCAGTCCGACGTGCTGCCACGTCTCGCCGCCGTCCGCCGACCTGTACACGCCGTCACCCTGCATGATGTTGCCGCGGAACTGAACCTCGCCCATGCCGATGTAGACGACGTCAGGATCCGCCTCGCACTGCGCCACGGCGCCGACTGACGAGCTGTTGATCTTGCCGTCCGTCGCGGCCTCCCACGTCGTGCCGCCGTCCGTCGTCTTCCACAGCCCGCCCCCCGTAGCGCCGAAGTAGTACTCGAGTGGACGGCTCGAACTGCCGGCCACTGCGATCGACCGGCCGCCCCGTACGGGCCCCACGTTCCGGTACGTCAGCCCGCCAAAAAAGGCCGTGTCGATGGGTGGCGATGCCTGCTGGCCCGCGGCCCGACCATCGGGCATGAGCAGAAGTGCACTCCAGACTGCTGTCAGAACGAGGGGCGTCGATCGGGATCGCCGCGGAGAATCGTACATGGGCTCCGTTCCTGTGACGTGACTACCCGGGCGGGCCAACGTCTCGTTCCGCGAACGATGTGTCAAGCCGCCGCTCTTGCGGCTGGCGCTCATGACACTGTTGTTTCACGGACGTCCACTTCATGGCGCGCGCCGGGGAACCGAAACTCAGAGATCCGGACCCCAGGAGGCAACCGATGATGGTCGAATTCGAGTCACGCAGTCCGCTTGCCGGCGCGCGCGCGATCCGGGCGTGGCTCGAGTATGCGTTGCTGTGCCTGCTTGCCCTTTGCCTTGCGATTCTCGCGGCATGCGATGCCGGCGCTCGTGCGCCGGATTCCGGTGCAGACCCCGCGTATGGCGGCACGTTCGTCGTCGCTGCACCGGCCGATCTCAACCGTGCCAATCCGCTGGTCACCAGCGACGCCTATACGATGGAGATCAATCGTTTTCTGCTGTTCATGCCTCTGCTGCGGTACGGCGACGAGTTCACGTTTGAGCCGTACCTGGCGGAGTCGTGGACGATGGAGGGCGATACGGCGATCACATTCGCATTGAGGCGGGATGTTCGCTGGCATGACGGCGAGCGCACGACGGCGAACGACGTCGTCTTCACATACGATCGTGTCCTGAATCCCGAGACGGCGTATCCGAATACGGCCTATATCGCGGCCTGGACGCGCGTCAGTGCAGTGGATTCGTTCACCGTTCGCGTCGCGTTCCGGCCACACGCAGATCCGCTCGTCGGGTTCGCACTGCTACCCATTGTGCCGGCCCATCTGCTCGAGTCCGTACCGGCGGCGGAGATGCGGAACATTCCGTTCAATCGAGCACCCGTCGGCAACGGCCCGTTCCGTTTCGTGTCGCAGACGGCGAATGACCGTTGGGTCTTCGAGGCGAACGCCCGGTTCCCCGGCGCCCTCGGTGGCCGGCCTCTGCTCGATCGCATCGTCTGGCGTGCCATCCCGGATCGCCAGGCCCAGGTCACGGAACTGCTCACCGGCAACGCCGATCTCGCGCTGATCCCGCCTGCCGATCAGTACGAACAACTGGCCGCCAACGAGGACCTGCGCGGGATCGAACGACCCTCGTTCAAGTACGTATTCGTCGGCTGGAACGGCAAACGGGCTCCTCTGGGCGATGCCCGCGTCCGGCGCGCCCTCACCATGGCGATGAACCGCAACCAGATCGTCCAGGTCCTGCGCGCCGGCCGTGCCACCCTCGCCTCGGGCCCGATTCACCCGAACCACTGGGCGTTCGATCCGTCCATCGAACCGCTTCCGCACGATCCCGCGGCCGCCGCGGCGCTGCTCGATGAAGCCGGACTCGGTGACCGCGACGGCGATGGCGTGCGTGACCGGCCCGACGGCAACCCGTTCGCTTTTGATCTCGAGTTCCAGGCGAACAATGACTTCAATCGCAACATGGCCGAGATGATCCAGGCGGATCTCGCCCGGATCGGTGTCCGCGTCACGCCCCGGCCTCTGGACTGGAACACTCTCGTCGCGCACGTGAGCAGCACCACGCGCGATTTCGATGCGGTCCTCATGGGCTGGGAAGCCGACTTCCTCGTCGATGTGCGCGACATGTTCCATTCCAGCGCACTCGACGGCCCGACGCAACTCGCTTCGTACTCCAATTCCGCCGTCGATGCTGCGCTCGACCTCGCCGCCACCATCGCCGACCGCGATGCGGCCCTCCCGATCTGGCAGAACGTCCAGCGTACGCTCCGCGATGAACAACCCTGGACCTTCCTTTACTACTTCCCCGATCTCCTGCTCGTCCGCGAACGCGCTCAGGACATCGATATGGACCTGCGCGGCATCCTCGCCACCGTAACTCGCTGGTACATCGCGGAACCCTCGGTCGCCACGCGCTGACCGCTTCGCTGCGCAGTCGATCCGCTAATGATCAGCGAGCGAGCGGTTGCGCGCGCACGCGGGCGATGTGCTGGACGATATGCTCCGCGTCGAGGCCGACGCCGGCGAAGACGGAGGAGGGCTCGGAATGGAGCCAGCGCAGCCCGATCGCATAGAGGCCGGGGAAGGTCGTGACGCCGCGAACGTGGTGGGGATATCCCCACTCGTCGAAGACGGGCAGATCGACCCAGGCGAAGTCGAGCTGGTAGCCCGTCGCCCAGAGCACCGTCTCGATGCCCTCGGCGTCGAGGTCGAGGGAGGTCGCGGTGGGCGGCAGGAAGGTATCGTGAGGCGGCCGGTCATCGGGCGGTGCGTCAGTGCCTGAGGCCGCGATGTACGCATCGAACATGGGCCGGAACTCCTTGTCGAACGCGGATTCAGCGAAGGCGAGCCGGTCGGCGAGGTCGTCGGTGAACCTCGCCGTCGATTCGCTCGCCGAGATGAGCCTGCCGTACAGATGCATCCCTCGCCGCGCGAACTCGCGCAGACGGATGTCGCGTCCACCGTGATTGCCGGAGACGACGGGGTCGCAATCGAATCGCGCGGCCGGGGATGGCAGATCGGCGACCGTCGGAAATGCGATGCCGAAATCGCTACCGTGCAGAAACGCGTTCAAGAGCCACCAGATCGAGTCGCGACCGCGGTAACGGCGAGGAACGGCGGGACACATCGAAACTGCGAGGTGCACTTCCTTGCCGGCCTCGTGCAGCTCCTCGGCGATCTGCGTGCCTGACTGACCGCTCCCGACGATCAGCACGGCGCGACCGTCGATCTGGCCGGGCCGGCGATAGTCCTGCGAGTGAAGTTGCCGGATGTGACGCGCGAGTCGCCCTGACGCCTCGGGAACCTTTGGTCTCGGGTACGCGCCGGTGGCCAGCACGACGTTGCGCGCGACGTACGTCGCGTCATCGGTTTCCGCTTCAAACTGGCCGTCCGATGCACGCAGCCGGCACACGGTCGTGCCGAGTCGGACGGGTGCGCCGATGTGCGCGGCATAATCCTGCACGTACTTCACGACGGCCTTGCGCGCCATGAACCCATCCGGATCGGGCCCGTCATAGTGCATGCCTGGCAGGCGCAGGACGAAGTTCGGGGCCACGAGGTGGAAGTTGTCCCAGCGATCGTGCCATGCGCCGCCGAGTTCATCCCGCGTCTCGAGCAGGAGGTGCTCTACCCCGGCCTCCGCCAACCAGTAGCTCGTGGCAAGGCCCGCCTGACCGGCTCCGATGATCAACGTGTCGACGTGTTCGCGTCCGTTCCCGGCTGTGCTCGGATTCTGGCTCATGATGGCTCCTCAAGTTCAACGTCAGGTGATGGCGAACGTTAAGGAGCGGTTCGGTGCCGCTGCCTCGGGCAAAGCACCCAATCTTTGCCGTCAGAGGGCGTGGGTAATTCTATGCAGAGGGCGGGATCAGGCCGTGCTCGTAAGCGTATGCGGTGGCCGCCGAGCGGGACGAAAGGTCGAGTTTGGTGAAGATGTTGCTCACATGGCGAGCGACGGTCTTCTCGCTGATGAACAGATCGTTCGCGATCGCGCGATTGGTCTTGCCGGCCGCGACGAGGCGCAGCACCTGGACCTCTCTCGTCGTGAGGCCGGCCGTTCTCCCGGCAGATCTGTGCGGCAGCGATTGCACGTGATCGAGATCCGGTGCCGCACCGAGCTGCTCGAAAACCCAGCGTGCGGCATCGAACTCCATCTGCGCCGTGCCCTCATCGCCGAGCGCACGACACGCGAGACCGATCAGAACACGGATCCGCGCGGCCTCGTAAGGTGCTTCGAGTTCGTGCCACAGCGTCCACGCGCGGCGCAATGCATCGAGGGCGGCCGCGGCATCGTCCTCGGCCAGGAGGACCCGGCCTTGCGCTCCCGCAGCCATCGCGCGCAAAAAGGTCGAGTCAGAGAGAGCCGCGCTCGCGAGTTGATCGGCCGCGCCGCGCGCCGCGGTCGGATCTGCCGCTGCCAGCATGATCTCGACGTGTGCGGCGAGAAGAACCGGGTTCGTGCTGTGGCTGCGGGCCTCGTCGACCTCGCGCCGCATCGCGGCGGCGGCAACGTCGATCTGCCCTCGAGCCAGCCGCAAGCGAGACAGGCCGGGCTCCGCTGACCGGCCCCACTGGCTTGCCTGACGATACGCGTCCTCGGCCTCTGCGAACTCACCGCGTAGCCGGTGCAGCTCGGCCTGCTGGTAGAACGCCGCCCCGATCGCACGTTGCCCCGGAGGTTGTGAGAGTCGCTCGCGCGCGCGTCTCGCCTCCTCCATTGCATCCTGCCACTCGCCGCGAAGCTGCATGATCTCGGCTCGACGGATGAGGCATTGGCCGCGGTACGGGACCAGGTCCGGCTGCGCATCGCACCACTGACTCAGTGCAGCCGTCCACTCGTGCGCTCGCCGCAGGTCCGAGATCTCGTGACACGCTTCGATAACGCTACAGTACACGTCTCCGGCGATCATCGCCGATACTTCGCCGGCCGTTATCGCGACCATGACCTCATCGAGCATGGCCACGCCTGCCGCGAACTCGCCCAGCCGGATCAGGGCGCGGCCCCGGCCGTGTCGAGCCAGGGCGAGGAGGTCCGGGTCGGCGAAACGCTGAGCGATCTGTTCAGCTTCGTCGAATCGCGCATACGCGCCCGCCGGATCACGGTCGATGAGCTCGATGCCGTCCGGCATGAGCAGATAGCCCTGCTCGACGCAGCCTTGCGGATTGTCGTCGAGCAATCTGCGGGCCCTCGCAAACCAGCCGCCGGCTCGCGCACGTTCGCCCGTGTGGATGAGCGCGAAACCCAGCCAGAAGGCGCACCGCACCGCGCGCGGGATGTCGCTCCGGGCCAGCCGCTCGTGGTAGGCACGGGTCCAGACCGTAACGCTGTCCGTGTCCCTGCCGGTGAGATACGCCGCTATGGCGAGACATTCGAGATCAGCCGGCTCGAGCGACGCATCGCGATCCGCAGCCCATAATCCGGCGTATGCTTCGCCCCAGACCTGTTCGCGGTACGCGTCGCGGCCCCCGTCCAACGCATCGGCTACCGTCGACTTGTGAATCTGTCTTTCTCGCCCGATTCGTTTGTTCCGGTCAGCGGGGTTTGCGTGGCAGCCACCGGGGTACGCGCTTCTTGTATTCGACGTACCCGGCTCCGAAACGACGTTCCAGCCCGGGCTCCTCGGCGAAAACAAAGTAGATGTGGTTGACGAGCATGAACAGGATGACCCAGCCGGCCAGCAGTGCCGAACCGAAAAGGAATGCCTCACCTGCCAGCATTGCTGCGACGGCGGTAATCATCGGGTTACGCACGAAGCGATACGGACCCACGGCGACGAGGTGTCGCGTCGGATCCCACGGCGCGAGCGTGCCCCTGCCCACGTTTGCGAAAAGGGCGAGGCACCAGAGGAACAGGCAGAAACCACCCAGGAAGACCAGCGATCCGATGACGTCCCCGGCAAGAGCGGCGGTCGAGTCGCCCCAGCGCACGTCCCGCGTCGTCCACGATGTCAGAATCCACCTCGGAAAGAGGACGACTACGACGAACGGTAACAGCATCACGGAAAGCAGGTGACGCAGGATCCGAATCGAAGTTCTCCCGTGTTGACGCTGGTCGATCCTGCGTGCGCCTCCTTCGTGCTGTCAACTGGCGCTGCCGGCGGCATGCGCGAAGTCCTCGGGGCCGAGGATCTGCCGGACTTCGACCTCGCCGGACCAGCCAGGCCAGTGGTCCCGGTTTCTGGTTCGGAGCTGGGCTCCCGGTCCTGCGACAGAGCTGGAGGCCCACTCTGATCATGCGTCGAACGGGACGGTGCGAAATCGACAGGCATGGAAGGAATGCCGCTGTGGACGTCGGGCGCTGTTTCGACCTCAGGCCGCGACGGGGACCGCGAACCGATCCTGCCGGACCAATGTCTCGAATTCCGACAGGATATCGGGATCGAACTGACGGCCAGTGCTCTCGTTCATGATTCGCAGCGATTCAGAAACCGGCAGCGCGTTCCGATAGGGCCGCGCCGTGGTGAGTGCATCGAACACATCGGCCACACACAGAATCCTCGCCTCCAACGGGATCGCCTCGCCTGCAAGACCATCCGGGTAGCCGAGCCCGTTCCAGTTCTCGTGGTGACTGCGCACCAACGGGCGGATATTCCATGGGAAGTCCAGTCCCGCCACGATGCGATCGCCGGCAATCGTGTGTTCGCGAATGATCGCGAATTCATCGTCCGTCAGGCGGCCTGGCTTGTTCAGGATCTCGATGGGCGTGTCCATCTTGCCGACATCGTGAAGGAAGGCGCCCATGTGGAACCAGCGCAGCGTTTCTTCATCGAATCCAAAGCGGCGGGCCAGCGACGTGCCATAGTGTGCGACGCGACCACAATGACCGTGTGTGTAGCGGTCCTTGGCTTCAATGGACTCGGCCCACTCGCGGACGATCGCGAGGAATTGCGTTTCGATTTCGCCGAGCCGGCGGCCGAGGTCGGCGATATCGCGTGATGCACGCAGGCTCGTGAAGATCCGGCGCGATGCGAGCAGCGCTTCGAGTGCCTCACGATTTCGCTTCTGCGCTTGGAAGAGCAGTGCCAGTTCGCGCTGCGACTCCGCTTCCAGCAGCGGAATCGCGTGGCGCTGCGCAATGGTGAATGCAGCGCGCAGGGATCGTTCTGCCTCGTCGTGGGCGCCCGCCTCACGATCGATGGCGCCGTACCAGCGCAGGACCTCGCCGAGCGGCGGCTCGTGCCCGAGCGCCAGGGCCAGCGTGTGCGCTCGATCACATGCGGCCCGGGCGCGGTCCTCCAGGCCGCGCGTCACGTACAGTTCGGTCCTGCTGACTTCTGCCATCACCTGCGTCTGGACTTCGCCCAGCGATTGCGACAGCTCTGCACTGCGCTCGAGCGCCCGTTCGGCAGCAGTCCATCGCTTGAGATCCGTGTACAACATGCCGAGTACGTTCTGCACCTGCGCAATGTAGCGTTCCTCGCCCAATCGTTCGTAACAGCGCAGTGCCTGACGATAGTGCTCGAGAGCGGCCGCAAGATCGCCGCGAATGTTGCAGTTGATGCCGAGGTTCTGCTCGACCATCGCGAGGATGTGCCGGTCTCTCGCGCGTACCGCGAGTTTCCGCGCAGCGCTGAACAGACGGTCCGCATCGTCCAGCTTGCCTTCATCCTGGTAGACGATGCCGAGCCAGTTCAGCGCGTGCGCCACGTCGCGGCGGTCTCTTCGTGCTCTCGCCACTGCAAGGCTGCACCGGAAACAATCTCTCGCCGCGGCGCGGTCTCCTTCGACCCGATGCGTTGCACCTGCCCAGCGCAGCAACGCCGCCGCATGCCCGGTGTCCGCTTCATCCCGCATCGAATACAAGGCGCGTTCATAATGATGGCGTGCCTGCGCGGGCCGGCCATGCCGTTCGTCTTCCCGTGCCGCGTCGATTGACGTCTCGACGCGCGATCTCTTCGCAGGTCCCACCGTGATCACGCGAACCTGTACCGCTCGATCTTCCGGATGACCGTCGCGCGCGAGACGCCCAGCATGCGAGCCATGAGCGAACGGTTGCCATTCGCCAGCCGGAGCGTCTCCGCGATCAGGGCCCGTTCCATATCATCGAGCGTGACCCCATTGGCAGGCACGTGGATCATGACACCGCACTCACCTGTCGCGTTGGAACCCGGAGTGACCGGCGACGTCATTGGCTCGTTGCCACTCCGCGGAACATCTCCATTGCGCTGCATGGCAAGCGGTTCCAGCGCCGAATCACTGATCGGCGCGGCGTGTGTCTCGCCCGGTGCCTCTGCGGCTCGGCCTCCATTCGAATACGATCGCGACACCGAACCGCCTGCTCGACCCGCCGCCGCGCTGCCCGCATGACCCGGCGTTGCATTACCGGCCAGAATCACATCGCCCGCAACGGCCACGGTCGCGCGCTTGCGCAGCCGGATGTGTTCCGGTCTCACCTCGACACCGTCACTCATCACGAGCGCGCTCTCCAGCACGTTCTTCAACTCTCGCACGTTGCCCAGCCATGCGTGCGTCCGCAGAACCTGCAACGCCTCAGACGTCAGTTCCTTCTGGCCAAGCCCGTGCTCGCGGCTGATCCCTTTCACGAAATGCTCGGCAAGCCGCTCCACGTCCTCCGCCCGCTCCCGCAACGGCGGCAGATCGATGCGCAGAACGTTGAGCCGGTAGTACAGATCGCTGCGGAAGCTCCCTTCTTCGGCGAGCGCGCCAAGATCGCGGTTCGTTGCGGCGATGATCCTGCACCCGACCTCGTACTCGTTCACTGCACCCAGCCGTCTCACTCGCCGTTCCTCGAGCACCCGCAACAACTTGGGCTGGAGATTCAGCGGCAGTTCGTTCACCTCGTCCAGCATCACGGTCCCGCGGCCCGCCACCTCCAGCAGACCTCGCTTCGGCGTGCGCGCATCCGTGAACGCCCCTTTCTCGTGACCGAAGAGTTCCGACTCGAGGAGGGTCTCGGGAATTGCCGAACAATTGATCGCCACGAACGGCTCGCCCGCCGATGCGCTCGCGTTATGAATCGCCCGCGCAAACAGCTCCTTCCCGGTGCCCGTCTCTCCCGTCAGCAGCACGTTCGCCGCAGGATAGCCCGCCACCCGCTCCGCCATCTCGACGACGGATCGGAACGACGCGCTTCCACCGATCAGCGTCGCCTTGTCGCGCGCGATCTCCCGACTCAGCCCGGCCGGTCTCTCATGCGCCGCCACGCTCTGCCCGAGTCCCACGGTTCGATTCTCTCCTTGCCTGATCTCCGCGATCACGCGCCTGTAAGGGAAGAACCGTGCCCTCCGCGGGGCTATGGCCATCTCATTGCAATAGCACGACTTGACCTGCCGTGAGACACACCGGCCACGGCCGGCGCCAGGCACCGGCCGCACCGATGTGTGACATTTTTAGTCAGGCCCACCCAACGAGCCACCCGCTACGGCGTAACCACAATCGTCAGTCACGCGGGCGTTCTTCTACTCGGTGGCGATCCCGGCGAGCCTCGCCTCGGCGTCGGCATAGTCGAGGCGCGCCCCGAGTGCCTGGAAGAGATCGAGGGCGCGGGAGAACGCAATGCGGGCATCGTCCGGGCGGTCGCAGCGGATGTGGAGTTCACCGGTTTCGCGGGCGACTTCGGCGATGAGGAGTCGGTCATCGCATTGATCCGCCAGGACAGCGGCCTCATTGAAGTGCCAGGCGGCCTCTTCAAGGGCGTTCCGTTCGCGAGCGATGATGCCCTGGAACTTCAGGGCCTCGGCTTCTCGTTGGCGGTCATTGCGGAGCTGAGCGAAGGCGCGGGCGCGAATGCATGCGGCGAGTGCAGTATCCCAGTCACGCCGGCCGATGGCCATCTCGGCGCGGTTCACTTCGACGGAATTCTCGAGCATTGTGTTGCCGGTGCGTCTGGCGAGGTCGTAGGCCTCGTCGAACGCCGGCTCTGCCTCGGCCCATTGCGACAGGTCGGAATGAAGCAGGCCGAGGTTGTTGAGCACGAGACCGAGCATCCATTCGTCGCCGCTACTTCGGAACTGGCGGAGAGCGCTGCGGTAGTGGATCACCGCGGCATCGAGGTCGCCACGAATGTTGGCCAGGATGCCGAGGTTCTGCTCGATGGCGCCGACGAGGCGTTCAATCCTCTCGCGTGATGCGACGCGGCACGCCCGCTGGAACCATGCTTCGGCTTCGGCGAGGTGTCCGCGGCTCATGGCGATCACGCCCAGCCAGTTGCCCGCGTGGGCCGTACCGTCGAAGTACTGGAGCCGCTCGGACAGTGCGTAGCTCTCGCGGTACCGTCGTTCTGCGCGATCGATCTCGCCTCGCTCACGGTAGACCGACCCCATCGAGCGAAGGATGTCGGCCGCACGCGTGTCGCCGGCTGGATCCGGCAGAGCGGCAAGGGCCCGGTCGTACTGGTGGAGCGCAGCGCCCGTGTCACCGCGGCGCTCCGATTCCCTTCCGCGAAGCCGCCACTCCTCGAAGCCGGTCGGGTCCGGCACGCAGGCTCCATTGCCCGGCCGGACCGACCGCCTCGACGAACTCGTGTGAGATGCGATCAGGCGATCCATTCGCGCAGCTCGCTTGCTCAGCCGCCCGCCGCGGTATAGCCCCGCCGGTAAGCCGGACCGTACCGCGAGAAGTGATTGACCCAGAACTCGACAGCCCCGTTCCGTACGACTGCGTCGAACGTCTCGGCCGGCTGAATCAGCCCGCGCAGTAGGGGGAGCGTGTAGTAGGTCCCGACGAAACCAGCGTTCGTATCGACGCCGCCGCCCAGGTCGAACCGCAGCCGGACGGGCTTCCTGAACTTCAGGCCGTGAGGATGGAACTCGGCCTCGAGGTATCCACTCGCCGGCACGACGAGCGTGATCCGGGTCGCTTCCCGGAGCGCGCCCCTCGGTATCTCAAGCTCGACGCCCGCGCCGCGGATCACGCCGCCGTTCCACCCGATCGTTTCGGCTACGATGGTCCGCTCGCTCAGCGGCACAAGGCGCGGAACCGCGCTCAACAATCCGGACAACACGTTGTCTACGGTTCCCACGAGGCCCGATACAAGGCCCCGCAGCAACACCGCGTCCTCCTGCCGGGCAGGCACCGGTTCCATCACGTCCGGCCCCGAACATCCCAGCATGATCACGAACAGCGCAGCGGCCTTCGTCAGCCTCTGGTGTCTCATGCGTTCCCCCCGAGTCATGGTTTGAACTGCTCATCTCGGCCGGACCTGATGACAAGTCGCATGCCCAAGGTCCGTTCGGCCTCTAAAGGCCTGTCGCACAATGAATTACTCGAATCATTCCTACGCGGCTGTGGCACTCCTGCTACTCCATTCCGATCCATCACATCGAAGCGCTGTTCCGGAACGGTGCATCGGAATAGCACAGCCTTCGGAAAAATCGGCCCGGCAACCGGGGTGCTGCCTGGGCACCGCAACGGCGGCGCCTTCACCCGATGACCGATTGCCGGGCCATACCCTGAAATTCCCATCCCGTTGGCGCACACCCGCCCTCGGAGTGGCGGGGTTCCCTGACAAATCCCGTGCCCTGCTTCGAATTCCTGTGCAACTTCCTTGTTGGTGGTCTGATCCAGCGATTCGAAGGCGGAGGAAGGACTGGCCTCGAGTGCTTCAGATCGAGTCAGTTGCCCGGGGTACTGCCGCGAATCGATGCGACGTTACGCACATCGTGAGTTGGACCCCACAATGAGAAACCAGCGCTTGAAAGGGCCGGCAAAGGTGTTGCCCGGACGGGGGCTCGCGTCCCGCCCGGGCAACGGGGGTGTGGACACCAGATTGGAACTGTTTGACGGCTGGGAGCCGTCGGCGATGATGACGCGCCAGCCCCGGAAAGTGTTTGAGGCGGCCGGCGCCTGGCGAATCGCCGGCGACTGCGGCAGGCCCGATGTCGGCGACATGACGGCCCGGTCCACGGCGCCACGTCGGGCCGACTGGATGGACGAAACAGGGTTGCGCAGCCCGCGCGCGAGCCGTATCGGTACGCGGCTGCGCGGGACACGCTACCCGCGCCCTGCCGCTCACTCGTAGCCGGAGTCCCTGATGCCTGTGTCGCGCCCGGAACCCCGCATGCGATTGTTCACCGCGCTTGCTTTGCTGGCAGGATTGGCGCTGCCGGCATCCGCGCAGAACGCGCGCACGCGTCAGCTCGTCGACGGAGTCACGGCCGAAGTCGAAGCGAATCGGAAACTGACGCAGGTCATGGTCGACAAGATCTTCAGCTTCGCGGAACTCGGCTTTCAGGAAGTCGAAACATCGAAGTACATCACGGGGCTGCTGCGCGAGAACGGCTTCGAGGTCACGACCGGCCAATCCGGCATCCCGACGGCGTGGTGGGCCAGATGGGGTTCGGGCCGGCCCGTTATCGCGTTCGGCAGTGACATCGATGGCATCCCCAAGGCCAGTCAGAAGCCGGGCGTCGCCTATCACGATCCAATCGTCGAGGGCGCACCCGGCCACGGCGAGGGGCACAACTCGGGTCAGGCCGTGAACGTGACCGCGGCCATCGCCCTGAAGAACATCATGGAGCGCGAGAACATTCCCGGTACGCTCGTACTCTGGCCCGGTGTCGCGGAAGAACTGGTCGCAACCAAAGCATGGTTCGTGCGCGACGGCCTGTTCAAGGATGTCGATGCCGTCTTCTTCACGCACGTCGGCAACAACCTCGGTGTGTCGTGGGGTGATGCGAGCGGGACCGGCCTCGTATCGGTCGAATTCCTGTTCAGTGGCGAATCGGCACACAGCGCCGGGGCGCCGTGGCGTGGCCGCAGCGCACTCGATGCGGTCGAACTGATGAACGTCGCGTGGAACTTCCGCCGCGAACACCTGAGTCCCGATCAGCGCTCGCACTACATCGTGAACGATGGCGGTGACCAGCCCAACGTCGTGCCCTCGAAGGCATCCGTCTGGTACTACATCCGCGAGATGGAATACCCGGACATCAAGCGCAACTACGACACCGCCATCAAGATCGCGCAGGGCGCCGCAATGATGACCGATACCGAGATGACCTACCGCATTCTCGGCACGGCATGGCCGCGTCATTTCAACAAAGTGATCGCGCAGACGATGGACAGACACATTCGCGCCGTCGGCCTGCCGCAGTGGAGCGAAGCGGACCAGACGCTCGCAAAGGCGGTCCAGAAGGAGGTCGGCAACGAAACGCAGAGCGGTCTCACGACCGAACTCGACACGCTCGAGGCCCCATCACGCAACCGCTCGAGCGGCGGCTCCGACGACATCGGCGACATCAGCTGGAACGTGCCCACCGTCACGTTCCGCTTCCCGTCCAACATCCCCGGCCTGCCCGGTCACCACTGGTCGAACGCGATCGCGATGGCCACGCCCATCGCCCACAAGGGTGCGACCGCCGGGGCCAAGGTCATGGCGAGGACCGCGCTCGAGTTCTTTCTGAACCCGAAGCTCGCCGAAGATGCGTGGACCTACTTCCGTGACGTGCAGACGAAGGATCGCAAGTATACCCCCTTCATCGATGCGGACGATCCGCCTGCAATCTGGCTGAACACGGGCATCATGGCGGAGTTCAAGCCAAAGCTGACGCCGTTCTACTTCGACGAGACGAAGTACGACAACTACCTCGAGCAGCTCGGCATCACGTATCCGACGCTGCGCAGCAATTGATTGGACAGGCCGCACTCCAGTTGTCACGTTCCCCACCGCCCGCTGACCTGCCCAGCGAGCGGTGACGCAACCTGCGAACGTGCCTGGCGGCCGGTGCTTCACCAGTCTCTCCTCGCTTACGCCGACCCGAGAACAAGCGGTTGGAAAAACCGACCGTCGATGCGCTTCACATCCTGAAATCCGCCCTGTCGCATGAACTCGACAAGCTTATCGATGGTCAGTGAACGGTAGCGCGACCGCACGACGTGAGTGATGGGCGTTGCGCCGGGCTGATCTTCGACGAAATAGAAATGGAGGTTGTACCCGACATCATCGCACTCCCAGACCTGAAAGACGATGTAGCGCTTGTCACCGTCGCGGCGGACGCCGAACGGAACCAGTTTCGTTCCGGTCATGTCCATCACGGCGTAGTCGCGCACGGACAGGATACAGCCGCCGCCGGGTCGCAGCCGTTCGTGAAGGGCGCGGAGCGCGGCGAGGATGTCGGCGTCGGTGAGCAGATGAGGAATCGCGTTGTCGCACGCAATCACGAGATCGAAACGGCGGCCGCGTTGCGATTCCAGGGTTCTCATGTCATCGACGGCGACTTCGATCGAGACGCCGCGCTCGATGGCTGACCGGCGTGCACGTTCGAGGCTCTCGCCCGACAGATCGGTTGCCGTGACGCTGTACCCGCGCCTGGCCAGTCCGATGGCCTGCGTGCCGATGCCGCAGGCCGCATCCAGCACGTCGTGCACGCGATCGCCCCAGTACTCGCGAATTATGCTGTCGAGCTGTTGAGCCTGTCGGTCGACCGACGCGTTCCAGTCCTGGTAGATGAGGTGGTAGAACGGCGACAACGCATCGTAGAAGGCGCCGATGCCCTCGAACGACCGATGCATGTCGAACGGCTGGCGCGTAGCCGAGGCGTCACGCTGATCGCCCCGTTCGCTCACGACCAGTCTTTCGCTTCGACCTCGAACCACGTAGCCTGCGCAATGGCGCAAAGCTCGCCGTCCGGGTCGAAGATGGCCGATCCGACGATGTGTTTGCGGCCTTCACTCGCGATCTTCCACGCGGTCACGATGTGAGGCACCGCCGCGTGCACGGGCCGATCGATGCGTGCAGCGATACGTCCGAGCACGACCGGTACGGGTTCCAGATCCACAACGGACGCCCAACCGCCCGGACAATCCAGTGCCGCCCACACGGATTCCGGTTGCACGATTCGTTCGTCGCCAGCGAGCGATGGATCCGGCGTCCAATCGGCCGCCACCATCCGGCTCGAAGGCAGGCGCCCTGCGAAGATGCGCATCCCATCTCCGGGCGCACGTGCGGTTCCACACACGTAACAGGTTGGAAACGGGTGCTTCACGTGACCGAGATAGCGATGCGTCGCCGCGTGCGCCTCATCGAGTGACGGCGGCAGCGGGGCGTCGATCTCGACGCGCGCTGGAATCGCCTGTGCCAGGAGTTCCTCATCGCGGAGCAGGACGATGCCGCCGTTCCTCGTTTCGAGCCTGAGTTCAGTTCCGAGCGGCGCGGGCCGCCGGAGAGTGACCTCCGCCGGCCCGCCCAGTGCTGCCGCCATCCGGCCTGCCAGGGTCCCGCCCTGCACGACTCGGGGCGGCCCATTCACCCGCACATCGAACTGTATCAGTCGAGGATTCGCCATCCGCTTCATTCCGATTGCGTTGTCCAACGGGTCAGGCTTCCCTCCTCGTGGGTTGATGCTTTTGCATGTTCAGAAACCAGCCCCAGAAACCAGCCCCAGAAACCTGCTCATCAGTACACCATCAACGTCCGCGCTACGTCACTGTCCTGAAACGCCTTCTCGAAACGGTCCCATGCGGCAGCGGCCTCTGCCGTTCGATTCTGTGCTTCGAGGCTACGAGCGAGTCCCATCAGCGACCAGCCATTCTCGGGGAATCGGTCGAGGTCCTCGCGGAACGCCTTCTCTGCCTCGGCCGGCTTGCCGGCCGCGAGGAGGACCGAGCCGAGTGTCTGGCGAACCGGCTGGTGCCAGTCGGGCGGCTCGCCGTAGGTCTGCTCGACTTCGAGCGCGGCGGCGCGTGTGAACGCGCGGACCGCATCATCCCAGCGTTTCTCGCGTGCCGCGATCTCACCTTCGGCGAACGCATCGGCAATCATGAGCACGGACTGCCCCGAATTGAAGCCCACGACGGCATCCGCGAGTGACGGATCCTTCAGGACCTCGCGGAGCATGACGAGTTCGCGCTTGGCGTCGGCCGGCCGCCCTTTGGCCGCGAGGGCGACAGTGCGCGCGAAGTGGTGAATGCCCTTCGGGTACACCCCGATTGTGGGCTCACCAGCTGCAAGGATCTCGTCCCAGCGCTCGAACCGGACGTTGGCGAAATATGGCGCGATCATGAACTGCTGCACGGCCGGAATCGACACGAGTTCGGGCGTCGCAATGGCCGCCGTCTGCTGCGCCGCTTTCAGCGCCAGCTGCGTCCGTCCGGCCAACGTCGCCGCGAACCACATGAAGTGGTAGTTGTGTGGCACGTAGCCGATGCGGTACATGCCGTCGGGCACGATGTCCTTCAGGATCGCGCTGTCCGCGTGCGTCGCGTGGATATTGCGATCGATCGCGTCACCGTAGCGGCCCACGCGAATGTAGATGTGGCCCGGCATGTGTGCGATGTGTCCTGCGCCCGGCATCAGACTGCCCAATCGGTCGGCGCACGCGACCGCGCGATCGGGTTGCGCTTCTTCGACGGAGTGGATGAAGAGGTGGCATGCTCCGGCGTGGTCGGGGCTCCTCGCGAGCACGGTTTCGAGCGAGCGGATCGCCTCGGCCATCAGCGGCTTCGGCTGCTCCTTCGAGAGCCAGTAGTCCCACGGGCTCAGGTTCATCACCGCATCGGCGGCCAGCACGAGCGCATCGTCATCATCCGGGTATTGCTTCGCCAGCTCGCCCATGGCCCGCGCGTACGCGCTGTCTCGCGCCGGGCTCTGGGCGGCTGAAGTCGCGGCGTACCGCTTCGCAAGCGCACGGATGTACGCCTGCTCCTGCTCACTCGCTCCACTCATCAGTGCGAGTGCTTTCGAGAGCGCCTCGTGCGCCTTCACACCGGCGGCCTCATCCATCGGGGCGTTGATGTTCGGTCCATACGCGAACGCCGAGCCCCACCAGCAGATCCCGCACGACGGATCCAGCTTCGCCGCTTCCTCGAACGAACGGATCGCTTCCGGATGATTGAACGCGTACGTCAGGCGCAGTCCCTGATCGAAATACGTCTGCGCGAGCGGGACGTGGGTCGAAATCTCGTGGTGATGGTCACCGAGCCCATCATACAGCGGAACTTTCTCGTGGGTCTGCACTGCTGTGGACAACGCAATCGCGATCGTCGCGATAGGAAGTTGCGCGGTCAATCATTCCTCCCTGTTAGGTCATTCGCCGTTGCTGCGTGACGTCCCGGACGGGGCACCTCGTCTCCAGCTCCCCCGAACCCGATCTCCCCCGAGGACCCCACCCGGGACGTTCAAAGAAACTGGCGCAATGGCGTCGTTCCGGGCATTAGCGCTGTGGCGGGGGCAGGCCAAGCGATTTGGCTGGCCGAGTCGGCCCCCGGAAGTTCAGGAGGCTGGCCTTACTAAAGTTGCAGTCCCGCTTGGCTTGACGGAAACGGCGGGTGAGGGTGAGGGTGATACGAGGTGGGGGTGGGGGGCAGCGGGCAAGGACTTCGGGTGAGGGACGGCGGCGGTTGGGCGTGCTGCCGTTTGAACCTCGTGTCGTGTCCCGACGGCCAATAGAAAACGCAAGGTGAGCGTTGGGCGCACCAGTGCCCCTCACCCGAGGTCACCTCCCGCAGCCCCCCACCCCCACCTCGTATCACCCTCACCCTCACCCGCCGTCACTTCCCGGCAGCCCCCCACCCGCGTTCAGAACAGTCTCAACTGAACCCTGACCAGCCGCCCGGCCTGGGGGAGTCCGCACGAATCGAAGATCGCCGTGTCGGCCAGGTTATCGACGGACACCCGCGTTTCGAGCCGGGACAGGAGTCCAGTCGCCGCGCCAAGCCGCCAGACCTTGCCGAGCGAGGCGTTGAGTCGCGTGCCCGCGTCGAGTTCACGGTCTTCGCCAGTGCCCGGGTCGATACAGAACTGGTTGCCGGTGTAGCGCGCCTCCGCGAGCGCCGACAGATCGAAACCGAGCGGCACCTCGGCGTGCACGCTGCCGAAGGTCTCTGGCAGGTTCTCGGGCCGGTTCGTGACCTCGGCTTCGGTGTCGGTCAGATCGACGTTCTGCACCGTCAGGTCACCGCCCAGTGAGACGCGACCAACAGTCTGCGAGACCAGGAACTCGAGGCCCGTGCTCTCGAGTTCGTTCCGGTTGACGCGCATGAAGCGGAGGTCCGGAAGCGTGACGCGAACGATGGCGTCCTTCATCCGGTGATGGAAAACGACGGCCTGGAACTCGCCGTTGCCCATGCGGGTCGTGACGCCGGCCTCCATGGCGACGAGCCGTTCGGGTGAAAGATCGGGATTCGGTGCGAAGCGGTTGAGCGCGCCCGAGTACAACTCGCGCAATGCCGGGAATCGACCCCGGCGGCTGATCCCCGCGTGCAACAGCGCATTCCCGTTAGCCACGCCCATCGACAGACCCGCCCGACCACCCCACTCGGAGATCCGGCCCAGCGGCTCCTTGCCTCCGGATTCCGGCGTTTCGCCCACATCGTAGGCCCCGCCCAGGCTCAAGCGCAGCGAATTGATGGCCTCGCCGTTCTCGATGAGCCGGAAGATCACTTCGCTGCCGAGGCTCCACAGGCGTTGCCGATACGTGGCATCGCCTTCCGGCAGAAACTCGTTGTGTCGAATCTCGGACAGCGTGAACGCGCCGCGCAGGTCTGCCCGGGAGCCCAGCGTCTGGTCGCCGAGCAGGCGGAGCGTCAGGGTGCGGTCATCGCCGTTCTCGAATTCGATGATCTGGTCGTAACCCGGGCCGGCAAACGCATCGATCTCCGAGCGACCGACGTCGAGGCCGAAGCTCGCCTCGATGTCTCCGCGGCCACCGAACGGTGATTTGCCGTCGCCCGTACCGGCCGAGAAGACGGCTACGGTCCTGGAGACTTTGGGATACCGCCAGAAACGCGCGTCACCATCCGCAACTCCGAGTTCGGCTGCGATCCCGCGCTCGGCCTGAAACGATGCACCCGAAAAGGACATCCATGCGCCGCTATTCGCATGGTAACGGACAGCAACGAACCCGTCGATGTTGTTCGCGTCCGTATTGAGGCGCACCCCCTCCTCACCACCCGGCCGGTCTGTGACGCCGTCCGGCAGCGGGTCGCCGGGCGAATCGCGGAAGCTGGCCCCCGCCCTCAGGAGCCACTGACCACTCGATGTTTCGAACGGAAGCGCGCCCGTCGCCGATCCCGCGTAGCCGCCGAGATGATCGAAGCCCGAGGTCAGGCTCAGCGACCATCGCTCCGGCTGGAAGAACGACCGCCCGACGCCGATCTCGACCACCCCGCCCAGCACGTTCGGGCCGTGCAGGACCGAGCCGAGACCAC
Organism: Longimicrobiales bacterium; assembly: GCA_050732695.1. Lineage (GTDB taxonomy): Bacteria > Gemmatimonadota > Gemmatimonadetes > Longimicrobiales > RSA9 > JBFFZF01. Next base: position 21,773 of record JBOHRL010000039.1, on the reverse strand, counting down.
GTACGAAGCCGATCTCCTGTGGCGCAGTCGCAGGAATGACGGAGACGTCCACGCGCGCGTCCCACGCGAGTGTGAGCGGCACGCCATCCACGAGGATCGCCACCTGTCGAGACTCCGAGCCTCTCGCCGAGATCTCTGCCTCGCCCCTCGAGTTGCGCCGAACGTGCAACATTGGCAGCGCACGGAACACCTGTTCGAGCGTTGGCGCTGCGGCCAACACCAGCGAATCGACGCGGACCTCGACTGCGGCTGACCCACCCACCGTCGTCACCGGACGTCGCGCCTGGACCACGATCTCCCGGACCCGGAACACTGCCGTGTCGGCCCGTATGGTGTCGCGAACCTGGCCGCTCACCCCGTCAACGGAGACCATCATGGCCGCTACGGCTATCACTCCTGCCGCGGTTCCGACCCTCTCGGCCCGACCGCGCTGGCCCTCTCGCTGGACGATCCGTCCCATCTTTCTCGCTTCCAGGGTTCGTGGTCGTTCGGTGAGAACCGCCGGCTCGGCTCGGCTCCAGATCCCACAACGCCCAAGATACCGATGTCGTTGGCTTTCTGCCTACTTCCGCCACGCTGTTGCGGTTCCGGGCATCTCGATGAGCTGATGGCTTCAACACGGTATTCGATCGCTGACGTGAAGGCGCACGCACCTGGGTCGTTGCGTCGCCGGAACGCGGCGTTCACTTTCGACGCCCTGGCGCCCCGTCGCGGCTGATCATTGCAGGCCCAGGCGCGGCGTGCGGCCCGCGTCATCCCTCACTGGCGCGCACTCACGCCTGATTCAGGTAATGCCGATGACTGGAATACCCGCCCTCCTTGCAAACCTGTTGCTGGCAGCACTTCCGCAGGCCGCGGACAGTGTGGCCTACGACGTCCACTTCCCGAACGTCGCTCACCACGAGGTCGAGATCACAGTCCGCTGGGGCAACCTGCCCGCCCGGCCTCTCGAGACGCGCATGAGCCGCTCCTCCCCGGGCCGCTATGCCCTCCATGAATTCGCCAGGAACGTGTACTCGGTCAGCGCCGTCGACAGCCGCGGCCGTGCTCTCGACATCACGCGGGCCGATCCGCATTCGTGGATGGTCTACGGCCACGATGGCACGGTCCGTCTCACCTACACGTTGTACGCCGATCGGGCGGACGGGACTTACTCCGGAATCGATCGGTCGCACGCGCACCTGAACATGCCCGCCACGTTCATGTGGGCACCTGTCGCGGCCGACCGGCCCATCCGCATCACGTTTCATCCGCCTGCCGGTTCGAACTGGCGCGTCGCGACCCAACTCGGGCCAACCGCCTCGCCCGCTACGTTCACCTCGCCGCACCTCCAGTATTTCATGGACAGCCCGACCGAATTGAGCGACTTCGACGTCCGCGAGTGGACAGTCGCTTCCGGCAGCCGTCAGGACACGATTCGCATCGCACTCCATCACCAGGGCACGGACCCGGAATTCGACGTGTACGCGGAGATGGCCAGGAAGGTCGTGGCAGAGCAGATCGCGATCTATGGCAACCCCGCGCCGTATGATCACGGCCTGTACACGTTCCTTGCCGATTATCTGCCGTGGGTCGCGGGCGATGGCATGGAACACCGCAACTCGACGGTCATCTCGAACACCGGCTCGCTCGCCGACAACGCGCTCGGTCTGCTCGGCACCCTCTCCCACGAGTTCTTCCATTCGTGGAACGTCGAACGAATGCGGCCGAAATCGCTCGAGCCGTTCGATTTCTCGCGTGAGAACATGTCGGACCTGCTGTGGTTCGCTGAGGGCTTTACGAGTTACTACGATGACCTGGCCATCCGCCGGGCCGGCATCTTCGACGATGCCCGCTACGCCGAGGGCCTGACCGGTACGATCAACACCGTCCTGAATGCGCCCGGCCGTTCCTTCTTCACAGCGGCCGAGATGAGCATGCAAGCGCCTTTCGTCGATGCGGCTGTCGCGAACGACCCGAACAATCGTGGCAACACGTTCATCTCCTATTATACGTGGGGCGCTGGTATCGGCCTCGGTCTCGATCTGACGTTGCGCAGCCGCTTCAACCTCACCCTCGATGACTACATGCGCGCGATGTGGACGAAGCATGGCGTCACCGAACGGCCGTACACGATCGAGAACCTTCGCCTCGTACTGGGCGAGATCACGAAGGATCAGTCGTTCGCCGATGACTTCTTCGCTCGTTATATACAGGGCCATGAGGCGGTCGATTACGAGGCCCTCCTCGCGAACGCCGGCATCCTCCTGCGCAGGGCAGCGCCAGATCGGCCAACGCTCGGTCAGGCGCTGTTCCAGGTTCGCAACAACCAGTTGATCCTGGTTTCAGCCAGTCTGATCGATACTCCGCTGTACGATGCCGGCATCGATCGTGGTGACCAGATCATCGCGCTCGACGCTCAGCCCGTTGCCTCGACCGAGCAGCTCGATGCGATTGTCGCACGCCATAAGCCCGGCGACACGATCGCCGTCGAGTTCTACTCGCGCGGCGAAACGAGGAATGCAACGATCACGCTTGTCGAAGATCCTCGTCTCGAGGTCGTGTTGTACGAAGCGGCCGGCCGGGAGGTCACGCCGGCGATGCACGCGTTCCGGCGCTCGTGGCTGGGCTCGAAGGCGGAGTGAAGATCATGTACGCGTTTGCCGGGCCGGTTTCTCGGGCCCGTTTCCCGCCCGCGCGTCCAGCAGAGCCAGGCCGGCCAGCAGCAGTGCGCCGTAGAGCTTCGGGTAGGCGATCAATGCGATGACGCCATCTGCAAGACGCGGTGACCGATAGGGCAGATCGGCCGCAATCAGGAACGTCGCGAGCGCGAGCAGCCAGAACGCGACACTGCGCGGCTGTGCGTGCAGCCGGCTCAGCAGGACCGCGATCGGAAAGATGGCCAGCACGTAATGGTAGTCGAGCGAGTGCGGCATGAGCGCCAGCGAGAGCGCACTGATCGCCGCGAAAGCCAGATCATGGTCTCGCCGGCGATCGATCAGGATCAGCGCGACGATGAGCAGCACGACCGCCAGCACGGTTCCCGCGATCGCGCCGTACTCGAATGGTATTGCAGGCGAGGGATTCCATTGCGGATCCGTTACAGTCAGACGCCGCACCAGGCCATGCAGCGTCTGATACGCCGTGACGGACAGCGAGCCGCTCTGCGCAAGGCCGGCCGCGCGGTAGCCGAAGAGGACCCACGCTGCTGCACCGCCCACAGGCAGACTCGCAAGCAGAGCCACGAGGAAGAGAACGATGCCGCCGTCCAGCGCCTGCCAGCGACGGCGCGCGATCAGCAGCGGCCAGAAGAGCAGACCGGAAGTCTTCAGCACGAGTGCAGCAGCGAGACTTGCGCCGGCAAGGCGAGGCCGCCGTTTCAGAGTTCGCCACGCGACGAGCACGAGCAGCAACACCGGCACGACATGGAACTGAGCGTGCCGCGCGTGCTCGAGCGCAGGCTGAAACAGCGCAGCGAGTGCAACCAGGCCGGCGACCCAGGAATCCGGCAGCCTGCACGTTCGGCCCAACCAGAAGACGATCGCGAGCCACACCACTGTGCTCAGCAGGGTCCACACGAGCCTTGCCGTCGAGTAGTCCAGCCATGCGACGGGCATGGCGGTGAACGCCATTGTGGGAGGATTCGCGCCGAAGAAATCGGTCACGCCCGGTTCGAATCGCTGCACCTCCCGTGTCATCCGCGCGTCGTCGTAGAACGTGCTGATGTCGGCCCCTTCAAGGACGAGCCGGCTCGCCGTGTAGTGCGAAACGAAACCGTGTGCGGGGTCGGCGGCGGCGCGGTACGCGATCAGCAACAGTCTGCCGGCGAGCACGGCCGCGATCACTGCCAGGCCGAGGGCCGCCAGCCGCGCAGCCTTTGCGCGGCCAGCCCCCGGCGCGTTAGCATCCGTCACACCCGGACGGCCCGGATCGGCAACCCCGTTTTCCATCATCCAGCGGAGCTCCAATGCGCGTGAGCCGGCTTTGCCTTCTTGCTGCCATGCTTGCCGGCCAACCCGTGTCGGCGCAGCAGATCGATCGCGAGTACGACCGCCTGATCCGCGAGTTCACGTCGGACCCGCGCTTTCTGCCAGCGTCCGTGCTCGATGTGCCAGAACACGCGACCATCCCATCGCCGAGGGAGCACTTCGGCACCATCATCGGTGCGCCCGGCATCATGCATCACACGGGTGATATCTACGCCTACTATCGCGCGCTGGCCGCGGTTTCGCCACGCATCCGGGTCGAAACCATGGGCACGACGGAGGAAGGCCGTGAGCTGGTCCTCGTCACGATCGCGGACGACGCGACCATGGGCCGGCTCGAACACTACCGGCAGCAGCTCGCCCGCCTCGCCGACCCACGAACTCTGCCAGCCGCTCAGGTCAGTGACGTCATGACCGGCGCCAAACCCGTCTACTACCTCAACGGAGGACTGCACTCGCCCGAGATGGGCTCGCCCGAGATGCTGATGGAACTCGCGTATCGCCTGGTCACCAGCGATCGCTCCGATATCCGGCGCATCCGCGAAAACGTCATTGTCCTCATCAATCCGGTCTCCGAACCCGACGGCCGTGACAAGCAGGTCGACTGGTACTATCGCTACACGAAAGATCGGACTGATTACGATGACGGATTCCCTCGCAGTTCGCCCTACTGGGGACGCTACATCTACCACGACAACAACCGCGACGGCATCCAGATCAGCGCCGCCCTGACCAAAGCCATCTTCGACGGCTACTTCCGCTGGCACCCGACGATCATGCATGACCTGCACGAGTCCGTGCCGCTCCTCTACATCATGACAGGGACCGGCCCGTACAACGAGGAAATCGATCCGATCACGATCGGCGAGTGGCAGGTTCTCGCGAACCATGATCTCACGAGCGTTACAGCCGAAGGGCTGCCGGGTGCCTTCACCTGGGCATTCTACGACGGCTGGTGGCCCGGCTACGGTATCTGGGTCGCCAACAACCACAACAGCATTGGCCGCTTCTACGAGACGTTCGGCAACGCGGGCGCAACGACCTACGTCCGCGACCTCTCGAACGCACGTTACGCCGGTGACCCCGTCACCGAACGCACCTGGTACCGGCCGGAACCGCCCACGAGGAAGGTGCGCTGGTCCGCCCGCGACAACACCAACTACATGCAGGCGGGCGTCCTCGCGTCCCTGAGTTATGCCGCGAATAACGGGACGTTGCTATTGAACAACTTCTATCGCAAGGGCGCGAACAGCATCGAACGCGGCCGAACGAAGAAACCACACGCGTTCGTCATCCCGAAGACGCAACGCGATCCGACGCGCGCGGCGTACCTCGTCAATCAGCTGCGCCGTCAGGCCATCGAGGTACACCGTCGCACGCAAGGCGATTCGGCTGGCGACTATGTGATCAAACTCGATCAGCCCTATCGTAATCTGGCAGTCACATTGCTCACGAAGCAGACGTTCCCGGCCGATGCCCAGCACCCGCCCTATGACGACATCGCCTGGACGCTCGGCTACCTCTATGGCGTTGACGTGAAGGCGGTCGATGATACGATGGTATTTCACTGGCGCGGACTCGAACTGATGCGCGATTCTGCCGTCTATCGCGGCACAGTGGCCGGCAGCGGCGGCGTGCATGTGATCGCGAATCGCGCTCAGGCCGGGTTGCTCCCCGCCTTGCATTGGCTGAAGCAGCACGCGCCCGGCGCCCGCGCGTATGCGGCCGAGGCGATGTTCACGATCGATGGTGATGTCGTCTCGACAGAGTCGGGACGCGGGCCGCGCAATGCCGTTCTCCCGGATACATTCCCAGCAGGATCCCTCGTTCTCGAGGGCGTGAGCAGCGGCGTTGCGGGCGGCCTTGCCGGCACCTTCGGTCTCGACTTGCGCGCTCTCGCTACGGCGCCCGACGTGGACCGCCATGCGTTGGATCTGCCGCGCGTCGGCCTCTACCATACGTGGTACTCGACACAGGATGAGGGCTGGGCGCGCTATACCTTCGAACAGCTCGGTATCCCTTATACATCGATCGACAAGGATGACCTGCGCGGCGGCGATCTGCGCAGTCGTTTCGATGTCATCCTCATCCCGAACGTGGGCGGCGATCTCGAACAGATGATTCATGGCGTCGACCGCAGGTTCGGACCGATGCCGTTCACGAAGACCGATGCTTCCCCCGCGCACGGGACGCCGGACGCAACGGACGACATGACGGGCGGACCCGGCTTCGAGGGGATTGCCAACCTTCAGGCATTCGTCGAGGCGGGCGGTACGCTCATCACGCTTGGAAATGCGACTCGCTTCGCCGCCGAGACCGGCATTACGCGCGTGTTCAGCACACACGCCGCCACAGGCCTGTTCCATCCCGGATCGGTCGTGCGCGCGAAGGCGAGGCAGCCTGCGAATCCCGTGCTCTACGGTTTTCCGGAGACCTTCCATCTCTTCCGCGGTAACGGAACGCTCTGGCAGGTCGCGAAACGGGATCGCGGAACGATGGTCCTTCAGTATGGAACCAAACCGCTCGAAGACGAGCAGGAACGCACGGATGGGCCGATGCTCGGCATGCCCGAGACGAAGGCGCAGGCGCGCACCGACACGGCTGGCCTCGCCTCGAGGACGGGTGTCGCGAGCGCGGATAGCGGCTACGTTCTTTCCGGGATGGTTCGCAACGAGAACCAGATTGTCGGCCATGGCGCGATTTTCGCCGTACCGGTTGGACGCGGACAGGTCGTCGCATTCTCGTTCAATCCGTTGCACCGTTTCCTGAATCAGCACGAGTTTCCGCTCGTGTGGAACGCGCTGATGAATTGGAACGACCTGAACCAGGATTAGGCTCCGGCCAGCGCAGGACCGGGCGGTCTACCTCCCTCCTCATCGGGGTTTACATGCGCATCCATCGCATCGCGGCCACGCTCGCGCTGGCGCTCGCGAGCGCGACGCCTCTCGCCGCGCAGCGTTTCCAGGGCAGGGGCCCGGACGCGACCGAGAAGTTCTCGCTCGCCGAGGGCATCGCGGTGTTCGATGTGCAGCACAAGGGCGGCGGCACCTTCACGGTGAAGTTGCTGGATGAAGCCGGCAACGTTGTTGGCGAGCTGGCGAGCGGGGACGGCCAGTTCGGCGGCTCGAAAGAGTTGCGCATCGACAGGACGGGTCTGTACCTGATCGATATCACAACGTCCGGCGAGTGGTCCGTCAGCCTTCGTCGCAACGAGGTCGGGCCCGACGTGACCACAATCAGCCCCGAGGCCGAGCCAGGAAGCGAAGCCGGCAGAACCGAAGCGTCCAACGTCTCGACCGCGGGCTGGCTTGTGCGTGGATTCATCGGCGGAGCGTTGCTCGGGCCGATTGGAACCGGTGTCGCGGTTGCGAAGGCGGGTTCGAGCGCCGAATCCGCGGCCGCGGCAGCAGCCCAGGCTCGCCCACTCGGTGATCTCGCGTATGCGCGCGCATGGCAGGATGCGTATCTGAACCGCTTGCGGATGCGGCGCCAACGTTCTGCGCTCATCGGGGGCGCGGTCGGCACGGGACTGCTGCTGGTCGCGCTGATTCAGGTGGTGGACCTTGGCGGCGTAACCGAAGATGACGCGGTCGGAGACGGGATTCCGGTCGTGATCCCGATTCGCTGGTAGAGGCGTGCCCCGGCACGCTGGCCGGGGGCGCGGCCTTCGCTCGACGGCCACCGCACTCGCCACGGCCTGGATCGCAGCGTGTTCGGACCAACCGAGCGCGTCCAGGCCGGTGCGTGACCTCGTGCCCCCGCCGCGCGCTCCTTCGATCGCCGTGCGAAGTCCGATGGAGAGCGATTCGCTCCTTCGCGTTCTGGGTTGTGGTCTCTGCCACGCCGGGCTGCCGGCACCACGGTCAACCATCGCTCCGGAACTCGAGGCCGGTGTCATTCGAGACCCGGATCACGTCTGGGCCCGGCTCCGTCCCGACTCGGTCCCACACCCTGACTTCCACCTGGATGCACGGGAGGCGGTCGCGCTGGCGCGATTTCTCGGCGCCGATCCCGCCCGGGCGTCCGCTCGGACGGCCCGGGAAGCTGCCCGGCTCGATGGCGAGTACACGCCCGCCGATGGCGGGCGTCTCTTCGACGCGTTCAACTGCTCGGCTTGTCACGCGCGCCTCGCCGTGACTCCTCGCCTGAACGGACCATCTCTCGCGATCGAAGGAGCGCGTGTTCGGCCGGACTGGTTACGCTCGTTTCTGCGCGCACCACATTCGGTCCGGCCATTCGGTGTACGCCCTGGCGATGGGGGCCGCATGCCTACCTTCGCATTGCGTGACGAGGAGCTGGATTCGATCACTTCAGTGCTACTCGAGGGGGCGCCCGCTCTGCCCTCGTTCGTGCCCACCGCCCTCTCGGCGTTCGAGACACGCAAGACAGAGAACGTGATGCGCGATCGCCTCTCGTGCATGGGTTGTCACGAACTCGACGGGCGTGGTGGACGCATCGGCCCGGACCTCACTGCCGCAGGCGCGCGCCTCGATGCCGTGTATGTCCGAGCCATCCTGTCCGACCCCTCTCACGTCGCGCCGGCCGCAATCATGCCGGCGACGCTTGCGCCGGACGGGACCCTTGATGCGATCGCGAGCGCGCTTGCCGCCCGCACAACGACTACGCCCACCGAAAGCGACCGAGCCGGCTACCTCTCGCCGCTCGATCACGCGATCTCAATTGACACGCAGCCCACGGCCACCGATGGCGCTGCGCGGTACGCATCGCTGTGTGCTGCCTGTCACGGAGCGGGTGCGGGCGATGGTTACAACGCCGCCTTTCTGCGTGAGCGGCCTGCGGATCACACCGATGCGGGCATGATGGCCACGCGCACCGACGACCGGCTTTACGATGCGATCGCGGCAGGCGCGCGGTTCCTCGACGGAAGTCCCGATATGCCCGGGTTTGGTTCGCTTCTCTCGCCCGATGACATCCGCGCGCTGGTCCGCCATCTGCGCGATCTTTGCGACTGCACCCAGCCCGATTGGGCTGGCGATGGCGCCGTACCCGCCCGGAGTTCACGGTGACCTCGAAGCGACGCAGGACGCGCCACGCAGGCACGCCTCCCGCCGAACGAGCCCGGATCGCGACAACGCGGCCTGTGTCGCGCATCGCATCCGGCATCGGCCTCGCTTGCACTGCGCTCCTCATCATTGCCGGGGTGTTCCTGTTGCGCGGCGATGCATTGCCACCGTTTCCGCCTGCATTCGAACCCGGCGATGAAACCGTGTCGTTCGACGATTTCGCTGGCGCCGATGCATGCGCTGCCTGTCATCAATCGCAGTACGCGCAATGGCGCGGGTCGACGCACGGCAGGGCGGGCGGCGATGCGGCCCGCGAGCGACTGGTCCAGCCCTTCGACGGTCGAGCCATCCGGTTTGGCGATGCGACGGTCACGCCGGTCGTGGATCCTCGCGGACAGCACGCGTTCGTGATCCGTCAGGACGGCAGACCCGAGCGCACCCTCACCGTGGACGGCGTGATCGGCGGCGCGCACATGGTGGGGGGCGGCACTCAGGGCTTCATATCCAGATGGCCCGATGGCTCGGTCCGTTTTCTGCCCTTTGAATGGTCGCGTGACGAGGCAGTCTGGTTCTGCAACACCGATTCACGGCTCGGCCGAGGCTGGCAGCCCATCACGCCTGATCTCGTACTCGCCGATTGCGGCGACTGGACCCCGGTACGTTCGCTCGGCACCCTCGCCCGCTTCGCCAACTGTCAGGAGTGCCACGGCAGCCAGATCGACATCAACCCATCACCTGGCCGGCCTGACGAGACCCGCTACGCAAGCCTCGCCATCAATTGCGAGTCCTGCCACGGCCCTGCGAAGCAGCACGTCCAGGCCATGTCCAACCAGATACCGGGCGCGGGAACCAGCTCCGGCTCCACTGTTCCAGTCTCACTCGAGACGCTCACAACGGACGAGTCTCTCACGATCTGCTTCCAGTGTCATGCCCTCAAGGACGTTGTGCGGCCCGGCTATCTGCCCGGCAAGCCGTTCGCGGAACACTACAGCCCGGGACTCGCTCTGCTTTCCGGCGAGCCCGTTTTTGCCGACGGCCGCATCCGCACGTTCGCCTACCAGCAGGGACATCTGTGGAGCGACTGCTACTTGAGTGGATCCATGACGTGCACGGACTGCCACGATCCCCACGACCAATCGTACCGCGATGCCAACGGCCGGCCGATTGCCGGCCGGTTCGCCAATGGACAGTGCACTGCATGCCATCCCAGCAAGGCCGTGGACCTCGAAGCGCACACGCACCACGCGGCGGAATCGACAGGCAGCCGATGCGTGTCCTGCCACATGCCCTATTTGCAGGAACCCGCCGTGGGCTCTGCAATCCGCTACGCGCGCTCCGATCATACGATCCCGCTGCCCCGCCCCGCATTCGACGCCGGCCTCGGCATCGAGACCGCGTGCGCGCAATGTCACGCCGACCGCTCCGCCGCCGCGCTCCAATCCCAGACGCGCGCCTGGTGGGGAGCACTCAAGCCGCACCACCCTCTCGTCGCCGGCCTCGCATCCGAGCGAGTGCGCACGAATCGCGACTCGCTTGCCGCCCTCCTCGTTCGTACCCACGGTGCAACGACGGTACGCCATGTCGCCGCCGAGGTCCTCGGGCTCGGGACGCTACTCCGCGATCATCTCGAGCCCGATGTCGATGCGTTGCCGGACGCGATCGTCGATCGGCTGCGCGCCGCCGCAAACGACGCAGATCCCGATGTCGCCGCACTCGGCCTCGCCGCACTCCACTGGTCGCAAGGCAACGACCCGACAACCCGGCGCTTCCTGATTCAACGGCTCGAGGCATCGGATTCGTCCGGTTCCGCCGTGCGTTCCCGATGGGTCATATTGCTCGGCTTCCTCGGCGACATCGCTCGCACTGCTGGGCAGCACCCCCGCGCCGTCACCGCGTACCGCAAGGCACTCGAGATCCAGCCTGCCGACGCCGACATCCTCACAAGGGTCGGACTCGTCCACAATGACGCGGGCGATGCCGTCGCTGCACTCGACGCCCTCCAGCGCGCAATCGCTGCCGATTCGACGAACACCCTCGCATGGCTCAACCTCGGCCTCGTTCGCGCCGGCCAGGGCGATGACCAGGCCGCCGCATTCGCTTACCTCCGTGCCCTCCGCACAGACTCGACCGACGCCCTCGCATGGCACAACCTCGCCAATGTCGATCTCCGGGCTGGCCGCTTCGATCGCGCCATCGAACGCTACCGCCGTGCACTCACATATGATCCTGCCCTCGCCGCCGCTCACTTCAATCTCGCCCGCGCGTACATCATCACCGGCCGTACCGATGACGCCCGTATCGCCCTCCGCAACGGCCTCGACTTCGACCCCGACAACGCCGCCGCCCGCACCGCCCTCGCCGAACTCGCCGCCCCCCGCTGACCCGCCACCCCCACCCGGTCCCCAGAAACCAGCCCCCCAGAAACCAGCCCCAGAAACCAGCCCCAGAAACGTGTCCCCCGACATACTGAGGGGCCCGGCGTTTCCGCCGGACCCCTCGACGAGCGACTGCCGGACCCTCGGCGGCAGGCGCTCGAACCTCGGTCGCTGTTGCGATCGTGATGGTGCAACCGACGTGCCATCACGTATTCATCGCAGGGGCTATCGTCGTACGGTGATCCCCAACACCCGGATGGAGCGGAAGCTCCCGAGGGAGAAGACCGGAACGACAATGGCTTCGTTGCCGTCCGGCGGCTCATCGTCGTTGCCGCCCACGATCGAGCTGATCCCGGCGATCAGCATGACTGCCCCGCCCACGCCGATCGCGCCGAACAGCACCGTGCGGGCAACCGAGAGCCTGCGCGCGAGAATCGACTCGATCTCCGAAGTCATCAGCCTGACCGTGTCGCGGATGACCACTTCCTGGAAAACGCTCGCGCTACGCGCCACCAGCACGTCCAGGGATACGGCATCCGGACCGTACTCGACGATCCGGCCATCGACATACCGGATCGGGTCGTCCAGGCCCTGGCTGCGACGAATCGCGGCGTCCACGTTCAGCGTCGCCCGTACGTCCATTCCCGACTCCGGCGGTGTGACCGGCCTGAACGTGTAACACCCAGCAGTCGACAGAAGCGCCAGCACCAGCCCGAACCGCAGGCGAACCGATCCGGCGTCGTGATTCAGCATCAGAACTCGACCTCGATGACGTCCGTCAGAAACTGGTTGAACTGATAAACGAAGCGGAACGGTGCGTCCGCGAGCAGCGAACCCGCCTCGTCGAACTCACGGTCCTCGTCGACGAACACCTGCATCCGCAGCGAACCAACGTCGGCGTCAAGACGCGATGCCTGTACGAAGAACCTGTAATCTCCCCGGATGTCGAATGTTCGATCGAACGGAAGCGAAGTCAGGATCGTGTCCGATTCGAGAATCTCGACGCGGGTCACGCCCAACTCGTTCACGCCGGCCACGAACTTGGACGAGGCGATCAACGTGATCGTCGTGCCGGCGTCGCCGTCGATCACGACCCTCGCTTCCTCCGGCGAAGGGTCATCGAACCAATCGCAACCCGCGCCCAGGCCAAGCGCGAGAAGGACAGGGAGCATCGTGCGTCTCCCTGTCCATCGACCCGCGCTCTGCTCTGGTTCCTGCAACGCGGAAGCTTGCACCGCGCTCCTTCCTGTTGCTACAGCCAGCGTACATCAGCGCCATGGCTGAAACGGCGGATCAACAATCCGGAATCAGCGTGTTCGAGTTCCTCTCGATGCAGGTGATCGGCAGTAGCGTTCCTGGCGTCTGTGACGCATCCGAACTCGCCTGCCAGAGCGGGTCCTTGATGCCGAAGCGGTACAGGTCCATCAGCCGCACACCGGTTACGAACAGGGCCGCGCGGCGTTCGTGCTTCAGCATTTCGATCTCCGGGATCTGTCCCGTGTAGTCACTCAGCCCATCCACCGCACGGACCGCGTTGATGTGCGTCGTGAACCCGGCCGTGTTGCCCTTGGCCAGCTCGTCCTCGGCCAGGATCAGGTGCATGTGCTTCGCGGATGTCAGAGTCAGAGCTGCGTAAATGTTGCCCGCGACACCGATGTCGGTACTACCCTTCCACTCCTGAAGGAATGCCAGAATACGCGCATCCGGCACGTTGTCGATCGGATCCATGAGCTTGACTGCAAGGATGGTCTTCGGAGCCGCGCGGTTGACCGAAATGATGCTCGTCGTATCGAACTGCTGCTCGCCTCGGCTGTTGATCTCACTGGCCATGTAATTGCTCAGTGTCGCCGAGCTGTACGTCATCTGGTCCCGCCAGTCGTCTGCCACTCTGGCGAGCACGGCAGTCGCATCGGCTGTCGCACCTGCCGAACTCACGAGCGGCTGCGCCGTGTTGACGCTCGGCTTGATCTTATCCCAGATCGCCCTCGAGTGCTTCGCCCGAGCGCGCATGGCGAGCGAGCGGCTCAGCAGATCGGCGTCGCCGATCTCCGTCGCCACCGATACAGCCATGTCCAGCAGCTGGATGCCCTCGTCGAGCACCCCCGCCATCGCTGCCGGCCCGACCGCCGCGGACGGTTCCTGCTTGTCCGAGAACGCAAAGTCTTCCTGCGTTTCGCCGATGATGGTGCGGATCGTGCCCGCCACAAGGTAGGCACGCGACTGATCCCGTTTGAGGTCGACCGTCGGCGTGGTCGCGACGTGCCCATCCAGGATCGCAACCGCGCGGTCGGCTAGCCACCTCGCCTGCGCTACGACCGGGAACGCCGCGTCCGTGAACTCGTTCGCCGGATTCGAGACGAATCCCTGGTCGAGCTGCCCCCAGGCATCGCGCGATCCGATCCACACGATCTCGTCCGTCGCCACATGATAACCCAACCACTGCGTGGCGATACCGCGCGCGTTCGCCGCCACGGCACCGTTCACGAGCGCGCTTGCCGCCGTGACCGCCTCGATGCTCTCTTCCGTCAGGTTGTTCGGGTTGTTCACGTCCAGGATGTCGCACGCCGGCAGCATGAGCCCCAGCGCGAGGGCCGGCGCGAGCGACGTCCACTGTCTGCACTTCGATGGAATCGTTCTCATCGCGACCTCCTAGAAGCTCACACGGGTGGAGAACGTGATCCGGCGCGGGATCGGAACCTGCCAGCCGTCCGTACCATCAAGGAAATTGCAGTTCAGGCCGCCGTCGCAACGCCCGTTGATGTTGTTCTCCGGATCCATGCCCTTGAAGGCGCTGTTGACCCAGAGTCCAAGGTTGCGAGCGCCCACACTGAACGTGGCACTGGCCAGCCCGAAGCGCTCGACGAACGAAATCGGCACACGATACGTCAGCGACAATTCGCGCCAGCGTATGAAGTCGGCCGCATTGATGGAATTGAGCCCATCGAGCGGCGCCAGCCCCTCGCAATCGTGCGCCCAGTCGATCGCGGCATCGAGGCGGGATTGGGCTGTGCTGGCCGGATTGCGCATGGTCGCCTCGAATGCCGCGCAATTCGGGACATTGCGGCCGATCGTCGGGCTGGACCGACGGAACTCACCCGACAGGTCATGGACCACGTAGTCACCAGCCTTGAACTCCATCAGCGTGGTCAGGTCGAAGTTGCCGAGGAAGCTGAGCGTTCCGCCGAACGTGCCCTGCCAGTCGGGCGTCGACTTGCCCAGGTACGTGAACAGCGCCCCAGTCCCGCAGTTGTGCGACGCGAGTTCGCCGTTCGGCTCGCCGAGCCCGCTGTTCCCATGAACCAGCGGCTTGAACGAACTGGGGTTACGCGGCTCTGAGAAGTACTGGAGCGCATCCGCCTGGCTCGGCTCGACGCACGACCCATCGAGGTTCAGCGGTATGGCCAGATCCGCCAGCCTCGGACCGAAGAAGCTGCCGGGCGCAAAGCCCTCCTGTAGATACTGGCGGTAGCGCGAGTAGCTGCCCCCGGTCTTCAGCGCGGGCGCACCGCCCAAGTCCTTGATTTCCTGCTGGAGGAACGCGCCGTTGACGAAGAGGGACAGGCTCAGGTTCTCCGTCTGGAGGACCGTGCCCTGGACGATGAGGTCCAATCCGTGCTTCGACAGAGTGCCGATGTTGTCGAGTTGCGTGTTGATGAACCCACCGCTCACGGGGAACTGACGCGCCACCAGCGCGTCGTCGACCTCTGTCGTCCACAGAGTGAAGTTGACACTGGCGCGGTCGCCGAACAGGCCGATCTCGGCACCCGCTTCCATTTCCGTCGATACCTCGGGCTTCAGGTCGCTGTTGCCCAGGTTTGACGGTCGAATGCCGGGTCCATCCGAAGACGGCTGCGGTGAGTAGGTCGTGAACTTGGCGAACGAACTCGGCTGCAAGCCAGACTTGCCGATCGCGCCGCGCACCCGGATCGTCGAAAAGATCGGGTGATCCCACCCGAACGCCTCCGTTGGAACGATCGACACGTTCACCTTCGGATAGAACGCCGTGTTGAAGGATTCACCGAACGCGCTGTTTGCGTCCCAGCGGCCGCCCACGGTCGCGAAGGCCCAGTCGTTCCAACCCAGCTGCTCCTGGAGGTAGCCGCCCACCTGGGTGTTGCGGGTCCAGGATTCATCCACGCTCTGGTCGGCGCCTGCGCCAGCCACCTCGAGGCCGGGGCCGGGGAAACGCGTGCCCTGCCCTTCCCGATTCGTGCGCTGCGAGAGGAACCCCTGCACGCCCGCAAGGAAGGTGCTCGAGATGGCGCCGCTCAGTTGCGCTTCCCACGACGCCTTGAAATCGGCCGTCACGACGCGGCTCCGGATCTCACCGATGCTGCGCGTGCCCTCCGGCGTCACCGTCGCATAATTGTCCACCGTCCAACCGAACGGCCGGAAGAAAGTGTTCGATTCATTGACGAAATCGATGCCGAACGTGCCGTCCAGTCTGATCGACTGCACCGGCGCGTAGTTCACGTTCGTGCTTCCCGTGAAATGGTTCGACTCCACTTCCAGAATCTGGTAGACCGCTTCGTTCGCGGTCAGGAAATTGTTGGTGCCGTACAGGTTCACTTTCGGACAGGTGGAGCTGATCTCGGAACAGGCCAGCCGCAGAAAACTCTGCGTCAGGTTGGGGAACACACCGTAGATGTTATTGCCGTTGTTGGGTACTTCCTGGTCCATTTCGGAGTACATCGTGTTCACGGTCACCCGTACCTTTTCGATGGGCGTGATCACGACATTGGCGGCCGTCTGCGCGCGCCGGTTCGCGTCGTTCGTCGCCCTGAATCCCTGGTCAGGGAACAGTTTGTTGAAGGCGAGGGGACCGTCCTCATCCTGGAAGCGGCCGGTGACGAAGTACGTGATGCGATCGCCGCCGCCCATGACCGAGAGCGCGTAGGCCTGGTGATGCCCGGTGTTGAAATACGTCGGGATCAGATCCTCCGTGAAGGGCTCGTAGAGCTCCACGTTCCTGCCCCAGCGCTGGCTGATGCGATCGATGTCGGCCTGAGTCTCCGCGAAGTCGGCCAGCGGAGCGATCCGGTCCGTTTGCATGTTGATCGCCGTCTGGTCCACCTGGAGCGTGAAACGCGGCGCACCCGACCGGCCCTTTTTCGTGAAGATCTGGATCACGCCGTTCGACGCCTCGGTGCCGTAGAGCGTCGCAGCGGCCGCGCCTTTCAAAATCTCGATGCGCTCGATCGACTCTGGTGGGATGTCATCCAGCTTGGATGGATTCCCCTGCGCAGCCACGCTCGTGGACGAGCGATCCACGCGGATCCCGTCCACGTAGATGATCGGCTCATTGAGCTGGGACAGGCTCGACGAGCCGCGAATGCGGATACGCGCGCCCTCGCCCGTGTATCCGCCCGACGGGAGAACCACGACGCCCGGCTCACGACCCGCGATGAGCTGCGAGACGTCGGTCACGGCCGCTGTCGTGACTTTGCTCGCATCGATCGTCCCGATCGTATTGCCCAGCTTCTTTCTCTGCGTGGCGACCCCCGCACCGGTGACCACGATCTCGTCGAGCTGAATCGCCGACTCGGCCAGCGACAGGTTGACGACGACCGTCTGACCCACCGTAACCGTCGATTCGGTGGACGCCTGTTTGTAGCCCACCAGCTGCGCCGTCACCGTATGCTCGCCGGGGGGCACGTTTTGCAGCAGGTAGCGACCGTCTGCATCGGTGATATTCCCGATGCCGGTCGGCGGCAGGAAGACCTGGGCACCGGCCAGCGGCCGGTTCGTGGCCGCATCGACCACCCGGCCCGTGATCCTGCCCGTCTGCTGCGCCCAGACCTGTGCCGCGCCGAACGCGAACAGGATGAGGGCGGCGGCTGCGCTTGCTCGTACCCTACGCCAACTCATGCAGACCTCCGGTGTGAGGGGACACAACGGAAAATGGCAACGACGTCCCAATGTCGTGCCCGTGCAACACGACCGGGTGGCCGGACGCCCCCCGGGTCGTCGATTCGTCTGTGTATCGATCGGGGCCCCTCTTGCGCAGGAGCCCGATGGCTCTGGAAGCGTCTGGTCGCTCGCGGCGCCACAGACTTCACGGATCGCCCGACCGGCGTGCTCAGAACCGCGAACACCGGCGCAGGATTCCTCGAGGCTGTCGCGCTACGGATTGAGATCCACGCGGTTCTTCCTCACGCGCGTTGCGACGCCCGCCCTGACTTTGTGTTTGTGAAAGCCCGCTTGCGCATCGGGCCGACTGAGCCGTAACTCGCGGTCAACTTGGGTCCGGACCACGCCTCTGTCAAGAACGCGCGGGCACGGACCGCCGTGACAGCGCGACGTACGTGGCGGGGGATTCAAGCGCGGGGGTGATTCGTGTATACAGTACCTGCGCGGCCGGCCTGGAAACGCCGGCGTACCGGCGGGTTCCGACCGGCCGCTGGAATCAGCGAACGCGACGCGTGCGACGGCGCAGGAAGTCGCGCATCACGTACTCGCCCAGCGTCATCGTATTCGTGAAGTATGCCTTGCCACGGGCCATCTGGCAGACGGTGGCGACGAAGTGGACGAGTGCGGGATCGCGAGCGAGCATGAAGGTGTTGATGAGGATGCCGGCCTTGCGGCATGCGGAGACCTCGCGGAGCGTGGCGCGAATCACGCGAGGATCGAGGCCGGCGGGGTTCTTGTAGACGCGACCGGTGTCCAGCGTGATGGCGGATGGTTTGCCATCGGTGATCATGACGATCTGGCGCATGTCCTTCTTCTGGGCGAGCAGGAGGCGCCGCGCGAGCTTGAAGCCTTCGGCGGTGTTGGTGTGAAAGGGGCCGACCTGTGCGTGCGCGAGTTCACCCAGCGGAATCTCCTGGGCGCGATCGCCGAAGGTGACGACGCGGAGCGAATCGCCCGGATAGTGCGTTCTTATGAGGTGAGAGAGCGCGAGAGCGACTTTCTTGGCGGGCGTGAAACGATCTTCGCCGTAGAGGATCATCGAATGCGAGACGTCGAGCATGAGCACGGTTGCGCAGGAGCTGCGATGCTCAGCCTGGTGCACCATGAGGTCGGAATAGTCGAGATCGAGTGGAACGCGCGGCCCGCCCCGCGCGAGCGCGTTCTTGAGGGTGGAGGCGATGTCGAGGTTCATGGTATCGCCGAACTGGTACGGCCGCGACGCGGCGCTGGCCTCGATACCGGTCGCAAGATGCGCGGTATCGTGCGCGCCGAAACTGGATGAGCCGATCGCGGAGAGCAGATGGCGGAGCGTGCGATAGCCAAGGAAATCGACGCCCTTCTGCGTGAGATTGAATTCGACCTGTTGTGCAGCCTGGCGCGCGTCGTCGATCGTTCCTTCGCCTGGCCGCATCTCGCTGTGTGACGCCGGCATCTGCGGCGGCTGTGAGAGATTGAGCCAGCCTTCCTCGACGAGACGATGTACGAGCGCATCGAGCATGTCCGCGATCTTCCTGCGCGTCTCCTCGTCCGTCTGGCCCTCGCCGCGCAACTCGCGTAGCATCTCGGGCGTCAGCTGTCCGCTCTCGATCAACGCCTGGAGCAATGCTTCCTTGAGTGCATCGGTGGACCGTTCCTCCGGATCGCCCGACCAGCCCCACCACGGGTGGAAGTGCGGGCCACCGTCGAACCCGCTCTGGAGCAGGAAGTCCGATAGTCTCTCGAGCAGGTCCTGGAGGTTGAGCGCGTCCAGGAACGTGCCGTCGTATTTGCGGTAGGTCGTCAGCCTCATGATGCTCCCCGGATGAAGCGCGTGGAGCGGGATGCGCAGTGGTTGCGCGCGGTGCAGCGCGCGCTTCTCGACTTCTTCGACCAACGGCGGCGCGACCTGCCATGGCGCCGCAATGCCGACCCTTACCGCGTCTGGATCTCCGAGATCATGCTCCAGCAGACGCGCGTCAGAGCCGTCCTGCCTTACTACGAACGCTGGCTTGCACGGTTCCCCACACTCGACTCGCTTGCCGCCGCGGATCTCGACGACGTGCTGCTCGCATGGCAGGGCCTCGGCTACTACTCCCGTGCTCGCAATCTACACCGGGCGGCCCGCGTCGTCAGGGATCGGTTCGATGGGCGATTCCCGCGGACGATGCACACTCTTCGCGAACTCCCCGGCATCGGCCCATACACCGCTGGCGCCATCGCCAGTATCGCGTTCGGCCAGGCACAACCAGCCATCGACGGCAACGTGCGGCGGGTCCTCGCCCGGCTCCTCGATGAAACCGATCCTTCGCCCGCCCGCCTCCACGATGTGGCCAACGCCCTCATGCCCGCCGACAGACCCGGCGACTTCAATCAGGCGTTCATGGAGCTCGGCGCGACCGTCTGCGCGCCGCGTTCACCGTCATGCGGTCTCTGCCCACTGCGCCCGCATTGTCTCGCTTACGCAGCCGGCACCACGGACCTCCGACCCGCTCGCCGCCCAAAGAAACCGGTCCCATCGTTCGACATCGGCACGGCCGTCCTGCTCGATCCGTCCGGCCGGCTCCTGGTTCAGCGCAGGCCGCCGGCCAGCCTCCTCGCCGGCCTCTGGAGTTTCCCCGCGGCCGTCGTTCGCCATGCCGAGACACCGCGCCGGGCCGCGGCCCGCGCCGCACGCTCGCTCGGCGTCACCGGCGACGCCCGCCGTGCAACCACCGTCGCCGTCGTGCCTCACCAGTTCAGCCACCGGCGCGAAACCTACCACGCGTTCGCGTTCCGGATCTCCTCACGTCCCGACCGGTCCAACCGGGGCCACTCGGATCCGGTCACATCCGCGAACGCAGACCTGCGCTGGGCTTCCCCCGCCGAACTCGAATCGCTCGCGATGCCCACGGCCCAGCGGGAAATTCTTCGAGCCCTGACGGCCGGCGGCTGGCCTCCGCCAGACTTACGGCGCCGGGCGTCGCACGTCAGACGACCCGTTTCGCCATCATGATGTCCGGACGGCCGTATCCGTTCGCGTCAGGAACCACGCCTACAACCTCGAAGCCAACCCGCAGATAGAAACCGAATGGATGCCGGCGAAGGTTCTCCAGCCGGGCCACCTTATCCAGCACGCCCGGATACAGATCGACTCCTCCGATGCTCGTCAGATTCGCTACGTCGTCCGTGCCCAGATACAGCGTGACGCAGCCGCGCC
Organism: Longimicrobiales bacterium; assembly: GCA_050732695.1. Classification (GTDB taxonomy): domain Bacteria; phylum Gemmatimonadota; class Gemmatimonadetes; order Longimicrobiales; family RSA9; genus JBFFZF01. The sequence continues at coordinate 1,324 of JBOHRL010000039.1, read as the reverse complement.
GGCGCACTTCTGCTTCCAGGTGCGAAACCAGCAGCCGACCCACACCCCGCCCCTGGACATCCCGCCGGACCGCCAGCGGATGAAGTTCCCACACGCGACCCTGATACATCGAAATGCCGCCGATCCAGCCCACCACCCTTCCCCTACTGCTGACCGCCACCAGACTGATTCGGTCCGCTCCCAGCGACTCCCCGACCTCTGCCTCGGCAGATTCCAGAGTCGGCCAGCTCTCCGGCCATTCCTCGAACGCCTCGTGCAGAAGCAGCGCAACCTCGCCCAGCCGGTCGCGGTTCTCGCTCAGTGCCAGGACCTCGATGTCACGTTCACCCATCGGCCGTTTCATTCTCGGGCGTTGAACTGTTTTCGTATGCTGAACATGCGGAACCAGGCAGGCGGCGTCACTCTGGCCGCACATCGCGCCTCTCGGGCTCAGCCCCCACGAAGCGCTGCGCATCGAGTGATGCGAGACACCTGCGGTTCCCCACCCCGCAAGTCCTGTCGAGCGCAACCCGTCCGCACCGTGTAGGGGGTCCAAGCTCGAAACATCGATGAAGAAGCGGGTGTGGGAGAGGGTGATGAAGGTGGGGGTGGGGAAACGTCGGGCTGAAGGCGGGTGGGGACTCGGGGGTGCAGAACCGACGGGGGCTGCGGCCGGCGGTTCCGCTGTTCCACCAGGTTCACGACCGGGGCATCGGACCGGCGCACCGCCGACCCGATTTCTCTTCTCAGTGCGCCGGCTCGCCCCAGAGCATCCGCTGCTCCTCGGCGTCCTCGGTCCTGAAAGAGAGGCTCCTTACGCCCCCAGCGAGAGAAGGAAGAGTCAAAGAGGAGACGGCATGAGTGTCTCGGATGTCCTGACACCAGAGTGTCTCGGAACTCATGAATCACTCGAAAACCGTCCCCACCCGCCTTCAACCCGCCGTTTCCCCACCCCCACCTTTCATCACCCTCTCCCACACCCGTTGTTTATCTACCCGCAACTCACGACCCCCGGTCTCCAGCCCACGGGACCTCCCTTCCCCATCGTCAGGCCGCAGGATCCTGATGCTTCGTCATGGAAGATCAACATTGTATAACCGCCGCCCCCGGCGGCAGTGATGTGCACGTTGAATCCCTGCATGTCATCGGGCCAGTCGAGCTGATCGGCTCGCTGTGCGTACGTGTAGCCGTTCATGGAATAGAAGATCTCCTGCTGCGTCGCCGCGTGCCGCAGCAGAGCCTGCATCTCGGTGCGAACGTCCTCGATCATCGCCGCGGGCGTGTTGGCGGACATCGCGGCGCTTGCCATCGCATTCGCGGCGGGTCGCGCCGGCGGGTTCGTGAT
>JBOHRL010000038.1:0-3692 GCA_050732695.1 Longimicrobiales bacterium | reverse complement strand
CTTCGGCTCCGGAGGCCGACGCTCTATCCAACTGAGCTACGGGCGCGCAACCAACCGGGAAGCGGAATAAGCCGAGTTCTGTCTCCCTGACGGGAGGCGGATCATTTCTCTGGGACCGCGGTTACCCGCGGCCTCGAGCAGCCTACCCGGGACTGCCGGTCATCCCTGACCGTAGGCGCGGGCCACGCCTCGTCCCCTATTTGGCCTTGCTCCGGGTGGGGTTTGCCATGCCGCTCGCCGTTGCCGGGAGCGCGGTGGTCTCTTACACCACCGTTTCACCCTTGCCTGTGCCCGAAGGCCATCGGCGGTCTGTTCTCTGCTGCACTTTCCGTCGTCTTCCGACGCCCGGCGGTTAGCCGGCACCCTGCCCTGTGGAGCTCGGACTTTCCTCGAACGCGAGCCATCCCCGAGAGAACGGTGGGCACCGCCTCATCGGGGCGAGCGTCGCGCCCGCGATCCACACTCGCTTCCCGGTTGTCAAACAGCATGGATCTCTGACACGGAACCCCGCGGGCGATCCCGGTCGCGGGCGCCGGCGGGGCTTGTCGAGACAGATACTAATGTTAGAGATCCGGGCCGTACCTGTCAACTCGAATGCGATCCAAACGTTTGCGGTTCCTGCGGCATCCCACTCACGAGGCCGGCGCGGGACGGGCGAGGAGAGGCGTGCAACGGAGCGTCGAGCGACCAGCGGATCTGGTGGCGCGGGCGCAGGCGGGCGACCGCAGCGCGTTCGACGGGCTCTACACGGAGCACGTCGGGCACGTGTACGCGGTTTGCCTGCGCATGACGGGCGAGCAGATGCGCGCGGAACAACTGACGCAGGATGCGTTCGTCTGCGCGTGGCGCTCGCTGGGTACGTTTCGCGGACAGAGCGCATTCTCGACATGGCTGCACCGGCTGGCCGTGAATGTCGTACTGGAAGATGAGCGGCGGACGAAGCGCCGCGAACGCCGGATTACCGTTGTAGAGGATGTGGCGATGTACGATGCAGCAGGTCGCGCCGCGGACACCGAGTCGAGACTCGAACTCGAGCGCGCGATCGCAGCGCTGCCGGCCGGCGCACGACAGGTCCTCGTGCTGCACGATATCGAAGGGTACCGCCACGAGGACATCGCACAAATGATGGGCATTGCAGTGGGCACGGCCAAGGCGCAATTGCATCGCGCCCGCCAATTGCTGCGAGGGATGCTGACGAGATGAGTGGACAGTGGCGCGTGCAAGGGAATCAGAATGAGGACGCATCCTGGCGACGATCGGATCGCACCGGTGTGACGATGAGCGCACACCCGCACGACGCTCGGGTTGGGCCGGTGTGGCGATGAACGCACATGCGCACGACGCTCGGGTTGCGCCCGTGTGGCGATGAGCGCACACCCGCACGAGGATCGGCTTCAGGACCTGGTCGAGGGAGTGCTGTCCACCGACGAGCGCGCTGCGATCGAGGCCCACCTGGCGGACTGCGCGGCGTGCCGGGCCGACGTGGATTCCATGCGCGAAGTCGTAACACGGCTTGCCGCGCTGCCTCGGGACATTGCACCGGCGCACGACCTGCGTGGCGGCATATGGCAGAAGATCGATGAGGAATACGATGCAATCGATCCGGGCACTGCCGTTCCGCGGCGCGCCGAAACAGCCGCGCTGCGGCCGCGCTTCGGCCAGCGTACGCTGGCGTCAGCGCGCTACGTGCTCGCCGCCGCGGCGGTCGTGCTCGTTGTGCTGACGTCGGCGCTCACGCTGCTGGTGCAGCGTCGCACCGCCGGTCAACCGATGGCGGGCCCGATCGACGATGGACCGGCCGGTGCGACGCAGCTCGCCGGCGACATGAGTGCCGTCGAGGCCAGGTACCGTGTTGCGACACAGGAGCTGCAACAGCTGCTCGATGAGCAGCGCACGCAACTCTCGCCGGAGACCGTGCGGCTGCTCGAGGAGAACCTGCTCATCATCGATCGGGCACTGACAGAAACACGAGAAGCTCTGGCCATTCAGCCGGGCAATATCGACCTGTCGCGAATCCTCTTTGCGACGTGGGAGAAAAAGCTCGACCTGCTCCGCACCGCAACGCAGGGACAGGCAGGAATCTGATGAAGCGACGAAAGCCGTGGCGCTGCCCGTCGAGCGGGCTTGAGCCTTCGAACTTGCCATTACTCGCAGCGAATCCGTGGTTGCGAAACGGGACTGGGCGGTCGGCAAACCACTTCTTCGAACCGATCCGCCGGCACCTGCGTGTAACGGTGTTCTCGTTGCTCGCCGCGTTGACGTTGCTCGCTTCGAGCGCGACACGACTCGAGGCGCAACGCTCCGTGAATCAGGGCTTCGCTTTCCGGTCCGACGGATCCATTCGCATTTACAATCTCGCCGGCTCCGTCAAGGTCACGGCGTGGCACCGCGATTCGGTTGCCGTGACTGGGACGATCGTCGAGCCGAGCCCGGGCGACTGGTTCATCGGCGGCACGCCGGACGGTGCGAAGCTCGGCGTGTGGAGCACTGAGACAGCGTCCAACGTAAAGCCATCCCACCTCGAGCTGCGCGTACCACGTAATGCACAGGTGTGGGTGAAGACGGCAAGTGCCGAGATCGTCGTGATCGACGTGACCGGCGGAGTCGATGCGAACTCGATCAGCGGTGCAATCACGGTGTCTGGCAATCCGCGCGAGCTGTATGCCGAATCGCTGGGCGGCGATCTCACCATCGATGCCTCGACCCGGGCGCTGCGCGCCAGGACAGCCAGCGGCGATATTCACATCCGAGGTCAGATCCGCGATGTCACAGCGTCATCCGTGAGTGGAAATCTCACCATCGAGGGCGATCAGTTCGAGCGCGGCAGCTTCGAGTCGGTCGATGGCGACATCCGCTACATTGGCAACGTCGGCACCGCAAGCGCCCTCGACTTCATCAATCACGGCGGCGCAGTCGAGTTCCTCCTCCCGGCCACGGCTGCCGGTGACTTCAGCATCAGCACGTTCTACGGCGCGTTCGATGATCAGTTCGGCGTAAGCGCGACATCGCGTCAAAGCAAGCTCCGCGGCACGGAAGTCAGCTTTACGATTGGCGCCGGTGGCGGTCAGGTCACCGTGCGCAACTTCAAGGGTCGCGTCGTACTGCGAAAGAAGGGCTGATGGTGCACTGCGAACCATCGGGTCCCTCGTCGGTCAGGTGACCAGAGGTTTGACCTGTTGATCCATGTCTTCGTACATACGTTTCGGTAGGATCACCGCTGAACAGATTTGACAGCCCGTAGCGCGGCAAACTGCGCAACGGTTTGATTCGATCATGACGCGTGCGCATTTGACGGCGCCCTGCGCGGCAAACTCCGCAACGCTCCGCTGCCACCTGGACGTGTGCGGGTTTGACGATGCTCCGCGCTCGCGCATCGCTCGCGTTACCTCGATGCGGATACAGGCGCAGGGTCGAGGCTCTTATTCGACGCAAGCCGACAGTCACCCGAACTTGCCGATACACGGGAATGCCCCGCGTGGCGCGCGCATTCTGGTCTTGGGCGGCGGCCTGCATGGCCGGATCGCTGCAACCAGAATCGGCGATGATGCAAAAGGAATCGGACCGCGTTCAATTCAAACCCTCGACCTACCACCGGCATCGCACTTCTGGTGGTCGTCACGCACAACATGACGGCCGGCATCGCGTCGCAGGTTGCGATGTGGTGAACACTGCAATCCGGAAGGTGATCATGC